>NZ_VFUS01000012.1:0-148524 GCF_006441005.1 Mesorhizobium sp. B2-5-3
CCCCTACTCCCCTACTCCCCTACTCCCCTACACATTCAGCAACAAATACTCCCTCTCCCAAGGACTGATCACTTCCATGAACGTCTCGAATTCCGCCCGCTTGATCGCCGCATAGGTCGCGGCGAAGGACTTGCCCAAAAGCGCGCAGAGTTCCTCGTCGCCCTCGAACAGGTCGACGGCTTCGAGCAGGCTGCGCGGCAGGTCGATCTCGTCGGCATTGGCGGTGGTCAGCACCGGAGGTTCGGCCTTGATCTTGTTGGTGATGCCGATCAGCCCGCAGGCGAGCGAAGCGGCCATTGCCAGATAGGGATTGGCGTCGGAGGAGGGGATGCGGTTTTCGACGCGGCGCGCCGCCGGATCCGAGCGCGGCACGCGGAATGCCGTTGTGCGATTATCGTAGCCCCATTTGTTGTTGACCGGAGCCGAGGCGGACTGCGTCAGCCGGCGGTAGGAATTGACGTAGGGCGCAAACATGACCAGCGCGTTCGGCACATGCTTCTGCATGCCCCCGATGAAATGGAAGAAGTCCTCGGTTTCCGAGCCGTCCTCGGCCGAGAAGATGTTCTTGCCCGTCTTCTTGTCGATGATCGACTGATGGATGTGCATGGCGGAGCCCGGCTGACCCTGGATCGGCTTGGCCATGAAGGTGGCGTAGATTTCGTGTTTCAGCGCCGCCTCGCGAATAGTGCGCTTGAACATGAACACCTGGTCGGCGAGTTCGACGGGATCGCCGTGGCGCAAATTGATCTCGAGCTGGCCGGCGCCCTCTTCATGGATGAGCGTGTCGATCTCCAGGCCCTGGCTTTCGGAAAAATGATAGATGTCGTCGATCAGCTCGTCGAACTCGTTGACGCCGGCGATCGAATAACCGGCGCCGCCGCCGATCGCCCGCCCCGAACGGCCGACGGGCGGCGTCAGCGGGTAATCCGGATCCGGGTTTTTGCGCACCAGATAGAATTCGATCTCGGGCGCCACCACCGGTTTCAGCCCGCGCCTGTCATAGGCGGCCAGAACACGCTTCAAGACGTTGCGCGGCGTGAATTCCACCGAACGGCCGTCCTGGTGGACGAGGTCGCAGATGACGGCCGCCGTCGGGTCTTCCTCCCAAGGCACCACCGTCAGCGTCGACAGGTCCGGCATGAGCTTGAGGTCGCCGTCGTCCTCCGGATAATGGAAGCCGTTGCCGTCTTCGGGATAGCCGCCTGAGATGGTGGTCATGAATACGGCTGAAGGCAGCGCCAGCGAGGTGTTGGAGGTGAATTTCTTTGACGGCATCATCTTGCCGCGGGCAACGCCGGCCTGGTCAGGTGTAATGCATTCGATGTCTTCGATGCCGCGCCATTCCAGCCATTCGCTGACTTCCTTCCAGTTCTTCACACCACGCAGGTTTTTCACGAAGGCAGGCGTGCGGGCGCGCCCTCCGCGGCTCGACGGACGGACTTCCTTTTTTGCAGGCGGCATCATTCACCAGATTGGGTTGCGGATTTAGGAGTATAGCTGTGCCCGGCGACCGAAGGGAAGGGGAGCAGCCGGCATTGGCCGTTGCGGTTGAAAATCGCGGCTGCGCGATTAGGTTCAGCCTCGTTCACATACGAGAAGGCGTCGATGCAGAAGACCGGCGAACTGACCACCATAGGCTTCGATGCCGACGATACGCTGTGGCAGAACGAACAGTTCTTCCGCATAACCGAGAAGCGCTTTGCCGCCATGCTTGCCGATCACGGCGAAGAGGAACATATCTCGGCACGGCTGCTGGAGGCGGAGAGACGCAATCTTGCCGTCTACGGTTTCGGCATCAAGGGCTTCACGCTGTCGATGATCGAGACGGCGATCGAGGTCACGCAAGCCCGCGTCCCGGCTTCGGTCATATCGGAGATCCTCGGCGCCGGCCGCGAGATGCTGAGCCACCCGATCGAGGTCTTGCCGCATGCGCGCGAGACCGTGGAACGGCTCGCCGGCGCCTATCGCCTCGTGCTGATCACCAAGGGTGATTTGTTCGACCAGGAACGCAAGCTGGCCGGGTCCGGCCTCGGCGATCTGTTCGACGCGATCGAGATCGTCAGCGACAAGAACGCGGCTACTTATGCGCGCGTTTTCAGTCGCCATGGCGACGGCCCGGCCAGGAGCATGATGGTCGGCAATTCGCTGAAGTCCGATGTGGTGCCGGCCATCGAGGCCGGCGGCTGGGGCGTTCATGTGCCGCATGAATTGACCTGGGTGCTTGAACATGTCGAAGCGCCCATTGCCGAACCGCGCTTCCGGCAGATCTCCGATCTCGGACAACTACCCGAACTGATCGAAAGCCTCGCCGGATAGGGCTTGCTTGCCGCTCTCAGCGGTTGACCAGCCGATCAATCACCGGCTGCAATCGCTCGGGCGTAATCGGTTTGGCCACCACCGCGTCGACGACGTTTGAAAGGCCAAGGCTCTCCGGCGTGCCGTTCTTGGTTGAAAGCAGTACCACCGGAGGGAGCGATTTACCCGAAGCCCGCCGCAACATCTCGATGCCGGGCATCAGAGTGTCGCAGTCCCTGTTATCGGCGCCGCCGTCCAGGACAATCACGGCCAGGGCCAGCAAGCGCAAGGTCTTCGCCGCCATGTCGGGTGATTCCGAGATCGGCTTGAGCCCGGACCGCTCGACGATCTTGGAAATCACCACCCGATTGATCGGCGACTTGCCGACAACGAGCACCTGCGAGGTCTGACGGATCGTCTCCGTGGCTGAATCCCGGCTCACCAGATTCGGATGTCTCGCGCTTTCGTCGTCACGCTTCACTGGGCACCCAAGTCAGCCAAGAAACTCGTCCCATTTCAATGCAGAGTTGAAATCAGGCGACAATTGGCGTGAGATCGCGGTCCCTGTCAAGCCGAAATAAAAAGCTGGGGAAAGCATTCCCACAGCAGTCAATCCAAGCAACAGTACTGTACTGCTCTGTCCATTCCTTGGTTGCATGAAAATAAAATTCACCTGCGCATACACGGCGCAGGTGAGAGGCGGGCCTGCGCGATCTTCGATCAGCCATGGCTTTGCTGCGTGACGATGACCGGGATCAACAGGTCCCCCCAATTGCCGTCGCCGCCATGGTGTCGTGCCGAGCGCACCAGCTCGACCGAGACGCCGGCTTCCACCGCCTTCATCACCGACTGGTTGAGCCGGTGCAGATCGTTGGCCAGCATGCGGATCGTCGCTTGCTGGTCGATGCTCATCGTGGTCGACTGCTCTTCGGCCCGTTCCTTGACGCGGCTTATCGATGCCATTGGTCTTCTCCTTGCTGTATGCCCTTGGGCGTTTGCCGAGATCCCTGGTTTGCTATTCCGCAGCCGGTTTGAACTGGGCGTGCTCGGTCGATTCATGCATGGCCGTGGTCGATGACCGTCCGCCGGTGATCGCCATCGACACGGCATCGAAATAGCCGGTGCCGACCTCGCGCTGGTGCTTGGTCGCGGTGTAGCCGTTGGCCTCCGCCGCGAACTCGGCTTCCTGCAACTCGGAATAGGCTGCCATCTGCCGCTCCTTGTAGCCGCGGGCGAGTTCGAACATGCCGTAATTGAGCTGGTGGAAACCGGCCAGCGTGATGAACTGGAACTTGTAGCCCATGGCGCCGAGCTCTTTCTGGAACCTGGCGATCGTGGCGTCGTCGAGGTTCTTCTTCCAGTTGAACGAAGGCGAGCAATTATAGGCCAGCAGCTTGCCGGGGTGATGCCTGTGCACGCCCTCGGCAAATCTCCTCGCCTGCGCCAGGTCGGGCTTCGAGGTTTCGCACCAGATCAGGTCGGCGTGGGGAGCGTAGGCGACGGCGCGCGCGATGCAGGGCTCGATACCGTTCCTCACCTGGTAGAAGCCTTCCACCGTGCGGCCGGCGTCGTAGTCGACGAAGGGCTGGTCGCGCTCGTCGATGTCGGAGGTGAGCAGCTTTGCCGCTTCCGCGTCCGTGCGCGCCACGACCAGGGTGGGCGTGCCCATCACGTCGGCTGCCAGGCGTGCGGCATTGAGGTTGCGGATGTGGGCCGCGGTAGGGATCAGCACCTTGCCGCCGAGATGGCCGCACTTCTTTTCCGACGCCAATTGATCCTCGTAATGGACGCCGGCGGCACCTGCCTCGATGAACGCCTTCATGATCTCGAAAGCGTTGAGCGGCCCACCGAAGCCGGCTTCGGCATCGGCGACAACAGGCGCGAACCAGGTATCGACCGAAAGCCCCTTGCCTTCGGAGGTCTCGATCTGGTCGGCGCGCTGCAAGGTGCGGTTGATGCGCTTGACGAGTTCGGGCGCCGCATTGGCCGGGTAGAGCGACTGGTCCGGATACATGGCCGAGGCGGTGTTGGCGTCGGCGGCGACCTGCCAGCCAGACAGGTAGATCGCCTTCAGCCCGGCGCGCACCTGCTGCATGGCCTGGTTGCCGGACATGGCGCCGAGCGCGTTGACGAAGTCCTCCTCGTGGATGAGCTTCCACAGCCGGTTGGCGCCCATTTCCGCCAGGCTCTGGCGGATCTGCACCGAGCCGCGCAGTCGCGTCACATCCTCCGGCGAATAGGGGCGTTCGATGCCATCGAAGCGGCCCTTGGGGGCCGAGGGGACGAGGTTGTAAAAATCAGTCATGCTCTACTCCGGAGGATTGTTTCTTTGCGGCTCCACGGCATTCCTCGCCGCGTTCGAATGTGACTGAATTTACAGTGCGAGGCGAAAAGAACCATGGAAATCGAAGAATCAGGCCATCAATAAGGGAAAATCTGTATTGTGTTTGACAGATGGGCGAGGTAAATTTGTAATTATTGTAAAAATCGCATGGAAGCGTAGCAGCGACGGCAATGTAAATTCCTGTTAAGGAGCCCTATGGCCGACCAGAAGATATTTGCCGGGCCGCGTATCCGCCGCATCCGCAACGCCAAGGGCCTGACCCAGACGGCAATGGCCGAAGGCCTCGGCATCTCGCCATCCTATCTCAACCTGATCGAGCGCAACCAGCGGCCGCTGACGGTGCAGTTGATCCTGAAGCTGGCGTCCGTCTACAAGGTCGATCCGCATGAGCTGCAGGGCGAAGCGGGCGGCTCTGTCGCGGCCTTGAGGGAAGTGTTTGCCGATCCGCTGCTAGCTGGCGAATTGCCGGGAGACCAGGAACTGATCGAGCTTGCCGAAGCCGCGCCCAATGCCTCCGCGGCCGTGATAAAACTGTTCCGTGCCTATCGCGAACAGGCCGAGCGCCTGTCCGATCTCAACGAGCTTCTTGCGCGCGAGGGGCGGGCGACGGCGCTTTCTAGCGCCCGCCTGCCGATCGACGAGGTGCATGAGATTTTCGAGCGTCGGCCGAACCATTTTGCGCATATCGAGGAAGAGGCGGAAGCATTCACTTCGGTGCTCGATCCCGGCGATGATTTGTCTGCTGCGCTGAAGGGCTGGCTGAAGCGCGAATACGGCATCGTCGTCAAGGTGCTGCCGGTCGCCACCATGCCGAACTGGCGCCGCCGCTACGATCGCCATTCGCAGCGCCTGTTCCTGTCCGAGCGCCTGTCGCCGTTCGACCAGTTACGCGAAACGGCGATGGAGGCATGCCTGATCCGCATGACCGTCGCGATAGCCGGCGAGATCCAGGCGTTGAAACTGTCCACAGATGAGGCCCGCCGCCTCGCCCGGTTCGAACTCGGGCGCTACGCGGCGCATGCGCTGATGATGCCTTACCAGGCTTTCCACGCGGCGGCCGTTCGTGCCCGCTACGATATCGACGTGCTGCGCTCGCGCTTCGGCGTTTCCTTCGAGCAGGCGGCCAACCGGCTGACCACGCTGCAGCGGCAAGGCGCCTCGGCCGTGCCGTTCTTCATGCTGGAGATCGACAATGCCGGCAATCGCTTCCGCAAAGCCGGCAGCCTGGGCTTTCCGCAAAGCCGCTTCGGTGGCGCTTGTCCCAAGCTTCCCGTGCACGTCGCCTTCAGCCAGCCCGGCCAGATTTTCGTGGAAGCGGTGGAAATGCCCGACGGCGCCGAGTTCCTCTGCATCGCCCGCACGCTGGAGGGGCCGCAAGGCGCGTTCTCCGAGCGGCCGCGCCGTACTGCGCTGCTGCTGGGGTGCGACATCGGCTTTCGCGACGACATCGTCTACGGTGCGGCACTTCCCGGCCCGACGGCCGGAAAAGGCGGAGCTGGCGCGGTAGCGGCGACGCCGGTCGGGCCCGCCTGCCGGCTTTGCGAGCGCGTCGGCTGCCTGACGCGCGCCGAGCCGCCGGTGACGCGCCCGCTTGGCCTCGACGAGATGGTGACAGGCCTGAGCGCCTTCGATTTCCAGTGACGCTTCGCAAGGCGGACTTGCCACAATCGCCGCCGGTCTCTGGATCACGCCGGACCCGCGCCTTTGCGTTACGCGAATAAGGTACGTTTTTGTCGTCCCCTGCGCATTGTGCCGTTCTCAAAACCTCGACAGTCGTACCCATGACCGACACAGCATCATCGCCGATCGCTCGTTCATCGACCGTCCCGCAGCGGGAGGAGCGCATCGGCTTCCTGCTCGTGTTCCTGTCGGCATTGATGTGGAGTTTCGGCGGCACGATCGCCCGCTTCATCACCGCCGGCGACAGCTGGACGGTGGTGTTCTGGCGTTCCGTGTGGGCGGCCGCCTTCCTGCTCTGCTTCATGGTCTGGCGTGACGGCTGGCGCGGCATGCTGAGCTCGTTTCGCGGCATGGGCCTGCCTGGCCTTGCCGTGGGCTTCTGCTTCGCCACCGCGTCGACCTCTTTTGTCGTGGCGCTTGCCTACACCACCGTCGCCAACATCCTGTTGATGCAGGCCGGCGTGCCGCTGCTTGCGGCGCTGTTTGCCTGGGCGCTCTTTCGCGAAAGAGTGGCGGTCGCGACCTGGCTGGCGATTGCCGCCGTCATCGCCGGTGTCGCCATCATGGTGTCGGAATCGCTCGATGGCGCCGTTTCGCCCATGGGCGACGGGCTGGCGCTGCTGATCGCCGTCATGTTCTCGATCGCCACGGTCATCACCCGGCGCTTCTCCAGCGTGCGCATGACGCCGGCGACCTGCCTCGGCACGATCCTGGCGGCGGGTTTTGCCGCCTCGCAGGCTTCGACCTTCGCCGTATCGGGCATCGACATGGGTTTTCTCTTCGTGTTCGGGGTGGTTAATCTGGGCCTTGGCCTCGCTTTCTTCGCCACCGGCGCGAGGCTGATCCCGGCCGCCGTCGCCGCGCTGTTGGGTACGTTCGAGCCGATCCTCGGGCCGATATGGGTGTGGCTGATCCACTCCGAGGTGCCGTCGGGCCGCACCATCGTCGGCGGCGCGGTGGTGGTCACGGCGCTGCTCGTCCATATCGGACTGGAGTTCAAGCGACAGACGCGGCCGGTACGGGCAGGGGTCACCGGCGTGCCGTCGCCGAATTGATGCGGCGCCCTAGCTTTGCCATTGACAAGTTCGCTGCCGCGCGGGCAGGCTGGGACCACGGCAACAACAAGACAGGCTTATCTTGCCAAGTCTCCCCGGCGACCCGATCGAGACCGGATCACATCCCAGTATTTCTGCCTGCGCGGCGGCGAAAGCTTCTGACGATGCGGCGACTCCTTCCAGCCCAGGACAGTGGCGCGCGAGCATCGCTTGCGACAGCCGGCGGCGCGGCAATTGGCGCTTGTCGCCTCCTGGAAAGCTCAATAGTCTGAAGCAAATGCCCGGCCGCGCGGATACCGCGACGCGCCGGCGATGGAACACTCACAAAGGAGAATAGCATGATCCGCAAAGCGCTCTGGCTTTCGGCGACTTCGGCATTTCTGGCGCTCTTTACGCTCGGCGGCCACGCCGAGGACCGCGTCGTCAATGTCTTCAACTGGTCGGACTATATCGACCCCTCGGTCATCGACGATTTCACCAAGCAGACCGGCATCAAGGTGGTCTACGACACGTTCGATTCCAATGAGATCCTGGAAACCAAATTGCTTGCCGGCGGCAGCGGCTACGACGTCGTCGTCCCGAGCGGCAATTTCCTTGCCCGCCAGATCCAGGCCGGCGTGTTCCAGAAGCTCGACAAGTCGAAACTGCCGAACCTCTCCAACATGTGGGACACGGTTTCGCAACGGACCGCGAAATACGATCCGGGCAACGAATATTCAATCAATTACATGTGGGGCACGGTCGGCCTCGGCTACAACATCAAGAAAGTGCAGGCAGCGCTCGGCACCGACAAGATCGACAGCTGGGACGTGTTCTTCAATCCGGAAAAGCTGGCCAAGCTGAAGGATTGCGGCGTCTATGTCCTGGATTCGCCGACCGACATCTTCCCGACCGCCTTCAAATATCTCGGCATCAATCCTGAGACCACGTCGCCGGACGATTTTGCCAAGGCCGAGGAATTGATGATGAAGATCAGGCCCTACATCAGGAAGTTCCATTCCTCCGAATACATCAACGCTCTGGCCAATGGCGATATCTGCCTGGCGGTTGGCTGGTCGGGCGACGTGTTCCAGGCGCGCAACCGCGCCGAGGAGGCCAAGCAGGGCGTCGAGATCGGCTACGCCGTGCCGAAGGAAGGCGCCGAAATGTGGTTCGACCAGATGGCTATCCCTGCCGATGCGCCGCATGTCGCCGAGGCGCATGAGTTCCTGAACTATATGATGAAGCCGGAGGTGATCGCCAAATCGTCGAACGCCGTGCTCTATGCCAACGGCAACAAGGCTTCCCAGCAATTCGTCGACAAGGCGCTTCTGGAGGATCCCGCTGTCTACCCGGACGCCGCGACCTTGCAGAAGCTCTTTACGATCTCGCCCTACGATCCCAAGACCCAGCGCGTCATCACGCGCACCTGGACCAAAATCGTCACCGGTCAGTAGTCAGTCCGAGGAGGCCCGGCAGTCACCCTGCCGGGTCTCCTTCTTTTCGATGGGGCAAAGCAGCAGGACGGAGTGGGCACATGAAATCGCTTGGCAGCATCCGCAGGGATTTCGCGCCTTGGAACGATCCGAACGCCAAGCCATACATCCAGTTCGACAATGTCTCCAAGAAGTTCGGCGACTTCACCGCCGTCAACAACCTCTCGCTGACCATATTCGAGCGTGAGTTCTTCGCCCTACTCGGCGCCTCCGGTTGCGGAAAATCGACGCTGCTCAGGATGCTCGCCGGCTTCGAGGAGCCGACGGCCGGCCGCATCCTGCTCGACGGCCAGGATCTGCGCGGCATCCCGCCTTATCGCCGGCCGGTCAACATGATGTTCCAGTCCTATGCCCTGTTTCCGCATATGACTGTGGAGAACAACATCGCCTTCGGCCTCAAGCAGGAAGGGATGGCCAAGCCAGACGTCGAAAGGCGCGTCGCCGAGATGCTCAAGCTGGTCAAGCTCGAGCAGTTCGCCAAGCGCAAGCCGCACCAGCTCTCCGGCGGCCAGCGCCAACGTGTCGCGCTCGCCCGTTCGGTCGCCAAGCGGCCGAAGGTGCTGCTGCTCGACGAGCCGCTCGGCGCGCTCGACAAGAAGCTGCGCGAGGAGACGCAGTTCGAACTGATGGACCTTCAGCAGGAACTCGGCCTCACCTTCGTCGTTGTCACCCACGACCAGGAAGAGGCCATGACCATGGCCGACCGTATCGCCATCATGGACAAGGGCGAGGTCATGCAGGTCGCGACGCCGGCGGAAGTCTACGAGGCCCCGGCGTCGCGCTTCGTCGCGCATTTCGTCGGCAACGTGAACATGTTCGAGGGCAAGGTTGCCGAACGGACGGACAAGACGGCGCGCATCACCGGAGCGACCGGCGCCCAGATCCTCGTCGAGAATGCCGGCAATGCCGCCGCCGCGGGCGCCGATATCGTCTTCGCGATCAGGCCGGAGAAGATCAAGGTGTCGTCCAAGAAGCCGGCCGATGGCGTCAATGCGCTGGAGGGCGAGGTTTACGACATCGCCTATCTCGGCGACATGACCGTCTATCACGTCCGGCTGGACGACGGGCAACTCGTGCGGGCAAGCGCCTTGAACGCGGCGCGCATCACCGAGGACCCGCTGACCTGGAACGACCGCGCCTGGGTCTCTTTTCGGCCGGATGCCGGCGTCGTACTGACGCGGTAGGGGGCTGACATGTCCGACATCGCCGCCACCGACGCCGCCCTACCGGCCGCGGCAAAACCGTTGCTGGCGCGGCTGGGCGCCGGCTTCGTCAACCGTCTCGTCATCTTCATTCCCTATCTCTGGCTGCTGTTCTTCTTCCTCGTCCCCTTCATCATCGTCTTCAAGATCTCGTTGTCGCAGACGGCGATCGCCATGCCGCCCTATACGCCGGTGCTTGATTTCAGCGATGGCGTCTCCGGCTTCTTCGCGGGCTTTCGCGATCTCAACTTCGACAACTATGCCTGGCTGACGCAGGACGCGCTCTACTTCAACGCCTATGTCACCAGCTTGATCATCGCGGCGATCTCGACCGTGCTGACGCTGATCGTCGGCTATCCCATAGCCTACGGCATGGCCCGCGCGCCGGCGACGATCCGCCCGACCTTGCTGATGCTGGTCATCCTGCCGTTCTGGACCTCGTTCCTGATCCGGGTCTATGCCTGGATCGGCATCCTGAAGCCCGAGGGGCTGCTCAATCAGTTGCTTCTGTCGCTGCATCTGATCAACCAGCCGCTGGTCATCCTCAACACCTATACGGCGATTTTCATCGGCATCGTCTACTCCTACCTGCCGTTCATGGTGCTGCCGCTCTATTCGTCGCTGGAAAAAATGGATTATTCGCTGATCGAGGCGGCCAAGGACCTTGGTTGTCCGCCGACCAGTGCATTCTGGAAGATCACGTTCCCGCTGTCATTGCCCGGCGTCATCGCCGGCTGCCTGCTGGTGTTCATTCCGGCGGTCGGCGAATTCGTTATTCCCGATCTGCTTGGCGGTTCGCAGACGCTGATGATCGGCAAGACGTTGTGGAACGAGTTCTTCGCCAATCGCGACTGGCCGGTCTCTTCAGCCGTTGCGGTCATCCTGCTGCTGTTGCTGACGGTCCCGATCATGATCTTCCAGCAGGCCCAGGCGAAGGCGCAGGAGCAGGACAAATGAACAGCAGCTGGAGCCGCTTCAACATCACCTCGATCGTGCTCGGTTTCGCCTTCCTCTATCTGCCGATCGTGCTGCTCATCGTGTTCTCCTTCAACGAATCCAAGCTGGTCACCGTCTGGGGCGGCTTTTCGACCAAATGGTACGTGTCGCTGTTCCACAATCAGGGCCTCATGGACGCCACCTGGGTGACGGCGCGCGTCGGCGTCATTTCGGCTACGGCGGCGACCGTGCTCGGCACGTTGGCGGCGCTGACGCTGACACGCTACACGCGTTTCCGGGGCAGGGTGCTGTTCTCCGGCATGGTGTTCGCGCCTTTGGTCATGCCCGAAGTCATCACCGGCCTGTCGCTGTTGCTGCTCTTCGTCGCTGTCGGCCTCGACCGGGGCTTCCTCACCGTCACACTCGCACACACCACCTTGACGATGTGCTTCGTCGCCGTCGTCGTGCAGTCGCGCCTTGTGTCTTTCGACCGCTCGCTCGAGGAGGCGGCGATGGATCTCGGCGCGCCGCCGGTCAAGACATTCTTCCAGATCACGCTGCCCGTCATCCTGCCCGCGATCGTGTCGGGGTGGATGCTTGCCTTCACGCTCTCGCTCGATGACCTGGTCATCGCCAGCTTCACCTCGGGGCCGGGTGCGACCACGCTGCCGATGAAGATCTACAGCCAGGTTCGTCTCGGCGTGACGCCGGAGATCAACGCCGCCTGCACCATTCTGATCGCGGTCGTCGCGGTCGGCGTCATCGTCGCTTCGCTTGCCAATAAGCGTCGCGAGGTCCAGCGCCAGCGCGACGAGCAGGCCGCCCAACGCGGCTGAGCATGATCCCGAAAAGTGGGCACCGGTTTTCGGGCGAGATCATGCCCGAATAGGCTGAGCATGATCCCGAAAAGTGGGCACCGGTTTTCGCGGACAAACGGTTCCGTTTGTCGAGATCATGCTTGAACAACGAGGCCGAAAGGCTGCTTATTCGCCCGACACGCCGCGGTTGATCGGCGAAATGAACGGCGTGCTCCATGTCCCCCCAACGAAGAAGGACGATTGCTTGGGGCCTTGCTGGCCGTTTGCCTGCGTGGCGACCTGGTCCGGCTGGATGACACCGCCTGACAGCGCCAGCCCCCGTCCGGCATAGGAGGCGATGCCGGAAAGCCAGATCTTGTACTTCGCCGAATTGGCTTCGGCCTTGTCCAGCCTCGCCACGCCTTTCGAGATGGTGGCCTTCAGTTCGGCGCCATCGATCGGCAGTGTCCCGTCCGAGACGTCGTCAAGTGCGAAGAAGCCGCCCTGTTCGGTATGCTTGAGAAAGGCCGGCAGGTTGAACTTGCTGAGCGCGCCTGGCCCGAAGGTCGCCGAAACCGAGCCGTCGGCGGTTTCAAAGATCGAGTCCCAGGTCCTGCCGGGCCCTTTGAGGATGACGGACACGGTCCCCGTGCCGACCGGCACCAGCCGCGTCATCCCGGCCGCCGTGCCGAAAGCGCCGCCATCGATATCGGAAGCCAGCAGCCGGATCTCGACCTGGCTGCCCTCGGGCTTGCGGTCGAAGCGAAGGCTGCTCTGTATGTTGCCGCCAAAGGCCGAGGCATCGGAAATGTCGAAAACGGACAGGCCATCCTTGACCTGCGCCGTGGCGGCGACGTCGGCAAGCTGGATGGAGCCGGCCGTGGCGTGCGCCGCCGACAGCCTGAGGTCGAGATTGACCCGGTCGGCGAAATTCGTGTCGACTTCGCTCGGACCTGCCCCGCTTGCCGGCCCGAGCGGCGTGAAGGCGGACAGGAACGACCTCAGATCGAGCGTGTCGAAGGCGAGCGTGCCGGAGATCACCGGCTGTGCGTCGCCAAGCGACAGGTCCAGCGCACCCATGCCTGGGTTATTGTCGAGGGAGAGTGCGGTGTTCTCGAATTTGACGCGCCCGGCCGTCGCGGTCACCTTGCTCGAGATGCTGACGGAGCCGATCGCGGCGCCCGGCGCGATATCGGCCTGCGACCATTCAAGCACACGCCGCAGCGAGGGCGCTGAAAACTTGGCCTGGCCGTCGAAATAGGCGTTTTCGGACATGCTGGCCGTGCCGTCGAAGGAGAAGGTGGCGGGCGCCGCCTTGAACGACAGGGTGAGCGGCGCCATGCCGCCGGCAAACAACACCAGCGGCTTCGGCGATGCGGCATCCACGGCGACGCTTTCGCCGCGCCAGATGCCGGTCGCCGAGAGCGTCGCATTGCTGTTCATCGCCGCCCATGTCGCCTGGCCGCTCAGGCTACTCAGCACCTCTTCGTCCTTGCCGTTGACGGACGCCACCATGCGGCCGTCCCTGAACTCCACCGTGCCGAAAGTGTCGGCCGGTAGCTTGTCAAGATCGGGTTTGGCGGGGTCCGCACCGACCACGCCGCGCGCCACGTCGATGGCGCGTGCGATGCGGCCGCCGGTCGGAGCGGTGGGCAGGAACAGGCCGCTCGCCGTGCGCTGGACCCTGATCGTCGGCCGCACCAGCCGCGCCGTGGAAAACACCACGTCGCCGCGCAGCGCCGCCATGGCCGAGAGGTCGACCTCGACCCGTTCGGCCTCGACGACCGGCGGTGCGTCGACGTCGGTCCACTTCGAAAGCGTCACATCCGTCAGGATCGCCCGGAAGTTCGGCCAGACCTCGATGCGCGGCGAGCCTTCGATGGCAACCCGGAAACCGCTCCAGGCACTCAATTCCCAGGCGATACGATCGCGCACGATACGCGTCGAAGCGATCAGCGGCAGGGCGGCGACCACCAGCGCGATGACGATCACGGCAGCGCCGATCGCCCATGTTCCGCGTCGGATCAAAGATGATGGCATATCGCCCCGTATGCTTTCGTTCCGACAAAAATCGTCCGGCGGGTGTAAACCCGGTCGTCACCACGACTTCCAGTCGTCACTACGACTTCTAGTCGTCACTACGACTTAGGGTCGAGGCATTTCAAGTCTTTATGGCCCGGCGATGGCATTTGCGCACATCTGGACGCCTCGGCCGAACAAAATCTTGCTCTGCTGCGGCGCAATATGCATAAGCGGTGGCGATCCTGGGAGGACCCATCATGGCTGCCGAAGTACCACTCTGGACCCCGACGCAGGACCAGATTGACGCTGCGCCGCTGACCGCCTTCATGAAGGCCGCCGCTGCAAAAAGCGGCATATCCGTGACTTCCTATGCCGACCTTCACCGTTGGTCGGTGGCGGACCGCGAAGCGTTCTGGAGCCTGGTCTGGGATTTTTGCGGCATCGTCGGCGACAAGGGCAGCGCCGAAAGTGAGCGTGTGCTCGTCGCTGGCGAGAAGATGCCGGGAGCGGCCTTCTTTCCCGACGCGATGGTGAATTTCGCCGAGAACCTCCTGAAGAAGACCGGAGCAGGAGAGGCGATCGTGTTTCGCGGCGAGGACAAGGTCGAGCGCCGGCTGTCCTGGAACGAATTGCATGCGCTCACCTCGTGCTTCCAGCAGCTCTTCCTGTCGCTCAAGGTCAAGAAGGGCGATCGTATCGCTGCGATGATGCCCAACATGCCGGAAACGGTCGCCGCCATGCTCGCGACCGCCTCTATCGGCGCGGTGTGGTCGTCCTGCTCACCGGATTTCGGCGAGCAGGGCGTTCTCGACCGGTTCGGGCAGATCGAACCCGTCGTCTTCATCGTCCCCGATGGTTACTGGTACAACGGCAAGGCGATCGAGGTCGCCGACAAGATCGCCGCGGTGGCCGCAAAGCTGGGCACTGTCCGCAAGGTGGTGGTCGTTGACTATCTCGGCACCTCGGCCGATGTCGCTGATACGATCGAAAAGGCCGTGGCGATGGAAGAGGCGCTGTCGCCCTTCGCGGTCAGGCAGGTCACCTTCGAGCGGCTGCCGTTCGCGCATCCGCTCTACATCCTGTTCTCGTCCGGAACGACCGGTATTCCCAAATGCATCGTCCATTCGGCCGGCGGAACGCTGATCCAGCACCTCAAGGAACATCGCCTGCACGCAGGCCTGCTCGACGGCGACCGCTTCTTCTACTTCACCACCTGCGGCTGGATGATGTGGAACTGGCTGGTGTCGGGCCTCGCTTCGGGCGCGACGCTGCTGCTCTATGACGGCTCGCCCTTCTACCCCAACGGCAATGCGCTGTTCGACTTCGCCGACGCCGAGAAGATGACCTTCTTCGGCACCTCGGCGAAATTCATCGATTCGGTACGCAAGGCCGGCCTCAAGCCGATCCAAAGCCATGATCTGTCAACCGTGCGCGCCATCTCCTCGACGGGCTCGCCGCTGTCGCCCGAGGATTTCCGCTTCGTCTACGACGGGATCAAGAAGAACGTGCATCTGGCATCGGTCTCCGGCGGCACCGACATCGTTTCCTGCTTCGTCCTCGGCGTCCCGACTGAACCGGTATGGACCGGCGAGATCCAGGGACCAGGCCTCGGCCTTGCTGTCGACGTCTGGGACGACGACGGCAAGCCGGTCAGGCAGGAGAAAGGCGAACTGGTCTGCACCAAGGCGTTCCCGGCAATGCCGATCGGCTTCTGGAACGACCCCGAGGGCAAGAAATACCGGGCTGCCTATTTCGAGCGTTTCGACAATGTCTGGTGCCATGGCGACTTCGCCGAGTGGACCGCTCATGGCGGCATGATCATCCATGGCCGCTCCGACGCGACGCTCAATCCGGGTGGTGTGCGCATTGGTACGGCGGAGATCTACAATCAGGTCGAGCAGATGCCGGAAATCCTGGAGGCGCTCTGTATCGGCCAGGATTTCGACAATGACGTGCGCGTGGTGCTGTTCGTGCGGCTGGCCGCCGGCGTTCAGCTCGACGAGGATCTGGAGAAGCGCATCCGGGCGAAAATCCGCGCCGGCGCCAGCCCGCGCCACGTGCCGGCCAGGATCATCGCCGTGTCAGACATTCCTCGCACCAAATCGGGCAAGATCACCGAGCTTGCGGTGCGCGACGTCGTGCATGGCCGCGCCATCAAGAACAAAGAGGCGCTCGCCAATCCCGAGGCGCTCGAGCTGTTCAGAAACCTGCCGCAATTGGCCGAGTGACCGCCCGCCCGGCATGGTTAATCAAATCTGCCGCGCGAATTTACCTAGATTTCACGAGTGGTACACATTCGTAAATTTTTTCGGGACCTGGTAAGGACTTGTTAAGGCCCGGCGTCGATAGTCGCACGTAACTTGAGGGAGAAATCCCGTTCCTCAGCCCCCGGAGGATCTGAATTCGCTCAAGCCCCCGTTGTGACAGCAAATCCCATCTTTCAAGGCGTCCTGTTGGGCGCCTTTTCTTTTCCAGGCGGCTGGATGGACGGGAGCTTGCCTATTCCGCAAGCACGCGCGTCGACGGGAACGCGATCTCGACCAGGGTTCCTTCGCCGGGCGTCGAGGTGATGATAAAACGGGCGCGGTTCGCTTCAACCATCGCCTTGGTCAACGGCAGGCCGAGACCGGTGCCGTCGCCGCGCCCCCGTTTCAATGCATTGATCTGTTTGAACGGCTTCAACGCCTGCTCGATCTCGGCTTGGCTCATACCGATGCCGGTGTCGCGCACGCGCATGACGACATCGCCCGAGGTCTCATAGGCGGTCGAGACGATCACCTGGCCGCCGGCCTGGGTATAACGGATGGCGTTCGACAGGATGTTGAGGGCAATCTGGCGCACGCTGCGCAGGTCCGCCACCACTTCCGGCAGTCGCGACGCGAAGCTGGAGCGAATGATGACGCGCTCGCGGTTGGCCTGCGGCTGCATCATCGCCACCGTCTCGGCCAGTGTGTCGTTGAGCGACACCGCTTCATAGGCCATTTCCTGCTGGCCGGCCTCGATCTTGGAGATATCGAGAAGGTCGTTGACGAGATCGAGCACATGATTGCCCGATCGGTTGATATCGCGCAGGTAATCGCGGTAGCGGTCATTGGCCACCGGCCCGAATTTCTCGTCCACCATCAGTTCGGAAAAGCCGATGATGGCATTGAGCGGCGTGCGGATCTCGTGGCTGATGCGGGCGAGGAAATCCGTCTTCTGCGAGGAGGCGCGCTCGGCCACCGCACGCGCCTGGGTCAGGTCCTCCTCGGCCCTCTTCCACTGCGTGATGTCGCGCACCACCGCGCAAAACCCGCTGTCGTTGGGCAGCCGGCCGATGGTCATGAACAGCGGAATGAAGCGGCCCTGCGCCTCGCGGCCGATGACTTCGCGGCCGTCGTTCAGGACGCTCGCCACGCCGGGCTCGGACAGGCCGTCGAGATAATCGCGCGCCGCGCGCTGGCTTTCGATGGCGAACAGCGAGGCGAACGGCTTGCCGGTCACGTCGTCGCTATCGAAGCCGAACAGCGCCTCGGCTGGACGGCTTATGGAACGGATCGCGCCGTCACGGCCGATCAGCACGACGCCGTCGGTGGCGGTATCGATGATGGTGCGCATCTCGGCGATGCGCGCCTTGAGCTCGGAAATATCGGGCTGCGTCTGCTCGTCGCCGGCCGCATGCAGTGCCGCCGGTGCCTCATCCTCGCCCGAACGGCGCACCACCAGCATCAGCGCCTTGCCGTCGCGCCACGGCACCGAGCGCAGGATAGCCTCGATTGGAAATTCCTGCCGGCCATGCGTCTTCAGCCGCAACGCCCGGTCGGCGCCCTCGGCGGCGCCATCATGGCCATAGGGATCGGCAAACAGCGCGCCCAGCCCGCCGGCATCCGCCAGTTCATCGAGCGTCTCATAGCCTGTCAGGACGAGAAACTCCTCGTTGGCGTAATGAAGTTCATCCCCGGAATGGATGAGCAGCGGCACGGGCAGCTTGCTCAGGAGCGAGGTGTCGGGAGCCTTGCTCTCGTCTCCGACCGCAAAGGCCGACGGCACGAACCCTTCGAGCTTGA
The DNA here is from genome assembly GCF_006441005.1 of Mesorhizobium sp. B2-5-3. Taxonomy (NCBI): domain Bacteria; kingdom Pseudomonadati; phylum Pseudomonadota; class Alphaproteobacteria; order Hyphomicrobiales; family Phyllobacteriaceae; genus Mesorhizobium; species Mesorhizobium sp. B2-5-3. Next base: position 17,853 of record NZ_VFUS01000012.1, read on the forward strand.
GCGGAGGCACTTTGAGGCGTGGCCGCTCGACCGGAGCCTCCACCGCGTCGCTTGTGCCGGCGGCCCCCTCGGCGGTCGCGGCCTGCTCATCGGACGCGGACGCTTCCTCGTCCCCGACCCAGTCCTCACTGTCCTCGGCATCGCGAAAATCGGCTGATGTCATGCTCTCGTCGTCGGCAATGTCATCGTTGGTGCCGGCGGCGGCCGGTTCGCCTGCCGCCGCGACGGGCTCTTCGCTCTCCCGTTCCGTCCGCGCCGCCGCCGGTTCGGAAGCCGGGGTCTCGTCATTGTTGTCGGCGATCGGCGCTGGTTCCTCGCTCCGCTCGGCATAGTCGAGCAGCGAACCCGTCACTCCGGCTACCGTGTCGGCGGGCTCCTCATCAGCCGTTTTGTCCGGCCGTTCGCCATCAAGCCGGGCGAGATCCTCTGCATCCTCGGCATCGACATCGGTTTCGGACGGCTCAGCCGGTGCGGCTTCGCCCTTTGGCGCAAGGTTTTTGCGGGCGTCCGCTGGTTTCTCGGACGGCCCCGCCGGCGTTGCCGCCTCCGGTTGCCCGGCATCGTCCGGACCCGGTCTTTCGGCCTCCGGCTCGGCCGGGCTGCTTTCCTTCTTCAGCCGCTCGCCGATCTCGCGGAAGGCGCTGCGTTCCAGGGTCGACAGACCCTTGTCGTTAGCCGGCTGGCGATGTTCGGCCAGACGGATCACCTTGTCGGCAAAGCGGCGTTCAGGCTTCGGCACGATGGTCAGCGCCGGCACCTCGCCCCGGAACGGGTCCGATGGCTTCAACTCCTCGGTCTTCGGTTCCTCGGGTGCGGGTTCGACCGGTTCCGACGCCGGGGGTGCCTCGCTGTTGGGCACCAGCGCCATGCCGATCGCTTCAGGATCGACAACGGCGTCGCCGGCGCGGGCGACGCCGAAACCGCGGAAGCCCTCGAAGGCACGGCTGCGGCCATAGACCGGCAGGGCCGCCAGGTCGACCGGGATCTTCAGGTCCGTGCCGACGACCGGCCACAGCACGGAACGGCCGGACCAGGTGTCGCGCCGCTCCAGGAGACCGGCGATCTCGCCGGACGCATCCAGCCCGAAGGCCGCCGCGACGTCCCTGAAGCGCCGGCCGATGACATCCGCTGCCGGCTTGCCGACGACGTCGGCGAATTCCGGCGACAGCGCGCTGAACCTGCCCTCGGCGTCGGTTCGCCAGACGAAACGCAGCGGCGCCGCCGTGCGGTCCACGGTCCTGGCGGCCGGGGCTGCCGGAACAACTGGAGCCTGGGCATCGTGCTTCGCGTCCTCGGCTGGACCTTCGGCGGCAGCCGGCGAAGGTGCAGCTTCGGCGTCCGGCGCGGCTGGGCCGCGCGCATGCCTCCCGTCCTCGCCGGCATTGAAATACCAATGGTCGTGCTGTGCCGGCGTGCCGCTTGTCGCCGGTTGTCCGGGTTCTGCCGCCTCCGCCTCCTGCACGGCCGCTTTGGCAGCGGCTTGTGCCTCCGGTTCCGAGATGTCCTTGGCGACGCCCTGTGAGCGGTCAGATCCTTCGGAACGCTCGGCCGCTGGAATTCCCTCCGCCAGCGCACCGTCGTCGAGTCTGTTTTCGTCGATCACCACCAGCAAATGCCGCTCAGGCGTCAGTCGGGCGAGGCCCGCCGGATAGGATGTGCCGCCGCCCGGGACCAGGCGCTTGACGATGCGGTCGCTCTCATTCGCGACGTCGGCCACCAGCGCGGCCAGCGTCGCGGGCTCGATGCCGAGCTGCGAAAAGCTCTCCGATGCCGCTTCGACATTGCCGCTGGCGTCGATGAAGGCGATGAAATGACCATCTTCCGTGAAGCCGCTGATGGCCCTGCCGGCGATTTCGGCCGCACTGCGCGAGCCGGTCTGGGCCGCCGGCACCGCCAGCATGATGGCGTTCTCGCCGTCGGGCAGCGCCACAGCACTTGCAAGGAAACCGATGGCGCGGCTGGACATGCCGGTCGCCAGCCTGACCGTGATGGTGCGGTCGCTGCCGATGTCGGGAAATCCACTGGTTGCCATGATCTGGCGGCGGGCGATCAGCGGCAGCCGTGCCTCGGCGCCGATGATGCTTTCGATGTCGGGATAGCCGAACACCGCGGCACCCGGTCCATTGGCCCAGATCACCTGCTCCAGATTCGCCGACAGGATCGCGATCGCGTCGCCGGCGGCGAAGCGCTGGCGGACCGCGTCGAGCACGGCGACGTCAAGAAAGGAATATTCGGACGGCATGCGCTGGCGAAATCCTCATGCAGCGGGCATTTTTGCAGTTAACGCTTTGTTAATAAAAGCCGGCGGCGCGAAGGTCCACAAGCCAGAACGTGCATAGGCCTGAATTTCGGCTCTTGGTTAACGGCCGAGACGGGAATCTATGGTGCAGTGCAACAAAGATATTGCAATGCACAAAAATTGCCTTTATATTGCCATCATACATGAACGAGACGGCTTTCCGTCAAAGCCGCTACCGCTGAAAAGGATGGAAAATGTCCAGGACCAAGACTGCCGAGACCATCGAAAACGTTGAATTCCCGAGCTTTGACGCTTCCAAGGCCACCGACCAGATCCGCGCTTTCGCCGAGAAGGGCGTTGAGCAGTCGAAGGAGGCTTACGCCAAGCTCAAGACTGGCGCCGAGGAGACCCAGAAGGCCCTGGAATCCACATACGAGTCCGCCAAGACCGTTTCCAGCGACCTGTCGCTCAAGACCGTTGCCGCACTGCGCGCCAATGCCGAAGCGGGCTTTTCGCATCTCGAGGCGCTGATCGGCGCCAAATCGCTGTCGGAAGTCGTGGAGCTGCAGACCGCGTTCCTGCGCAAGCGCGTCGAAATGACCGTCGAGCAAGCCAAGGAGTTCCAGACCGTCGCCTCCAAGGCGGCCGAGGATGTCTCCAAGCCGATCAAGACCGTTTTCGAGAAGGCGATGAAGGACATCAAGGCCGCCTAATATTTGCGCATGATCAGAAGATGTAACAAAAGGTCGCATTTTCTTCGAAATGATCGTGTGTATGATGGCAGCCATCAACGAATACCCGGTCGGCGGAACCTCCTCCCTCCGCCTCCGGGGTGACCAGCCAGCACCTCCTCCCGCTGGCTCGTAACAGGAAAAGGCCGGCACCTCCTCCCGCCGGCCTTTTTCTTGTCCGCAGATCCGCTTCCATGTGGGCAAGTGACCTTTGCTTTGCAAAAGCCTTGAATTAAAATCCATAAGCCCGTAAGGACGCATCGCCGAACGACAGAGCACTCGAGGGGACTACGTTCCGCCGATCCCGCTCAGGCAAACGTGCCGTTGTAGCTCAGCTGGTTAGAGCGCCGGATTGTGGATCCGGAGGTCGCTGGTTCGATCCCAGCCAACGGTACCATCGGCTTTCCTCTAAACAACTGGTTTGCTCAATAAAATTTTGACCGTGGACTTCCGGGCTTGCTCTGTAAAGCGACAGCCTGCTCAGGCTGTCGAAACCGCCGAAGTGATCCATGTGCATATGCGTCACGAAGACGTGCGAGATTCGCAGGATTTCGCGCAGCGAAAGCGTCGAAAGCTCTCCGAGATAGAAAAGGATGGCCCTGTTGCGGAAGCGGAAATCCAGTAGCAGGCCCGGATCGGAAAAAGGTTCGTTTACCAAGCGCGGCTGGACAAAAAGCGTGACCGGGAGAAGACCGCCGCGAGCGATGCTGGCTTCCTCCGTTCAGCTTCTCTTTGCCCGACCGGCATATTGGTCGACCGCGCCGGCCATCTGGAGCATGAGTGTGTCCATGGAGATGGAATTCCCGCCACAGGGGTAGAAGTCGGATTTATCGCCTTTCTTCCATTTCTCCCGCAGCTCGGGTTCGGTGATGTCCCAGTCGCGATAGGTCCTTTGCGCCAGTTCGCGCAGTTCTGCGTGCAATTCGGCGGTGGAGGGGCGGCCCCAGTAATAGTAACCGTTGTAGACCTTGAAGACTTCGAGGTCCCGCCCGAGCACGATCGTGTGCGGGATCATCACGTCGTGCGTGGTGTCGGTGTATTCCTTGATGTCCAGGTCCTTCTGCACGAGCCGTTCCTCGTCATAAAGAAAGGGCCAGGGCGCGGAGGTCTGCTGGCGGTAATTGTTGGTCGTATGCCAATCATCCGTGGTGATCGTGACGAGCTGTGTGTAGCCGACGACCAATTGCGAGTGAAACCGCACCAGTTCGAGCATTTGCTGCCGGTCTTTCGGACAGAAGAACCCACGCGTCAGCATCACGATCATCAGCTGGTCGCCCTGCAGGTCCGACAGCCGCCGTGGTGTCTTGGTGTGGTCGGGAAGAACGTAGTCGGGGAACTTCGCGCCAGCCACAATGTCTTGTCTCATTTTCAGTCGCTCCCATCGATCCGGTTCTGTAACTCCCGAACAAAAGACTCCCCCCCATGTTCCTTGATTCCAGGCAAGCCGATATGACGGCCGTCTGCCGTCGAACCGGCGACCCCATCGAGAGCGCATCCAAGTCGAGTTCGCCATCGACGATCGGCTTGCCGCCCTTTTCCAAACTCGAGCTTCGACCGGTTTTCGGTGCCTGCTTTTGAGTTCGTCAATCACTCCCTTGATCATCGCTAAACGGATTTCCGCGTAACCGCCGTGTAGCGCGTGATGGCACCCTCGTCGGGATCCTGAAAATGCACGGTAGCGTCGGCTGCGGCCGAGAATCCGCCGCTTTCAAAGTGTCGGCTCGGGAGAACGTGTTGTAGCCCGGCGAAACCGCAGCGCTGATCCGTTCAGCGAATTCCGCTGGCCAGTCACCTGGCCGAAATACGGACGCGCCGGTCACGCCATGCGTGATGACCTTGGTCATTGCCAGCCGGGTAGGAAGCACGCCGCCAAAGAAATCTTTTGGGCCTGCGAGGGACGCTGCGGATGTTCCGATGATCCACACCTTTGGGCTACATGCCCTGCAAAAGTTCGAGATCATCACACATGCGGTGTAACGAACCAGGTCATTGGCCAGAAGCTGAGGAGGTGCCAGTATATGGACCAGCGCACGCTTTGCGCGGTTAGGCCATGGCCGTCCTCTAAATCGCGAGATTGCAGATAGGTCCCATCATGCCCCCTGCTTTTATGACATCGAAGTTGGCAACCGTCGTGGCGATGATTGCTACCGTCGCCATTCTTTACGTCGCCAAGGAGGTCCTGCTGCCATTGGCAATAGCGGTCCTTCTCACATTTGCGTTGGCGCCGATTGTTTCTTTGCTCCGAAAGTTGAAGCTGCCGCGAATGATCGCTGTGCTTGGCGCGGTTGCATCGGCCTTCGTCCTCGTGTCGCTGTTCAGCCTGATCGTTGCCACGCAGGTGAGCCAGGTCGCGCAGGACATTCCGACATACCAATCCAACATCCTCGAGAAGATTCGGACTTTGAAAGAAACAGGATCCGAAGACGGCCTTATCAGCCGGCTCGGCAAGGTGTTCGAGCGCGTCAACACTGAGATAAACAAATCCCAATCCAGCGGGCAGGCAGATGTGGAGCAAACCACGAAGCAGCAGGATCCGCTTCTGGTTCAGATATTCTCGCCCCAGCGTCCGATAGAGACGCTGAGGAACATCATCGAGCCGCTGATCGGACCACTCGCCACGACCGGCCTTGTCATCATCGTGGTGATTTTCATGCTGCTCGAGCGTGAAGAATTGCGGGATCGATTCATCCGCCTTGTGGGCTACAGCGATCTCCATCGCACGACCCAGGCATTGCAGGATGCAGGCAGTCGCGTCGGACAATATCTGCTCATGCAATTGGTCGTGAACATCGTCTACGGCGTGCCCCTTGCGATAGGTCTTTGGTTTCTTGGCATTCCCAATGCCCTGCTATGGGGCATGTTGGCCGTTGTCTTGCGTTTCGTACCCTTTATCGGTCCGGTTATCGCGGCGGTGATACCTTTGTTTCTTGCCTTCGCAGTGGCTCCCGGCTGGAGCTTACTGGTATGGACTGGCGCTCTCTTCATCTTGGCAGAGCTCGTAATCAGCAACATCGTCGAGCCCTGGCTTTACGGCTCGCACACGGGCCTCTCGCCGCTGGCGATCATCGTAGCCGCCGTTTTCTGGGCCTGGCTATGGGGCCCGGTCGGCTTGGTGCTGTCGACGCCGTTGACCGTCTGCCTTGTCGTGCTTGGACGGCACGTGCCCCAATTCGAATTCCTGCAGATCCTGTTTGGCGATGAGCCGGTGCTTGACCCGAAGGAGCGTCTGTACCAGCGGCTTCTTGCCGACGATATCGACGAAGCCACCGACAACGCGGAAGAAATGCTCGAGGAGAAATACCTGATCGAGTTCCACAGCACGGTTGCCATTCCGGCGTTGCTGCTTGGTGAACAGGATCGGGCTCGGGGCGCGCTAACGGCAAGTCAGTTGGCGAACCTTGCCGAAAACGCCCGCACCCTGGTGGCCAATCTCAACGAGATCGCCGCGGAGGAAGAAGAAGAGGAAGAAGAAGAGCACGCGGAAAAAGAAGGCGCGAGCGCAGATCCGGGCGAAGAGGATGAGGATCAAGCCGAGTTTGCGCCTGATCTCCCGGATGGTGCTGGGAAGTCAGTGCTGTGTATCGGCGGGCGCGGAGACCTCGACGATGTAGCCGCTGCGATGCTCGCGCAGGTCATTTCGATCGAGGGTGCGGATTGCGCGGCCGCGAGCCACCGTGACCTCCTCCCCGCGCGGATCCGGAAACTTCCGCTTGAAGCTCGCGACGCAGTCGTCGTGGGCTTCCTCAACCGCGATTCGTTCAAACACGCGGTGTTCGTCGTGAGGCGCTTGAGGCGACTCGCACCGCATGCACGCATCGGAATCGCGCTCTGGCACGACACCCATGACAAGCCCAGGGAGGATGCGGCGGGCCTCGCCGAGCAATTGGAAGCGGACTTTGTTGCGTTCAACGTGGTCGACTGCGTGACGGGTGCGCTTTCAAACGAAGAACCGCGTCAAGTGAAAAAGAGAAAGCAAAGAAATCTAAGGCGGCCTCGCGCTCGTCAGGGCGTGGCGGCGACGGTGCAATTGGACGATTCGTTGGCTCAGCCGGTGCGGTGATCGTCAACGGCACGGCCTCTTTTTGGACCAACTTCGGCTACCTGATAATGATCATGTGAGCGGTACCTCTGGCACCGGCAGGTAGTTTCGAAAGTTCGCTAGCAATCGCGCATCCACAGCGAACATCCGGGTGTTCGCTCTCCGTTCGACCTTAAGCAGATTCTGAAACAGCTCTTGTTCCGGCCCCAATTACGGAATCCTACCTATCTGTTACATTCGACGACGCGCGCTTTCGACGGTGTTCGAGCAGGAAGGGCGGTGCCGGATTATCTGCTGCCCGGCTTTCGCTGGGCCTGAAATCTAAACGGAGACGGGTGCGATCAACTCCAGAGAAACGAGTTCGCGCGCGACTTCGTCCCAGTCGGCGCAGATGGTTCGGGCGCCGGCCACGCGCAGTTTCTCGGTATGCCCCGGATAGGTGTGGCCGCCGCCGATGAAGCCGATCGCCGTCATGCCGGCGGCGACTGCGCCCTGCACGCCGAAAGGCGAGTCCTCGACAACCGCGCAGTGCTTCGGTTCGATGCTCATCTGATCCGCGGCGAACAGGAAGATGTCGGGGGCGGGCTTCCCGCGCGCGACCATTGACGATGAGAATATGTTCTCGCCGAAGAATCTCGCGAGCCCTGTGACCGAAAGGCTGTGATGTATCCGCTCCAGCGAGGAGGATGAGGCGACGCAGCGGGGATTGGACAGCCGTTCAAGGAAGGGCTTCAGGCCCGCCATCGGCTGCAGACTTTCGGTGAAGAGCGCTTTCACCTCGTCCCACAAATCCGCGGTCTGGTGCTCCTCAAGGCGATGGCCGGTCGTGAGCCTGATGCGCTCCAGGATATCGGTCTGCTTCATGCCGACGCATTGCAGGACCGCCTGCGGGTCGAGTTCCATGCCGTGTTTCGAATAGACCCGCCCGTAGGCAAGCGCCGCCAGCGGTTCGCTGTCGACCAGCACGCCGTCGCAGTCGAATATGATCAATGTGTCTTGCATGCTCGCTCCGGTTTGCGCGCCAGGTGTCACAGGCCGCGTAGCGCTTCAAGAAGTTCGTCGTGAATGAGCCCGTTCGAGCCGACCTTCTGCGTGTCCTCGTCTGTGGAGTCGACACCTGAAAGCGTGGTGACCTTGCCTCCTGCTGCGCGTAGCAGCGGCATGGCAGCCGCGTAGGACACGACGTCGGCCTTGATCGAAACCGCCGCATCGAGCTGGCCGGCGGCGACCATCGAATGTTCAAAGGCCCCTGAGACGATAACGCGCACGCCGCGCGCGCCGACGCCGAGCCGCCGCACGATCTCTGCGGTGCGCGCCACCTCCTCGGCCGAAAAGTGCGACGTCAGCACGACGGCAATGACCGCATCGGCCAGTCTTGCAGTTGTCGACACATTGGCCGTCTTGCCGTTGACGGTCGCGATTCCGTCGCTGGTGTAGTGCGCCTCGAAGCCGGCGGCGGGTGCGACGGTCAGGCCGATCTTCGTCGCACCCTGCTCCTGATAGGCCATGGTGACGGAGAACCACGGCAGGCCGGACGCGTAGTTTATCGTGCCGTCGAGCGGGTCGACGATCCAGCGGCTTTCGCCCAAGATTCCCGTCGTGCCGGCTTCTTCCGACAGGATGGAAGCTTGCGGCGTAAGCGCGCGCAGCCCGTCGATGACAATGCGCTCCGAAGCGAGATCGGCGGCGGTGACAATATCCAGCCCTTCCTTGCGCGTGACGTCGAGGCGCTCCTCGCGCATCGACATCAACGTCGCGGCTGCCTTGCGTGCGATGGCATCGGCGTCTTTCAGGATTTGACGGTAGTCGCTCATGTTTCGTTTTTCCCGGGGTAGTCGACATCGGTGATGAAATCGTGGGCGGGGCCGAAATCGCCGATCGGGACGACGTGCGAAACGACACCGGTCTGCGGCGACCAGGCGTGCAGGGCGAAAGCCGGCGGTTCGAAGATGAAGCGATTGGGCTCGCCCGGACGAAGATCGAGCGCGACCTGGTGCGCGACGCCCGGCGCGACGAAGCCGACCGTGCCGGCAAAGCGCGTGGTGATGGGCCGGTGATAGTGCCCGCAGGCCACCCGCTCGATTTCGGCGTGGGACCTGATCATGTCGCGGAAGCCGTCGCCGACGACGCACATCATGATGTCCATGCCGTGCACGCCGACGGGAAAGGGCGGATGGTGCATGAAGACGAAGGTCGGGCGGCCGTCGCCCTCGGCGAGACGCTCACCGAGCCAGGCTTCGCGCCGCTCGCAGATCGCACCACCGTCCTCGCCCGGCTGCACCGTGTCCAGCCCGATAAGGCGGACCGGAAGGTCCTCGATCGTATAATGCAGGAAATCCGGCGACTGGCTCAGATAGGGGAATTTCGGCGCCATCACCTCGCGCATTGTCTCACGCCGGTCATGGTTGCCAGGAATGACGAAGACGGGCATGGGCAGGGCCGACAGCATGTCGGCGACCAGCGCATACTCTTCCGGGCGACCGCAATCGGCGAGATCGCCGGTGACGAGGACGCAATCGGGCGCCGGATCGAGCGCGGCGACGGTCGCGATGGCGCGACGAGTCATGGTGTTGGTCTGGAGACCCTCATAGGCCATCTGGCCGTCGGGTCGGATATGAAAATCGCTGATCTGTGCAATGAGCATCGGGAGGTCCGGCAGTGTGAAGGGAGGGCTGACACAAGAAGGGCGCCACATCGGCGCCACCTTAAAAAGGGCGCGCCAGCCGAAGCCGGCCGGCGCGCGTGGCATGGCGACTTATTTCATGAGTGCCTGTGTTTCGGAGACGAGGCTGTCGAGCCCGTCCTTGATGGATACGTCGCCGCTCATGACCTTGCTGATGATCTCGCGCTGGGTGCGCCAGATGCGGACCGTGTTGCCCGCCGAATAGCCGGGCCACGGGCGCGACAGTGCCATCTGCTTGGCAACGGTGGCGTAATTCGGGTTCGCTTCGTAGAACGGGCCGAGATAGTCGGTCCCGGTGGCGGCCTTGTTGGTCGGGAGGTAGCCGCTCATCTTCACGACCTGCTCCTGCGCCTTGGGGCCGGTGACGAATTTAAGGAATTCCCAGGCCGCCTTCTGCTTTGCCGGGTCGGAGGCAGTGATCACCGCCGCGTTGCCGCCTGTGGGCAGGCCACCCTTTTCCTTGTCGTCGACCGGGAAGACCGCGGTACGCAGCTTGAATCGGTCGCCGATCAGTTCGGTATCCTGGCTGAGACGGGCAGGCGTATCGAAGAAGATGCCAATCTGGCCGGCGATAAAGGCCTGGCGCGACTGATCCCAGTCGATCAACGGCATGCCGGCATCGGTGACGAAGCTGCGGAAATATTCCAGCGCCTTCAGGCCGTGCTCGTCGCCGAAGGCCACTTTGCCGTCCTTGGTCAGCTCGCCCCCACCCTGCATCAACATGGCGTCCCAGAGCCATTCGTCGGGCCAGTCATGAATATTGTAGGCGAGGCCGGCGATGCCGGAACCGGTGGCCTTGATCTTCTTGGCGAGTTCCATGATGCCCGGCCAGTCGGTGGGCATGTTGTCGGGATCGCCGCCGGCCTTTTTAACCAGGTCGGCATTGTAGAACATGATCGGCATGGAAGCGTTGAAGGCCAGTCCGTAGAGCTTGCCGTCCACCCGGCCGAGGTCGAGAATGTTGCCGGCGTAGTTGGCGTCGCGCCATTCCTTCGACTCGGCGTCCATCATCGTGCCGAGGTCCAAGATCTGGTTGCGCGCCTTCAGCTTGCCGACCAGTTCATGCAGGACGTGATAGCCCGAATAATAGACGTCGGGCAGGTTGTTGGTGATGGAGGCCCGCAGCATGGCCTGGTGGCCTTCGTCGTAGCTGGCCGCCGGCGCGCGGAACTGGATCTTGATGTCGGGATGTTCCTTCATGAATTCCGCGGCCAGCGGCTCATGGAACTTCGCGAAGGCCGGGAATGCGTAGTAGACGTCGAGCGTCACGGGAGACTGGGCCAGCGCTGTCGACGCCGCTCCCAGCAATACGGCCGAGGCCGCGATGATCTTTGACAGGAATTTCATTAAGGCTTTCCTCCGGTTATGCGATTTGCCCGATGCTCTTGAGGCGATGATGCCGCCTTGCCCCGCGAAAGGTGTGGGGGAACGGCGCGACCGGGCTTCTAGCCGCGCCAGTTGTCAGTTTTATTTCACGCCGGTCATCGTGACGCCCTCGATGAAGCGGCGGCGTGCGAACAGGAACGCGAGCAGCAGAGGCGCGGTCAGGATGGTCGCGGCGGCCGTCAGTGCGCCGTAATTGGTGCCGGCTTCGGCGTCCGAGAAGAACATCATGCCGAGCGGCGGCGGCGCCAGGTTGACGTCGGATATGACGATTAGCGGCCAGTAGAGGTCGTTCCAGTGCGCGACGAAGGAAAACACCGCGAAGGCGGCGATCGCCGGCATGGCGCTGGGCGTGACGATGCGCCACACGATCTCGAACTCGCTCATCCCGTCGAGCCGCGCGGCATGAATGATGTCGTCGGGGAAGGAACGGAAAAACTGCCTGAACAGGAAGATCGCGAAGACTGAGAGGAAGAAGGGCACCATCATGGCGAAATAGGTATTCAGCAGGTCCATCTTCGCCAGCGCGATGTAGATCGGCAGCGCCGGCACCTGTTCGGGCACGCATAGGCCGAGCAGGACGAGGACGAAAAGCAGGTTGCGGCCCGGGAACTTCAGCTTGGCCAACGCGTAGGCGCATGGGATGGCGACCAGAAGCTGGATGATGAGGATGCCGCCGCACACTATGACGCCGTTGAGAGCGAAGCGCAGCAGCGGCGCGCTGGTCAGCGCCATCGCATAATTCTCGAAGCCGTAGAAATGCTTCGGCCAGATCCTGAGCTGGGCGTTGAACACCTCTTCCGGCGGCTTGATCGAGGTCACCAGCATCCACAGGAAAGGCAGGAGAATGAAGGCCGCGCCGGTGATCAGGATGCCGTGAGTGATGAACAGAGAGGCGAAGCGCCGGCCGGCGGAGCCAGCTGGTGTGGTTGTTGTGCCCGTCATCGCGGGAGCAGTGATGGTTGTGTCGGTCATCAGTAATGCACCCTGCGGTCCATGACGACGGTCTGGAGGATCGAGAAGACCAGAATGAAAATGAGGAAGATGAAGGTGAGGACCGACGCATACGCCATGCGGAAGTACTGGAAGCCTTCGAGGTAGACTTTGTAGAGCAGGACCTCGGTCGATCCCACCGGACCGCCATGGGTCAGCACCGCCACCGTGTCGAACACCTTGAAGGCGGTGATCGAACTGGTGACGATGACGAACATGGTCGTCGGTCCCAGCAGCGGCCACGTGATCGTCAGGAAGCGGTCGATTTCGCCGCCGCAGCCGTCGATCTCGGCGGCTTCGTAGAGGTCCTTTGGAATGGTCGAGAGGCCGGCCAGGAACAGGATCATATTGAAGCCGACCAGTTGCCAGATGCCGATCACGGCAAGCGTCGGCAGCGCCAGCGAGGGATTGCTCAGGAAGGCGACCTCGCCGATGCCGAGCCAGCGCAGCACCGCGCTCACCGGGCCGAGGCTGGGGTGCAGCAGGAACTGCCACACGGTCGCCATGGCGATGAAGGTCGAGGTCACAGGCAGGAAGTAGATGATTTCGTAGAGTGAGCGGGTGCGCTTGCGGCGGTGAACGAGGACGGCGACGAGCAGCGACAGGATCACCGAGCCGGGCAGGACGATCGCGACGTAGACGAGCGTGTTCTTGAGTGCGCGGCGGAATTCCGGATCGGTCAGCGCGTCGGTGATGTTTTGCAGGCCGACATAATGGACATCGACCTCGCCGAGCTCGTAGTCGGTGAAACTGAGATAACCGAGCACGCCGAGCGGCACGAGAATCGTCAGCACCAGCAAAAGCAGGGCAGGCAGCGCGAAGCCGCCGGCGACCAGCCTCTCGATGAAGGCCTGCCGGGCACCGGGCCGGGCGGGCGGAGCGGGTACCGCGGTCAGGCTCATGATGCGCGCGCTCCCTCTGCGAGGCGCAGCTTTCCCTTGGCGGCGGTGGCCGCGTCTTGGGAAACTTGGGGTTCCACGCGGTTTCCGGCGGCATCGAAGACATGGCAGGCCGAGGGATGGAACAAGAGTTCGGTGTTCTCGACCTCACCGTCCGGCACGCCCGCGCCTATGCGCGAGGTCACCAAGATCCCAGGGAGCGAGGGAACATCGAAATGCAGGATCTTCTCGGAGCCGAGATGCTCGCTGCGCCGCAGCTTCGCCGGAAGCGGGACCTGGTCCGCCGACTGGCCCGAGACCGCGCCGGGCAGGATCATTTCCGGGCGGACGCCGATCGTCGCTTTCTCTCCGGCGGGGAGGGCGGTGCCGATCGGCAGAGGCTTTCCGAGCAATTCCAGCCGCCCACCGACCCCCACCGTCACGGGAATCAGGTTGATCGTCGGGCTGCCGATGAACTGGGCGACCTGGACGTTGGCCGGCCTGTCGTAGAGTTCGTCGGGCGTGCCGAGTTGAAGGATGTCTCCGCCTTCCATCATGGCGACCCGGCTTGACATAGTCATCGCCTCGACCTGGTCGTGCGTGACGTAGACGAATGTCGCGCCGAGTCTCTGGTGAAGCTCGGCCAGCTCGCTACGCATGTGGACGCGCAGCTTGGCGTCGAGGTTAGAAAGTGGCTCGTCCATCAGGAAAGCGGCGGGCTGGCGCACCATGGCGCGACCGAGCGCGACGCGCTGACGCTGGCCGCCGGAGAGCTGGGCGGGCTTGCGCTCTAAAAGAGGTTCAATCTGAAGTTGCGCCGCGATGCCCCTGACCTGCTTGCCGATCTCCTGCATCACCTTGCGGCGCCGGGACGAGAGTAGGCGGACGAGCGGCAGGCGCTCGTAGAGGCTAAGCCCGGTCATCGTCAGGGGCAGCGCCATGTTGTTGAAGACGGACATGTGCGGGTAGAGCGCGTAGCTCTGGAACACCATGGCGATGCGCCGCTCATGCGGCCTCAGATGATCGATCGGCGCGCCATCGACGAGGATCGAGCCCGAGGTTTGCGGCTCGAGGCCGGCGATGATGCGGATGAGCGTCGATTTTCCGCAGCCGGAGGGGCCGACAAGCGTCAGGAACTCGCCATCGTTGATGGACAGGTTGATGTCTTTGAGAACCCGGTGGGGCCCGAAGGACTTCGAAAGGTTCTTTATTTCCACTGCAGCCACTGGGGTTGCTCCGTTTCGCGAACAATTGGGTAGAGGCGCTATCTCGGTGGATAGACCTCATGCACGACATCACCGATGAAAAAGGGTGTGAGGCCAGGAATTTCATGAGGCCGCACGGTGAAATCGGACCCGGAAAAGTCGTAGACGAGCACGCCCAAGGTGGCTTCTCCGGCCATCCCTTCCGGCTGCAAGTGCGCCTCGACGAGGAAGCCGGACGACGGCCCCCACAGGTACCGGACGCCGCCGAGTTGACGATCGTAGAGTTTGTGCAGGTGGCCGCTGGCCACGAAGGCCACGTCGTAGCGGCGCACCATGTCGAGCAGTTGCGCGCGAGGCTCGGGAGTGGGCGCCCAGTATCCAACGTCGCCTTCGGTCGGCTCGCCGATGAAGAGCGGGCGATGGGTGAACCAGCCGATCCGGCGCCCGGACGCTTCGCGCATGGCGTTTTCCAGCCACGCGATCTGCTCCGTTTCGGCCGGCTCGTCGCTGCCGAACAGCATCGAATCGAGTCCGATCAGGCGCCAGCCCTCGATGTCGCGATGCCACCAGTCCGGCCCGAAATGACGTCGCCAGCGGGCCAGGCGTTCTGCGTTGACTGGCTGATAGAGATGCTTGGGCTCGCCCACGTCGTGATTGCCCGGCACGGCGAGATAGGGCAGTCCGATGGAGTCCATCATCTCGGCGCAATAGCGCATGTCCTCCTCGACATCGGCGCCATCCACGGTGACGTCGCCTGTATGGATAACGAGGTCGGCATCGCTTTCCTTCAGCCAGTCGAGGAGCGGCTGGCTGTTGGCATGGAAGTGTCGCTTGCCAGGGCTGAGATGGGTATCGGAAATCTGCACTATTCGCGTCATCGGACGTTCTGGAACCTTTGCCGGTCTCGCGGCGTTGATCTCGTCGTTTTGAAAAAAGCGCCTGAAGCCGGATGCACTCTTTCCCCTGCCTGTGAAGGTGTGACGACGACGCCGGATTTTTAGGTCCAGGACGCGGCGTCTCCCGCAGGAAAGGCTCACTCGGTTGAAACGGCTTGGACCGGCATATTGAACCTCCCATCGTGTTCTCCGTCCGATGCCCATTGTCAGGGCATTCTGAGGTGCGGAAAACTTCCTCCAGCATTTAATTGAAAAAAATTTCACAGCTTGATAAAAATATCAAGACAAAAATCGCGACCGTAGCCGCACCTCGAACTGCGGCGCCTAGAGGGTGCTGCCGAAGCGGTGCAGATCGACCAGACCGAGATCGAATGTTTGAGCGCGGCCGTGAACCGCTACTTCAAAGAGAAGCTGCGCCCCCAGGACTTGCTGTATGCGTTCTGGGGCGTGCGGCTGTTGTTCGACGACGGCAATGGGAACCCTTCGGCGGTTACGCGCGACTACGTCTTCGACCTTGACGAGACCGGGGACACGCCACTGTTCAATGTCTTCGGCGGCAAGATCACGACCTTCCGGAAATTGGCCTAGCGCGGCCCATCGCCTCGAACATATCTTTCCGCAGATGGGGGGCGACTGGACCGCGAGTGTGCCGCTGCCGGGCGGCAACATGCCGAACGCGGACTTTGAGCCTTCCGTCAACGGATTATGCGAAACATGGCCGTGGATGCCGCGCGCCCTCGTTCATCATTACCGGCGGCTCTACGGCACGCGGTCAGGAGGTGGTGGGCGCCACGGCTGGCATGTCCGACCTCGGGCAGCACTATGGCGGGCTGCTCTACGACTCGGAAGCGCGTTACCTGGTGGCGAGGGAGTGGGGGCGCACGCCCGAGGACATCCTCCCGCGGCATGGCGGGCCTCTTGGGACGACTTGCTGTGGGTCATAAGCTGGACGGTTTGACCGGCGCTAGCTGCCAAGCCAGTCCCGGACAACTCCATTGAATTCGCGTGGGCGATCGATCATGACCATGTGAGCGGCATTGGCGAAAATGTGCATGTCGGCTTGCGGCGCGCGTTCCAGCAGCTTGATGCCGCGCGCCACCGGCACGGTTTCGTCGCAGCCTGACCAGGCTATGAACAGCTTGGCCTGCATGGTGGGCAAATGCGGAAGGAGATGGTCCTCCTGGATCTGGGTATATTCGGTGTCGTCCTTTTTCCGGGCAGCCTGCTTGAAGCGCTCCAACTGACCGGACTCGCAGGCCAGGCGATAGTTCTTTTTTAGCAGCTCCACGAACTCCGGCGGATTCTTCGTGCTTAGCCTCGCATTGGTTCGCAGAAAGTCTTCCTCGGTGTCGCATCCCTCGAGCACATTATACGCTGCTGCCGCTGCTGCCTGCCAAGCGTGGTCCTCATTTCCGCCGAGGCGCGGGGAGGTCGCACCGCTGCTCACGACGACCACCTTATCGACCAGACCTGGCTTTTCAACGGCGAGCATTGCCGCGATGAAACCGCCTTCGGAATGGCCGACGAGCGCGCATCGGGTGACGCCGAGCGCTTCGATGAAGGCTGAAACGTGATGCCGCCTTTCGAGGCGGGGAACGTGTTTCCCGTCCACCGGCGCATCCGAGAGACCGAAGCCGACCAGATCGGGCGCCAGCACCCGGAAGTCATGCGCGAGTGCCGGGATGGTGTTGTGCCAGGTGGACCAGGCATCGATCGCCAGTGACGAGCCGTGCAGAAGGATCACGGCCGGTCCGCTGCCAGCTTCGAAATAGCGCGTACGGATGCCGCCCGCCACGACATAATTCTCCTTCACCGTCGCCGCGGGTAGCGGCGGACGGGCGGCGTCTCGCGCTTTCAAGCGCCGCCGATCAGCTGACGGATTGGTTTTCAAGCTGTTCGATCATCCCGAGCGCGAACTGGGCGGCTTTGCGTACATGCTTTTTTGCAAGCCGCTCGGCATCCGATGCCCTGCGGTTCACCAGGGCGTCGAGCAGGGCTGCCAGCTCTTCCTGAGATGCCTTTCGCCGCTCTGCATCGGAAAGAGAAATCATGCGCAACTGTGAGGCCCGCATATGGATGCTGCGAAGCATCCGTTCCGCCTCGGAATTGTTCGCGCCCGCTATCAAGACGTCGTAGAATCTAGTCTTTGCAGCTATCATTTCGCGCGCCACACCGACGCGATAGGTTTCCATCAGCTCGTCATACACGCCCCGACAACGCGTGATATGATCGTCAGTCGCATTCTCGCAAAACAACCTGCATACAAGCGCCTCCAGCGCCTCGCGAAGGTCAAAAATGTCCTTCGCGATCTTGGGATCGACGACAGAGACGATAAGCCCCCGGTTGGGCAGGTTCGTGACCAAGCCCTCGTTCTCGAGCTCGCGCATCGCTTCCCTGAGCGACGTCCGTGAAACGCCCATGCGCTCGCAAAGCGTGCGCTCCACCAGCCGCTCTCCCGGCGCCAGTTCTCCGACGACGATGGCGTTGCGGATGGTATCGGCCACCTGCGTGTACAGGCGCGGCGGAGCATGGACTCGCAGATCATACACGGCGGATTTGCTCCTTTGAAACCTGCGCGGACGAGTGCAATGTCACAAGCATATCAGCTTACCGCAAGCATTGTGCTTCATTCAGTGGCCTGAGGCGTTCAGCGGCCGTGGCTCGTAGGCCCCGTCGATGCGGTCGATATGTTCGGGCGTAAGCACTATGTCCAATGCCGCGACTGCCTCGTCGACATGGTCTGTCGAGGTCGCTCCGAAGATGGGCGCGGTAATGCCGGGGCGCGCCAATGTCCAGGCGAGAGCCACCTGCGCCGGTGTCTTTCCGATGTCGGCGGCAACGGCAGCGACGGCTTCGCGCACGGCGTGGTCGCCGTCGCGGTGGTAATATCTCTGCGTATAGTCGTCGCTTTTCGTGCGCGCCGTCTGCTGGCCGGGATTGCGGCGGTCCGCGGCAAGGAAGCCGCGCGCGATCGGGCTGAACGGTATCAGGGCAACATCATCGTGGCGGCAGTAGGCAAGCAGTTCCCGCTCGCACTCCCGGTGAGCGGGATTGTATTCGCATTGCATCGAGATGAATGCCGGAAGGTCGCGTGCGCTGGCAGCCGCACGGCATTTTGCGAGTGTCCAGCCGGGCATCGTCGTGACGCCTACATAGAGCGCCTTTCCGGCGCGCACGATATCCGCCATGGCATCGACCAGTTCGTCGAGGTCGGTGTCCTTGTCCCAGATATGCGTCTGGAAGAGGTCCACGTGATCGGTTCCAAGGCGGACCAACGAATCGTCGATTGCCTTGAACAGGTGCTTTCTGGAGTAGCCGCGGCCGTTGCAATGCGCGGCCATCGGGTTTCCCGCCTTGGTGGCGATGACGAAGCTGTCGCGCGGCTGCTTGAGAACGAGTATCTGGCCGAGAATGCGTTCACTCTCGCCAGCCGAATAGAAGTCGCAGGTGTCGAAGAAGTTGATGCCGTGGTCGAGGGCGCGCGCAACGATCGGCGCCGACGCCTTCTCATCGAGCACCCAGGCCCGCCATCCCGCGGATCCGAATCCCATCGCGCCGAGGCATAGCCGGGATACCTTCAGATTGCTCTTGCCGAGCCTGACATAGTTCATGTGTCGATCCGTTGCTTGCGTGATGAGGATTTGGCGTTCTGCCCAGAGTCCCGCAGCAGCGACAGCGCGAAAGCCGCGGATCTTTCGACATACCCGCGCGTGAGCTTTTCGGCGAGGTCGGCATCGCGCGCGCGCAGCGCGTCGAAAATGCCGTGGAGCAAGGCCATCGTATTCCTGCGCCGTTCAGCCGAGGCGACGCGGGTGGTGACGGTGCGCAGATAGGTGACGCGGCCATGCAGGAGAAAGGTCATTTGCCTGGTGATGTCGTTGCCTGCGCCTTGCATGATGATGTCCCACACCGCGTCGAGCTTCTCGGCATGCTGCCTGGCAAGCTCGGAGGTGTCGGTTTCGCCTGCTTCCGAAATACGCCGCGCCAATTCGTCCATTTGTTCCTGGCTGGCCCGTTCGACAAACAGGCGCGCCATGGCCGATTCCAGGATTGCGCGGGCCTCGTAGATCTGCCGGACTTCCCGTTCCGACAAGCGGGTCACGAACATGCCCTTGCCGGCTACCCGAGTCACAAGCCCTTCGGACTCAAGCTGGCTCAGCGCTTCCCGAATGCTTGTGCGGCTTACGCCGGTCTGCTCGGCAAGCTTCCGTTCCACCAGCTTGTCACCCGGCTTGAACACTTCGTTGAACAACGCCTCGCGCAGCGTGACAACGGTCTGCTCGCGCAATGTCGGCGAATCCGCAATCGACCAGTCCGTCCATTCATGCATCGCGGCGTCCTCTCCCGTCGTTCCTTCCATGACAGCTACGCGTTCGACTCTTTCATCACAAGTAGCCGATTCAAATACGGTTGACCATATGCCTGTCTGTCGGTATACCAAAAAAATCGAGTTCGAACGAGGGACCTGGGATGGCGCCGATGCGCACCAAAGACGATCTCATCGCCTATGAGAGAAGCGGTAAGGGCCATCCTCTCGTGCTGGTGCACGGTGTCGGCGCCAACCTGCAAAGCTGGGAGGACGTCAGCCTCCAATTGGAGGGCAGCTTCGACATTATTCGCTCCGACCTGCGCGGTCATGGTCAGTCCGCGCACATCGATTCGGAATATTCCGTCGAGAAGTTTGCCGCCGATATCGTTCGGGTGATGGACGACGCCGGCGTGCGCAAAGCCCATCTGGTCGGCTTTTCATTGGGGGGCTTGATCGCGCAAGAACTGGCCTGTTCCTATTCGGACCGGTTTGAGCGCGTCGTGCTTCTTTCCGCAGTTGCGGGGCGCACCCCCGCCGAACGTGAGAAGGTTGTGGCGCGCCTGCAGATGATCCGCGACGGCGGTATGGACGCAGTCGTTGGTGCTGCGCACGACCGCTGGTTCACCAAGGAATTCGCCGAGCGCCATCCCGATGTGATCGAGCGGCGAATTGCCGAGCTCAAGGCTGTCCACGTGCCGTCTTACCTGGAGGCGTATCGGGTGTTCGGCCTTACCGAACTGGTGGATCGGCTTCCCGAGATCAGACAGCCAACGCTGGTGATGACGGGCGAATTCGATCAGGGGTCGAATGTCCGGATGGCCGAGACGATGCACCGGCTGATCCCCGATTCGGAATTACGCATTCTGGCCGGCCTGAAGCACAGCGTCCTGGTCGAGGCATCCAAGCTGGTGTCCGACCATGTCCGCGAGTTCCTTTTGCGTCCACGCTGAAAATGAAGGGAAGACGAATGAACGAGACGCTATTTGAGCGTGGGCTGGAGCGGCGCAAGGCGACGCTCGGCAGCGAATATGTTGAAAATTCGCTGAGCAAGGCAACCGAGTTTTCCAAGGGTTTTCAGTCATTTATCACAGAATATTGCTGGGGAACGGCCTGGGGTGACGACAGGCTGGATGCCAGGACCCGCAGCATGCTGAACATCGTCATGATTGCCGCGCTCAACCGCATGCATGAGTGGGAACTGCATTTTCGCGGCGCCCTTCGCAACGGGGTCACCCGTGACGAGCTGGACGCGTTGATAACCCATCTCACGATTTATTGCGGCGTTCCTGTCGGCGTCGAATGCCATCGCATCGCCAACCGCGTGCTTGCCGAACTCGCAGCCGGCGGAGTGGAAAAATGACTGGGGTCCTGATCCGCAAGATCGTCGATTTCGTCGAGGACACGCTTATCGAAGGGGGGCGCGTCGCGCCGGTTCCGCTTCGCATGGCCGCCTGCGCGGCGGTAATCCGCAATCCCTGGGCAGGATCGGCATTCGTCGAGGACCTGCAGCCGCACATCATGGAGCACGCCAAGGCTCTCACGGATGCCCTCGTGCCTCGCCTGGTGGCGATCATGGGCGGTCCGGACAGGATAGAAGCGTTTGGAAAGTGCGCGGTGACCGGGACGGACGGCGAAGTCGAACACGCGGCCGGCCTGATCCACACGCTGCATTTCGGCAATGTCTTCCGCATCGCCGCTGGTGGCGATTCCTTTCTCCCGTTCACGAACAAGCGTGCCGGCGCCGGCACCGCGCTCACCGTTCCCTTGACCCACAAGGACGCTGAGAAGAAGGGAAGCCGCGCTCATTTTCTGACCGTGGAATTCACCATTCCCGACGCGCCTGCGCATGACGAGATCGTCATCGCCTTGGGCGCCGCGAGCGGCGGGCGTCCGCACCATCGCATCGGCGATCGGTTCAACGACATGCGGATCATGGGAGTCGATCAGGCCGGCCGGCCGCTGCCAGCCGAGAGCAAATAACGCGCAAGCCTCCGGGTCCTTGCCCGGAGGCCAATAACGGCAATGCCGATAATATCGGGAACTGAACCAACGGAGGATTTGTCATGGATAGAAGGCAATTTATGGCCGCCGTCAGCGGCTTCGCAATCGTGGCCTCTTTGCCGGCGGTAGCGCTGGCTCAAGATACCCAGCCGGTCACCGGCGGCACGCTCAACGTCGGCTTCATCAGCGACGTCCGCACGCTCGACCCGCTTCAGTCGTCGCAATGGACCGAGCGGCAGATCCTTTTCCTGATATTCGATACGCTTCTCGAGACCGAGGCGGACTTCTCCCTGAAGCCTGCCCTGGCGAAAAGCTGGGAGTTTTCGGACGACGGCAAGCGCGTGGTCCTGAAGCTGCAGGAAGGCGTGAAGTTCCATGACGGCACACCGTTCAACGCCGAGGCCGTGAAATGGAACCTTGATGCGCGTCTCGATCCGAAAGGCAACTCATCGCAGCTCAAGTTGCTGGAAGGCGTCAAGAATGTCGAAGTGCTGGACGAATTCACCGTCGCCATCGACATGAAGGAACCTTATCCGCCGCTGCTGGCGCTGTTTGCCGACCGCGCAGGGCTGATGGCTTCGCCAACTGCGGCCAAGAAATACGGCAGCGACGTCGGTTCCAATCCTGTCGGGACCGGTCCGTTCGTTTTCGGCGAATGGGTCCGCGGGTCGCGCATCGCGCTCACCAAGAACGACAGCTATTGGCAGAAGGGAATGCCATATCTCGACGGCATTACCTTCCATGACATTCCGACGAACGTCGTCGGCATTCAGCGCATGGCCATCGGTGAACTGGATTTCATAAGCCAGCTTGATCCGTTGGATACGCGCCTTTCCAAGGCCAGCCCGGACATCGAGCTTGTGCCGTCGAAGGGTGGCGTCTGGTATTCCTACCAGTGGCGGTGGGACGCCGAGCCATATAACAAGCCGGAACTGCGCCAGGCCATCGCGCATGGCCTCAACCGCGACCGCATCAACCAGATCATATGGGCGGGGCAAGGCAAGATTTCCGACAGCTTCACGCCAGACGGCCTGTGGTGGACCCCAACCGATCTGGTGCACTACGAATACGATCCGGAAAAGGCGCGCAAGATCGTGGCTGATTCCGGCCTGAAGGGCACCACCATCAAGCTTGCGGCGCCAAGCGGCGATACGCTGCGACGCTTTGCCGAACTTGCCAAGGAAGACCTCGACGCGATCGGCCTCAACATTGAGCTCGAGCCGGTCCCCCAAAGCGACTACTACGCAAAGGCGGTCTCAGGCGAGATACGCTTCACGCCGATGCGCTGGACGCAACGGGCGGATCCCGACGGCCTGATCCACTATCTCTTCTCCAGCAAAGGCACCGCGAACTCCACGGGGTACAAGAATGACCAAGTGGACAAATGGATCGATGAAGCGCGGGTAATTTCCGATCAGGCGCGCCGCAAGGAATTGTACGAAAAGATCCAGCGTCAGATTTCTGCCGATCTGCCTTACATGCCCGTCGGGTTCAGCGTCGAATTCAACGCCATGCGCAACACCGTCAAAGGGTTCGCTCCGATGCCGGACGAGATCCCGCGGTTCCGTTACGTCTGGAAAACGCAGGCCTGATCTTCATGCTTTGCCGCGGCGCGGCGCGGCGCGCCGCGGCCTCTGGCGCGGGTGGGACCTGGTCCCGCCTGCAACCGGTAGAGGAACTTGATCGCCATTATGACCGCCGCCCATCGGATGTGCCCAACCGCCCGCTTTGCGGGACGGGCGCCCCGGAGGCGTTTCTTCAATCCTTCGCGATGAACTGAGGCCGGCATGCTTGCGCTTGTACTTTCCCGCATAGCGATCATGGTTCCGAACGTTATCGTTCTGACGTTTCTGCTGTTCACGTCGGTGACGTCCTTTCTGGGGACGCCGGCGGCGATCATGCTGGGCGAGAACGCATCCCCCCAATCGATCGCCGAACTCAACGCGAAGCTAGGCTTCGACCAGCCCATTCTGTCGCGTTACTGGAACTGGATCAGCGCCGCATTGTCGGGCGACCTGGGCCGGTCTTATTCCACCCAACAGCCTGTCGCGCAAATGATCGCGGATGCCCTTCCTCTAACGCTTGAGCTGGCATCCTGGGCAATCCTCATCGCTTTCCTGGGCGCCACGCTGATCAATTCGGCGACGTTCATGAAAAAGCTGGTGGACCGGCTCACCGCCGCCGTCAGCATCGTCGGCATCACCGTACCGAATTTCTTTCTCGGACTGCTGCTGATCTACCTGTTTTCGGTTCAACTCCGCTGGCTACCGACGACCGGATGGTCGCCGTGGTCACGGGGCGCCGGGCAGCATCTCATCCACATGATCCTGCCCGTCATCACGCTTACGACCTTTTATTTTAGCTCCTTCACGCTCGTCTACAAAGCCGAATACCAGTCGGTGAAAGGCAGCCTCTACATCCAGGCCGCGCGTTCGAAGGGGCTGTCCGAGGCGCGCATTTCCTACCGGCACATTCTGCCCAACAGCATATTGCCCTTGATCACCTATGCCGGTCTTTCGCTTGGACAACTGGTTGGCGGCGCGGTCGTCACCGAAACCGTCTTTTCGATGCCGGGCATGGGCCGGCTTCTGGTGGAAGCGATCTCGTCCCGGGATTTTCCTGTCATGCTGTCGGTTGGAATGGTGATCATCGTCGGCGTGATGATCCTCAACCTTGTGGCGGACGTGACCTACAGCCTCGTCAATCCGCTCGTGCGAACATCGGCTTAGCATCCAATGAGAAAACTTCCATTCCGATTGGTCCTTGGCCTGACGCTTCTGGTGATCATCACTTTGATCGCGGTGTTCGCGCCCTTGATCGCGCCCCTGCACCCGACCGCCACGACGGTAAACGTCCTCGGCCCGCCTTCGGCTGAAAACATCCTTGGCACGGATCAACTTGGCCGGGACGTGCTGTCGCGCGTCATCTACGGAACAAGGGTTTCACTGCAGGTGGGCGCTTCGGCGGCCATAGTGGCTGTGCTGATCGGCGCCCCCATTGGCCTGATCGCCGGATTTTTCCGTGGCTGGATCGATTTTGTCCTCGTCCAGATCATCGACATTTTCATCGCCTTGCCGGGGCTCGTTCTCGCATTGATCATCACCGCGATGCTCGGGCCATCGGTGGTCAACCTGGCGGTCACGCTGGGTGTCGTCACCGCGCCGACGGTCGCCCGGCTGGTTCGTGGTCAGGTCTTCGTCGTCCGGGAAATGGTCTTCGTGGAAGCTGCGCGCGCCACGGGCGCAAGCTCTTTCTGGATCATCCGCCATCATATCATGCCAAACACGATGCGCGTGGTGTGGGCGCAGTTCGCAATCAATGTGGCCTTCGCGATCTTCACCTCCGCAAGCCTCAGCTTCCTGGGGCTGGGCGTTCCTCCGCCGGCTCCGGACTGGGGCGGCATGGTACGCGACGGTTCGATGTTCCTGCCGATCCTGCCGCTGCTCAGCCTGGGGCCGGGCGCTGCCGTCGCCCTTACAGTTTTCACATTTTATCTTGTCGGGTCGAGCATGAACGAGGCCGCGTCCCGCAATGATCGCTGATTGGAACAGGGAAATGACGTCTAACCAGATCGAGCCGCCGCTGCCGGCATTCATAGAACAACGCCTGCAGGAGTTTGCCGGCCGGGAAGGTGCCCTGAAAGCGCGGCGATGGATGCGGCCGGCGGATGTTCTGATGCGTGTGGAGAACCTTCGCTGCTTCAAGGCTTCGCGCGTCAGTTTTGCCGACATGTTGTTGCGCAGGATCGTTCGCGAACGCTGGCAGATAAGGATGATCTCGGCGGAATGCGGCGATGACGGCGCGGCGAGATTCGTCTACCGGATCGACGCGGAAGGCCATTCCTTCTCCTATATTGCCCGAGCATATCCATGGGACGGAATCGAAAAAGTCGGACGCCGCTCCGATGGCGCGGACCGTGACATGTTCGGCGCGCTCTTCGTCAATCTTGCCAGCCAACAGCGTATCGAGCGGGAATTTGAAACGTTCGACATCAAGGCTGAAGGCCAGATGCGTACGGATTCGGATGTGGTCGGCTGGACCCCGGCCAATCGCAGCAGCCGGCATTTCGACGCCGTAGTCGAAGCACTGTCCCGCGGCGAACAGCCCGCCCCCGAGCTCGGCATCGCCTATCTCATGCGGAACGGTGGCTTTCAAAGCAGCGGCCGGAATGGCACGGTTTCCTATCCGGGCATTCCCGAGGGGCATCCGCTGGCGCACCCGTTCTTTGCGGATATCTTCGCCATCTACCTGGTGCGGCTCGTCTCCATCGATCTCGTCAATGCCGTGGCGCGGCGGCGCAATCCGGACGCAGCGCAGCTCGACATTTCGATCGCGCGCGGGCTTGGAATAGGCAACTCCTCAGGCCAGGGCATGTGCGTTGCCCTCCAGCGCTGGCCGCATTGGGTCGCCACATGGGTGACCGTACGCGAGGCGGCTCTTGGCTACGCAAAAAGCCTGCCGGTCGATGCGGGAAGCATTTCAGTTGTCCGCGGCTCGATAGAGAGCACCATCCGCATCTATGCGCAGACCGACCCACAGACGCAGGACTACGTGGTGGCCAACGAAACCATCATCGAGAACCTGACACGCATATCGGCAAGCCTGCGCGAAGGACAGTTTCGGTGCTGGGGCGACGTTGCTGCGCACGTCGCAGAAGTCATGGATGGCGAGACCAGTGAGCAGTTCCACAGCGTACTTCTCGACGTGGTACCGGACTTTTGTGACGCCATCGCGCCCTATTTCCAGATCGGCGCAGCCCGCAAGCGGCAATTGCAGCCAGCAATGACGGTCGCTGAATTGCGCGAGATCCTGCGCAGGAACTACGTCTGGGCTCTCACCGCCGACCGCACGCTTGCCGAAACCCATCAGCACTTCTGGTACCATTCGATCGACAATGGCGAACAAAGGCGCGGCGAGCGGGTCATCGACCCGCACGAGCGTTTCGAATCCTTCATCGATCATATCGGATTGATCCAGAGGCTGGCGGCGGTGCTGGTCAGCCGTGGTGACAAGGAGCGCGCCGGCGACGTCGTCCTCGACCATCCGGACTTGCATTACGCCATTTCGCGGGTGCAATATCTGGATGGCCTGCTCTATGCGGAAATACGCGATCCGCTCGCGCATCGCGATTTCGTCCCCGCCGATCTCATACGGTTTTTCCTTGCGTCGCTGGGCATTCGCGGCTCGACGCCGCTCAGCATCCGCTATGTGCGGGGGACTTTCTTCCAAGACCAGCCGCTGCCTTCGGAATTCCTCGAGCCTGACAGGCCGGGTTCCCGGGTTCGCAAGCATGAGAATGAGGTCGCCCTGTGAGCACGAGCATGTTTGTTGCCTATTCCGAACTGACTCGCGTCCTGCCGTGGTCGCTCAGGGCGCTGGGCTACGCGTTCGGAACCGCTGACCGGGGCGCTCATCTCGTTGCAACAGGTGCGGCGCTCGATCCGGCTATTCTGGATGAAATTCGCCAGGCGGGACCGCGGCCCTCCCATGGCTTCCGCTACCGGAAATCGAACGGGCTCACGATGCTGGACGCCGCCGGCGTTTCATTTCTGGAAACGGGACCTGCCGCGATCGATGCTCTCGCCGCGCATGCAGGCGGCGCCAAATGGGAAATGTGCCGGATATTGGCGGCGACCGAGCTGTCGCTTGTTCCGGCCACGCTGGTCGGTGCGATGGACTACAATCTCTCCTCTATCGGCATCATCGCCAGGGATGGAACCTTCGACTGGCTGTTGGCTGACCCCGACGCACGGGGTGCGCTTTATTCGGGCCGGGGCCGGGATGCCCTGGCGGCGCTCCTCGGTGAGGACACGGCGGTTCTGGAATCGATCGACGCCGCCGGGCTGACGCCGGGCTGCGCGCTTCTCATGGTCAGCGCCCGCAGGCCTGAACTGAAGGCGTCCGGGCACATTGCCGTTCGGCCTCGGGAAAAGATCGCCATGGCGCACCAGAAGGGCATTCCCCTGTCGCGCGAGACGCTGGATGCGCTGTACGCGCTCGAAATGCTCACCTGGGCTCCAACTTCGGAGCGCTCTCGCTCGCAGGCGGGCTTCACTGTTGCACCGGCGCCAAACTCATGAGTGAACGGAAATCCGATCCAGTGGTCGAGGTAAAAGGCCTCAACGTCGCTTTCGGCAAGCATCAGGTGGTGCATGATGTCGATCTGGCCATCCATGCTGGCGAGACGCTGGCGCTTGTCGGCGAGTCGGGGTCCGGCAAGAGCGTCACCTCCATGACGATCATGGGACTGCTTTCCGGCAATACCCAAGTGACCGGTTCGGTCATCGTGGATGGCCAGCAAGTAGTGGGGGCGTCGACATCGACATTGCGGCGGGTGCGTGGCGGCATTGCCAGCATGATCTTCCAAGAACCGATGATGAGCCTGAACCCGGTTCTGCAGGTCAGCACCCAAATCAAGGAAATGCTGCGCCAGCATCGACCCTTAAGCGATGCCGAGGCGCGGGAGGAGGGCATCCGGCTTTTCGACCGCGTTCGCATTCCTGACGCGCGGCGGCGGTTCAATGACTATCCTCACATGTTCTCCGGGGGGATGCGGCAGCGGATCATGATCGCCATCGCATTGGCGTGCTCGCCGAAGCTGCTTATCGCCGACGAGCCGACAACAGCGCTCGACGTGACGATACAGGCGCAAATCCTCGATCTCCTGAACGAGGTCCAGCGCGATACCGGCACCGCGATCCTGTTCATCACGCATGACATGGGCGTAGTGGCCAACATCGCCGACCGCGTCATGGTCATGCACAAGGGACGCGTGGTGGAGACGGGAGCAGTAAAGGACGTTTTCGAGCGTCCGCGCGAGGACTATACGAGGATGCTGATCGACGCGGTCCCCCGCCTGGGGCAAGGCGTCGCCCGCTCCTACCGCGCGCCTGCCAAGGATGTTGTTCCGAAGCCGGTTTTGAGCGTGCGCAAGCTGGTGACCCGGTTCGACGTGCGTGGCGGGGCGATGCGTCGCAAGGTGGGGCGTCTCCATGCCGTCGAGGGTCTGAGCTTCGACATCATGCCTGGAGAAACGCTGTCGCTGGTTGGCGAGTCCGGCTGCGGCAAGTCGACGACCGGACGCAGCATCCTGTTTCTCAATCCTCCGGATTCCGGCGAGGTGGTCTTCGACGGACGCACGGTGCGGCGCGACAACAGGTCCGATCTTTCGGATCTCCGGCGCAATGTGCAGATGATCTTCCAGGATCCGTTCAGTTCCCTGGACCCGAAGCAAAACGTCGGTGCGATCCTGGCTGAGCCCCTGCTATGCCATGGGCTGGCGACCAGGGCCAAGGCCCTGGACAAGGCGAAACATCTTCTGGAGCGTGTCGGCCTCGAACCGTCGATGATCACCCGTCTTCCGCACGAGTTTTCCGGCGGACAGCGCCAGAGAATCTGCATTGCGCGGACCCTGATGCTCGACCCGAAGGTCATTATAGCCGACGAGGCTGTCTCGGCGCTCGACGTTTCGGTAAAGGCGCAGGTGATCGACCTGCTGCTTGAGTTGCAGGAGGACCTGCGGTTGTCCTACCTCTTCATCAGTCACGACATGGCCATTGTCGAACGTGTCAGCCACCGCGTGGCGGTCATGTATCTTGGCGAGATCGTGGAGATCGGGCCCAGCCGCGAGGTGATAGGGAATCCGAAACATCCCTATACCCAGAAGCTGATGGCAGCGGTGCCGAACCCGGAGCCGGCCGCGGACAGGCACCGCTTGATCGGCAAGCCGGTGACGGAATTGCCGTCTCCCGTGCGGCCGCTCGATTTCATTCCGCCGAAGCGGCAGCCTCGCGCGGTCGGACCCGACCACTTCGTGATCGAGTGACAAGCTTTAACGAGGGCGCTTCAGATGGACGCCCTTGAACGAATCCGGGCAAGGCGCTTCCCGATACCTATGGAGAATTCGATGAACACACATGCTGATCAGTTCCGAATTGGAGAGAAGGCGGCTTCCTTTTTACGCCAGGAGAAAAAACTCCTTATCGATGGAAAATGGGTGCCGGCTCAGTCCGGGAAGATTTTCGACACATATGATCCGGGCACGGGACGCATAATTGCACAGGTTCCGGAGGGCGGCGCCGCCGATATCGACAATGCCGTCAAAGCTGCGCGGCGGGCCTTTGAAGAAGGCCCATGGAGCCGCATCACGCCCAGCGAACGTGGACGTCTCATCTGGAAACTGGCGGATCTGCTGGAACAGAACGCCGATGAACTGGCCGAACTGGAGGTTCTCAACAATGGCAAGCCGCTTGCCAATGCCCGGAATTCCGACGTCGCGCTCAGCGTGGATATGTTCCGCTACATGGCGGGCTGGGCGACCAAGATCACAGGCGAAACCATTTCGATCTCTGCGCCGGACAAGTACCATGCCTTCACGGTGCGCGAGCCGGTCGGCGTCGTCGGGCAGATCATTCCGTGGAATGCGCCACTGCTCATGCTGGCCTGGAAGGTAGCTCCGGCGCTGGCCACCGGCTGCACGATCGTGCTCAAGCCGGCGGAGCAGACGCCGCTGACGGCGCTGCGCTTCGGTGAACTGGTCCAGGAGGCCGGCATTCCCGCCGGCGTGATCAATATCGTGACCGGTTTTGGACCTACGGCGGGCGCAGCGATAGCCTCGCACCCCCAGATCGACAAGGTTGCCTTTACGGGTTCCAGCGAGGTCGGCCGCATCATCGTCAAGGCTGCCGCGGGCAATTTGAAGAAAGTGTCGCTCGAATTGGGAGGGAAGTCGCCCGTCATCGTCTTTCCCGATGCTGACATGTCGGTTGCCATTCCCGGTGTCACGCAGGGCATTTTTGCCAATAGCGGCCAGGTCTGCACCGCAGGATCGCGGCTGTTCGCCCACAAGAAGGTGTTCGACCAGATCGTGGATGGGATCGGCCAGCGGGCGGGGAACATCCGCGTTGGTCATGGCCTCAGCGAAGGCGTCCAGATGGGGCCGGTCATTTCCCCGGTCCAGTGCGACCGCGTCATGAGCTATATCGAGCAGGGCAGGAGCGCCGGTGCAACGGTGGCGTTTGGCGGCACGCGGATAGGCAATGAAGGCAACTTCATTGCGCCGACGGTGCTGACCGATACCCGACCCGACATGGCGGTGGTGCAGGAAGAGATTTTCGGTCCTGTCCTGTGCGCCATGAGCTTCGATGACGACGACCTGGAACAGATCGCGCGGCAGGCGAATGACAGCATCTTCGGACTAGCTGGCAGCGTCTGGACGCGGGACCTGAGCGTCGCCCACAAGATGGTACGGCGAATTCGCGCGGGCCGGATCGGGGTCAACGTACACGGCTCGGTGGACGCGGCGATACCCACCGGCGGCTTCAAGCAATCCGGCTGGGGCAGGGAACGGGGACAGGAAGGGCTGAACCTTTATACGGAGACCAAGTCGGTCATCATGTCGCTTTGAAGGCCTGCCAAACCTTTCGCGAACAGCCGGCAAGGTCGATCCTATCCATGCCGGCCATATGGCGGCGGCATGACCCCCGGTAACGAATATGACTGTGGCGCGCCATCGACCAGGAAGGCTATGTAACGATCGAGTACCGGCAAGCAGCGAGGTTCTGTTGAGCGCTTTGGATCGCCCGCTGTCACGCGTCCTGCGCGACGTGACCAGCCTCATCAATTCCAGCGTCGACCTCGAGACAACGCTGCAGCACCTTGTCGATGCGGCATGCCAGCACGATGCCTGGTCGATGGCGGCGGTGATGAGCATCGATCAGGCGGATGGCAATGCTGTGGTCGTGACCCGGCATGATCCTAGCCAGTTGACGAAGTCCTATCGCAACCGCTGGACGCTGGCGACAAGCCCATCCCTCATCGCGTTGACCCGCAATGATCCGGTGATCATTCGCGATGCCCAGGAGAGCATCGAATTTCCGGGCTATCGGGAAGAGGCAATCCAGCGCGGTTATCGCACTGTCGTGGTTTTGCCTCTGGGCTGCCGGGACATGGAAGATCGCGCGATGGTCTTGTCGGTGCAGTCGCGCGACGTTGTCGATCTGTCAGCGGCCGATCTCGCATTCCTGCAGACGATCGTCCATCTGGGCGCCATAGCCGTGGACAAGGCCCACAGGCTAAGGGCGGAACATGCTGCCGCCGCGCAACTCCAAAACGCACTTGCCGCGCATTCCTCCCTGATGCACCAGGTCCTGTCGGACGGTTCCGTCGCATCCGCGGCTTCCATGGTCGAAACCTTCCTGCCGAACGCAATCGTCGTGGTGGATCTGACTGCCAACCTGGTCGTTGCCGGACGTTCGCCCAAGCCGGACCTCATCGACACCGACCGCTGGCGCGAGGAGATGGACGATTGCATGAGCCGCCAGTTTCTCCGTCTTGCTCGCGATATCTCGGACCAGGCCGGGCTTGAAATGCGCAAGCTGTACCTGAACTGCGGCGGCCATCACCTCAACCTGCCGGCGGCGGTGGAGCCGTTGGTCGTGGATGGCAAGACGGTAGGGGCGCTGATCGTGTTTTCGCTCGACGCCAATTTCGGCGACCTCGATCATCTTCTTCTTCAGAGCGCTCGGTTCGCGCTCAGCGTCCAGTTGATGCGCAGCCATTTACGGTTCCAGACGGAATCGCAGACTTCCAGCGAATTGTTCATGGAAATCGTTTCCGGCAACTGGCGCAACGTGGACGATTTGACGGCGCGGGCGCGCCGGCTCGGCATTGACGTAAACGCCACCGCCAGGCTGGTCGCGATCGGCCTCCCGGAAACTGTGCCGGAAAAGGGCAAGACCATACCCGAACTGCACCGCTCCATCATGCGGCTCGCCGGCCAATTGGCGCCGCAGGCGACCGCCGCCGCATTGGGCGAGATCATTCTGTGCCGCATTCCCGACGCGCCCCGCGACGCGGACACGGTGGTCAAGACGTTTGTGCGCAAGCTGATCGAGGAAACGCAGTGGCTGATCGGCACCAAGCCGATCATCGTGGCGGGTAAGACCTGTTCGAGCATTCACGACTATCCCCAGGCATGGCTTGAATGCGAGCGCATGATCCGTCTTGCCGTCCGCTTCAACCGTACCGGGTTGCTTGCGCCCCAGGACTTCGGTCCTTTTCCGCTGCTGCTTTCGGCGGCCGACAGCAAGGAAGTGAGGTCGTTCGTGGATATCGCCATTGGCGCGGTCGTGCGTCACGACGAGGCGCATGCAACGGACTATATCAGGACCCTGACCGTCTTTCTGGAGCACGGTTGCCGCAGCCAGGCCTGCGCGGACGCGATGGAATTGCATGTTACTACGCTTCGTTATCGCCTGAACCGTATCCAGGAACTGTTTGGCATCGAGATCGATTCACCCGAACGTCGGTTCGCGCTTGAACTGGCAATACGCCTCAACGAGACCATTGCCCGGGAGCAACCTGTCTGATGCGGTCTCTGCTTCGTGTCCTAGGAGTCTGACTACCGCCTCTCCTGCGTAGAGCAGGAAGACCCTCTCTCACGTCCCTTTATCCTTCCACCCTCCTGGAGAGGCAGGACGCATGGCGGACAAGAGGGAAAAAGAGCTGAGCACGATCGATCCAGTGGAACTGCGGCGAACGTTCGGCACCTTCGTCACGGGCATCACGGTGGTGACGACGCGGGACGAAGATGGTTCGCCGCGCGGCATGACTGCGAATTCCTTCACCTCAGTCTCCCTTGAGCCGCCGCTGCTGCTCGTCTGCATAGGAAAGAGCGCCAGCAGCTTTCCGGCATTCAACACGGCCGAAGGCTTCGCCGTCAACGTACTGCACGAGCGCCAGAAGGAGGTGGCGAGCCTCTTCGCCTCGAAGTCACTCTCCAAGTTCGAGACGATAGCCCATACTACCGTGCATACGGGCTCGCCGGTGCTCACCGACAGCCTTACCTGGTTCGACTGCACGGTGCATGACCGTATCGAGGCGGGAGACCATGTGATCCTGATCGGCCGGGTGCGTGCTTTCGGCACCAGCCCTGCCGCTCCGCTAGGGTTTTGCCGGGGGCGCTATGTCTGCGTGGAAGACCCGATGCCGCCTGGCTGGACGCCTTCCCATCGCATGATCATCGGCTACCTGGTCGAGCATGACGGCCGCATCCTGCTGCGCGACGATGGCGCCGGAGGCTGGGAACTGCCGACGGCAACGCACCGTAAGCCGGGCGACATGCTCAGCTTCGAAGGCGGCGGCGTGGTTGCGCCGCTCACCAGCGATGCGTTTCTCTATTCGGTCTTCGATGTGGCCGACCAGCAGCCCGGTTATGTCGTTTACCGTGGCGCGCTCGCGGGCCCGCCCGGCGAAATTCCGGATTTGTCGCCGTCGCTGAGGTTCTTTGCCCATGAAGAGCTGCCTTGGGACAGCATTCCGATCAGGCAGATACGCGCAACGCTGCGCCGTTACCTGCATGAGCGCGCGGACTCTCGCTTCGGGATCTACGTCGATTCCAGCGATGGCGGCCGGGTGGCGATGATAGACGGCGCCCCGCGTCCGTGGCGGTCGCTTAACGGCTTGGCTGGCGACCGAGAAACCGCGAAGGGATGAGATGATGGACCTGACGCTGAAGGTGATCGAAGGATCGCGCCAGGATCTTTTCATTGCCGGGGAGCGCGTCGCGCCGCGGTCCGGCCGCTACATGCCGAGCTACGATCCGACGAACGCGGCGCCTTGGTATGAGGTTGCCGACGCCGGGGCGGATGATGTCGACGCCGCCGTGCAGGCAGCCAAAAGAGCGTTTCACGATCCGGCCTGGCGCAGGCTGACGCAGACGGATCGCGGCAAGCTGCTGCGCCGGTTGGCCGATCTCATCGCGGAACACGCCGATGAACTCGCGGCCATCGAGACGCGTGACAACGGCAAGCTTCTGAAAGAGATGCGTGTGCAACTGCGCGCGGCGCCGGACAGCTATCTCTATTTCGCCGGAATGGCCGACAAGCTGCATGGCGAGACCATACCGGTCAATAAGCTCGATATGCTGAACTTCACGCTGCGCGAGCCGATCGGCGTGGTGGGCATGATCTCGCCGTGGAATTCACCGCTGATGCTGCTGACCGGCACGCTCGCACCCTGCCTGGCGATTGGCAATACGGTCGTGGTCAAGCCATCAGAGCATACTTCCGCGTCCACCCTTGCCCTCGCCGAACTGATTGCAAAAGCGGGCTTCCCGGCTGGCGTTTTCAATGTCATTACCGGCAAGGGCGCCACGGCGGGCGAAGCGCTGACCTTGCATCCCGATGTCGCCAAGATCGCCTTCACGGGCAGTACGGCAACCGGCCGCCGCATCGCCGCCAACCGACTTGTTTCGTGTCAGATGGAACTGGGCGGCAAGTCGCCTCATGTCGTATTCGCCGATACCGACATCGAGCGCGCGGTGAACGGCGTGGTTGCCGGCGTGTTCGCCGCTGCCGGGCAGACCTGTATCGCAGGCTCGCGCTGTTTCGTCGAAAAATCCATCTATGCCGCATTCGTAGAAAAGCTGGCGGATCGTACCAGGCGCGTGCGTATCGGCCATCCGACCGATGAGGACACGGAAATCGGTCCGCTGGCGCTCGCTGCCCAACTCGACAAGGTCGAGCAGTATGTGGACTACGGCGTCGCCGATGGCGCGCGGCTGGTTGCCGGAGGCCACCGGCCGCGGCGGGACGACCTCCCCGGCGGCTGGTATTACGAGCCCACGGTTCTGGCGGATGCGCGCAACGACATGCGCTTCATGCGCGACGAAATTTTCGGGCCCGTCGTGGGCGTCGTGTCGTTCGACAATGAAAGCGAGCTGATTGGGCTTGCCAACGACACCCATTATGGGCTGGCGGCGGGTGTCTGGACCCGCGACATCGACCGGGCGCTGCGCTTTGCGCGCAACGTTGATGCCGGCACGGTCTGGGTCAATACGTATCGCTCTGCTGCTTACATGTCGCCCTCCGGCGGGTTCAAGGAGAGCGGTTACGGCAAGCGCGGGGGCTTCGAGGTTATGCGCGAGTTCTCCCGCCTGAAGAATGTCGTCATCGACTACTCCGGCGCCACGCAGGACCCGTTCGTAATCCGTTTGTGCTGACGCTCATCCGACGGTTCCCCTAATATTCGAAAAGGTCATTGCCATGAAATTTTCCGTTTCCCTGAACATGGAGAGGTTCAGTCCCGACAAGGATATGCGCCAGGTGGCGGCTGAGACGCTGGAACTGGTCCGTATGGCCGATGCCGGCGGCTTCGAGACCGCCTGGTCGCCCGAGCATCACACGATTGAATTCACGATCGCGCCCGGCCCGTTCCAGTTGCTGGTCTGGTGGGGAGCTCATACCGAACAGATCCGGCTTGGCACCGCCACCATCGTCGCGCCGTACTGGACCCCGATCCGTCTCGCGGGAGAGGCCGCACTTTGCGATCACCTGACGGGAGGGCGGCTGGAATTCGGCATCGCCCGCGGCGCCTATCAGTATGAATTTGACCGTATGGCGGGAGGCATCCCGCAACAGGAAGGCGGCGCCTACATGCAGGAACTGCTGCCGGCAGTCCAGAAATTATGGGCAGGCGA
Source organism: Mesorhizobium sp. B2-5-3 (assembly GCF_006441005.1). Lineage (NCBI taxonomy): Bacteria > Pseudomonadati > Pseudomonadota > Alphaproteobacteria > Hyphomicrobiales > Phyllobacteriaceae > Mesorhizobium > Mesorhizobium sp. B2-5-3. Next base: position 53,689 of record NZ_VFUS01000012.1, read on the forward strand.
CTACGCCCACGAGGGTAAGTATTACCACTTCCCGCTGGCAACCTCGGTGCCGAAGCCCTTGCAGCAACCCAACCCGCCCATCTGGGTGGCGGCGCGTGACCCCGGCACATTCGATTGGGCGGTGCGCAATGGCCACAACATCCTCTCCACGCCGTTGTCGCGGCCGGTCGCGGAAATCGGCATTCTCGGCGACAAGTTCAAGAAGGCGGTCCAGGATCATCCCGAAGTGCCGAGGCCGCGGTTCATGATGCTGCGCCGCACTTGCGTGTATGAACGTCCCGAGGACTGGGAACTGCCGGTTCGCTACAGCTATCAATATGGGCGCAGCTTCGAGAACCTGTTCCAGAACATCGGCACGGTGAAGAACGGCTTTCCTGAAGCGGTTTCTTACGACACCGTTGGCAACAGCGGCGACTACGATCCGCGGTCGATCCGCGACAATCTCCTGTTCGGCACGCCGGACGAGGTGGTCGAAAAGCTGATGGTCTATGAAGCGGCGGGCGTAGACCAGTTCTGCCTCGGCCTCGCCTTCGACCTGCCGTTTGAAGTGCAGAAGAAATCGCTGGCGTTGTTCATCAAGGAAGTGATGCCCGTATTTGCGATGCGCGAGAAGGAAGCGGGCAGGGAAAAGTCGCGGGTGATCGCCTGATGGGAGCTGTCGCGCCATGATTGTCGAGGAACGCATCTACAAGATAAGGGCCGGCCGTCTCGCCAGATACATGCAACTTATCAGCGAGGAAGGCCTTGCCATCCAGCAGCCGATCTTGGGCAACCTGATCGGCTATTTCCGCACCGAGATCGGACCTCTCAACCATGTCGTGCATCTATGGGGCTATAGCAACCTGAACGACCGCGCCGAGCGGCGTCAGCGGCTGGCCGAAGATCCCGCGTGGCGGGCGTTTACGGTCAAGCTCACCGAGAATATCGAAACGATGGAAAACCGAATCCTGATCCCGACCGATTTTTCACCGCTGCGGTAGGTTCAAGACCTCGCATCCCGCTTGCCCGACCGCGAAAGAATCCAGGAGCCGGTCCGTGGTCATCACCCAGCCGTAGTTGCGTGCGAAAGCATCGAGCATGGCCTGCCGGCTGGGCGGATGGTTGGAAGAAACAGCATCCTCCACCACAATCGTGGGATAACCGAAATGCACGGCGTGACGGCAGCTATCTTCGACGCACATCTCCGCTACCGTGCCGACGAATACCAGACCGTCTACCGCAAGCAGCTTGAGCGTCTTGGCAAGATCCGTGGCATGAAAGGCGCTGAAATAGACCTTGTCCAGCACGATATCGCCATCCTGTGGCGCAAGCTCGTCGATCACCTCCGCGGCATCCCGCAGGCCCTCGACATCGCCGTAGGATCGCATGAAGCCCGGCACGCACGCATGGGTCGGCGCATCGGTCAGCTTGATCCAGGTCAGCTTGCCGGCCAAGGCCTGATACAGGGGGTCGGCAACGTATCGCGTGAATACCACCGCCTTGCCGTTGCCGCGAAACGCCGCAATGAGTCTGCTGATCGAAGGTATGGTTTCGCGCGCGGATGCAACCTCCATCGGCGCATGCCTGCGCACGAAATCGTTCTGCATGTCCACGACCATGAGGGCAGGGTTTTTAGGCGAAGCCAGCATGCCGTTCCTCCATACAGGCGTCCCGGATTATACCTATCCGGGTAGCGGAGAGCCTATATCATCGAACCCGCGAGCCGTATGCTTTCCTTCATAGCATTGGGCTAGGCGGGTATCCTGCCGAACGGGGGAAGACGGCGGGTGCAGTTCTATCTTCATTAATCGGGATCGTGGCTCTGGAATGTGCTGACTATCGTCCGCCAGGCCAGGAGTGGAGGACAGGTGTGACGGATCGCATAACGGTCGAGGGCGTGTACAAGATTTTCGGCAGATCGCCGGAATCGGCTTTGGCCATGCTGAAGTCTGGCGAGACAAAGGAAGCTGTGCTCCAGAAGACCGGGCAGGTCGTCGGCTTGAGCGACGTGTCGCTGTCCGTTCCCGTCGGTTCGATTTACATGATCATGGGCTTGTCCGGCTCCGGTAAGTCGACGCTTGCGCGATGCATCAATCGCCTCATCGAGCCGAATGCAGGGCGCATCCTTATCGATGGCGAGGAGATCACCGGCGCCAGCGAAGCGCGGCTGCGCGAAATCCGCCGGACGCGTATCTCCATGGTGTTCCAGCACTTCGGCCTGTTGCCGAACAGAACGGTGTTGGAGAATGCCGAGTTCGGCCTGAAACTGCGCGGTGTGCCAGCCGCCGCGCGCAGGAAGAAGGTGATGGAGGTGCTGGAGGTCGTCGGGCTGGCTTCGTGGGCAAATCATCTTCCCGGTACGCTGAGCGGCGGCATGCGTCAGCGCGTCGGATTGGCCCGCGCACTCGCCACGGATGCCGATGTCCTGATCATGGACGAGGCTTTCAGCGCGCTGGACCCACTCATCCGCAGCGAAATGCAGGACGAACTGCTGCGCCTGCACAGGACTTTCCACAAGACCATCCTGTTCATCACGCATGATTTCCAGGAGGCGCTGAAGCTCGGAAGCAGGGTCGCCATCATGGCGGATGGAATGGTGATGCGCGAAGGCGTTCCGCAGGACATCGTGACCAAGCCCGGCAATGACTACGTCGCAGCCTTCACCCGCGACGTCAACCGGGCCCATCTGTTCGATGCGAGTTCCGTGATGGTGGAAAGCAGCCCGCTCCGGCTAGACGGACGTGCGTCCGGCGGCCGCGATGCCGATGGCGAACCGGTGTTCATCGTCGACGATTCGATGCAGGTCGTGGGTGTCGTCGGACCACGCCAGTTGCCACGCCTCGCCGATGGTTCGGCGATCCAATCATTGATGAGCAAGGACTATGAGACGGTATGCGGCACGGAAAAGCTGTCGGTGGTGGCCAGCCTGTGCCATCGAGACCGGCCGATAGCCGTTGTTGACGAGGGCGGCCGATATTTGGGGCGTGTCGATCCACTCCAGATACTGTCCCGCATTGGCGCTCCGGCGGCGGCTTCCTCGCAATCCCGGGGAGCGGAGGCCTGATCATGCTGGATGTCGATAATCTCTATGTCATCCCGCTGGACCAATGGATCCAGGTCGGCGTCCGCTGGCTGGCAATGCATTTCCGGCCACTTTTCCAGACCATCAAGTGGCCCGTCGAGACCCTTCTGACCGCGATCGACCATGGACTCCATGCCATTCCGTTTCCGATCCTGATCGGGATCTTTGCCCTCATCGCATGGCGCTCCGCATCGCGTGGCGTGGCTATATTCACGCTGCTTTCGCTGACCCTGATTGCCTTCATGGGCCTGTGGGCGGAAGCGATCACCACCCTGTCGCTCATCGCCACGGCAATCGTGGTGTGCGTCATCCTTGGCATTCCAATCGGAATCCTGTGCGCGCGCCACGATCGCGCCTGGACCATCGTGCGGCCGGTGCTCGATGTCATGCAGACGACGCCCAGCTTCGTCTACCTGGTCCCGGTGGTCATGCTGTTCGGCGTCGGAACGGTGCCTGGGGCAGTCGCGGTCATCGTGGCGGCGATATCGCCGCTGATCCGCTTCACCAATCTCGGGATTCGTCTTGTCGACAAGGAGATGGTCGAGGCGGGGCGGGCCTTCGGTGCCACCGATCGCCAACTTCTCTGGGAAGTCCAACTTCCATTGGCCTTGCCAACCATTCTGGGCGGCCTCAACCAGACAGTACTGATGGCCATGGTCATGTCGGTGATCGTATCCATGATCGGGGCCGAAGGGCTCGGACTTGTGGTCCTGCAGGGGCTGGGACGTCTCGATGTCGGCATGGCTGCCGTCGGCGGCATCGCCATCGTCCTGCTAGCCATGATCCTCGATCGCATCACGCAGGGCCTGGCCAACCAGGACAAGGCCGGACCAACCCGGGGCATCCGGGCCGCCCTGGCTCAGTTGCTGCGTCCCAGAAATGAGGAAGCGGGGAGTTTCGAAACGAACCACCAGCAGGTTTGAACACCGTCTCGATCAGGCGGAACGACGCAACAAATATCACAACAAGGGGAGAATACATGTCGGCGAATTATCGATACCGCAAAGGGCTGAGACTGGCCTGCGCCATGGCTGTTGCAGCAACCATGATGGGTGGGCAGAGTTTTGCGCAGGATAAGCCTGGCGAAGGCAAGACCATTCGTTTCACGTCCTCCGACAGCCTGGGCGCCAACTATATTCAGGACCAGGTCCTGATAGCGGGCCTCGAGAAACTCGGTTACGACGTAAAGTTGTCGACCATGAACATGTCGGCGATCCTGCAGGCCATTTCGCAGGACGACCTCGACATGACCGGCGACATCAACTGGCCGCAGGCCGAGCCCGCCATCGCACAGATCTCGGATACGGTCGAACTGATCAATGAAGGCACGATCGCGGGCGGCGGCATCAACGGCTACATGATCGACAAGAAGACAGCCGAAGCCAACAACATCACCAATGTCTCGCAACTGAAGGACCCGAAGATCGCCGCCTTGTTCGACACCGACGGTGACGGAAAAGCCAATCTGGTGAATTGCGATCCCGCTTGGAAGTGCGGTGACGTCGTCGATTTCCAGGTCAAGGAGTTCGGCTTGAGCGATACGGTGCGCTCCATCCGCGCCAAATACGAGCCGCTGATCGGCGAGGTCTTTGCACGGGCCGACCGAGGAGAGCCGATCCTTCTTTACACCTGGAGCCCGTCCTGGATCGTCTATCGGCTGAAGCCCGGCAAGGACGTGGTGTGGCTGCCGATCCCGTATGACGCTCTTCCCGAGGGCGTATCGAAACCGAAGACGCACGAGGTCAAGGACGTGGTTGGCTGTGCGGGGGGGCAGAACCCATGCCGCATGGCGGTTGGCCCATGGAACTGGCGCACGCTCGCCAACAAGAAGTTCCTGGCTGACAATCCGGCGGCCAAGAAATTCATCGAACAAGCGAAATGGTCGCTGGACATCTGGAGCCAGTGGGAAGGCGATCTGGGGGCCGGCAACAAGACCGACGCCGAGATCAAGAAGATCGCCAACGACTGGATTGCCGCAAATCAGTCGGAGTTCGATGGCTGGGTAAAGAATGCGGCTGCCGCCGGGAAATAATCCGGGCAGGCCTCTATCGTGGCCTGTTATCACAATGGTGGCGGACCCTGTCCGCCACCATTGTCGATTGAGGAGACCGATTGCCGGCCAAGCGTTTTCGCTTCATGGCGACGTTTCCTTATGGGGAGCGGCTACACAGGCTCATGCAAAGGGCAGGCGATCGTTTGGACATGCGGCCTCAGAGACGATTATCTCGGGATAAATAGCTGCCGCCGCGCCTGATCGAGCGCGGGCCGCTTGGTATAGTGAGAAAAACTGAGTGAAGCCTTATTTCACGCGCAGCTATTACTCTAGGTCGCGCGTGAAGGTTCCGTTCTCCTTGAGCCCCCCGCTGTCGTGGAACTTGACATCCAGACGCCAATGCGAACGGCGGCGGCATGTCGTTACAAGCGCGAAACCGTCGCCAGGGGCGAAACTTGTCTGCACCTCGCAACAATACGGCCCCTGCTCAGGATCGGGATCGGGAAAGCAAAAAGTCTCATTGGCCTGGAAATTGTCGGCAGTTCCGTTCGCAAACGGATATGGCGCGTACAGCGCCGAACTGTGGATACAATGCAGGATGCTCTGCTTGCCGGTTTTGCTGTTTGTTACACGAGCGGTGACCAGGCTGCTCACGTGCTCGTCACCCGACAGGAATACCAGTCCCTTTATTTCCTTGTTGCACACGAACCTGAGCAGTTTATGTAAGGAAAACGGGTATCCATCCCACGCGTCCGAACGCAAGGCACAAGTGGGGGCCTCGGCCACCTCCCGCCGCCGCGGCAGCACTGCCGAGGATGTGAGAACAAATTTGGGCATTTCGGTGTGTTCAGGCTTGGTAAGCCATTCACAAAGTTTGGCGAATTGCGTTGAACCCATGATCCGCGCTTCGCACCAGTTCGAAACCGTCCGTCCTTGACGTTCGGTGCGCGTGTCGCAAAGGAAGAATGGCATACCGTTGTGGGTTAAATCGTCTCGCCAGATGTGTGCCGGCAGGCGCTTTTCCAGCACCTCGGTCTTGCCACGTTCGTACCTGAAGTAAGCCAGCTTCCCAGGCTTTATGACGATATCATTCTTGCGCATCGCCGGGTCGGGGTCTTTTGCCCAATTGTCGCGAATCTCATGATCGTCCAGCATCATTTCAACCGCCATGTCCAAGCGCTGCATCACCGCCTTCACACCGCGGCTCTGGCCCCGGCGTTCGTAGGGTATTCGGAATCGGTCGTTGACTACCTTAGGGTCGAAAAGCCCTGCCGTAGCGTCGATATATACCTGATCGCCGGCCAGCAGCAGCAACGTTGGGGCGCCGGGTTTGCCCAGTAGATCGCCGAGCGCGAGCAGAGACGCATCCGCGGGCCCTCGTGTCGCATGCTGACCGTCGGGCATGTGGTCGAGGAAATCACTGGGGTATTGGCAACTTGCGAGAGCGAATGAAAGGTTCGATACCGCGCGGGCATCGCTCTTGTGCCGATGGCTTCTGTGCGACCTTCCAGGCCTGCCGACGATCAGGCCACCTCGCAAATCATCCAATGTGTCAGTCTCGAGCGCATACCGAATAGCCTCGGCGGCCCTCTTCACCGCGTTCTTGGCATGCGAACCTGTGTCGAGGATTTCAGGTGGTGATCCCGCCGCGTCGGGCAGTTTCGGTAACCGAGCCAAGCCGCCAATACCCTGCGCCTGAACGTACAGCAGCAAGACCAGTACCTGCTGCGCTTCAGGCCACTCATGGAGCGGAACTTCAAATACGTAAGGAGATGCGGGTTGCTTAATATAGTAATGCGGAAGACTATTATAGAGGCTATCGTCGCTCTGTCCTTTCTCGTCGCCGCGGCTCGTAACCGGCGGACCGATCATGTGCAGGCGGTCGCCCTTTGCGTAGACGGGAACAATGAAAGCTGCATGAGGCAAGCCCCGCCCTCCGCTATCGGCCGCTTGCACCAGGATCTTGCCCGCCTCGACCTCTACGCGCACCCCGAAGGCGGGCGCCCTGGCTTCAGAGGGGAGAGAATGCGTCATGGCTTTTCCTCCAAGGGCCCCGGCATATCGGAGATATCCGGCATTCCTAGGTATTTCGCTATAACGCCGCAGATCGACGAGGCGTCTTTGCCGATCAGGCAATCCTGATGACCGTGGCCGGCAATGCACCAGGTCAGGTAGGACGGTTGGCCGAGCGCCAGGAACTGGCCGCTTTTGTCAATAAGATCCCTGATTTCTTCCTCCGATTGCACCGCCTCGACCGCATGCAGAGATGAGTTCAAATGCGGCACGCCGGCCCCTTTGAGCATATTTCGCATCAGTCTTAGCGTTGAGGGGGCGACCAAACCGTTTTCCGCTCCATGGATCGACATCATCGGGAATCTCAGTCGATCCCTCACCCGGTCCGGCAGCACATAGCGATTTATGCCGGCGCGATCGGTCACGGTGTTGAAGCCAGCAAAATGTATGACCTGCGAGACTGTCTCGACGCTGAGCGGGCCGAAGAAATCGTCGATGTGGTCGAGTACGAGGTCAGAGAGATTGTTGAGCGAGAAGGTGCGTGCATAGAGCGCGTCCATCCGATGTCTTGTGCCGACCCAAGGCGTCGCTTTGCCTGGGGGCCAGAGGGGATTCTCGCGCCGATACTCGTCGGACGGCAGCCACATTGCCGAGAGCGCTCTGTCGAGCAATTGACCGGCGAGCGAGATATCGCCATGCGGACTGAACACATAGTCTTCAAGTTGAAGAAAATAACGTACATATCGCATCACATATGCGGCGAGCACATTTGCCGAACTCAACAGCATTGCCGGGCCGACTTGCGAAAACACCACGCGCCCGATCTTATTGTGCAAATTCCTTCGATCATGCTCGCCAAGCACTGCCATGCTGAACATTGCCGCGCCCATGCAATGGCAGACGACATCGAGCCTTTCCTGCCCTGTCGCAGCCAGCACGTGTTGGACGGCGATCGGAATGTCATTCTCCGCCATCTCCTCAAAAGACCAACCGCCTGTGGCGGTAGTCAGGCCTGAACTCGATCGCATATCGAGCACCCAGACATCGCGCCCAGCATCACACAGCGATTGAGCGAGGTTGCCGGGTACGGCAGCATGAGCAAATGTGGTGCCGCTCGCACTGTAACCATGGATGAGCAAGACGGGGCGTTTCGGGACGCCCTTCTCGATCACCTTTGCGGAACTGCCGTCATAGCGGGCCAGGCGAATGCGGATCGGCGGGCTGAGCTGACCTTTCAAGGTCAACCAGTCGATTTGGGGCGCAGGTAAGCCCGGCACCGCCCCGGGCAACCGTTGTGGTTCACGCGCAGATGGCGGGTCGGGGCGGCGAAAACTCAGTGCATGTATCTGAAGCACGACGCGAAAACCGTAGAGTATGAAAGAGGCCAGATCTGCCAGTGCCGCGACACGGTCTTGCTGCCCCACTATCCGCAGCAGAGGCACCGATTGCCGCGCCAGGTATCGTTTGTTTAGCTCTAGCGACGGTAGCTTCTTGCCAATGACGGTCTTGCTCATCTGCGGGAAAACTTCGACCGACATCTCCATCAATTGCTGCCAAGGGCTGGCGCCGCGCGCATAGGTGAGGCGCTTAACCGCTCTGATTTTCTTCTGCGTGAACAGAGAGCTGTCGAACCTCGCGCCCGTGCCGAGATCTTCCGGCTCGACAACCTTGTCGATGTGCAAATCGTATTCGATCAGGCGGACCCCGCCCGCACGCGAGCACAGGTGCAGAATGTCGAGCAGTCTGAGATGGGATGCCCCTCCGCTAGGCGGCGTGAGACGCAACCATTCCTGGCCCTGGCGGACCAAGCGGTAAGCAAAGTCGCGCATCCCGCGGTTGAGCGCCCACGCAAGGATAGCGCGCAGCATTCGGGGCACGGGGCGCGATTCTTCCAGATCGAACAGGTGGAGCGATCCCGAGATCTCCGCCTCGAGCGCAACATGGCTTTCATAGGCCTGATCTGCAATGGGGTCGAACTCCTTTCCTGCACGCAGAATGCGCAGCCGACCATGGGCAATCGGCAAACACCGTCCACGGGGCGTTTGCAGCGCGTAGAGATCGGTGAGCACCACCGGCTTGGTGGTTAGCGTCAGTTCGACCATGTGTGGTTTCACACCGCTGCCGCGCATCGCCAGAGGGACCTTGCCGCGCACCTGTTCGGTCAGTTCGATGCTGGTAGGCGTAGGCGCAGGGTTCGTCCGCGGCGTGGAATATATCGGCCGCGTTTCGCCACGAGAGTTCCCAGGCAAGGGGGCGTTGATCAAACGGCCGCCACTGAGTTGCCATTCCTCCTTGAGCTCGCTGATCGCTCGCAATGCCAGAACGGCTATGGTCAAGGCGGGATTGATGCCCAGCGACGTGGGCACGACCGAGCCATCGAGCACGATCAACCCTTCGTGAGTGCGTCTGAGGCCGACCGCGGCGGCATCGAACACGCGGCCGCAATGATCGGTCACGCCTTGGCGAACGTCGTCACCCATGGCGCAGCCCCCAAGGGGATGCACCGTCAGCAGCGGCCCGCGTTGGCGACCGAACACGGCTTCGAGCCTGTCGGACAAAGGTCGCCACAACAGGTTGTTCACCAGCCGTCCGCCCAATCCAGACTCTCGAAGCAACTTGCCAAGGCGCGCATGATGGTTCTCCAGCCGGGGGTCCAGTCGCAACTCCGGCCAGCGCACCGTGAGCATCCCGTCGGCGAGCATTTTTTCAGCATCCTTTTGCACCCCGTCGGCGCGCAATTTTTCAGCATCCTTTTGCATCCCGTCGGCGCGCATTTTTTCAGGATCGCCTTGCATCTCATCGGCGCTGTTTTGCATCGAGGGCCCTAGCGCAAGTGCTCCCTCCGCGTCGTCGCGGCCGATCATGGCCAGCACCAGGGAGTTGGTGATGGCGGCAGGATTGACGGCTGCGTCGTCTACTCGTGAAGGATCCGGCTCATGCTTCGCCCAGTCGCCATCGGCGACGCGATTGAGCACATCGAATGTGGTGGCGCTTTCCTCAAACAGGCGGCGCAGCGGTCCCGGTACGGCAAGATCCTGGATCACCAGGTCAGTAGCCGCGTTGCCGTCGCGCAGATCGATCATTGCGGTTATTGTCGGGCCGACCGCGCGACCGCAATCCTCGCTTTTGGTGTTTGGGGCCGGATCCTCGGTTTCATCAGCGACGCCATTCACCCTTGCCGCCAAATCATGGGCAACGACGAGCATGTCACCATTGGCGGAGAACTTGCCTCCCAGCTGATCGGAGAACTTTATCCCGCGGATTTGCGAGCGCATCAAAATTTCCGTCGAGCCGAATGTGCCTGCTGCAAGGATCACGCGCCTCGCCAGCAGCGCGAACGGGTTCCGCTGGTTGTCGCGTAGATGGCCATCGGTGTGATTGACGTCCAACTGCCATCCTTCGCCCGCGCGCAAAACGCGCAAGACGGTGGCGCCAGTGACGATTCGTACTCCGCTTTGTCGAGCCAGCCGCAACAAATTCAGGTCGAGGGATTCTTTGGCATTGTAGTTGCAACCAGTGGCGCAGTCGCCGCAACGGCGACATTCGCTCATCGCGACCCCAGCGTGGTTGGTGTGGCAATCGGAAGCGACGGTTATGTGAGCGGGTCGTGCTTTGCCACCAGCCAAATTTCTAATTGCTTCGGACTTGGCCAGGAAAGGCTTGGTGACACGTATCGGCTTGGCTCCCAGCCAATCGCCCAGCCGTTTAGCCGTCTCTGTGAGCGTCGTATCTCTGCGGATTTTGGTGGGCCAGCGTGCTTCCCGGAAAATCTCCGGCAGCGGCATCTCCATCACGCCGGCGTTAATTAATGAGCCTCCACCCAAGCCACACGCGACGAGAGCTACCGCGTCGTCGCTGCAGCGCAAGTCGTAAAGACCATCGAACACGCCGCGTTGGCGTTTCGCAAAGGGGGTGGCAAAGCGGACGTGGCCGCCCAGATCGGCCAATCGCGAAGGGAACATTCCGGCCAGGTACTCCTTGCCGCGTTCCAGTACGCAGATTTTTAAAGATTGGCCTTGCACATCCTTGCAGGCGCTCAATTCGGCGGCAGCCACCGAGCCGCCATAGCCGCTGCCAACGATGGCAACATCAAAGTCATATCCGCCCTTGACGGTTGTCCTTTCCCTATCGGCGATCTGCGGAAAATCGTGGACCAATGTCTCGAGTCGGTGCGAGAGCCAAGCCGTCGCACGTGGCGGCTCCGGCGCTGCCTTGATGTGTACAGGCAATGCGTCCTCCCTAATTTAGATATCAATCATATACGAAATTTGGTGTAACGTCAGGAAGTCACGCAATCTATCGGGGCGATATTCATTCCCTTTAGGAAGTGCGCGGTCGGCGGTGCCTTTCTCTGCCCTGAAACCATGGGCACGGCTGCGGGAAGGAACCCATGGAGGGTACTTGCGAGCTACTTGAGAGTTTTCTGCCGCTGGAATTACTCGGTAGAATTCACGCACTTCGAGCGGATGGCCCAGTAGCCGTCGAATTCCAGGCTGCAGTGGTGTTTGTCGATGTGTCCAGATACACGGCCTTGGTCGAGCAACTAGCACGACGGGGGCAAGAAGGACTTGAAAGAATCCCGAGCCTGCTTAGTCATTCCTACGCACGATGCGTAGAGCAAGTATACAATCGTGGAGGCGAGATTTTGTACCTCGCCGGCGACGAACTGCTGGCCTACTGGTCGGCGGATGTCCGCGGACTTGAAAGCGCGGTGCGAGCGGCGACAGCCTGTGCCAAGGCAATCTGCGGCGGCCGGAACGAGCGTTTGGAGGACGGAACAGCTGAAATCGCACCCGCGCTGCATGTTGGAGTAGGGGCGGGGGCCCTCTGGGCGGCGGCTTTAGGCGGTCAGCCGGTCTGGACTCTCTTTGCAGGCGGAGATGCCATCATGCAGGCCGCTCAGTCCCAAGCGGCTGCGCGCCGATGGGAATATGTACTTTCCGACAAAGCCAACTTGGCCCTTGCGCAGCCGTCTCAATCGCGGCGCAGTCGGCCTACGCTGGCTTCTCCGCCTCCGGGCTGGCTGGCAAGGTTTTTGCCTTTGCAGCTCAGGGACCTGCTGTCCGAAGCCGACTTGCGCTCAGTTGCCGCGGACAGCGCCGTTGCCATCCGTTCCGAAGAAGATCATCCAACGACCGCCCGCTTAGACGCCCTGGCGGAGATTAGGCCGATCACCGCCCTTTTCGCGCGAATTGCCGGACTTGACCATCGTCAACCTCAGGCGCTTGCGCGCTATCAATTGCTATGCGCGACCCTCCAGGAGGATCTGCGTTCGCGCGGTGGGCCGGCCGGCGAGTTGCTCTTTGACGACAAAGGTCTGATTTTCTTTGCGACGTTCGGAGCGCGAGGCAGTTTCCACCGCGACGATCCTTGCCGTGCCGTCGATGCTGCTCGCGCGATCCGTCTGACGGCCCAACGCTTGGGCCTCTCCGCGTCGATGGGCGTGGCTACCGGCGATGCGCTTTTTAGTGTTGTCGGAAGCGCACGTCGGCGCCAGCTGATGGTGATCGGCGCGCCCGTGAATCGGGCGGCGCGGCTTATGACGGCGGCATCGGCAAACGTTCTCTGCGATGCACCAACAGAGCGAGCCAGCCGGACGGCGTTTTGGTTCGAAGAACACGGCACGTTGCAACTGGACGGACTTGGGGACATGGCAACGGTATTTTGTCCCATGGATCCGCGCGCCCCGGTCCAACCTCTTAGTCCGCTGATTGGTCGGCAGAGCGAGCTGGAGTTCCTGAAACGTACGTTCGAGGAGACCCGCCGTGGAGGCAGGCGTTTGCTCGTTGTCTTGGGTGAGTCGGGCATTGGAAAAACCGCTTTGATCAGAGCTTTCACGGACGAACTGCGCTCAACCGCAATCGAGGTTTTGACCGCGCGCGCCGAACGTGACGATCGCCGGACATCGCTCCTGCCATGGCGGCGGGTGCTTGTGTCCCTTCTCGGCCTACCGTCCGACAGCGATGGATTTGCGGTGCTTGATGTCGTCACACAACGGGTTCAAGGCAACTCGTCGCTCGTTGGGCGACTGCCCTTGCTAGGTGATGTTCTGAGCATCGAAATTCCCCAAAACGACGGGACGCGACATCTGGAGGGACCTCATCGCGCTGATGCCACCATGCGTCTTTTGGGTGATCTCATGGATAACTTGGCACCGCGCCCGTTGGCATTGGTCCTGGAGGACAGTCAGTGGCTGGATTCGGCATCGTGGCGCCTCGTCGAGTGGGTTCTCTCATCTCTGTCCTCGTTGCTTCTGGTCCTGTGCGTACGCTCGGACGAAGTTCCGGAGGAGTTAAAAAACCTACGAAGGCGAGCCGAGGCCACAAGAAGGAATACATCCGGAACGGAACCTGACGATCCCGCGCGCCTGTGTCGTATCCTGGATCTTGAGGAACTCAGCGAGGCGTCGATTTGCGAACTGGTCGCCCGCACGCTCGGGGATGTGCCCCCACATGGCGAACTGGCGCGCCGGGTCTCGGCCTTAGCCGGTGGCAATCCGTTTTTCGCCGAGGAGATAGCGCTGACATTAAAGAGCCAGGGGCTCATCGCCATACGCGATGGTTTGTGGTGTCCGATCCGCCCGCTCGAGAGCCTTCGATATTTCGAAGGTGTCGATCGGGTCATTCGGGAGCGCGTTGATCGATTGGAGACCCCAGTCCAGCACGTTCTCAGGGCTGCGGCCGTGATCGGGCGTTCATTTACCGGCGAGGCCCTGGCGACGTTGCTCGAGGGCGAGTTGGATCACGACGGTGTGGGTGCAGCTGTCGAGTCGCTCGTGGCGGCGCATCTCGTGCGTCAGGGCACTGGATCAGGGAACTACGAGTTCCGTCATGATCAAATCCGAGACGTCGTTTATGGCTCAATTCCCAGTGAAGTGCGACAGCGACTTCATGCAGCTCTGGCCGTTTGGATCGAGTCGAGCCAGTCGGCCGCCATGGGCGCGGATGTCGCGGCCCTCGTTCAGCATTTTGAGGCCGCCGGAAACAATTTCAAGGCAGTTGGATATGCCAATTTGGCAGCAATCAAGGCGCTGCAGGTCGGTGCTTTTCGAGAGGTCGAGGCGTTTCTGGAAATCTGCTTGAGATACGAGTCGAAGCAGCCTTGGAGTGCTGAGCAAAGACTTCAGTCGGTGCGTTGGCGCAGGCAGCTCGGCGAGGCCCATTACAGTCGTGGCGACCTCCATGCTCAGGGCATTTCGGTGAGGCGCGCCCTCACCTTGGCGGGCACGCCGGTTCCACGTTCCTCGGCAGCCCTTTTGATGCGGCTGCTTGGGGGTGGAATGCGGCTCGCGTTCCAACAAGTGTTACCTCCTTCGCTATGGTCAACTCAGGATGGTGTGCTGGACTCCTGGGAGCGAGAACTAGCTCGCTGCCTTAACCAGGCGGCGGTCGTGGACTATTTCGAGCTTCGCTTTTCGCGAGCGTTTTCCCACACCGTCGCGGCTGTCGCCCATGCGGAGCGCACGGGGCTCACCATGGAGATGGTGGTCGCGTCCGCCCAACTGGCATGCGGGCTGGGAATTCTGGGGCGCCGGCGCGCTTGCAACTACTTCATGGCAAGGGCAGAACGGGTGGTGACTGCGCTCGCCGATCCAGCGGTCCATGCCCACCTGTGTAATCTCGATGCGCTCTGGCGCATCGGCCGCTGCGACTGGCTGATGGTAGATCGTCGTCTGGATCAGTCTCAAGAGCTGTGTCTAAAGGCGGGCGATCAACTAAGTTGGTGCAACGCCCAGGCCATGCGCTTCTGGTCAATGTACTACCGCGGTGAATCGGGTGCGCTGGAGTACACCGCCCAGGCGCTGCTCTCCCGCGCGCAGAACAGCGGAAACCTCCAGCAAGAGATTTGGGCGCTCCGATGCAAGTCGTTGTGTGTGCTCCACACGGATAGCCCCCGTGAAGCGGTCGACATCCTTCGGCTGACCACGTCCGCTATGGTCGGATCCGCCGATCTCGCCGACTTGGTCTCCGCCAAAGGGTCGCTTGCGCTCGCGCTTGCACGGGTCGGGCTCCATGCTGAGAGCCTTCGGGCTGTGGTCGAGACGCTACGCCTGCTGCGCGAGATGCGTCGGCCGACTGTGCACAGCACACTGCCCGGCATTGCCGGCGTGTGCGAAGTGCTTCTGCGCGGCAGGGAGGCAGGCCTCTCGCGCGAGTACGACCAGTGGCGCCACTGGGAGCGCCAAGCGCTGCATGAGCTCAAGCGCTACCGCCGCGCGTTTCCTGTCGGCACCGCCCAATATGGGCTGTGGGTCGGCGTGGCCCATTGGCTGGACGGACGCGGTGACCGCGCCGTCTCTACTTGGCGGCAAGCACTCGCGGCTGCGCGGCGCCTCTCGTTACGCAGGGATCAGTCGATCATTGCGGCCGAGCTGAGGCGCCGGCAAGACAAGATCTAAGATACTCTCCTGCGTTGGAGTATCCGATCGGCAACTTGGGGGCGACATGGCTTTTGGCGGCGCGAACGAAAGAAATGATCTCCCGCGCCTTGCACGGATCGATCCGCGCCTGTTCGATCTTCTTTTCGGCGGCTGCAAGGTTGAACGCCACGCGGCGGGCCAGATTCTCTTCGTCCAGGAAGATCCATCCGATCGTATTTACGGGGTGATGAGCGGGACGGTGGAGATCTCGATGTATTCGCCGGGAGGCCGGAAGCTGGTGGCCAATATCGAGCTTTCGCACAGCTTGGTCGGAGAGATCGGCGCGCTCGACGGGCGCCCGCGCACCGCAACCGCCACTTGCCTGACCGTTTGCGATCTGGCCTCGCTCGGTCGGAAGCAGCTCTTCGATCGCATCGAAAAAACTCCACCTCTGGCACGCGCCATGATTGAGCTTTTGTGCGCACGGCTGCGTTGGGTCAGCGGCGAACTTGGCGATCAGGCTTTCTTCGGCATTGAGGCCAGGCTGGCAAAACGACTGGTCTTTTTGGCCGGCGTTATGGCGGATGGCTCAGGTTGGATACCGATCTCCCAGTCCGAACTGGGGGAGTTCCTGGGCGCCACGCGCGAGTCCGTCAACAAGACACTTAACGATTGGCGCAACCGTTCGATCATCGCAATCAAGCGTGGTGGCCTGCGCATAACGAATGCCGGTGCGCTTCGTCACATTGCCGAGTCACAGGACGATGACTGATCTCGCCATTCGCAATCGGCGCGCGCATCAGAGCCGCGAATCAGATTGCGCAACGAAGACCGGATCGGCATGAAGGGATAGTCCTCCACCTGTCGTGGTGACGAACTGGGAACCTCCGTTCAGCATCCTGACGCCGTCCCAGGCGATTGGACCTGCCACGGCTGTCGCGCGATCTATGGTCGGGCTTTTCTTAATAGTCCGTCGGTCAGTCGGTACCCGCTCAAGGAGGCAGAGCGGTGGCGCTAGCCACCGCTCTTATCTGGATCAATTCCGGCAGTCCGGGCTGACAGGATCGTACTGGTGTGGGCTGACCCCCATGCACTTGGAGTTCGAAGCGCCACCAGGCAATCCGATCGACCCGGTCGGGAAGCCATACACCGCTTCTTCTGAAGCCAATGAATGTTGACCCTTCAAGTCACCTGGGGCTTCGAAGTCACCATTGTCGGCTCGCAGACTGTGGACGAAGGTCGAGTCGATCGCGAACGAAGGCACCGTGAGGATGAAGAATGCAGACGCAGCTGTAATGATCTTATACATGTTTCTCTCCCTTTGGTTGATGGCATCACAAAATTCGTGATGAGAACGAAATTGGCTTAGTTTAAAAACCAACTTCCTCTTCGGGCTTGATCTTTGCTATTTTCTTTATGATCTGTCCGAAAGAGAGACTAAATTGCCTGCTCTGTCATCTCTTGTACGCCGCGGGTGAGATTTGTATGTGAAGGAATTCACGCAGGGTGCTAATATGATCGACGGGACGCTTTTCATTCCCGCTGCTTCAGCACCGGGATCGGAACGAGGGACATCGGCTGGTACTGAGCCAGTCTTCGAAGGCCCGCAAGATCAGTCAAGTCGATGAAGCGCGCGTTGCTGGTGATAAGCTGTTCGGCGCGCAATTGCTGAATGATGCGATTGAGATGGGGCACGCTCAACCCGAGCGCGTCCGCCATGATTTCCTGTGAAAACGGCAGATCGAAACTTGCTTCGTCGGCGCGTTCGACTTCCAGGAGACGCGCGTGAATCTCCAGCAAAAGGTGCGCCAACCTTTCAATCGGAGTGCGCCGACCTAGATTGACGATGTGTTCCGCATAAGTCGCTGCCTCTTGGGCGGCGAGCCAACTTAACACCAGACCGAATTGGGGCTGCTCGTAGCAGAGACGAATGTACGCGTCGAACGAGCAGACGGCGTAGGTCAGTTCGCTCACGGCAACGACCGAACAAGTGGATCGATCGAAAAAGCTGACCGGGAATCCAATGACATCACCGGGCAGGATGAGCTTCAGGATTTGCCGCCTGCCGCTGCGCAGCAACCTGTAGCGGATCGCGTAGCCGTCTTTAACAAAGCACAGGTTTCGGAACTCGGAGCCGTGAACGACGAGTTCCTCCCGTTTCCGAATGGTAAGATCGCGCTCGAAGATTGCCTCAAGACGTTTGATGTCTAGCGAATCCAGCTTCATTGCACGTGTCAGTCGGGTCACAATCGGGTGGCCGGTCAGCGGCATGCCATGCTCCAAATGTTCATGACCTTCAACGAAACTTTCCTATGCTTATTAATCCAGATCAATGAACAGAATCATCAAACGAAAGTTGTATTGACTGGCAGGCCTACGCCACTGCGAATGCCCATGCAAATAGGCAATTTTCAGCGTTTCGCTGGAAAAAACCGGTTTCCGGGAACAACAAATGAGAGCCGTCCGACGGCTCCACGCTAAGGAGGAACAGCTGATGCCGCTCGACGATCAAAATACTTCCAATATATCCCGCCGTACCATGCTGCACGCGGGCGCAGGTCTTCTCGGTAGTGCCGTTCTGCCCTTATCCAGCTTTGCGGCTTTTGCAGCCGACGACAAGCCCGCGATAGGCACCTGGCCGGCCGGGTCGGCGGGCGACACCGTCTACATCGGAGCCGCGGTGCCCCTTACCGGTGCCTATGCCGTGCAGGGTGCTGATGAACTTAAGGGCTGGCAGCTGGCGGTCGACCACATCAACAACGGCCATGAGTTGATGAAGGCGTTGGCGCCGAAAGTCGACAAGGGGTTGCTCGGCAAGAAGGTCGAGCTGTTGTCCGCCGACAGCGCGGCCAAGCCGAACCAGGCCGTCGAGCTCGAGCAGAATTTCATCCACCAAAACAACATCATCCTGATGACTGGCTCGACTTCATCGGCGGTCGCGGTTGCGCTCAACAAATTCGCGCAGCGCGAGAAGATCCTCTACGTCGCGGGCATCTCCGGCTCAAACGACACAACAGGCAAGGACTGTGTCCGCTACGGCTTCCGCCAGAACTTCTACGGCCAGACCGCAGCCAACGCGATCGGCCCGATCCTTCTGAAGACCTACGGAAAGGGAAAGAAGGCGGCATTCATGACGCCGGACTACACTTACGGTCACACCGTCACCAAGTCGGTGAACGACTACCTGACCTCTCAGGGTGGATGGGAGATGGTGACGGACCAGGTCTCGCCGCTAGGCACCCAGGATTTCAGCCAGTATCTGACCAACATCGCCAATTCGGGCGCCGAATTCATTGTCAACGTCAACTGGGGCCGCGACGCGGTGCTGTCGATCCAGCAGGCCAAGCAGTTCGGCCTGACTCCGAGCATGAAGATGGTCATCCCCTACCAGATCCCCTTCCTTGCCAAGGAAGTAGGCCCCGAACTGACAGCCGGCGTTTTTGCCGCTACCGATTTCTGGTGGACCCTGCAGGACAAGTACCCGCTCGCCAAGCAGTTCGTGGACGCGTTCCAGAAAAAGTTCGGTTATCGGCCGGAATGGGGCGCCGAAAATGCCTATGTCAGCTTCGCTCATTGGGCGCGCATGGTGTCGCAGGCCGGTAGCTTCTATCCGCCGGACGTCATCAAGCAATACGAGAAGGGTGAGACCATCCCTTCACTCGTCGGCGACGTTCACTATCGGCCGGAAGACCATCAGTGCGTGCGACCGGTCGTACTCGTCCAGGGTAAGGACCCCAAGGACATGAAGAGCGACGACGACTACTGGAACGTGGTCGAGGTGGTCGATGGCGCGCCGCTGATGCAGAAGCCTGACGAGTTCGGCTGCAACCTGGGCAGCTACACCTGATATCCCGCAGCGCCTTCTCCGCCCGTCACGGGTGGAGAAGGCGCTCGCACCGGGACTGGCTCTGGCTGGACGCAGACGGTTCGTCTCCCGGCGGTCGGTGGAATGTCGATTGTTCGCGACTTGTCAACCAAACCCTTGCTGGCGCGAGGGCAGGGCATATTTTTCATGATTAAGGTGGGCGCAGAGTGATCAACTGGGCAAATTTCATCTCGCAGTGCTTCAATGGGCTCGTGCTCGGCGCGCTTCTGGCGCTGATCTCCTCCGGGCTGACCATCATCTACGGGACGCTCGGCGTCCTGAACCTTGCCCATGGCGCGATGTTCATGCTCGGAGGCTATGCCGGCTGGCTCGCCTACACCTACACAGGTTCATTCCTGGCCGCGGTGGCGGCCGGATCGCTGTTCGTGATGATCGTCGGCGTGTTGATCGAGCGGCTGATCATTCGCCATTTCTACATGCGGCCGCTTGAGGACCAGCTTCTCGTTACGTTCGGGCTCGGCATCGTTTTCGTCGAGACGATCCGCTTCTTCTTCGGCAGCCTCTCGCGCACGGTGCCGCCGCCCGCCTCGCTGGTCGGCATCACCCATCTGGGCTTCATGGTCTATCCCACCTACCGATTGGCGCTCCTCGGCATCGTCGCCCTGGCGCTGCTGATGCTCTATGTCGTGCTCTATCGCACCCGCATCGGGATGATCGTGCGAGCAGGCATCGAGGATTCGGTAATGGTCGATTCGCTTGGAATCGACGTCTACAAGATCTTCATGCTCGTCTTCGGCATCGGAGCCATGGCGGCCGGCTTCGCCGGCATTGTCAATGCACCCGTGGTGTCGATCGCGCCCGATGTCGGGGAAGCCATACTGGTCCAGACCTTCGTGGTCGTGGTGATCGGCGGCGTCGGTTCCTTTCCGGGCGCGATCCTCGGCGGCCTCATCGCCGGCGAAATCATCAGCATCACCTCGATGTTCAATCCCGGTTATTCGTATGTCATGCTGTTCGTGGCGATGACTCTGGTGCTGGTGCTTCGCCCGCACGGGCTGCTCGGCACGGCAGGGCGCGAGTAGACGCGGTCGCCATGAACATCAAACATCCCTTCCTTGTCGAGCTTCTGACGGCGCTGGCGCTCGTCCTGGCGCCGTTCGTGCTGCCCCATCTCGGCTTTTCGCCCAGCACGATCAATCGTATCCTTATATGGGGCCTGTTCGGGATCGGCTTCGACATCCTGTTCGGCTACACGGGATTGCTGTCGTTCGGCCAGTCGGCCTTCTACGGTACTGGCGGGATGTTCGCCGCCTATCTCCTGACTGAAACCGGCTTCTCCTATGTCATGGCTGCCATCGTCATGGGCGCCGTCGTGTCGGGTGTCGTCGGCTATGTGATCGGCCTGATCGCCCTGAGACGCACCGGCATCTATTTCGCCATGATCACGGTGGCCATCGCCGAAGTCTTCTTCTTTGTCGAGTTCAATCCGCTCTCGGCATTCACAGGCGGCGAGAACGGCTTGCCTGGCGTGCCAACCCCGGTCGTCAACCTCGGCTTCACGGTACTCGAATTCAACACCGACTGGACGATGTATACCTTCCTGGCGTTCTGGTATTTCGTGGGCATTGTCGTCGCACTTCGCATCGTACGCTCGCCGGTTGGCGCGATCCTTTCGGCGATCCGTGACAATCCGCTCCGCGCCGCGGCGCTCGGCCACGACATACACGGCTACAAGCTCACGGCCTTCGTGGTTGCGGCGATCTATGCCGGCTTTGCCGGCGGCCTGTTGGGCGTCATGCAGGGCTTCATGCCGCCGGACGCTTTCATGTTCGACACGTCTGGCCAGGTCGTGATGCAGACGGCGATCGGCGGTGCCGGCACACTGTTCGGGCCGCTGGTGGGCGCGACGGTGTGGCTCTATCTGAGCGACTTTTTCCAGAACACATTGCATCTCGGCGCCACATGGAAGTTGGTGCTCGGCATCGTTTTCGTGCTGCTGGTCTGCTTCCTGCGGCGCGGCATCGTCGGTGCGATCGTCGATCTCTATGGGTTGACCGGCGGCCGCAAGCGCATCGAACGGGCCAATCCCGCGGTCGAGAGTGCGCCGCACGTCGTGACCGTCGTCGAACCGATGCCGGCGCGCCGGCATGGCACTGCGCCAGCATCCGGACCGATCCTGCAGGTGCAGGGCCTAACCAAACGCTATGGCGGTATCACAGCCAACAGCGACATCGACTTCAGCGTCGACCATGGGGAGATAAGGGGCATCATTGGACCCAACGGCGCGGGCAAGACGACGTTCTTCAAGATGCTCACCTGCGAGATCGCGCCGACCTCCGGCCGCATCATACTGGCCGGCCGCGACATTACGGGCATGGGTGTGTCCGAGGTGTGCCAGCTCGGGCTCACCAAGAGCTACCAGATCAACCAGCTGTTCGACCGCCTGACGGTGCGGCGGAACCTGATGATTGCCGCGCTGGGCGAGGCGCGTGGAAAGTTCCGGCTTGACCTGTTCAAGAGTATCCACAGCGTTCCCGGTCTCAATGAGCAGGTCGAGCGAACGGCGGCGCTGGTGAACCTTACGGCGCGGCTCGATCGGCCCGTTTCGGAACTGGCCTATGGCGAGAAGCGGCGGCTGGAAATCGGCCTTGCGCTGGCGACGTCGCCGAGCCTGCTCCTGCTTGACGAGCCGCTTGCCGGCATGAGCCCGCGCGAGCGCGTCGAGACCGTGGCGCTGCTCAAGTCAATCGCGCGTGGACGCACGATGATCATCATCGACCACGACATGGATTCGCTCTTCGAGCTGGTCGAGAAAGTGACCGTCCTGCAGGAGGGCAGGGTACTGGTCGAAGGCATGCCCGCTGAGATCAAGACCAACGCAAAGGTGCAGGAAGCCTACCTCGGCGGGGTACATGGAGAGGTTGCATGAGCCTGCTCGAAGTCAGGGCGTTGAACAGCTATTATGGCGACAGTCACATTCTGTTCGACGTCTCATTGAGGGTCGAGAAAAACGAGGTCGTGGCGCTGCTCGGGCGCAACGGCGCGGGCAAGTCGACGACGCTGAAGAGCCTGATGGGCGTGGTGACGCCACGAGCCGGCTCGGTTGAGCTCGACGGGGTTGAGCTGGTTGGCAGGAAGGCGCACAGCATCGCTCGGGAAGGCATGCAGCTCGTGCACGAAAATCGGCGCATCTTCGGCAGCCTGAGCGTCGAGGAAAACATCATTCTGGCCGGATTGACCGCCGACGGCCGCTGGCCGCTGGAACGCATCTACACGATGTTCCCACGGCTGAAGGAACGGCGCACCAGCCGTGGCACGGATCTCTCGGGTGGCGAACAGCAGATGCTGGCCATAGCCCGTGCATTGGTGCGCAACCCGAAGATCCTTCTGCTTGATGAGCCCTTCGAAGGACTTGCTCCAGTCATTGTGCACGATCTGGTGCGCGCCTGCCGCGAACTGGCCCAGGCAGGGCAGACAATCGTGCTGGTGGAACAGAACATCGCCGCGACGCTGGCGCTCGCGAGCCGCGTTTATATCATCAATAACGGCCATATCGCCCACGAGGGCCCGGCCGCCGAGCTCAAGACACAGCCGGGGCTGCTGCAGCATCATCTCGGCGTCTAGGGGCGAGCAGCCGCGGACGGCGTTCGACTTCCGACCGCCTTCGGCCATCCGTGCTTCATGCCGGCGACTATCCAGGCCATCGCTTGCAGGACCGTATCGCCTTCTGGCGCCAGCCGCTGATCGCCGGAAATATCAGGACAGTCTCCAGGTTGGAGTCGGCCTGGATTTTTGCCGACCTGCCGTGTTGGAAAAGAGAGGCACCGTTCGATTTTCGAGGAATTTCAAGTCGAGCCGGCGCCGGCTTCGGCGGCAATCGAGCAGATGATCGCGTGGAACCCGGAACGGATCGTGTCGACGCACGGTTGATGGTCTCCGGCGGTGCGGTGGGCGACCTGAGGCGAGCCTTCCGCCGGGTCTTGTAAAGAGTGTTTCGCCGGCTTGTGCACCGCAAACGAGCGCTCTGATATTTGGCGCGAGGACACCGAGATGACTGAACGACCGGAGAGATATCGAAATGCGATTGTCCCTCATATCTACGTCGACGGGGCGTCGGATGGGATCGCGTTCTACGAGCGGGCATTCGGAGCGATGGAATTGTTCCGAATTGCCCACCCAGGCGGCAAAATCATGCACGCCGAGATTTTGATCTGCGGAGCCGTGATCATGATCGGGGATCCGGACGAGAGACTATACGGCGAGCCGCAGACACTTGGTCGCTGCACAGCTGGCCTTCACATCTTCACTGATGATAACGCGACCTTGCTGCGGCGCGCGGTCAAGGCTGGCGCGGAAGAGATTCAGCCACCCACGAATATGTTCTATGGCGCCAGTTCCGCCACCGTGCGCGATCCCTTCGGCCACGTCTGGGTGCTCCTGTCGTGGAGGGAGGACCTCGATCCGGCAGAGATGGAACGGCGCGGGAATGCGCTCCTGGCCTAAAGAAGAAAACGCTGGCGACATGCTAAATGCGGCTGTTCGCTGTGCGGCTCGCTAGTGAGAACCGGCTCGAAAACCTCCGCGAGGCAGTGAGCTTCGCCCGAGCGGCGTCGCAGCATTCTCCACAGGACGTGAGAGGTGTGGGGCATCGAGATTGCTCCCGGATCTCTGAACCCGCAGCGTGAATCATTCAGATGCTTCGTGTCAGGGCATCGGCCTTTGCCGCTTTCCATTCCGCCGGGTCCGCCCTGCGCCATTCGGTTTCCCCTGCGGTGTGCCGAGCAGCACGCGAACGGCGATTTCATGAAGCGGTTGCGCGGCGCCTTGGACGACGTAGTCCAGGCTGGAGCGATCGGAGATCAGGGTCGGCAGGCGCAAGGTGCCGATCAATCCTTCCGCCTCGAAGCGGGAGCGTAGAAGTTCGTAGAGTCCGGCATTGCAGGTAAACGGGCCGGTGATGAACACCTTCTCGGGGAAAAGCAGCCTGCAGGCGTTCCCCAGCGCGCGCGCCATAAGATCGACGGCGACCCGGATTTCGGGAATATCCGTCAGCTCCATCGTCTCGATTTGGCTGGAGAGGAGTTCCTCCTCCCCTGAAGCCCACGGATATATCTCCCGTATGACCGGCAACAGGGCTGACAGCGAAGCTGCTGTTTCGAGACAGCCCCGGTTGCCGCATCCGCAGGGGCGATCCTTGAGCACGTTGAAACGCCAATGGCCGATTTCGCCGAAGGGGCCGCCCTGGCGCATCGGCGCATCGTCGCTGCCGCGATAGGCCAGGCCGATGCCCCAACCCCAATGAAGAATGAAGGCGCCTTCCAGTCGTTCCATGCCCGGCACGGCGTATCGGGCGCTCAATTCGACATCCAGTTGGCGAAACAGGAACACGCGCGGCGTGATGCCATCGAGCGCCTTGCCGACGTCGAAATCGCGAACGTTCGGCCATCGCGAGGTCAATATCCACGTCCGGGTCTTCACGTCCACGATGCCGGAAACGGCAACGGACGTTCCGACATGACGCATGCCAGACGGGCAGCTGCCGAGCAGACCGGCGACAAGGTCACGCATCGTCGCGGTCATGCGGGCCGAATCGGCGTCGGACGGAACATGGGCGGTTTGCCGGGCGAGGACACTTCCGCGGAAATCGACAAGGACGCCAACCAGTTCCTGGCTGGAAACAAGAAGGACGGTCGCGCCCGCGCAACCGGGGTTCAAAACGATTTGCGCCGGTGGGCGGCCACGGCCGCTCACCTGGCCGACGCTTTGCTCGATGATGCCCCTGCCGACGAGGTCGGCGATGGCGCGCGAGATCGCCATCGAGGTCATGTCCAACTCGGCGGCAAGTGCGGCGCGGGATTTGCCGCCGCCTTCGTGCAGGCTGGCGATGACGCGTGCGCAGTCGCGTTGGCGGGCGTCCTCGAAATCCGCGGTGTAGAGCGTCAACATGCCCGGATTCTTTTCCTTTCGCATTTTTGGATAACATTATTCAAAAATGGCTTGCAAGCGGTATCAAGCCGTGTACTCTCCGCGTAAGGAATCTTGGCGATCGGCCGCAACATGATTACTCCCGGTCTGGTCGACATGCAGGTCAATGGCTTCGCCGGCGTCGATTTCAACTCGGGGACCCTGACGGCGGCGGAACTCGACGAAGCGCTGGAGGCCCTCCTGGCGTGCGGCGTGACAGCGTGCCTGCCGACGATCATCACGGCAAGGCCGGACGAATTGTCGGCGCGGTTCAGCGCTCTCGACAAGGCTGTCTCCGAAAGCCGCCTCGGTCCCCTCATGTGCCCCGGCTATCATCTGGAAGGTCCGTTCCTCAATCCCGCCCCGGGTTATTCCGGATGCCATCCCGCCTCGGCGATGACCGCTGCGGATCCTGCGCTCATTGAGCGTCTGCAGTCGCTGCTCAAGCGCCCGATCCTTTTGACGACGCTGGCTCCCGAAGTGGAAGGTGGCATTGCTTTCATACGGGCCATGAACCGGCACAACATTCTTGTTTCGATCGGCCACTCGGCTTGCGGTTTTGAGCTCGTGGCGCAGGCCGCGGCGGCTGGCGCTGTCCTTTCCACCCATCTCGGCAACGGGCTGCCGCAAACCTTGCCGAAACTGGACAATACCCTGTTTGCCCAACTGGCCGAAGACCGTCTCGCCGCGACATTCATCGCCGACGGGATTCACGTTCCGCCAGGCGCGTTGAAATCGCTGGTCCGGGCAAAAGGGCTGGACCGGTCGGTCCTGGTTACCGATGCCGTTTCGGCGGCCGGTGCGCCGCACGGGTCTTACGAATTTGCCGGAATGCGGGTCGAGAGCCGCGCCGATGGCTCGGTCCGCGTTCCTGGCGGCATCGGGCTCGCCGGGTCGGCGCTGCGACTGGACGACGCCGTGCGCAACCTGGTGCGCTGGGGCATCGCCGGTTTCGCACAGGCTGTCGATATGGCCTCGGCAAATGTGATGGCGCTGCTGCAGCCGGTGCTGGACGCGCATGGCCTTCGCGTGCCCGCCAGCGAGATCGAGTGGGCGCCCGACATGACCATCACCCATGCGCGCGTCGGAGAAGAAGAACGCGAATACGACCGGCAAACGACAAAATGGGAAGGAAGACAACCATGACTGCTCGTGAACTCAAGGTGAATCGCCGCACCATCCTTGGCGGCATTGGCGGTACATTCCTCGCCGGCACGACGCGGGCCTGGGCGCAGTCACCCAAATTGCCGGCATCGCCGGTCGTCATTTCGGTGATGGACGTGGGCGGCGCGCTGGCGCTTTCGCAGCCGGCCTTCGAAAACTACGCCAAGAAATATCCCGAGCGCACCGAACGGATCGTCTTCACCAAGGCGCCGGTGACCGAGCTTGCCGGAAAGCTGCGCGCGCAGCAAGAAGCCAACCGCGTCGATATCGACATGGTGCTGACCGGCTCCGACGGTCTGGCGGCAGGCCTAGCCAACGGCACATGGATCAAGATTCTGCCTGATTTCAACGACAAGTTTCCCAAAATCGAGGACAATTACGAACCGGCCGCACTGGCCCTGCACAAGAAGCAGGGCGCGGGATATGGCGTTGTCGTCAACTACTATCCTTCCGGCCCGCTGATCGAATACGCCCCTGAGCGGGTGAAGGAGGTTCCCGGCTCGGTCGAGGAGCTGCTAGCCTGGGCCAAGGCCAATCCGGGCCGCTTCATGTATGCGCGGCCCACCAATTCCGGCCCTGGCCGCACATTCATGATGGGTCTCCCCTACCTGCTCGGCGACAAGGATCCGCAGGATCCCGTCGACGGCTGGGAGAAGACGTGGGGTTATCTGGCAGAGATCGGCCAGTATATCGACTATTATCCCGCGGGCACCGGCGTCACCATGAAGGAATTCGGGGAAGGCAGCCGCGACATCATCATTTCGACCACGGGATGGGATATCAATCCACGTGCCCTCGGCATCGTGCCGGAATCGGCAAGGATCGGCACGCTCAAGGGCTTCCATTGGGTTTCGGACGCCTTTTTCATGTGCGTTCCGAAAGGCATTTCCGACGACAAGCTCGCCGTGGTGCTTGATCTGATGGCATTTTTGCTTACGCCCGAAGCGCAGGCTTATTCCTACGATGAGGGCTATCTCTACCCCGGCCCGGCGGTGAAGAACGTGCCTGTCTCCATGGCGCCGCAGCACAGCCAGGACATCGTCAAACGTTTCGGCAGGGACGAGTATGCCAGCCTCATCGCCGACAACCCGATCGAACTGCCGCTGCCGCCGGAAAAGATGATCGCCGCCTTCCGAAAGTGGGACGAATTGGTCGGCGCAAAGAAATCCTGATGCTTCGCCAAAGGCCGGCCGCGTCGAGGGGCTGGCGCTAGGATAGTGCAGCATGCCAGGCGCGGCCTGACGCGGCCTGTCCGCGACGGGACCTTCAGCGCAGCGGGGCGTCATTTGCGTTGCATTCGATACTAATAGACTAATATATCATTCGTCTGGGAGAGCCGGGATGAAAGTGTGGAGATGCCGCTCTTTCAAGGAGATAAATGAGGAGGACGACGACGATGTTCACGATTTCACGCCGCCAGGCGCTCGGCGGATTGGCCGGGTTTGCAGCGCTGCCCTTTGGCAGGTCATTCGCCGACGAGCTTGCCCTGCCCACTTCGCCGGTGGCGCTCAACATCATTGATGTCGCGGGCAATCTGCAGCTTACCCAGGCGGCAATCGAGAAATTCGGCAAGGAAAATCCGGGGCTCGTCTCCAAGATCACGTTCTCGCGCGCGCCGTCCCCCGAACTGCCGGCCAAGCTCGCCGCGCAGCAGGCGGCCAACCGGGTCGACATCGACCTGGTGCTGACGGGGCCGGGTGCCATGTCGGACGGCATCACCCAGGGCCTGTGGATCGACGTGTGGACGAAATACCCCACTGTGCTGCCCAAGGCTGAGGACGTCTATCTCGACAGCGCCTTGATGATGCAGAAGAACTTCGGCCAGAACGAAGGCGTCGCCGTCGTCTATTCGCCGTCGGGCCCACTCTTCGAATATGCGCCGGACAGGGTCAAGACCATCCCCAGGAACACCGACGAACTGCTGGCGTGGGTGAAGGCCAATCCCGGCAAATTCTGCTATGCGCGGCCGGTCAATTCGGGACCGGGCTGGACCTTCCTGATGGCCATGCCCTACATCCTCGGCGACAAGAATCCTTCCGATCCCATCAATGGCTGGGAGAAGACCTGGGCCTATCTGAAGGCGCTGGATGAAGGCATCGATTACTATCCCTCCGGCACCACGGTGACGATGAAGGAGCTGGCCGAGGGCACCCGCGACATGATCGTTTCCACCTTCGGCTGGGACATCAACCCGCGTGTGTTGGGCATCGTGCCGAAGGAGATCGAGACGTTTGCGCTCGAAGGCACGCATTGGGTGCCCGATACGCAGTTCATGTGCATTCCCAAGGGCGTCGCGGAGGAAAAGGTCGCGGTTCTGGTCAAGCTCATGGCCTTCATGCTCGAACCCGCGCAGCAGGCCTATACCTACGACAAGGGCTATTTCTATCCCGGTCCAGCGGTCAAGGGGGTACCACTCAGCGCCGCGCCGCAGGAAAGCCAGGACGCCATCGCAGAGTTCGGCCGCCCACAATATGAAGAGCTGATCAGGAAGTTCCCGGTCGAAGCGCCGTTAAAGCCGGAAGCACTGGTCGCCGCCTTCGAGAAATGGGACCGCGAGGTCGGTGCCAACAAGATGAAATAGCGGACCAATGCGATTTGCCGTGATCGGCATCGATCATCGTCACGTCTATGACCTGATCGGTGGGCTTCTGGATGCCGGCGCCGAGTGCGCCGGCTACGATCCCGCGACGACCGATCCCAAGGTTGCCGCCGGCATCGCCGAGCGTTTTCCACGGATCGCGCCGGTCGAACGACGGCGCCTGATCGAGGATCCCGCCATCGACCTCGTCGTTACCGCGGCTGTCCCCTCCGACCGGGCCGCCATTGCCGTCGAGGCCATGTGGCATGGCAAGGACGTGCTTGCGGACAAGCCCGGCCTGACCACGTTCGAGCAGCTTGCCGCCGTGCGGCAGACCGTGCGTGAGACGGGACGCATCTTTTCGATCTGCTTTTCGGAGCGCCTCCTGACCCGAGCCTCGACGCTGGCGACGCAGCTGGCGATGGAGGGCGCCATCGGCGAAGTCATCCATGTGACGGGCCTGGGGCCGCACCGGCTCAACCGTGCGCTACGCCCGGCGTGGTTTTTCGATCCCGTGAATTACGGCGGCATCCTGGTCGATATCGCCTCGCACCAAATTGATCAGTTCCTGTTCTATACTGGCTGCGCCGACGCGAATGTCGTTTCAAGTGCGGTCGGCCATTTTGGCGCTCCTGACATTCCAGCATTCCAGGATTTCGGCGACATCCTCCTGCGCGGAGACAAAGCGAGCGGCTATATCCGCGTCGACTGGTTCACCGCCGACGGGCTGCCGACCTGGGGGGATGGACGGCTCATCCTGCTCGGCACCAAGGGCACGATCGAACTTAGGAAATATGTCGACATAGCCGGCAAACCTGGCACGGACCACGTATTCCTCGTCGATGGCCAGGGCACGCGCCATTTCGATGCGTCGGGCGAAAAGATATCCTATTTCGAGCGCCTGCTTGCCGACGTGTGCGAGCGTACCGAAACGGCGATGACGCAGGAGCATGTCTTCACGGTCTGCCGGCTGGCGCTCGAGGCGCAGGCGGCGGCGGTCGTCGTGACGGGGCAGGAAAGGAACGCGCGATGAGCAGGCTACGTGTCGCCATGATCGGCTTGGGTCCGGCGGCGTTGCCGCATGCGAAGAGCCTCGTCGATCTTGCTGGCAGGATCGAGGTGAAATGGGCGGCCAGCCGCAGCCAGGCGACGGCAGAAGCCTTTGCCGACCAGTTTTCCTTTCCCGTGACGACCGATATTGCGGCCGCGATTGCCGATCCCGAGGTTCAGGCGGTGCTGGTGCTGACGCCGGCCAACGCACATCTGGCGGTGGCCGAACTGGCCCTTGCCGCCGGCAAGCACGTGCTCGTCGAAAAGCCGCTCGAAACAACACTGGCCCGCGCCGAGAAGCTGGTCACGCTGGCCCGCGGGGCCGGCCTGCGCCTCGGCGTCGTCCTGCAGCACCGTTTCCGGCCGGCCAGCCTGCGGCTGCGCCAACTGCTGGCTTCCGGCGCCATCGGCACGGTGGAGGCGGCCAGTCTTCGGGTTCCGTGGTGGCGGCCGCAGGCCTACTACGACACCGGCGGCCGCGGCAGCTTCGCGCGGGACGGGGGCGGCGTGCTGTTGTCGCAGGCCATCCACGCCATCGACCTTTTCCGCTCTCTGCTGGGAGAGGTAGAGGTGCTGGCTTCGCAGGTGCGGACGACTGGCCTGCACCGGATGGAAGCTGAGGATTACGTCACCGCCCTGATGCGGCTCGGCAACGGCTCACCGGCCTCGCTGCTCGCCACGACGGCGGCCTATCCGGGCTCGCCTGAAACCATGGAGATTGTCGGCTCGGTCGGCACGGCCACGCTGACCGGCGGGGCGCTGAGCGTCGACTGGCTCGACGGGCGCGAAGAGCGCGTCGAGGCGGAGGGGAAGACAGGCAGCGGCGCAGCCATCATGGACTTCCCCCATGACGCGCATCGTGCGCTGATTGACGATTTCGCCGATGCGATTTCGCAAGACCGCGATCCGGTCGTGACGGGTGAGGAGGCGCTCCAGACACAGCGCCTGATCGCAGCCCTCATCCGTGCGGATCCGGCCAGCAACCAACCCGTATAAGAGCTTCCTTCTCGAACGCTCCAGGATTCCTGGAGAGAGTGGCTTTCCGCCGCCATCATGCGGCGGAAAGAAAAGCCTGCTTCAGGCGGAGGCGGGCTGCTGCTTTGCCCGCGCGACAATCTGCGTCGGATTGACGAAGCGCAGTGCGATCAGCAGCCAGACCAGCGTCGTTATCATATACACCACCGCCATCGCGTCGATCGACTGCACCGCGCGCACGCCCGAGGCGAAGACAGAATAGTACAGCGCCACGACGAGCGTCTGGCTGGTCGGCCCGGCCGTCAGGAAGGTCAGTTCGAACATGCCGATGGTACGCACCAGCACCAGCAGCAGCGCCGCCAAGATGCCCGGCATCAGCATCGGCAGCAGAACATGGAGGAAGAGCTGGAACGTGTTGGCGCCGAAGACACGCGCGGCCGCCTCGATCTTGGGATCGATCTGCTCGATGAAGGGGATCATCACCAGGATGACGAAAGGAACCGTCGGCACAAGATTGGCCAGCACCACGCCCCAGAATGTGCCGCCGACCCCCGATTGGTAGAGCACGGTAGCCAGCGGAATGCCGAAGGTGATCGGCGGCACCAGAAGCGGCAGCAGGAACAGAAGCATGATCAGCTTCTTGCCGGGAAAATCGCGCCGCGCCAGCGCATAGGCTGCCGTCACGCCGAGCAGGCCTGAAAGCGCGACCACGGTGAAGGCGATCTGGAAGGTTACGATCAGGATATCGTGGAGCTGGAATTCCGCCCAGGCGGCGAAATACCAGCGGGTGGTGAAGCCGGCAGGAATCCATGTGCCCAGCCAGCGCGTGCCGAAGGACGACAGGATGACCGTGGCAATCATCGCCGCGAGGTTGAGTACGAAGAAACCCACCACCACCCAGATGGCGGTGATCCAGAGCTTGGCGGCGATGGTTGTGTCGCGGATCATGTCAGCCCTTTCCGCCTGCGGTGCTGCCGCGATAGAACAGGTTGCGCAGCATCAGGATGGCGACGACGATGACCAACTGCACACCGGCCATGATCATCGCGATTGCCGAGGCCATCGAGTAGTCATATTGCTCGAAGGCGGCCTGGTAGGCCGCAATCGAGATCACGCGGGTCGGCCCGGCCGGCGCACCGAGCAGAACCGCCGACGGAAAGACGGCGAAGGCCTGTACGAACGAAAGCAGGAAGGCGATGGCCAGGCCGGGGATCAGCAGCGGCAGGAACACATAGCGGAACCGCTGCCAGGAGCGCGCGCCGTGGGTCGCCGCTGCCTGTTCCAGTGCCGGATCGATGCCTGTCACATAGGAAAGCGTCAACAGGAACGTGAACGGGAAACCGGTGATGATCAGCGACGCGAAAACACCCCAGTAATTGTTGGTGAGTTTCACGGGACTGCTGATGACGCCGAACAACATCAGCGTGCGGCTGAACCAGCCCTGCGGTCCCAGATAGTTGAGCAGGCCTTCCGCCACCAGCACCGTGCCGAGCGTTACCGGCAGCACGAGGATGGTGGTCAGCATACGCTGGTGCGTCATCAGGCGAACGCGAAAGGCGATGGGCAGCGCCAGCGCCAGGCTGATAACGGTGACCGGCACCGCCAGCCACAGCGTTGTGGCAATGGTGTTGTAAAGGAACGGGTCGGAGAAGAAACGCTGGTAGTTGGCGAGGAGCCCCCCTTCCTTCGGCTGGAAGGACAGGAGCAGGCCGTAGACAAAGGGATAGACGAAGATCGCCAGCGTAAACAAGGCGGCCGGAAGCACCAGAAGGGTGATGCCGTCGATCCCGTGCAAGGCCAGCCGCTGGCGCAGGGAAGGAGAGGGCGTATGATCGAGCGTCGACATCGCCGTCCTCAGGCCGCGTAGATCAGGGCGTGGGCAGAATCGATCGAGAGCGAAACCGTGTTCCCGACCGACGCGGCCTGGCTGGCATGGAAGATCAGCTCGAGGCCGCCCTCGGTGCGTGCCGTGCCGACGAATTCCCGGCCGCGATACTCGATGGTTTCGACCTTCGCATCAAGCGTCCCGATGCCCTTGTCGCTCACGGTGACATCGTCCGGCCTGGCGGCGATCACGGCTTGCGCGCCAACCGCGAGATCGTCGCGCAGCCTGCCCGAAAGGCTGACGCCGCCGACTTCGACCATGGCAATGTCGCCGTCGCGCCGGGTGACCTTGCCGGTTAGCCGGTTACGGTAACCCATGAATTCGGCGACGTCGAGATGGTCCGGGCTCTCATAGAGGTCCCGCGGAGCGCCGACCTGCCGGATTCGGCCATCGCGCAGCACGACTATGCGGTCGGCAAGCGACAAGGCCTCGTCCTGGTCATGCGTCACATAAAGGGTGGTGGCCCCGAGCTGGTTGTGGATGCGCCGGATTTCCGCACGCATCTCGATGCGCAATTTCGCGTCGAGGTTGGAGAGCGGCTCGTCCATCAGCACCAGCGGCGGCTCGATGACGATGGCGCGGGCGATGGCCACCCGCTGCTGCTGACCGCCTGACAGTTGACCCGGCAGCTTGTGGCCCTGCGTTTCCAGCCGCACCAGCCCCAGCGCCTCGTCGACGCGTTGCGTGATCTCGGCCTTGGGCGTGCCGCGCATCTTCAGGCCGAAGCCGATATTGGCTTTGACGGTCATATGCGGGAACAGCGCATAGTTCTGGAAGACCATGCCGAAGCCGCGGTCTTCCGGCTTAAGCTGGTCGATGCGCTTGTCGTCGAGATAGATGCTGCCGCCCGTGGTGGAAAGCAGTCCGGCGATGCAGTTCAGTGCGGTCGACTTGCCGCAGCCCGAAGGTCCGAGCAGGGCGATGAATTCCCCCTTGCGCACGGTCAGCGAAACGTCACTCAGCGCGCTCATACTGCCGAATTTTCGACTCATATGATCGAGGCGGAGTTCGTCGAATTTCGACGAGGCGAGCAGCATCCGTTCGTAGCCCCATTGTTGTAGGCGAACCGGGCGGCATGCCCGGTTCCTATTATGCGCTGAAACTCAAAAGTTTGTCATTTCGCGGCGGCGGCGACCTGTTCGTCCCAGATTCGGAATGCCGTTACCATCGAAGCGGGCTCCAGCGGCAGTTCGATCGGGTTGTTGGCGATCAGGTCGGCATATTCGGTGCGGCCGAATTCGGCGATCGCATTCTGGCTTTCCTGCGGCGCCATGTCGAGGGTGACATCCTTGACCGCCGGGCCCGGATAGAAATAGCCCTCGTCATAGGTATAGGCCTGCTGCTTAGGCGTCAGCAGGAATGCCATCAGGTCCTTGAGCACGGCCAGTTTTTCGTCGCTGACCCCTTTCGGCACGCACATGTAATGGGCGTCGGCGACCCAATGGAAGCCTTTCAGCGCCCCAACCTTGGCTTCCTTCGGCACGACGCCGAGAACGCGCGGGTTGATGTCCCAGCCAGTCGTCGACACCGTCATGTCGCGCGTGCCTTCGCCGAGTTCCTTCATCAGCGCACCGGTGCCGGTCGGATAATATTCGATGTATTTGTGCAGTTCCTTAAGATAGGCCCAGGTCTTGTCCCAGCCCTTGACCGGATCCTTCGGATCGCTGTCGCCGAGCAGATAGGGAAGACCCATCAGGAAGGTGCGGCCGGGGCCGGAATTGGCCGGGCGCGCATAGAGGAACCGGTTCGGGTTCTCCTTGGCCCACACCAGAAGCTCCTCCGCCGTGGTCGGCACCGTCTTGACCTTGTCGGGCATGTATTCGAGCAGCGGCCCGGACGGGTAGTAGGTGACGACGACGCCGTGGTCCTTGGCCAGCGTCTGCATCCGCGCTGCCGGCTCCTGATAGATATCGGCCAGCTTCGGCAAGGCGCCCGCATCGTCAGGAAGCAGCTTGACCCACAGGTCCATCTCGAGGCCTGCCGACAGCGCATCCGTTCCGGTAAGCACGAGGTCGATATCGACGCGGTTCGCCGCCTGCTGCGCCTTGATCTTGCCGGGAAGCTCGGGGGCGGGCGCCTTGGTGAAGACGATGTTCGAGATCAGTTCCGGCTTGGCCGTCTTGTAATTCTCGATCGCCTTCTGGGTTAGCGCCAGATTGCCGGCGACATCGACGATATTGATGGTGACGGGCGCGGTCGGCAGCTTGGCGGTCTGGGCAAACGCGCGCGCAACCGGAAGCGCCGCCATGCCGGCTAGTCCGCCGACCGCCTGTCGCCGAGTGATCTTGATCATCTTCATCTCCTCCGCTGGTCCTGTCTTGTCCGGCAGGATTTCAATTTTGATATATTAATCTACCAGTCATCAAAAACAACCGCTTTCTGCTCCGTGCATGAACCGCTGCGCCAATCATGCCACGGTGGCTGCGGCGCCGTCGTTCAAAAGATCGGTCAAATACGGTTCCCAGGCTTGCGAAATGGGCTCGGCCGGGAGATCGGTGCCGAGGACCTGCTTCAGCCGCAGGAAGACGGCGGCCAGTTGGGCAGCCAAGCCGATCTTTGCGGTCCGCGCGCCCGATCCCGGCCGGCAGGTCACCCAGGTCCGATTGGAAAGCCGCTGCGCCATGGTCAGAGCCTATAGGCTTTCTTGGCCAGGCAGTAGGCGAGATCGTGCGCCACTTCCTGCGCCTCGTCCTCGTCGAGCCGGTGGTCAGCCACCAATTCCGCGAGAAAATTGCAGTCGACGCGGCGCGCCATGTCGTGCCGCGCGGGGATCGAACAGAAGGCACGGGTGTCGTCGTTGAAGCCCACCGTGTTATAGAAGCCGGCTGTCTCCGTGGTAAGCTTGCGAAACCGGTACATGCCTCCGGGGCTGTCGAAAAACCACCAGGGCGGCCCGAGGCGCAGCGCCGGATAATGCCCGGCAAGCGGCGCAAGCTCGCGCCCATAGGCCGTCTCGTCCAGTGTGAACAGGATCAATGTCAGGCGCGTGTCGTTGCCGAACGCGTCGAGGAGCGGCTTGAGGTCGTGGACATAATCGGTGCCGGTGGGAATGTCTGCGCCCTTGTCGAAGCCGAACTCGGCGAAAATCTGCGGGTTGTGGTTGCGGAAAGAGCCGGGATGGATTTGCATGACCAGGCCGTCCTCGACGCTCATGCGCGCCATTTCGGTCAGCATTTGCGCGCGGAACAGGTCGGCATGCTCGGGCGAAACATCGGCCTTCAGCACCCGGTTGAACAGAGCCGTTGCTTCCGCCTTCGACAGGTCGGCGGTGCGGGCATTCGGATGGCCGTGGTCGGTGGACGTCGCGCCGCGCTGCTTGAAATATGCACGGCGGATTCGGTGCGCCTCAAGATAGCCGGGATAGCTGGCCGGCGTTCCGGCCAACGCCAGGAACCGCTCCACCTCGGCATGGAAACCCTTGCGCGAAGGGTCGACGACGGCGTCTGGCCGGTAGGCTGGCACAACCCGGCCGTCCCATCCGGAAGCCTTGATCGCATCATGCGCGGCAAGCGCATCGGTGGCGGCGTCCGTCGTTGAGATGGCTTCGATGTTGAAACGCTTGTAGAGCGCGCGCGGGCGCATCTCCGGCCGCTCGAGCTGTTCGGCGATGCGGTCATAAAGAAGGTCGGCATTCTTCGCGCCGAGCCGCTCTTCGATTCCGAAGACCGTTGCCAGCGAATGCTCGAACCACAGCCGTGTCGGCGTGCCGCGGAAAAGGGCGTAGTTCTCGGCGAAGCGGCGCCAGATCTTGCGGGGATCGGTTTCGATCGGGCCCCCATCCAGTCGTGGGACGCCGAAATCTTCCATGCGCATTCCGTGGGAATAGAACATGCGCAAAATGTAGTGGTCGGGCTTGACGAACAGCGTGGCCGGATCCGGGAACGGCAGGTCATACGCATACCAATCCGGCTCGGTATGGCCGTGCGGGGAGATGATCGGCAAGGCACGCACGCCTTCATAGAGGCGCCTGGCGATGGAACGGACGGTAGGATCAGGCGAAAAAAGCCTGTCGGGATGGAGCGGCATTGCAAAATCCTTGCGGTCGAGCCGCGAAAGCGGCGTTCGGAAGGGAGGGGCGATTGAATGCGCGCGATCATAATTTGGGATGAAGCGGCGTTCCGATATTGGCGAACAGTAAGGAATAATATATTAATATGTCAACTGATTGAAGATCGGGGATCGAGAAATGACATCAGCAAAGGCGCATGCGGGCATTGCGGGCTCCGACCGCGACGCCGTCTCCGTTCGAACGAAGATGCGTCGGCCGGGCATCGTGCGTACGACGGCTGCGTCCGCAGTATACCGCGAACTGCACGAGGCGATCGTATCCATGCAGCTTAAGCCCGGCAACGCCTTGAATGAAAAGGTGCTGACCGAGCGTTTCGGTGTCAGCCGCACGCCGGTGCGCGAGGCGTTGATTCGCCTAGTCGAAGACGGGCTGGTCAATATCTATCCTCAGTCGGGAACCTTCGTCGCGCCGATACCGATCTCGCTCATTCCCGAAGCCGTCGTCATCCGTAAGGCGCTGGAAGGCGCCACGGTCGAAAAGGCCGCGCAATGCGCAAACGGCGACGATGTGGGAAAGCTCGACGACATATTGGCGCGGCAGCGGTTCCTTGCCGAACGACAGGACATGAACGGATTTCACGAGGCCGACGAGGCCTTTCACGAGGCGATTGCCCGAATAGCCAGCTATTCCGGCATCTGGAACTATCTGAAGCCGGTCAAGGTGCAGATCGACCGGGCGCGACGCATGACGCTGCCCGCGCTCGGCCGCATGGACCATGTGATTGGCGAGCATACGGTCATCCGCAACGCTATAGGGGCGCATGACGTGAAGGCTGCCTGCGAGGCCATGCGAATCCACCTGGGCGCTGTCATTCCCGATGTCGAGCAACTGCGCGACGCCTACCCCGACTGGTTTATTTGAGCCGACCAGCCCTGAAATAGTTGGAGAAATGACGAATGCGCGAGGCATGGAGATGGTTTGGGCCGGATGCGGGGGTTCCGCTCGATGCCGTGCGTCAGGCCGGCGCCACCGATATCGTATCGGCGTTGCACGAAGTCCCGATCGGGCGTGCCTGGACGAAGGCGGAGGTGGCGACGCGCAAGGCGATGATCGAGGATACGCCGTCCGACCGCTCGCCGCTTGTCTGGTCGGTCGTTGAAAGCATACCGGTCCCCGACGCTGTCAAGCGTCACGGCGGCGAGGCGAAAGCCGAGATCGAGGCCTGGATCGCCAGCATGGAAGCGGTTGCGGCCAACGGCATCCATATCATCTGTTTCAATTTCATGCCCCTGGTGGACTGGACCCGCACCGATCTCGATTACGAACTGCCAAGCGGCGCGACCGCGATGCGTTTCGACCAGGACCGGTTTGCAGCCTTCGACCTCCACATCCTGCAGCGCAGGGGAGCCGAAGCCGATTATTCGAACGAGGACCGCGAGCGGGCGAAAGCTGTTTTCGAGGCGATGAGCGAAGAGGAGGCCGCGACCCTCGTCGCCAACATCGCCAGTGCGCTGCCGGGCTCGACCACGGAGCCGTTGACGGTCCCGCAGTTTCGCGACCGGCTGGCGCGTTATGCGGGCATCGATGCCGCCCGGCTGCGCCACCATCTCACCGAATTCCTGGCGGCGATCGCGCCCGCCGCAGAGAGCAGCGGCGTCCGGCTTGCGCTGCATCCGGACGATCCGCCCCGCTCGCTCTTTGGTCTGCCGCGGGTGGCCTCGACCGCCGCCGACTACAACGCGCTCTTCGAGGCAGTTCCGTCGCCGGCCGTCGGCATGTGCTTTTGCACCGGAAGCCTTGGCGTGCGCGCCGACAACGATCTTCCGGCGATGGCGAAGCACTTCGCGTCGCGCATCCCCTTCGCACATTTGCGGGCGACCAAGCGCGAAGGCGATGGCCGCACCTTCCATGAAGCGGCGCATCTGGACGGCGACGTGGACATGGTTGCGGTACTGCGCGAATTGTTGGCCGAAGACGGCAAACGGGAACCGCACGACACCATCGTCTTCCGCTCCGACCACGGCCACCGCATGCTGGATGATCTCACAAAAACGGTGAATCCCGGCTATCCGGCGATAGGTCGCCTGCGCGGTCTGGCGGAACTGCGCGGCGTGATCCACGCGCTCCAGTCGAAGGGTTGACAGCGCGGCAATGCCTACCGTGATCGGCGCGGCTTCGGTCCGCCTGCGCCGATCCTGCCCTATCCCTGACGTCGATCGGCATTAGGTCGGTTTCCGCCTGTGGAGGACTGCCTCGGGGGACAGTCCGATTATCCGACCTGTTCTAGGCCAATCAATCCTTGACACGACTTCGTGCAAGCGCTTTCATGCAAGCGCTTGCATTAGGGGCGCGCATGCCTGACCGAAGGCGGAACAATTCATCTTCAGCACCGACGCTGAGCGAGGTGGCGGACGCAGCC
The DNA here is from genome assembly GCF_006441005.1 of Mesorhizobium sp. B2-5-3. Classification (NCBI taxonomy): domain Bacteria; kingdom Pseudomonadati; phylum Pseudomonadota; class Alphaproteobacteria; order Hyphomicrobiales; family Phyllobacteriaceae; genus Mesorhizobium; species Mesorhizobium sp. B2-5-3. The sequence goes on from NZ_VFUS01000012.1 coordinate 92,985, forward strand.
AACGTCTCTTCGGCTACGGTTTCGCGTGCTTTCAGCCGGCCGGAGCTTCTCAGTCGCGAGACGGTCGCGCGGGTTCACTCGGTCGCCGCAAGACTCGGCTATGTCCCCAACCATGCCGCGCGCGCACTAAGCACCGGCCGGATGGGCAATATCGCGCTGATCGTGCCCGACATCACCAACCCGTTCTTCGCGGCGTTGATGCGTGGGGGGCAGGCGACGGCCCGCGACTGTGGCTATGCGACATTTATCGGCGATTCTGACGAGACGCCGGAAGTGGAAGACATTCTCCTGACCAAGCTGTCGGCGCAGGTAGAAGGTTTCATCATCGCCTCTTCGCGCCTGCACACGAAACAGATCCTTGAACATGCGCGGAGGCGGCCTTGCGTCCTCGTCAACCGCGACATTCCCGGCATGGTACGGCTTCTGGTCGATAGCGGGCCAAGCTATGGGCAGGCGCTGGAGCATCTGGTTTCGCTGGGCCATAGATCGATCGCCTATGTTTCCGGGCCGGCATTCTCCTGGTCGAACAGCCAGCGCTACGGCACCGTGACCAGGAGGGCCGCCGAGCTTGGGGTTGAGATTGTACGGGTTCCGACCTCGCGGCCAAGCTTCGAGGCCGGCCAGGCCTGCGTCGATGAACTCGTCCTGACGGCCGCGACCGCCGTACTCGCATTCGACGATGTCATGGCGCAAGGCATCATGGCCGGGCTTGCCGCGCGCGGCCTGTCGGTGCCGGGCGACTACAGCGTGATCGGCTGCGACGGCATACTGGCGCCGACCCTTTTCCCGCCCCTGACGTCCATCGCAACCCATTGCGCGGAGGCCGGCAGGCAGGCGGTCGAGCTTCTCGTCGCTATGCTGCAAGGCAAGCCGCTCGCTCACAAGCGCATCAATCTCGTCACCGAATTCGTCATCAGGGCGACAACCCAGGCCCCGTGCTCGCAGCGAGCCACGGCGGGGCTCGATCGACTTACAACCACGGAGTGATCATGCGAATTTACGTGAAACCGGACAAAAAGCTGCTGGGCGCCGCTGCCGCTGAACTGGGGGCGCAGTCGATCCGCGCCGCGATCGAGGCGCGCGGCGCGGCCAATATCGTCGTCGCCACCGGAGCCAGCCAGTTCGAGGTACTTGCCGCGCTGGTGGAGCGGGATGACATCGACTGGTCGCGCGTCACCGGCTTTCACCTCGATGAATATGTCGCCATGCCGGATACGCATCCGGCCAGTTTTCGGCGCTATCTCAAGGAGCGCTTCACCGCGTTGCTGCCGTCGTTCGGGGCCTTTCATTTCATCGACGGGGACGTGCCGGATCCAGGTGCCGAGGTGGCGCGCATCAATGCGTTGATTGCGCGTCACCCCATCGATGTGACCTTCGCGGGCATCGGCGAGAACGGCCACCTCGCCTTCAACGATCCGCCCGCGGACTTCGAGACGACCGCACCGTTCCACCTGGTAACGCTGGACGACCGCTGCCGCCGCCAGCAGTTCGGCGAAGGCTGGTTTCCGACGCTGGAAGACGTCCCGCACAGGGCGATCTCCATGACCGTCAACCAGATCATGAAAAGCGGTCTGATCGTGCTGGCGGTGCCGGACCGCCGCAAGGCCGAGGCGGTGCGCGACACGGTCGAAGCGCCGATCTCGCCGATGGTGCCGGCCGGTATCTTGCGCAGGCATGCCGACTGCCACCTGTTTCTCGATCCGCAATCGGCTGCTCTGCTTCGCGAAGTGCCGGACACCGTGGGCGAATAACCGTCCACGCAACCTAGAAAGGGAGGAGACACCAATGACAACCCGACGCAATGCCCTTCTAACGATCCTGGGTGCTGGCGTTGCCGCGGCGGCAAGGCCGGTTTTCGTGCTTGCCAAGGAGTTCCCGAAGCCGAAGGAACCGCTGGTCATCAATGTGGTCGACGTTGCCGGCGACCTGCAACTCAGCCAGCGGGCGCTTGAAAAGTTCGCCGAGACCCATCCGGAACTGATTTCGAAGTTCGTTTACACGCAGGCGCCCGCGCCCGAACTTGCCGCCAAGCTCAAGGCCCAGCAGGCGGCAGGCCGGTTGGACATCGATTTCGTGCTCACCGGTAACGACGCCCTTGCCGCGGGCATCGACCAGGGATTGTGGACCCAGATCCTGCCCGACTACGCCGATATGTTCCCCAAGCTCGACGAGCGCTACCTACCGGGCGCCTATGCCATGCAGCAGATGGCGAAGGGCCAAGCCTTCGTCGATAGCTGGTATCCGTCAGGCCCGCTCCTGGAATATGCGCCGGATCGGGTCAAGGACCTTCCTGGGACCGCTGAAGAGTTGCTTGCCTGGTGCAAGGCGCATCCGGGAAAGTTCATGTATGCGCGCCCGGCGAATTCCGGCCCCGGCCGAACCTTCGTCATGGGCCTTCCCTACCTGCTCGGCGACAAGGATCCGCTGGATCCTATCGACGGCTGGGAGAAGACCTGGGCCTATCTCAAGGAACTGAACGACTGCATCGACTATTATCCCTCCGGCACGACCGTCACCATGAAGGAACTGGGTGACGGCACGCGCGACATCATCGTCACGACCACCGGATGGGACATCAATCCGCGCTATCTCGGCATCGTTCCCGAAGACTACAAGATTGCGACCCTGAAGGGCTTCCACTGGGTCAGCGACGCCAACTATGTGGCTATCCCAAAGGGCGTTTCCGACGAAAAGCTCGGCGTTCTCCTGCAACTGATCGCCTTCATCCTTGAGCCCGAGCAGCAGGCATTCATGTACGATCACGGCTACATGTACCCCGGCCCGTCGATCAGGGACGTGCCGATAGAGATGGCGCCGCAGGACAGCCAGGACACGATCAAGCGTTTCGGCCGGCCCGAATATGCCGCGATGATCGCCGACAACCCGATCGAACCGCCGCTCGACGCCAAACCGCTGGTTGCCATGTTCGAGAAGTGGGACAAGGAGATCGGCGGGGCCAAAAACGGCAAATAGGGTATCTCCGCGCACCGCCATTCGACAGCGGTTTGTCCCCGCCGCCATGATGGCTAGGCCGCCTTAAACAATACCCCTGGTGGTCCGGGGAAGCCGCCGGTCCACCCGAGATCGCGGTCGACTGGCCAGGCCTTGGCCGGTCAAGGAATGGATGACTCGTCTGGCTATATGGCGGCCGCGATGCCATCCATCCTGATGCGAATGCGGCATCCGTTGCGGTACGGTGCCACATTCGACGCTCGCCCGCCTGCGCCGCCGACAGCGAGGAAGCCTCCAATTGCGCTTGGTGCCGCCATTGGCCGGCACCTTGGAAATCGTCGAGGACGAGGGAAGCTTTCATCTGTCCCGAACGTTTATGAGAGTGTTTACCACCTCTCAGGGGCTGGTCCCGACCCGGTCGGGTTCGTAGTCACCGCCCGCGGTACACCAGCCTAAAGCTGTAGGCCGAGGAAAAGATGCCCGCTCAAGCTTTCATCAACCGGATTGCGGCAGCCGTTCCGGAGAATGGCGTTCACCGCTTCTTTCTTCAATTTGCCGGTTCCCAGTTGACGGCAAATCCCCGTCGCCGGGCGATCTTTGATCGCATGGCGGACAGATGCGGAATAGAGCATCGTTATTCGTGCTTTGCGCCCGCCGATGATCCTGAAGGCCCAAGTGTCGATTTGGAGGGTGTTTTCAAACGCGGCGCGTTTCCAGGCACGGCAAAGCGCATGGAGATGTTCGCGGCCACAGCGCCCGCTCTGGCTGAACAGGCCGTGGAGAAGCTCCTTCATGGTCAGGACAGGAGCCGTATCACACATTTGATCGTCACCACCTGCACGGGGTTTTCCGCCCCCGGCCTGGATCTGGAAATAATTGCCCGGTGCAACCTGCCGACCTCCATCGAGCGCACAATCCTCGGCTTCATGGGTTGCTATGCAGCGATCAACGCACTCAAGCAGGCACGACACATCATCCGGTCGGAACCCGAGGCCCGGGTTCTGGTGGTCAGCATCGAACTCTGTACGCTTCACCTCAAGGAGACCTCCGACCTTGAAAAGCTGCTCTCGTTCTGCCTGTGGGGCGATGGCTGCTCGGCTGCGTCGGTAAGCGCCAGTCCTTTTGGCATAGGACTGGATAGTTTTCACGCGCTCGTCGATGGCGGCAGCCGCGACCTCATGACCTGGAACATACACGACGACGGTTTCGACATGGTGTTGTCGGGAGAGGTTCCCGCCGCAATCCACCATGCACTCGGCACAGACATAGGCAGCATTCTGGGAAACAGGAGCGTTTCAGACGTCGACCTTTGGGCCGTCCACCCGGGCGGCCGCTCCGTTCTCGACGCAGTGGAGCGCGCGCTGAATCTCCGTTCCGATGCGTTGTCGACCTCCCGCGAGGTCCTTCGTGAAAACGGAAACATGTCCTCTGCTACCGTCATGTTCGTACTCGAGCGAATGCTGCGCGAGGCCACAAAGGAAGACCGTGTGGGTTGTGCCATGGCATTCGGACCTGGCCTGACGACCGAGACGATGATGTTCCACACAGCCGGCGATACCTGAATGGTCAATGATCTCGACCATCGTCGGATCGAGCGGGAACTGCTCGACAATTTGCCTCCCGACGATCCAAGGGCCGTCGGTTCGCGGCGTGATCTCGCCTGGATAAACGCACTGATGTTTCAGAGCGCGATCATGGCCAGCCTGTTGAAGGCAAGCGTGCGCAAAAGCCCGACCAGATTTTTGGAAATTGGTTCCGGCGATGGAGCATTCATGCTTTCCGTCGCAAAGCGCCTCGCCCGGCGCTGGACAGATGTCGACCTGGTCATGCTTGACCAGTTCAACCTCATTTCGGACAGGCGGTTCGCTGATTTCTATGCACTTGGTTGGCGGGTCGAAATCATCATCGATGATGTCTTCGAATGGATCGAAAGCCCCCGAGCAGGCGCCTTCGATGTGGTATCGGCCAACTTGTTTCTGCACCATTTTCCGGACGCAGCCCTGAAACGCCTGTTTTTGGCGATTCGCCCTCTGGCGCCAGTGTTTCTCGCCACCGAGCCGAGCCGAAACGCCATTGCCTTAAGAGCCTGCTCGCTTCTGCATATCATTGGCGCGAACGAGGTGACTTTGCACGATGCGCCGGCAAGCGTCCGCGCCGGTTTTGCGGGTCATGAGCTTTCCAGCTTATGGCCCCCGGATTTCAGGCGCCAGTGTGCAGAACGCAGAATTGGACCGTTTACCCATGCCTTCCTTGCCGTCGACCGCGCTTCGGAAGGTTTGCCATGATGTACGACGCCATCGTCATAGGCGCCGGGCCAAGTGGTTCTTCGGTGGCCTTGGCTTTGAGCGGCCAGGGGCGCGCCGTTGCCATCGTCGAGCGAAGTGAATTCCCGCGCCGCAAAGTTTGCGGGGAATACATGTCCGCGGTCAATCTGGATCTATTGGATAGATTGGGCGGAGGCGCCGCGGTTCGCGCCAAAGCCGGTCCGGAGGTCAAGCGGGTTGCACTTTTTGCATCGGGTCCCGGCACGGATGCGGGCATGCCGCGGGCCGCGGGAGATGCATTTGGACGCGCGCTCGGGCGCGACGTTCTGGATGGCATGCTTTTGGATGCGGCTCGCGATGCCGGAGCCGACGTGTTCCAGCCTTGGCGGGCGGCGGAGATCACCACCGATGGTGACAACGCTATGGTTCGGATCGAAAGCAAGCACGATCAGGGAGTTCTCGTTGCGCCGGTCGTTATTGCCGCGCATGGCTCGTGGGAACAAGGAAGGCTTCCGACGAACCTGCCGAAAACCAACGCGCCGCACGATCTTTTCGGATTCAAGGCTCATTTCACCGGCGCTGAGCTCGACCGCGACCTCATGCCCCTGCTGGCATTTCCGGGCGGCTATGGCGGCATGGTCTGGGCCGACCGGAACAGGATGTCGCTGTCGTGCTGCATACGCCGCGACGCCTTGATCAGGCTACGCAAAAAAGGCAACGCCTCGTCGGCAGCCCAAGCTGTTCATGCGCATATCCTTGCTTCGTGTCCCCGTGTCGCCTCCACGATCGTGAATGCCACGCTCGATGGCGAATGGCTCGCCGCAGGTCCCATACGGCCTGGCATACGCCCATGTTTTGCCAACGACATATTTCGGGTGGGCAACCTCGCCGGTGAGTCCCATCCCATCATCGCTGAAGGGATCTCGATGGCCTTGCAGTCAGGCTGGTTGTTGGCCAATGAACTGGCTAGGTTCGCCCGTTGGGACCGAGCGGCAAGGATTGCTGTTGGACGCCGCTATTCCAAGGGCTGGAACAGCCAATTTGCAACCCGCATTCGCGTGGCTGCCTTGTTGGCACGCCTTGCCTCCCATCCCATGTCCGCTGCCGCGATGAACACGTTCGTGAGCGGTTTCCCGAACAGCCTGACGCTGGGAGCCAGATTGACCGGCAAGACGAAACCGCTGCCGATCGCGTGCGACTGAGAGGCTCAAGACTTGGTGCTCCAAGACGCTATAGCGGTCATGAACTCTGTCTTTCGATAGGCGCAGCCTTGCGATTAGGGATGACGTCTCAGGCCCGGGTCATCGCCGGGCCTGAGCTGAATTCTGCTGGCGGAACTATTTGTTGCAATTTTGGGACGGCGAGGTGGCAGTGCCGCTGGCGGTATTGGTGTCGACGTCATTGCCCGCAGTGTCCTTGCAACGGTCATTCATGCCGTTTGGTGTTGTCGTGGTCGAGTTCGTCGCATTCGGATCAGTTGTGACGGTCCCCGTGGTGCTGCCGGAGCCGTTGACGCTCGTGCCGCTGTTGTTCATGCCGCCGCCCGCGGTACCGCCGGCATTGCCCGAGCCGCTCGTTTGGGCCAGGGCGGATGTGGCGAGCGCTAAGGACAGGGCGGATGCGACCAAGATCGTTTTCATCATAAGTGCCTCCATTGGTTAAATCGCTTGTTGCGATCACTTTCCCAACGGAGCGCCGTCCTTGTTGTTCCTGTAACGGAAAATCGTGATCGATCTTCATTCTTGTCCGGCTTTGATGCTGAGCGAAGCACATCCAGAACTGTATAAAGGACGACTGCCGGTCAGTGGCGACGGGCCACGCTCAGCCTGATCGACGGTTGTGCTTGCTGAGCAGGATCGGCAGGGAAACCGGCCGGAAATTCCACACGTCAACGCCGACATCACGCTGGCGAGTAAGCGGCTTCAGCTTGCCATGCGAATGGCCGTGCAAATTCACCGATCCCTTGCCCATCTGATTCCAGGTCCGAAACGGATAGTGGCACAGGACGAGGAGGGTACCGTCCACCACCAGTTCCGCATAGTGCTGGATGCTGGCCCAGCCAGATGCGAGCGTTGCATCGCTTCCGTCATTGTTGCCGATGATCAGGTGCTTGCGCCCGTTGAGCTGCGACAGGATGTTTTCGATGCCGGCCTTCGGGCGGGCAAAATCACCCAGATGCCAGATCTCGTCGTCCGAGCCGACGGTCTCGTTCCAGAGGCTCATCAGCGCCGCGTCATGCGTTGCCAGCGAGCCGAACGGCCGCCGATCAATTCGCAGGATGCGTGGGTCGTTGAAATGAGTATCGCTCGTGAAGAAGATCATCCTGTGCGCGACTTCCCTCGCTGATCGACCCAGCCCGATACGCCGGACTAACGATCCGGTATTCGGCTGTACGCGCTCGTCAGCTTCCTTCCTTACGGCCGTCACCGGCGGCAGACGCTGAGTGTTCAGGCTCCGCAGCCTCAAGACCTTGGATAATCGGCGTAAGCGAGCCATCTTCCTCCGGAACTGGTTGCCGGCCGTTGGCTGCGTTCGCCTTGTCGAGGGCCTGCTGGATGGCGTCCTCTATGTTGCCGATATCTTCTTCGCGAACCTCGCGCCCGTATCCTGCGGCGTCCGCATCCTGCTCGAATTGCTGGGCCAACACCGCGACGCTGACTTGCGTGTCGGTCGCCAGGTTTCCGACATTCTCCTGCAGCCAGGTTCGAAAGAACTCGATCGTCGCGCTCATATTGCCTCCTGAACCGGACAACTGCTGCTGAGAGCGGTTGTTCCATGTTCCTGGCTACACTTTGCGGACTCTTGTGACGTTGACCTTGGGTACCGGGGATCCGATGAACGCGCCGGTTGAGCATGGCCATTGCCGCTGCCATCGGTGCCGCGGCCCTTGCCGTCGGCAACACACGGTATCCGAACGGAGTAGCCCCAAACTGTCAGCTTACAATTTGCAGTCATAGGTTACAGACTTCCCGTGTTCTATAAAGGGAGGTGGGAAGTACCTGGGCCTAACAATACTTTAGTGCGCGGTTGACGGTTCGCCTTCGAATCGCGAAATGCCCAGGTGGTTCACAACTCCCAAAACAATGGGAGGTGTCAGCCAAACAGGATGAAAATCGGGTTTCGGACCCTAGTCCCCTCGGTCCGATCCACCGGTTCAAGGGCAACGTTAACACAGCTCAAAGCCGACAGGAAAAATGCAGTCCGGCAAGTCTCGGCCTCACATCGGGAAACCAGAGCCAGGCACCGACTTCCGCGCAGCACGACGTGTCCTCTCCGGCGATTGAGGAAAAATTGCGAGGTGATTGTCGCGTCTGTCGCCTGTCTTGACGCAGTCCCCCCGTTCATGGACAGAAGCGCTCCCGCAACTGCACCGAGCACAGTCGGCAGTGCCTGGCACAACGCCGACCACCTCTCCCTAGCTGGCCAGGGCGCGATATCGTGCGGCTCGGCCAGCTAGCTTCCCGCAAACCTTCTTTCAAAATAGATGGATCATTCCGGATCAAGGTCCGGAGATTGAATCGCAAAGCCCGGGAGGATCCAACTCTGGCTCTCTACCCACGCGCAGTGATTCATGTTAGATATCCACATATGCTCATATGATCGCCGAAATTGCAGCAACGCTTCCAGTTCCGGCTTTCCGCGCTCATAGGCGGATTGCGGATCGCCGAGCGTGAGCTTGCTGGCCGCTCGCGAGCACAGCTTCGCATGCTGCAATCCCAGCTCAAGAAACTTCACCCGCATCGAGGCTTCCGGATCTTGGATTGCGGAGGCTGCCGCCCTGTCAAGCAAGGCTTCCGCCGGCGCGAAACTCTCCTCTGGATAGACAGCGTGCGCCGCCTTCGCCCAGCTTCGCCAACGAGATGCTCCAAGAGCCTCGAACCCCTCCCGCAGCTGGGCGCGAGCGTTCGAAGTATACGCCTGCCAATAATCAAAATAGCTTTTGACGTCGTCGGCCGCAGGTCCGAAGGCTGAATAATATTCCGACAACAATGACTCCACGGCAGTCTCAGGATGTGTCTGCAGGCGCATCAACAAATAGAGATTTGGACCTTGCGTCGCCCAATGGCCTGTCAGCGAGTCAAAATCGGTTCCGACCATCCCGTTTCGCGCCGCGTTCTGAAACTCGTCGGCGAACTGGCCGGCGAATATGTGCGGCATGCAGTAGCCATCCAGGAAATAGTTGGTGCGCATGAACACCTGGGCAGTCGTTGCCGCCCATCCGCGCCACTGGTCTTTTATCCAGTCCTGCTCTTCGCCGCTGCGTGGATAGTACCAGGCCGATGGGCAAAACCCGATCAGGATATTCGGGTTCAACTTGATTCCCGATGTCGGTGCCGCGAAGTAATTCATATAGGCGTATCCCACCACGACCGCGTTAGGGTCGTCTTTCGCGGCTATCCGCTGAATGGCTTGCCAGGAACGCGCATAGCGGTCCGATACGAAAGGCTTGCTGGCGATCTTCGACTTCGACGGAATGAACTTTCGATAGTCAGGCGGCTCTGGGCCATCCAGCGCTTTGCATATTTCGCACTCGCACTGCCCCGGGATGTCGTTCTCGACCGCATTGACGAAAGTTGGCTGTCCCGCAGAGGCGCTCCGATGCTCACGCCATTGCGAGACGATCTCTTCTCGCAAGCCCGGATTGGAAATGCACATCGAGAAGCGAGCGCCCAGCCTCACCGGGCCCCGTTTGCCTCTGACCAATTGAAACCATTCGGGATGCTCGGTGCCATACCGCTGCCACCAGTCGACGAAAGCGTGACCGTAGTTCGTGGGTACTCTGCGGCCCATTCGGTGGCGACGCAGGAACGTGGCCTGGGCTTTCATATATTCTTTCGCCGCTGCTGCGGTGAAACCCATTTCGGGATGTTCTTCGCTCGTGAAGCCAGCTCCAGCGCGCACGCGACGCTGCATGAACCGGGGCGTAACGACGTAATCAAGCGCGGGGATCACCAAGGACTGTGCCTTTGGGACAAACGTTCCCAGTTCACCTGGCCATAGCCATCGGACACCGAAATAGCGATCAAGGAGCTCGTACACGCCGAAGAGGGTGCCCGCGGACGTGTTTTGGTCGAGTGCACTGCCGGGATGATCGAGGCCGGCGATGCACAGATGGTTGCCGACGGTTCGGATGATACAGGTTTCACGCGCCAATGCGCCGAATGTGATTCCGGCTGCCCGGGCGAACCGGGTGTCGCCCAGAAAAATATGGGCGGCGTTACGCAGGCCAGCCGGCGAGACATGGTTTTCAGTTGTGATGGCAGGTTGGATGCCGGTCGCTTTTTTTATGTGCCAGCCGAGTTCCGTGGCGGCGTAGTGAACAGAGCCACTCGGCTGATCCGAAGTAACGAGCGTTGCCGCAGGTCTGCCGCGGGCGATAAGCGTTACGCCAGCTGAAGATTGAGTGGCCGCTTTGCCAGGGTTGGTAAAGCCAAGCCAGTGTAACAGGCCCAGAACCGTTCCCTGTGCAAACGTCCTTCGCGATAACGGCCCCATGCCAAAGACCTCACCTATGCGCGCGCATCCAAGAATGTAGACCCATTTTAGGAGGACGGGCGTTCACAACAATTTGTATCACGTAAGCTTTGCATGCTTCAGCCGTTACGTTTCCCTTACCCGCATGCCGATCCATTGATGGCCAGTCTGCAGTTCGGGGCCAAGACGAAGATCAGCGTGTGAGGGTTCTCTTTGTATAATAGGTACATACACGCAGAGTCCCATATCATTTAAAGAGTGCAAAGAATTAATCGAGATATACGCGATATTTTTCGGGAAAAACTATCCATCTCCACGGGATAAGCAATGCCCTCTTTTGGAGGCTTATCACGATCAAACACATTCTTTTGACAATCTCACTGAGTGCTTCAGTGGCTTCTTTCATCTCGCCGTTTTGCCGATTCCGGACAAAGACCGGGTCGTCCGAGGTCCTCACGATCTGGGAACTCTCATCCGCCATGTTCGTTACTGCTCCACATTATGGAGAGATGGGGGTCGGATGGATTTTTCGAGACGCAGGGACTGGGAAGCTCTAGCCAGCGCCCTCGACATCAACATCTATCAGCGTTCAAAGACAGTGTGGATTGCGGCTGGAAAGTACCGCGGCAAAGACATTGAAGTGAAAGGCCGCTCGCCAAGCATCGCACTCGCATTGTGGAAGGAAGCTGCGGGCTATACCGGCTCGGAGTGGTAGAAAGAGCGGTTCGTCAAGCCGCGCCGCTCAGGTCCAAGCGCCCATGCACAGTACAAGGCGCAAGCATTGTTCAAGGCTTACGGGCCTGGACATGTCTTGCGCCGGCCGCGTGGACAATCGTGACTTCAAGCGCGCCATGAAGCTCCAGACACGACAGCCTTGAACAAGTCGAGCCGTCGCGAATAAGTCGAGCCGTCGCAGCGAGGCGGCGCTGGATATCGATTTGACGGTCGATACCGGTACGCGACATGTGCGCACCGGCATCGGATCAGTGAGGTCTTGCCGGCTTAGCTGTGCCGCCGGTGTTGCCGGTTTCGCCGCTGCCATCACGGGATCGGGATTGGCAAGCGGTACCACTTTTGGATGGATCGACTGCCGCCAAGGGACAATTGACACAAACGGCACCTGGGGATGGCATTGGGCCATGCAAGGAGCGGGGCATCAGGAGCATTCTCCTGTGACGGTGGGCAATCCTTCAATGAGCGATGCAGAACGTGCTCCGCGCCTCGGCCACGGAAGATAGCCTTCTTCAGGCAATGAGCGGACTCATGGACTCTGACCCCGCCGACCACATTGAGCTAACCGCTGATATTGTTTCGGCCTATGTCAGGAAAAACCGGACGTCGCCTTCCGATCTGGTTGACCTGATCCAGAATGTCGGCCGTGCTTTGCAAAAGCTTGCCGTGGGCGATCACCAGCCCGAACCGAAACCTGTTCCAGCCGTGCCGATCCGCAAGTCGGTGACCCCTGACTTCATCGTCAACCTGGAGGACGGGCGCCGCATGAAATCCTTGAAGCGGTATCTGACATCCATCGGCATGACGCCAGCGCAATATCGCCAGAAATGGGGCTTGCCGCCGGATTATCCGATTGTGGCGCCAAATTTAACTGCGTTGCGCTCGGAGGCAGCCAAGAGGATCAGGCTTGGACAACGGAATGCCAGTGGCCGAACTTCCAGAGGCTAACCGAATGGAGCACAGGGCGAGGCTCCGGCAGTCCTCGCGCCGTTGCTCGTATCGTGACATTTGTTTTCTTCGGATCACAAGTTTGACGTGCCCGCCCGATGCCAGCGGGACCAACAGCCAAATGGGGCTGGGGGCAAGGCGCAAATGGCCACGCTCTCACAGGCGTGCAATTGCTGGTCCCGATCGACACCATGCCCGATCGACGCCATGATTGAAGATTGCAACGCCTTTCCGCAAGGCATGCGCCTGGAGGCGGATGTGTGCATCGTGGGAGCGGGTGCCGCCGGCCTGGCGATAGCATCACAACTAGAAGGCACGCGGCATCGCATATGCGTCATCGAAAGCGGTGGCATGACGTACGAGCACTGGCGCCAACGGCTGTCGCGCGGGCTGTCCGTGGGTCAACCTTACGAAGCTCTTGATCTTTGCCGCCTTCGTCAGTTCGGCGGGAGCACAGGCAAGGCTGGTTGGGGCGGATGGTGCAAGATGTTGGACCATGGCGATTTCGAGCACCGGCCCTGGATACCCCTGAGTGGTTGGCCCGTCGCCCATAAATCATTACTACCCCATTATGAGACCGCAGCCCGCCTGCTCGGAATCGACGACCTGCTGACCGATTGGCCGACTTCCGCGGTCATGCCTGAAAACGGGCCGCTCTTTTCGGAACGCTGCTTTCTCAGTCCCACTCCGGATATCGGAGCAACGCTTCGCAAGAAGCTTCAGGACGCAAAAAACGTCCAGGTCGTGCTGCATGCCACGGCGCTGCGGCTCGACACCGACGACTGCGGAAGGCGGGTTCGCTCCATCGAGGTAGCGAGAACGCCGAACAAACGATTCCAGATTGCTGCGCGATTTTTCGTGCTGGCCTGCGGCGGTATCGAAAACGCGCGCCTGCTCCTTGTTTCAAACCGACAGGCGCCGAATGGCATAGGAAACCAGTATGACCTGGTTGGCCGCTATTTCATGGAGCATCCCCGGGTAAAATGGGGAAGCTTGCAAGTCAGCCAGCCCGACAACATGATAGACCTCCACGTGCCTTGGACCCGCACGACCGGATTGTCGCCTGAAAACCGCGGCACCAATGATGCATTCGGACTGGCGCTGCGGCCCGAAATACGTGCAAGCGAGCGCCTCCTCGATTCCCGCACATGGATCAAGCCTGGGCCTTGCGTCAATCATATGGATGGTTCCGAAGCTTTGCAGTATCTTACCTTCTGGCTGCGGAGAGGCCGGCTGCATCGCGACCTTATCAAATGCGGCCGAACTATCCTGATGCATCCGGCGGGAGCAATATCGGCAGGTTTCGAACGGATCTGGCACTCACGTCGGCGTGCAAGGCATTTTCATTTTGACACGATACTGGAACAAGAACCGGATCCGGCAAGCCGCGTCACGCTCGATACAAGGCTCGACGAGTTCAGTCTGCCCCGTGTGAAGCTGCAATGGAACGTGGGGCCTCTCGTCCGACGGACGCTTGAGCGTGTCCAGGCGATCATCACTGAAGAGATGAAGCGGCTGGGGCATAGAAGCGCCATTCATCCAGGCCAGGACAAAAACCCGGCGGGGGAGCGAGACATTCCATATCACTGGGTTCGACACCACATGGGCACGACGAGGATGAGCGACGACCCGCGAACCGGCGTGGTTGATAGTTCGTGCCAGGTGCACGGCCTCGCAAATCTGTTCGTCGCCGGCAGCTCGGTCTTCCCGACCGGAGGCAACGACATGCCCACCCTCACCATTGTCGCGCTCGCTATCAGACTGGGCCAGCACTTGCGGCAAAGCCTCGAATAAGCTCGCCTCCACCTTCGCCAAAGCGGTCAATCGACGAGGAAAGGGAGCAGGCTGCGACGTCTCATGCCGCAGGTCCGCCATATGGAATATGCCGGCTCCTGAATGTAATTTTACGCTTTGCCGAGAAAGTGTGCGCGTTTTGAGCGAAGGTCTGACCAACGGCTCACATAGCCACCCCTGTTCAGCTCTTTGTCGTAACGATTCTGGATGACCGCTACTTCCGTAGCTACCCCCTATTGGTAAGCGCATGGACTTCGAAGCCAACTATAATACTGCAATCACGACTTTTTCACTTTGATTGCTTGAGGAAACCGAAATTTTGGCCGCGCTGTGCGTTTTGTCACACCACCACCTCCGGTCCACAAGCTATTACTAAAGTGTTAAGGTATGGGTTTAAAAGCGAAATCTCCGTTGGGGCGAGATTTGCGCGGGGGTGAGTCATGACAAGTTTTTTGCCTGCGAATGATCGGACGGACAAAACTGATCTTGATCAATATCCATCTATTCTCGACGTCAATCGTCTCTCACCGTCCTCGGGAGAGGGAATCGAGATTGCAATCATCGATGGCCGGCCTTTGATGTGTGACTGCTTCAGCAGAAGCCTCGAAATCATTGAGCCATCATTTCATATCCAGCATTACGCGTCGGTCGAAGCGTTCGACATGGCGGATCCCGAAGAAACGCAGAGAGTTTCGACGGTCCTGATGTGTGTGATGTGGTCGAACTCCCAGGCGGACTATCATCTTTCCCAGATAGGCCATCTGAAAGCGACCAGGCCCGAGGTAGGGGTGGTCATCCTATCGGATATCGAGAACTTTGAGGACATTCTCAAAGTGGTCGAAAACGGCGCGCGTGGCTATATTCCCACCAGCGTCAGGTTGCAGGTGGCCGCCAAGGCCATCCAGCTTGTCGCGGCGGGCGGAACTTTCGTCCCGCCCAGTGTTCTCTTTCATTCAGGACGCGCCGTCACCGACGGTCAGTCCGCGACCAAGCAGCAGCCGCACGGAGACAACACTTTTACCTCGCGTCAGATGTCTGTCATCGAGGCATTGCGTCGAGGAAAGGCGAACAAGGTCATCGCGTACGAGCTCAACATGTGTGAAAGTACGGTCAAGGTACACATTCGGAATGTCATGAAAAAACTTCGTGCGAGAAACCGTACCGAAGTCGCCTACATACTCAACACAACGCCGTATGAAGGGATTGCCATACGGAATTGAAATATGGGTGCCGCCTCACTCAACGAGTAATGGTTCTTGACGGACCGTTTTAGTAGATGTGATTTGCTTGAGTTTGGGGAGCAGCCGCAACGGAAGCGGCTGCGAACCTTTGCAAGGGGGCGCTACCCAGGATGAAACAACCGCCCGTTCGATATCCAGGCCCGCAGACTGACGGGGAGATCACCTCCGTAGCTGATGCCAACCATATGCACGGGCCGGATTTGAAAAATATCGAGCATTTCAGCAATGTTAAGTCGTCCACGCTGATCGAGATAGACCGCCGCTGTCGTTGGTTGCATCTCAATGAAGGGGACGTCCTGGTCCCGGCCGGCGAAAGTGTCGACCGGCTTTTTTTTCTGCTCGAGGGCGAGCTTCGAGCGCTCGTTTATACCCGCAATGGCAAGATTGTGTCGCTCCCCCCTGCGCATCGTGGCTCGCTTGTTAACGGAATTGCCTTGAGCGGCGACATCCAGATGCCATATTCGGTCGAAGCGGCGGGACCATGCACTATCGCTTCGATCGGCAGTCGTGCCTTTCTGGACATAGTCAAGCAGGATCCTGAAGCCCTGCATGCGGTTGTACAATTGTTGGTGGAACGTCAGCAGGTGCTTGTCGAGCACATCGTTGAGCTTTCGACGCTCAACGTTCGGTCCCGGGTGCATAAGGAGTTGCTGCGCTTATGCGCTGAAGACATCGGAGCCGACGGTTCGGCGAGGATTTCTCCTATCCCGACCCATACGGATCTGGCCCACCGCATTGGCACCCACCGCGAGGCGGTGGCACGCGAGTTGAGCTACCTGCAAAACATCGGACTCGTGCTGCGCCACGCCAAAGAGCTTTACGTGCCTGATGTATCCCGTATCGCCGATCTTGTGGCAAAGTCGGACGACTAAATCGTAGGCGATGCGTCGGGGCACCTTTCGAGAGTGGTCGGGACGTCGGTTGTGTTTGGGCTTGATCTACGCTGGCCCTGAGCGGCAGCCGCGGTGCTCCAAGGCGACTGATAGGCAGCTTCGCCTGCTCATTCGGCTAGTTCAAGACGACCGTGAACTCGCTCTGCGACCGACTTCAGGAATTGGTCGGACGTCGATGTCCATCCAAAGAGTATCTGAACGAGCGTGATCGAGGCATCATGATTGCTCCTTGGGGCGTCCCAAGCGATGGGCTCGCTGGTGCAATCCGTCAGCAGTATGCAGCGATAGTCCCTGAAGAAGGCATCCCGAATTGTCGATTCCACACACACGCTGGTCGTGCATCCTGTCACGATGAGGTGTTTGACGCCTGCGGATTTCAGAACAGAATCGAGTTCGGTTTCGTAGAAACCGCTGAATCGCGTTTTATAGAGGACGACATCCCCTGCCTGTGGCTTGAGGCCGTTGACGACCTCTGTTCCCCAGGTGTCGCGGATCAGAATCCGGCTCTCGCTGCCATCCGGGGCTGTCATGTTCGCGCCCACCCCGAAGATCTGGAGATGTCGAATACGGTTGGGGGCGTCCGACGTTCCAAGGTCCGAGAGGTCGCGATGATATCCCATCTTCAGGTAGACGATGGGCATGCTCAATTCGCGAGCGGCAGCTATTACGCTGGCAGTAGGGCCTACAGCCCGTTGAATCCCGGAGATATCGATTCCGGCTCTGTCGAACATTCCACCGTTGGAGCCGAAGTCATTCTGCATGTCCACGACGAGTACGGCGGCGTCAGCGGGATCAATTGAAATAGGTTGAGGCTTGGCGTCGATGACAAATGGATGCATTTCGTCCTCATCCCTGCTTGCAGCCTAACAACAATGGTTACGACCAGTCTGCTATCTATCCGCCTCAAAAGCCGCAGGCCGCCGCGCAACGGCGATCCTACCCCCTTAGCCATGCCGCACGTTTGGCATTTGACGCCAGCCAAAGCCGCATCGCGCTTGGCTGCGAGGCCGAGCGATAGATCTTCTGATGATAGACAAACTCATAGGGCCACAGCTCAAGCGTTCGGTTCGCGAAATGCGTCAGCACCCAGGTGATCGCCGCCGCCGCCAAAATGAAGGCGCTCATCGATAGGACAACATTGCCGGAAAAAAGATGGGCGCGGGAAAACAGCGAGCGTGTCAGAAGATACGTGTAGGGATGCACCAGATACAGGCTGTAGCTCACCGTTCCGAAGTATCGAAGCAGCCGATTGCCAAGGAGTAGTGCCGTCAAGCTGTTCCGCGACACTGCAAGGCAGAAGTAGAGCCCCGTCGCGACCATGAGCAAGGGAAGCTCGGCATTTTGGAAATCGGACCAGTGATAGTCGTAATGGCCGCGGCTGGCGAGAAAGACGCAAGCTGCCAGCGCCCCGCTCTCGGCAAGCCGATGGCGGCCCCGGTTTACCCATTCAAATCGGTCGTAGGCAAGGCGGATCAGCCCGCCGGCAAGAAAATACAAGGCGATCGGGTACCGGGCGATAAAGAGCGCCGCGAGAAGACCGAGCGCAATTGTGCCGAGTCTGGTTGGGCGACGAACCGTCAGGAAAACGAACGCTGCCGTAAACACATAGAACCAGACCTCGAAGGTCAGGCTCCACGCGTTCGGCGTCAATTGCTCGGTATGGGTTGCAAGGTTCAGGAATGTCAGTCCTGCCAGAACCGCTGTGAGATTGTTGGTTTCGGGATAAAAGTTGGTGGTTGCGTTCAGCAAGATGAAAAGCAGGCTTAGCGCGAAAAACAGAGGGTAGAGGCGCAGGAACCGTCGGGCAGCAAACTGAGCGGGACTATAGCGTATCGCACTGGGCAGGATGACGAAGCCACTGATTACGAAGAAAAGGCAGACTCCGAAGGTGCCGAAATTCCAGAAGGGCGTAATGCGGTCGACATAGGCCGAATTGGAGGCGTAGACGTGCTCCGCCGTGCCGCCCAGGAGGTGAGCGAAGAAGACCATAAGAGAAGCAATGCCGCGCAACCCATGCGCGGCTACATTGAACGAATTGTCGCCAGCCGGCTTCGCTGACGCTTCGACGGGAAAATGCTGCGGACCCGATGAGTTCTGAGAATGGAGATGTGCAACGGTCATCTGAGCCTTCAAGTTGGATCTCGCAGACCATTTCACCGTACACCATCCCAGGTCTCGCAATGCTCGGGAATTCGAAGGACACCCCCGCCCAAAAGTAGTGGGCTGCCGCAGAAAAACTCCACCGGATGACTAACAGCCGCATTGCGGGACTGATTTAACCCAGGCCCGATGCTGATTGCGGGCGATCGCTGGACCGCAACCGAAGTACGGCTTGACACCGATCGGAAGTAGCGAACCCTCGGCCGCAGCCACGGGAGCCGCCCCGTCGAACCGCCCCGCTATGTCGCTTTCTCGAGCCGGAGATCGCCTTGGGCGACATGCATTAGCGGAGATGGCGGCGGCCCTGCGCGTCGACGATGGTGTTGTCTGCGACATTGGCGCTGATGTGCGCGCCGTTGTGGATCAGGCAGTCGGCGCCGATCTGGACGCCCAGGAGCACCGTTGCGCCCATTCCCACGACGGTCAAGGCTCCGATGCCCACTCCGCCGGCTATGATAGCGCCTGGTGTCAGGTGCGCATTGTCCTGAACGACGCTGTCGTGGCAGACTATAGTTCCCTGATTGACGATGACGTTGTTACCGATCGTACAGCGCGGACCGATGCTCGCGCCGGCCAGAATATGGCAGCCATGTCCAATCCTGGTCGCCTTGGAGACGATCGCGGAAGGATGGATCACAGGCGGCAGAACGAAGCCCATTGCGGTGGCGCGTTCATACATTGCCCGCCTCACCTGGCTTGACTGGGCGCCTCCGATGCCGATGAAAGCATAGCGCGTGCCCTCGGAAAGCAAACGCTCCAGGCAGTCTTCCGTGCCGATCACCGAAATACCGCCGCAGACGTGGTGGCCGGCGGGCAACGCTTGATCGGTGCAGCCCAGGATATCGTATCCGGCACCATCGAGAGCATCGATCAAACAGGCGGCGTGGCCGCCGCCGCCGATGATGACGGCCCGCCTGGAGAAGGCGACGGAACTCGGCTCGCCCGGTTCGGCTCTCTTGGCGGCGGATCGGCGACCGGCAGCAGCGCGCACCTCGGCTTCGCCAATGCGGCCATTGGACGGAATGACGTCCGCAAGGTTGACCCCGAGCTCGGATGCGGCCTTGCGGGCTTTAGCCGTTATCGCGACTTCGCTGGCCCCGACATCGGCCGCGCTGGTCTCCCCGACAACGACATTCGAATTTTCGTCGATGATTTTGCAAAGCGTTGCGCCGACAGGAACGAAGTCACCGACCTTGATGTCCAGCAGGCCGACAGTTCCTGCCTCCGGAGCATCTACCTCGACTGCGGCCTTGGTGGTCTCAAGCACGAAAAGAATGGTGCCTTGTTCGACCCTTTCACCTTGTGCGACCCGAATCTCGATGAGCTGGAGATTGTCCTCGTTGGCGTTAACCCGCGGGGCTTCGACAAGCACGGTCATGTACGCTTAGCCTTTCTGGAACAGGTCGATGCAGGCCGCCTGGATGGCGTTCACACCCGGCAGCAGATCGTCCTCCCAGTCGCGGCTTGAGGGAATGGGGTGATCGGGCCCGGTCAATGCGCTGAAGTGCCTGACCCGGCCGATCAGCGCGCGCGCACACTCCGACGCGAAGCCCCAGCCGGGAGAGCCTTCCTCCACCGCGACCACACGCGTGCAGTTGCCGACCTGGCTTCGGACCTCATCGCCAGGGAAGGGCGACAGCTGTTCGACGGCCACCACGGTGGTCGCGATTTCCTCCTCTTGCGCGAGTTTCTTTGCGGCCGCGACAGCGTGCTCGACGCAACCCCCATATGTCAGGATCACGACATCTGCATCCGCCGGGCGTGGAAGCGCGTCGGGTCCGAGCACGGGCCTGGAATACATCACCTTGTTTTCGATGATCAGGTGAGGGGATCGCGACGCGAAGGCCCGATGCAGAAGCGTGCCAGGATCGGCATACTCGTGAGTGGCAAGCACCGTCAGCCCGGGCACGCCGCAAAAATGCTTTTCCAGACTTTGCGAGTGCGTCGGCCCATAGCCGCGCCGTCCGCCCATGGGAGCGCGGATGATGACGGGGACCTCAACCTGATCGTTGTACATCCAGCGGAACTTGGCGACGTGATTGATGATCTGGTCGGCAGCAAGGGCTATGAAGTCTCCGAACATGAGTTCGACGATCACAGGCCGGCCTTTGATGGCCATGCCTGCCGCCATGCCAACAATGCCGCCTTCGCTGATCGGCGTGGTCCAGACACGGTCCTTATAGGCTGACGAAAGACCCTTGGTGACTTTGAAGGCGCCACCGTAGGGGTCAAGGACATCCTCACCCAAAATCACCAGACGGAGATCGGCTCCCATGAGATCGTGTAGCGCGCGGTTGATAGATTCGACGACACGCATGGATCAGCCCCGCGCCAAGGCGGCCGCGGCGGCGGATTCGACCGCGCTGTCCACGACATTCAGGCAGTAGGCGTCGATCTCATCGGCGTTCGCAACGCGCCGGCGCATCGGGGGTATGGGATCTCTGGCTCGAGCTTGCTCAAGACGCTCCGCCGGCCTCGTATCATCTCCCTTGCTGTGGGGGCCGATCCGTTCGGTTCGCAAGTAGAGCCAGCAAGGGCGGGATTCGGCGCGTACATAGCCTACGGCTTCTTGGGCGAGCTCATATATCGCGACCGGATCGTTGCCGTCATAGGCGAATGTGCGGACGCCGAACGGCTCGGCCCTGGCGACGATCGAACCGGAGACGGTCAGATGCTTGGGCGTCGTCTGGGCGATCTCGTTGTCCTCGATCACAAAGACCACCGGGGCGGCGAAAACAGACGCAAGGTTAAGGCTCTCGTATACGGCTCCCTCGCCCATCGTGCCGTCGCCGAGAAAGACCACTGCGACGGCGCCTTCGTCCTTTCGCGCCAGCGCACTACCAACCGCGACGGGTGCGATGCCTCCTTGGATGCCATTGGAGTGGAAGTTGCGGAAGCACAGGTGCTGGCTGCCGCCGCGTCCGCCGCAAATGCCGGTTACACGCCCCATGATCTCGGCTATCAGGCCCTCGACTTCGCCCGAATAGGCAATGAAATGACCGTGGCAGCGGTGGTTGCTCCAGACAATGTCGCGGTCCCGGTCAAGAGCGTTTATCACGCCAACCGCATTGGCTTCCTGTCCAATGGACGTGTGCGTCGTGCCGAACAGGAGACCTTGGGAAAAAAGATCGAGCAAGCGCTCCTCCACGAGCCGGATGAGCATCATCTGCTGATAAAATCGAGCCGCGGCTGGCAGTTCGAATCCGAGCAAACCACGCTCTGTAGGGGCAAGGGTGAGGTTCCGCGCTGCTGACGACGTCACTATCTGCAGCTCTGCCAGAGAAGACGCTGGAACGGTTTCATCCTTCCTGATCGCGCGTTCCTTTGTCATGCTGCCTCGAGCTGGCGCGAAGCCGTAACAAGGATTGACCGCGCCGTCGACGCGGCAGCCATGGTCTCCTCGGTCGTCCAGGACGGGTCGACCAGAAAAGCCATACTCGTTTCACCGAGCTGCCGTGCGATCGGCAGACGTTCGGGCGGCGCTACCCCGGCGTCCGCGAAGGCATGTTCAAGATAGATCTCAGAGCAGCTTCCCGAGAAGCATGGGACGCCGGCCGCATTGATAGCCGCAATCAACTCGTCGCGCGACCATCCGGGGGACAGCATCTCGGGCTTGATATAGAAATAGCATCGGTACCAGGCATGCTTATGCTCCGAACCGAGCTGGGGCGCGTGCAGCATCGGCAATTCAGCAAGCGTCCTCATCCAGATGCTGGCATTTCGCTCGCGTTGGCGAGTCCAGTCGGGTAGGCGCTCGAGCTGCCGCAAGCCAAGCACTGCCTGGATTGATGTCATGCGCCAGTTGGTGCCGATGCTGTCATGCAGCCAGCGAAACCCTGTCGCCCTATGGGGGGCAAAGACCAGATCGTAGTTCTTGCCGTGGTCCTTGAGGCTCCAGGCAGCGAGCCACAATTTCTTGTCGTCCATTGCGACAAGCCCACCTTCGCCGCCCGTCGTGATGATCTTGTCCTGGCAGAACGAGAACGCCGCTATGTCGCCGAAGGAGCCAATCGGTCGTCCGTTGTATTCGGCTCCATGCGCCTGGGCGCAATCTTCGATGACTTTTATGCCGCTGCGCTTTGCGAGTTCCATGATCGGCGCCATGTCGCACGGCCAGCCGGCAATATGCACGACGATCACTGCCTTTGTTCGAGCCGTTATCTTCGGCGCAATCGTCTCGGCGGAAAGGTTGCCCGAACTCGGGTCGACATCCGCGAA
Source organism: Mesorhizobium sp. B2-5-3 (assembly GCF_006441005.1). Classification (NCBI taxonomy): domain Bacteria; kingdom Pseudomonadati; phylum Pseudomonadota; class Alphaproteobacteria; order Hyphomicrobiales; family Phyllobacteriaceae; genus Mesorhizobium; species Mesorhizobium sp. B2-5-3. The sequence continues at coordinate 115,662 of NZ_VFUS01000012.1, forward strand.
AACGGGCGTGGCGCCGGCAAACATGACGCAGGCGGCGGAGGCGACGAAACTGCGGGGCGTGACGATCACCTCGTCACCGGCGCCGATGTGGAGAATCTTCATCGCAAGATCCAGCGCGAGCGAGCCGTTGGCCAGCGCCACCGCGTGACGTCGGCCGAGGCTGCGCGCATAGGCGCGTTCGAAGGTCTTCACATGGTCGCCGGTCCAGGCGTTCACCTGGCCGGATCGCAAAACCTCTACCACATCGGTTATTTGTTCTTCGTCGTAGATTGGCCAGCGTTTCATCGCAGAATACTCCAGCTAGGATTCAAATGACGTTTCGCAGAAGGACAAAGGCCTCGGCCGCCCTCAGATGGGCGGCGGTGCCCCTGACGATCGCAAGCGCCCGCAAGGTTTCGATCGAACGCTCATGCGGGAAATCTCTGATCTGTGAGGCGAACATCGACGCAGCTTCGAGTTTGCGGTCCAGCGTCGATGCGATGTCTATGAAGACGTTCGGCACGAAGCTCGGCGTCACATAGGGGGCATTCCAGTTCGTTTCGGAGACGGTCTCGTAAGCCATGATCGTCCGCGGATATTGAGATTGGGTCGGGCGAGCCGCTACCAGCGATGACAGGAAGATCAGCTGGTGGTCCATGTGCACATCACCGACGAAAGGGATGAGCAACGTATCCGGCACGACATCCCGCAACAGGGTCAGCAGCGCCCTGTTGAGCGTCGCGTGCGGCGTCTCGGCGATCTGCGCAGCCGGCAGATCAAGCCAATGCGTCTGTTGCACGCCCAAACAGGCATGCGCCGCCTTGGCCTCGCTGCGAACCCGTTCCGTCATCTCCTCTGTGAAGGCGGGCGGGCTGCCTCGCGTAACCACTGCGACATGAACTTCTGCGCCTTGCGCAGCCATCCGGGCTATCGTGCCGCCACACCCCAAGACCTCATCATCAGGATGCGGTGCGATCACCAGAAGTCGACCGAGTGCTGGGTTCATGGCCGGACCGTCCCGGCGGGCATAGCCTTCAAAGCATGGTCGACATGGCGGCGGTCGACACGTTCGCCCAACAGTGCCACTTGGACAGTCAGAACCAGTATGTGCAGATCGAGCCACAGGCTGCGGTTGCGCACATACCAGAGGTCGAGCGCTAGCTTTTCGCTGTTGGTGAGGCGGGTATTGCCGTTCACCTGTGCCCATCCGGACAGGCCGGGGCGGACCGTGCCGCGAATACGCCCCAGCTCGCCGAATTCGGCGATGGTGGCCGGGAGCAACGGACGGGGCCCCATGAAGGCCATGTCCCCCCTGGCGATCGAGAGAAGCTGCGGCAGCTCATCGATGCGGACGGAGCGCATCAGCCGCGTGGCCGGCGTCTCACGCAAGGCGTCGGGGAGCAGCATGCCATTTCCGTCTCGCCCTTCGTGCATCGTACGAAACTTGCAGATCACGAACGGGCGACCTTCCAGCCCGCTGCGAGACTGGCGGAAAAACAATGGACGGCCGACACTAACCCAGACAATGGCAGCAGCCACGAGCCATAGCGGCAGGCTGAGAACCAAAAGGATCACCGCTGCGATACGGCTTGGTATGGCCCGGCCAAGCGGAACGCGCGCAGTCCAGCCGCCGGAACGTGCTGTTGGGGTGCTGAGGCCGATCATTGCGACGGTCCGACCTGGACGGAAGAGGTCGTCGCCAAGGCAGTGGCTGAACGGCTTGTCGTGTCCTGGGCGCTATCCAGGCGGTTTATTGACACAAGGATCGTATCTCCGGCCGCAACCGGATCGTCGAGGGTCGCCACCTTTGTGGCGGTCTGGCCATTTACCTTGCGGCGGATCTGGTAGGTGAACGTGATGGAGTTGTTGCTGCGTGTCTGCTCCGCGGCCAGCGAGCTCAACAGCAGGATCTGTTCCTCGGTCGATTCTCGAACCGCGATCAGGCGCTCGATTTCAGAGTTGTGGGCCTGGAGATCCGTCAACGCCGTGTGTGTCCAGGTCTGGGTGGCGTCATCCAGGTCGCGCTGCAACTGGCTCAATTCGCGGCGCACCGTTGATGCCTGATTGTAGATTTCAAGCAGATGGGATTGCTGCGTGGTCGCTTCGCGCTCGGCGTTCGAGAGGTCTGTGATTGTGACGAGACCTTTCTTGTTAAGGCCCCTGATGCGATCGAGATCCGCCTGTGCCGAAGCGATCACTGTCTTTTGTATGTCCGAAAGCTGTTGAACATTGGCGAGGGCAACATTCACTTCTTCGATCCCCGCCGAGAGCTGCTTGCGACGTGTCGTCAGCGCATGTTGATCTGCTTCAAGGATGCGCTGCTCGGTAGGAAGCAGCGTCGCGAGCAGGTTGGCGTTCATGAGGCCCTTGATCTTGGCAGGCAGATCCAGTTCCGAGATCTTGTCGCTGTTTGCCAATTGGGCCTTGATGCGCGCAGCGGCGACCGCCTCCTTGGCGATCTCCACCACGCTTTCATCAAGAGCTCCGCGCAACCGGGCGCGTGTTACGACGCGATCCTCCGCCGTGGCTCCCCCGGTCGACTGGCCGCCCGCAAGCGCCACCGCCTGCTCCACGTTCAGTGCCGGCTGGTAAGGAAACGAGCCCGGCGCCTTTACATCCCCAAGGACGAAGATCGGGCGGAAGCTCACCACCGCAAGAGCTATATGCGGGTCATTGAAGAGTTCACGCTCGATGAATGCCTTACGGATACGACTCAAGGCGTCGGGCACCGTCAGGCCGCCGACTTCAAAGCTGCCGATCAGCGGAATGTTGATCGCGCCATCGCTGGCGACCGTGAGTTGTTCGGCGGGAAGCGCGTCGTCGATGAAGTCAAACGACACCACATCGCCGACCGAAACCTTGTAGTCATCGTCCGCCGCGGCCCAGGCATCAAGCTGGGAAATCAGAATCGCTGCAACCGCAAGGATCGCAATACTGGCGGATCCCAGTGCTTTCGCAAGGAATGTACTGGTCCACGCGCCTGTCGATCGCCTGCTCCGCGCCGCATTGCAATAAGATGCCATGGAAGCCCACCATAGAATTTTCCTGCAAAGACCCTAGCGACACCTGCGCGAGGACAATGAGTCATACCTTTGGTGGAGCGGTGACAACCTTCGGTCTGGTTCCCACCTAATTTGGCTAACTGGATGTCGACTGCAACCAACGTATGGTGCGGCTGGATACTGTCGGACGATTGAATGCTTCCTCAGGGCGGAGCGTTGCAGACAGCTGGGAAGCTTGCGTGCACACAAGTGTTCTTCACACCATTACCAGTCTCGACGTCGGCGGCGCTCAGGTCATGCTTGCCCGTTTTCTTGGCCAGGTCGACCAAAATCGCTTCTCGACTTCAGTTCTGTCCCTGCTTTCACCCGGTCCGGTGGCTGCAAACGTAGAATATACAAGATCGGGGCTCGTTTCGCTCGACATGACGGAACGGCCGCGACCGCGCGATGTCGTTCGGCTGACGCGGTCGATAAGACGGGCGGCCCCTGATCTTCTTCACGGATGGATGTATCACGGCAACGTCGCGGCAACGCTCGGCTCGATGCTAGGGCTCAATTTCTCGCCGGTCATCTGGAGCATCCATCACACGGTTCGAGATCTCGCCGACGAGAAACCATTGACGCGCCAATTGATACGGCTCTCGGCCCGCCTGTCGAGGCGCACCAGCGCGATCTCATATTGCTCGCGCGTCGCCGCCGATGATCACGAGCGCCTGGGCTTTGATCCGCGCCGGAGGGTGGTTATCCCGAACGGGACGGATTGCGATCAATTTTCCCCCTCGGCCGACGCCGGTGCGAAGCTGCGCCGCCTGTTCGGCTTGCCGCCCGGACGGCTGATGATCGGCCATGTGGCACGCTTCCATCCCATGAAGGACCAGGTTAGCCTGGTCCGCGCCATCAGCCGGCTCCTGGAACAGGGATACGACGTTCAGGGCATATTTATCGGGGAGGGACATGCCGACGGCCCGGTGCGGCGCACCGCCCGTGAGCTCGGCATAGACGACCGCATTACCACGCCGGGCATCCGCGCTGACATCGCCGACCTCATGCCGGGCTTCGACGTCTACGCGCTTTGCTCGGCTTGGGGCGAGGCATTTTCCCTTGCCGTAGGCGAGGCGATGGCCAGCGGCGTGCCGGCGGTGGTTACCGCGGTCGGCGACTCCGGCTGGCTGGTCGGCGACAGCGGCGTGGTCGTTCCACCGGGAGATAGTGAAGCTCTGGCCGCCGGATTGATCAGGCTTGTCAGCCTTGAACCGGCCGAGCGCCGCGCCTTGGGTCAACAAGCGCGTCGTCGCGTCATGGAGAACTTCTCGCTTTCCCTTTACGTCGGCAGGCACCTGGAACTCTACGAAGCAGCTCTAGGGCGTCGTCGCCATATCCGATAGGAGCGGCTGGTGGTTGCTGTGCACATGAATGGTCGAGATTCTCCTCGCGCCCCTGTGGACTATGCGATGCGCCGCAAGCGCATCGTCGTCATTGCGAGCCTGACGCGTTCGCTTGTCAACTTTCGTCTCGAATTGTTGAAGGCCATGGTCGCTGCGGGGCATGATGTCATTGCGCTCGCCCCCGATGAAGATGAGCGGGCGATCGCCGGGCTCAAGGCAATTGGCGTGACCTTCCGACAGATTCCGATGGCCAGGACGGGTACCAGTCCGCTGGCCGATTTGCGAACGCTCAAGGCGCTTTACAAGCTCATCCGCGGCTTGGCGCCCGAAATCGTCCTGGCGTATACGATGAAGCCGATCATCTATGGTGGATTGGCTGCCCGCCTTGCCCGTGTACCGCGCCGGTTTGCGCTCTTTACAGGCTTCGGCTTCATATTCAGCGGCAGCATGACGGGACTGCGCGCAACCATCTTGCGCCGGTTGAGTATTGGTCTCTACCGCTCGGCTCTGGTCGGCTGCGAAGCAGTTTTCGCTTACAATGACGCCGACGCTTCCGACATCCGGCGCCATGGGATGGTTTCTGCGACGACGCCAGTGATCATGATCCCAGGTTCAGGAGTGGACCTGACACTGTTTGCCGCAAGCCCCCCACCTTCAGGGCCTCCCGTCTTCCTTCTGATCGCTCGCTTGCTTCGCGAAAAGGGAATTGCCGAGTTTGCTGCCGCCGCGCGTATCCTGAAGACCAAGTATCGCGCTGCACGCTTTCAGATTCTCGGGCCCTTCGATCCCAGTCCCCTCTCCATCTCGAAAGCCGAAATGGACCAGTGGACCAAGGAAGGCGCCGTTGAATATCTCGGCGAAACACACGACGTCGGTCCCTATTTGACCGCGTCCACCGTGTTCGTGTTGCCGTCCTATTACAGGGAGGGCATTCCCCGCAGCGCGCTGGAAGCCTTGTCGACCGGTCGGCCGATAATCACGACCAACGCCCCTGGCTGTCAAGAAACGGTGATCGAGGGCGAGAACGGTTTCCGGGTCGAGCCGCGAGACGTGGAAGCTCTCGCCTCGGCGCAGCGGGCTTTTCTCGAGGATGAGGAACTCGCTGCAAAAATGGGCGCCAACTCAAGAAAGCTCGCGGAAGACCGGTTCGATGTTCACAAGGTGAACCAAACCCTGCTCGAGGCGATGGGGATATAGTCGGCCGCGCCTGATCGGCCGCGCGGCCGATGGCGGTCAAGCGGGAAAATAACGACGAATCTGCTGCCGTTTCAAATAGGCTTTCCGCAGGGCACCACGGGCCTGTCGGAAGGGGTCGACGCGGTTGAACACCCAGCCGATCGATGGACCGCCGGCGAACCGCAGGCGCTCGACAACCTGGGAGAGAGCCTCTTGCGTGGTGTTGTCGCACGCGGCCACGACCACGACGGTATCCACCGAGGCGGCAATCCTGATTGCGTCTTCGACGACGAGCACAGGCGGCGCGTCGATGATCACCACGTCGTATTCGAGCCGGAACGCCTCCAGCAATTTCGCGAATTGGCTGGAATTGAGGAATTCAGGCAAGGTCTGGTCGTCGGCAGATGGCGCCAGCACATCCAGTCGCGGAACTTCAGGAAGCGTCTGAACGATCTCTGCCAGGGTGCAACCACCATGTAGGTAGTCGTTGAGTGTCTTGTCGGCGGGCCCAAACTGCATGGCGCTATGGATGCTGCGGGTTCGCAAATCCAGATCAATCAGCGCTGTCAGGGCGCCGTCCATTCCAGCTGCCACGGCGAGGCCCATGGCCGTCGTTGTCTTGCCTTCCTGTGGTAGTCCTGAGCTGACCAGGATCACCTGTTTGCTCCGGCCACCGTTCATCCGGGTGCAGGCCATGTACAGCGACCGGAAGGCATCGGAGAAGGCCGACCGTGGTTGCGACAACAAGGTTTCAAGAGGAGGCGTGGCGCGTTGCAGGAATTTCTTGGGCAGTTGCGGAATCGACGCCAGCAGTGGCGCACGGATAAGCTTCGATACCCGTTGTGACTCGCGTATTCTCACATCCATGCTTTCAAGCGTCAGCACAAGGATCAGGGCTAGGATCAGCGACGCGGCGAAACCGCCTGCCGTCATCAGACGAAGTTTGGGAAAGGAAGGGCTCGTCGGAATCTCGGCAGCGGAAACCGTCCGCACGCCGGGCTCGACCGCCTCGGAAAACGGATCGAGGCTGCCAAGCCTGCCTGATACGAGGTCGTAGAGCTTCTGCTCGGTCGACAATTGGTTGTTCAGTTCCCGAAGCTTCGCTTCCGCCAGGCTCCTTTGCCGTAGTTGCTCGTTGGACTCCTCCAAAGTCTTGGCGAGTTGGTTGACCCTGCCTTCGTTGACGCGGACGTCGTTTTCCAAGATTGCGATCGTACGCAGCATCTCCTGAGAGATCATCGCGCGGACGGCCGCTACTTTTGCATCCGCCTCCTGGACCAGGGGATGATTGCGCCCGTAGTTGCTGGCCAGTTGCGCGCGATCCCTCATCGCCGTCGCTTCGTCGTTGCGCAGGGATGTCAGGAAGTCCGATGAGAGCAGGGGATCGACGTTGGCGCCCGCGTCGCCGGTCTTGGCCGCCAGCCTGACCTGGGCGAGGCGCGCCTGCGCTTGCGTGTATTCACCTCTGGCGGTGCTGAGTTGCTCGTTGCTTTGCTGGATCGAGGCGCGCAGCAGATCATCGCGTGGATCGCTGGATACGCCGTGTTCTCGCGCATATTGGGCGATCTGGCCTTCTATGGCGGCTATCCGTGACGCAAGCTCCGTCGATTGCTGCCTCAGAAAGCTAACGGCGTCCTTGATGTCCTGCCGCTTGTTGTCCCGGGACCATTCCACGAACAGTTTGGCCGTCGCATTGGCTATCAGGGCCGCCCTCGACGCGTCGTCATTGAAAAAGGAGATCGTCATCGCCGAGCTCTCTCCGGACCGGTCAACCGAAACGCTCGACAGATACGATGAAATCGCCCGATCTTGCTGAACCCCCTTCGATGGCAGCGACGCGGGATCCTGCGGGTCGGCGCCGGCGACAAGGCTCCATAGCGCTCGCGGTATCGAGACGATCAAGCCGACGGCCTGTGACAGCAGTCCAGGGCCCGAATCCGAAGGGGAAGCTCGGCTCGCGGCTGGTTTCAGATAGGTGTTGAAGTCCGGGTCCTTGATGAGGTCCAGTCTGTCGACGACCAGGCTGGCAAAGACACGAGAGGTGATCAGATCCGCCTCGGTGTCCATTCGCGACTTGTCGGGCTGTTGATTAGGCTGCGCTTGTGCGGTGTCGAGAGGATTGGGATCGTCGGATTCGACAACGATCATCGAGCGAGCGGTGTACGTCTTGGGAAGTTCCACGGCCGTGATGAGCGCGAGAGCGGTGCCGGTAGTCACGACCGCAAGGATCAAGGGGAGGCGCCTTCGGAAAAGCGTGTAGAGCTCGCGCGGGCCGAAAGTGCGTTCCTTCGACGGCTCGATCGGCTCTTGAAGAAATGGTTCCAGACGGCTCCACACGCTGTTGTCGTCTATCAAGCTCACAGATCCCGCCCCTTTTTTTGTCTTCGACTGGTCCAAGCCGGCCCTGCCACATCGGACCTGGAGGCTACCCAACATCGAATTCGCGACTTACCGCGACGACAGTTTTAACATGGTTGCGCGGCCGCAATCGCGCTCAAGAGGCTTAGCCGCAAAGGCGACATCATCCAAAAGGATAGCGTAACCGGCCCGGGCCCTATCTTGGCAGATAGGCTGAACTGCAGGCCCAATGAGGGCTGGCGAAAAGGACTCTCAAGCAGATTCAGGAGTGAGGATGAACTACGCCAGGGCTCCTCGCCATTATTGGACAAGGCCCGGCCCCAAACCGGCCGTCACATCGTTGCCAGAGGTAGCCGGGAGACTCGGGCTCTGGTTCGCCGTGGCGTCCGTCTTTCTCACGCCCTTCAATATTCTTCGGTTTGATGCATTCTATTTTACCATCAGCGACGGCTTCGCTCTCGCGGCCGTATTCGCAGCCATACTCGGGAAATCCTTTTCGATCTCTCCCTTGGGCGCGGGGACTTTTCTATGGAATATCGGCATCGCCCTACTATGCGGGATGCTGCTGCTAAGCAGTCTGATCCACGGAGATCCGCAGCGAGGCTTCATCATCTCGGCGCAATATCTGTACGCTTACTTTCTCCTGGCCTTCATGATCGTGTCGAGGCCCTGGGCGGAAATCGTTCTCTTGATGAAATCATTTCTTTGCTCGATCGCCGTGATGTGTCTGCAGGGGATAGTGATAATCGACATCCTCAAGCAACGCGGCACCGTCTTTGTCAGCGGCAATGGTCGTTTCCAGGGTTGGGTGGAACGCGAGAATGAGTGCGCAACGCTGATAGCGCTCTCTGTCCCGCTAATGTTGTGGCTGGTGGCGTCAGGTTGCATAAGGCCTCGCTGGCTTTGGGTCGGACTGCCGCTTTTTGGTTATGGCATTATTTTGACAGGATCCAATACCGGCCTGATCGGCCTTGTCTTTGCGGTCACCATCTTCGTAGTCGCGACGGGCTCGTGGCGCCGCATCATTTCTTTAGCGGTGACCTCGCTCGCCGCATTCTTCATTGCCGTTACCTGGGGCCGCGACTTCTTGCCCGAGGTCTTCCAACACCGCGTGCTGAATGCGCTGCAGAATGGTGACCTCGATGAGGCTGGCACGTTTGCAGACCGTATGCGGCTCATCCATGAGGCCATTGGCAAAGCGGACAATAATTCACTGCTTGGTATCGGTGCCGACCAGTATCGGCAGGTCAGCGAATTGCACGCCCCGGTCCACAACACCTACCTCCTCATATGGGTCGAGGCAGGGCTGCCCGGATTCATCGGTTTTCTGCTCCTGCTCGTGGCAGGCATCACCATCGCCATCCTTGCCGCTCGGAGTCGTGAAGGCAAGGTATCCGCCATTTGCACGGCGACGACAGTTCTCCTCTTCGCGGCGCTGGCAAATGCGCTACCACATCTTTACAGTCGTTTCTTTCTCGTGCCTCTGCTGCTTGGAATGGCGCCCAGTGTTGCGATTTTGCGCGACGGCCCAGCTTCAAGAACGGTCACGCGCTTTCTTCGCGGTACTCGCTCCAAGTACGGTCGTTCGCGGCCTTTCCTACGCAGGCCGATCTAAGGGGCCCACCAGCCGAGCTTTCCAGCTCCTACAAAGGCTAAAATCGGCGCACCCGGAAGATCTGGTCAGGGTCTCCCCATGGCAAGAGCGAGCGATATATAGAAGCTATTTCGCCGGCTCTGATGCTTGCGCGGAGATGAAACGAGCGAGGGCGAACACGCCCTCGACGAAGTCTTCTCCCTCGATAAACCGGCCCTCAACCCAGCGTCCCTGGGTATCCTGACTGTCGACGAGCTGACGCACCTTTGAATTCAGTTCGCCAGCACTCAACTCATCCGCGGCACTGATCCACAGTCGTTGACGTGAAACTCTCTGCCCCCGCGTTGCACTCTCGAGCCGAGCGAACACCGGCTCGATCTCTGCACCGGTTTTCATGCCGTAGTGTTTCAGGAGGTCCATGTCGTCGAACGTCACTTGGCCGCGCTCATCGATGTAAAGCGGCCGGTTGGTGTTGAGTTCGTAGAAACGTGCCCAACTGCCGTCGGACAGGCGCGCCGCCTGTAGCCAGGTGGCTGCAGTCGTCGCCGCGTGCAGCAACCGCGCATCCCTGTTTTGCTCGTTCAACTCGATCAGGTAATCGATGTTGCCGGCGGTTTCGCGCGAGACGACCGCTGGCGGCTCAAACCTGCGTCCCCAAACCGGCTGCATGGAACGATCGTAACCCTGAGCCCAGCCCTGTTGTGGCGCGGGCAACTGGGCTGCAAGGAGAAAATCACCGACCTTCTCCGCCGTCTTGAGATATGCGGGATCGTGATATGTGCGGTAGGCGTTGAGAAAGAGACGACCCATATCGCGGGGAAGATTGTCATTGATGATGAAATAGGGCGGACGATCAGGCTTCTGCCACTCGTGAGACCAACTGGCCGGAATACTCGCCTTGGCCGCAGCCTTTACATCCGCCCCAGGCGCGGCTCCCTTGAAGAATACCGGGAAGGCCCCATTCGGGTATTGCACCCGCATCAATCGATGAAGCGCCCTGTCGATGCAGGAACGGACGTCCGGATCCGAACCGCCGCTCGCCAGGTCGAACCACATCAGAAAATTCAGCACGCTCTGTGTGTTGTTGTCATCGAGGACAGTCTCGTTGCGTTGCGGATTGTCCTTGATATCGCGACAGGTATTCCCGCCCAACTTCAGTGCGCGGTAGCACCATGTCGCCGCCTTTTGCGGGTCGGTCTCGATCTTGTAAAACCATCCGCCGGACTCCAGCTGAGTCTTGACCAGAGCGGTTGCCACGACCTGGGCAGACTGAAGCCATTGCTTGTCGCCGGTAACCTCGAAAATGCGCAGGAACGCAGCGCCGACAGCCGGCGTACCAGGCGGCTGCACCCAGCCAACGCTCGCGGGCACGGTACCGCCCTCGCCCACCCTCTTTTGGCCGTCGAGGGAATATTTCCATACATAAGTTCCCGCTACACCGAGATGATCGCGGAAATAGGCCCCGGCAGCCTCGACCGCCTTCCGTGCCTCGGCCACTGTCGGCTGAGGTTGAGGCGCCCCGGCCAGTGCAGTGCCGCACGACAGCGCAACAAACAGAGCCGAGGCAATATGCCTTAGCACGGCAGCGCTCCCGCTGGGCCTCAAGCGGCCGCCTCGTGTGGACGCGTGGTTGCCTTGGCTGAACCGAGGATCACATGAGGCACGAATGGCGCCGTCACCGCCGCCGCAGGCTTGGCTTCCTCTCTGCGGTAACTGGGAAGCATATCCGCAACAAGATTTAACACTCCCTCAGTGTCGCCGGCCCTCGCCAAGCGACGCAATTGCGAAAATCCCTTGCGAAGCGTGTCAAGCGGCATCGCGTTGGGCACGGCGCCCAAGACTCCGGAAATCGGAACGTCGACACGTCTTTCGCTTTCGTCGAAGAGTTCCTCGAACAGCTTTTCTCCCGGCCGGCAGCCGACAATCTTGATCTTGATGTCCTCATCCGGCCGAAATCCCGCGAGCTTGATCATGCGGCGCGCCATGTCGATGATCTTGATTGGCGCACCCATGTCGAGAACGAAGATTTCGCCCTGTCCGAGTTTTTTCTCCAGACCATGGGCCGATGCCTGCAAGGTCAGTTCAACCGCCTCGCGTATTGTCATGAAGAAGCGCTTCATCTCCATGTCGGTCACGGTCAGCGGACCGCCGTGGGCGAGTTGGCGCTTGAACAGCGGGATCAGCGACCCGCTTGAACCCAGAACATTGCCGAAACGAACGGTCATGAAGCGGACGGGGGTATCGCCGGCGGTGAAGGCGAGGTCCAGGGACTGGCAGTAGAGTTCCGCAAGGCGCTTGGTCGCGCCCATGACACTGGTCGTGTTCACAACCTTGTCGGTGGATATCTGGACCATTGCCTTGGCGCCGCAAAGGCGGGTCGCTTCTGCCACGTTCATAGTACCGATGACGTTGGTAAGAATGCCCTCACAGGGATTCAACTCGACCATCGGCACATGTTTGAGCGCCGCCGCGTGGAAGACCAGGTCAACGCGATGGCGTCGGAAAATCTCGCCCAGGCGAACAGGGTCGCGTACGTCGCAGATATATGGCTTCCGGCGCACATTAGGGAATTTCTCCGCCAATTCCAGATCGATGGCGTACAGATTGTACTCGCTGTTATCGATCAGGACCACTTCGGTGGGGCCGAGCGCGGCAATCTGCTGCGTGAGCTCTCCGCCGATCGAGCCTCCGGCGCCGGTGACGACGATGCGCCTGTTTTCGATCATTCGGGACAACGCATCTTTATCAAGAACCGCCTGCGGCCTCTCCAGAAGGTCGGTAAGTTCGATGGGGCGCAAGTCGAAGCGACTCTGATATTTAGGATTGCGCAGTTCCAGGACCGGGGCGGGGCGAGAGACAGCGATGCCCAGACGGTCGGCCCGGTCGATCAGCGCTTCAAGCATCGGGTCGACGAGGCCAGGCACCCTTTCGGTGAAAATCACGTGGCGGGGCTTGATGCCGCGACCTTCCAGATCGCCGATGACCATGTCGAAGTCTTCGATGCTGCCCAGAACCGGCACGCCGCGCAGGAAATAGCCCTCTGTCGTTGCGCCATTATCGAGCACGCCGACCGGCCAATGGCGTGCATTCGGATCCCGCTGCAGCGCGCGAATATAAAGATCGGCCGCATCGCCTGCACCGATCAGCAGCACAGGGACCACGTCGCGTCCGTTTTTCGCTCTGTTCGCAGTCGGACCAAAGCGGCTTAGCTCAACGAGCTTGGAGCGGATGCGAACTGAAATAAGCAGCGGCACGAGCAACAGAAACTGGATCACTATCACCGAGCGCGGGATCGAATCGAGCCGTGTAGCCACAAACATCAGGAACACGAAGGCCAGCGATGTGACGAATGCCGCGCGAACGATACCGAGCATGTCGCCGACAGAAGCATATCGCCAGTTGCGGGTGTAGAGGCAAGTCACCGGGAAGACCACGGCGCATGTAAGCAGGAAGCAAGGGAGTGCGAAGAGCAACGAAGCGTGGCTTTCCGGACCGGTGAATTCTCCATCAAGGCCCAATCGCATGAATGAAGCAAACGACAGTGCCGCCAGCGCCAGGGCCAGATCGATGATGTAGAGATGAAGGTTCTTGCCAACGGCCTTGGCGCGCCCGGTCACCCGCCGGCGCAAGTAAGACAGCACATGAACAATCGTCCGCGGTTTGCTGACGAGACGGCCGAGAGCGATCGCAGTGGCCAGCAAAAGGGATTGGCCTCCCAGTGGACTGATTGCCTCAAACGGCTGATCTGACTGGCTCATTCTAGACCTCGACAAAGCTTAGCCGCCGCGCCCCAAGAGAGCGCGTCAAGAGATGCGGCTGTTTGAACTCGCAGGCACAAATCCGTGCCTGCCAGTCCCTTGCTCAATCAAGAACAGGTTGGCCTGCAATCGTTCGGATTCGAGGCTACGATCTTATCGCTGCTATGGGGCGCTTTACCCGCTTTCTAAGCAACACATGCTTTTGTGCATGGGGGGCTATCGGAACTGCAAGCGGACTTTGCCGCGTTAATCCAAAGAGGTACTCCCATCAGTCCGGGCCAGCCAGCTAGCTAGGTCTCGCTGCACCGACGCAATGGCTTACAATGGCGGAGATTAAAATGGTCGCTTGAGTTTCGGTCCGGCGGTCCCGTCTTCGGGCACTTCATTGTTGACGCCGCCAATGCGCCAAACTCACGCTAGCAGAGGAAGCTTTCTATGCTCGGACAGTTGAAGAACAATCTTCGCGACGCTACCTTTTTCCTTGGCGAAGCCGTCGTTCCAAAGAAAATACGCTACTCGGGTCCCCTGGGAGCGTTGCGTCGCCAGATGATCTTTTGGTCGCGAGACTCCTTTGTGCTTTCATACCCGAAATGCGGTAGAACGTGGCTGCGCACCATGGTTGGCCGCGTCATCGACAAACACTACGGCCTTAACCTGCAGAATCCGATGGAAATCCAGCATTTCTGGAAGATCTCGTCGAACATCCCCTGCATTGGCTTTTCTCACGACGACAGCCCAAACCTTAAGCGTCCCAGCGAAATCCAGGCCGATAAGTCAAAATATTCAGGAAAAAAGATCCTATTTCTGGTTCGGGATCCGAGAGACGTGCTTGTTTCATATTATTTCGACGCAACGCACCGAATGAAGGTGTTTGACGGAACGATCAGTGAGTTTCTTGCCCAGGATGTCGGCAGCATTGATTCCATCATAGCGTTCTACAACGCTTGGGCGCACAACCGCGATAAGGTGAAGGCATTTCAAATGCTGTCCTACGAACATATGCGCCAAGCTCCAAAATCGGCGCTTCGCACGGCGCTAGATTTTCTGGGCATTCAGGGCGTGCCGGAGATGATCCTCGATGAGGCGACAACCTTTGGCTCTTTCGAGAATTTGCGAAAGATCGAAATGGCAGACGCTTTCGGCCACGAAAGAATGCGCCCGACGGACCAGTCGAATCCCGACAGTTTTAAGGTGCGCCGGGGCAAAATTGGCGGTTATGTCGACTATTTCAACAGAGACGAGATCGCTTACATGGATGAGAGAATTTCCAGCTCTTTGGACCCGTATTTCGAAATATACCACCGCAAGGCATAGCGTCGAGCTCTACTGCAAGGGGAAGCCTTGTCGCTTCCGTGCTGGGACGTCGCATAAGACTTCCCGGTCGAAAAAGTCCACGGCTCTTCCTTCGCCTGTCATCGGTCATTTCCCCACCGTGCTTTGATGGCGTCCATGATCAAAACGTTAAGCTTGGACGCGCCGGTCTCGCTGAGATGGTTATCGTCCCGATAAAAAATCTGAGAGCCTCGATTGGCGAAACAGCGCTGTTGATCGCAGAAGGCCTTCTCCGGATACACACGCACGAGATTTGGATCGGATCCGACATTATCGTATAATGCGTATGTCCGTTGCGTTCGCCGGCGGAAATCCCCGTAGGAAACCGAAATCGGGTCCGCCTGCATATAAGCTGCAGGATCGTTCTGGCGTCTGGCCCGCATGAGAAGCACCTGCGGGACGTTCCAACCCATCTCCGGGACAGGATAGACTAAGACAACTTTCACCCCGCGCTCCAGAAGTGTGTTTATGGTGCGGGAAATGGCCGTGGCGACTGCAGCCGGATCGGCGGGCCCGGTTTCACCCAGCTTGGCCAAATGCGGGTGATCGTCGCCCGGCTCGATTCCCCCCTCGCCATTGTTGTAACGGCTCTGCTCCACGAGAATGGGGAGACGCCACAAGAGCACGGCTATCGGTCGCTTCAGCCTGCCTACGTAGTCGAGCCTCTTGTCATTGTAGTCGCCTGGACAACCCGGTTGGTCCACGTCAACCCTTTGCAGACCGAGGAGAAATACGCAGCCGCCTCGATTGAGCGGTGTGAACGAGGCGATATCTCGGTAGTCATCGAGGCTGTCTCGCATCGGACCAAGCAGAGTGCGAGCGTGAGAGTCACCTAAACTAACAAGAGCATAGCCCTCGGGATTCGAGCCATGAAAGGTACAAGGGCCCTGTTCAGGCGCAAAGTTGAGACAGCTCTTCCCGTTCTGAAAGATCTGAGCCTCGCGAATATCGGATGCAGCGGCAATCGGGGCCAGGCCGTCCGCAAAACGGCTTGGCATGCCATTTTGGACATACCAGTAGTATCCGCCGCCGCTGAGTAACACGGCCCCTAGTGAGGCAATCAGCCATATAACGTGCTTGCTGGTTCGCTTTCTGCTACGGGTCGGAATCTCGACGAAGCGGTAAGTCGCAATGGCAAGTATAATTGACATCAAAATCCAAAAAAATACCATCATACCACCGACAGAATCGGTTGCGCTCATTCTGCCGAAAGCAAATATCGGCTGATGCCAAAGATAGAGGGAATATGATATCAGACCGACAAATACAAACGGTTGGGAGGAAAGCGCTCGTGTAATGGGATCGCCGTGTCCTGTATACCAGATAAGCAATGCCGTTCCTGCAACCGGGATCAGCGTCACAAGTCCCGGGTGGTGCCACTGCGGCCGCATCAGCGGCACCGCGCAGATCAGGAGCGCCAAACCGACCGCAGGCGCGACTCGCGAAGAGCGCATCGACACAAGCCGGCCGCCAGTCAATTCACGTCTTGCCAGAAACACCCCCAACCCTAGTTCCCAGATTCGGGGTGGCAGTAGAAAAAAAGATGCGTCCGGGAAATGCCGCGTCATCCACTCCGCAAGAATGAACGAAACGACGAGCCCAATGCACAGGATGGCTGTTAAAAATTTCCGAGAAAATTTCCACACCAGTAGAAGAAAGCAAGGGAAGATCACGTAGAACTGTTCTTCGACCCCCAAGCTCCAGGTGTGAATTAGTGGACGAAAAAGATTGTCGGCTGCGTCATAGCTCGCAACATGCCAGAAATATAGATTGGAGGCTGAAAACACGGTTGCCAAAAGGCTCGCCGAATAGTCTCTAAAGGCACTCGGCAGCATATATAGCCAAGCGAAGGGGATCGTTACTGCTAAGACGGTATACAGCGCAGGTAGGATCCGTCTCGCGCGACGCTCGTAAAAATTGGCGAACGAGAAAGTCCCATCCATGACTTCCCGCTGTACAATCGAGCCAATCAGATAGCCGCTAATAACAAAAAAGACATCAACGCCAATAAAACCGCCCGCAAAGGGGTCAAGGCCCGCGACGCGAAGCCCTGAATGGTAGAGGATCACCAGAACGACTGCGATCGCCCTCAGGCCGTCAATTTCGCGGCGATATCCAACTTGACCGGCCGGGGTCGTGGCCACGATCCCACTCTGGGCAGCTCCCGTGTCTTGGTTCGCATTGCGAGCAGGATGATGGGCTTCGTACGGCAGACCTCGATCAATGCCGGGGGAACCATATGTCAATGGCGCAGCTGACTTTTCGTGAAACTCACTCATGTCAAAGGAGGCCCTTCCCTTGGATGCGTCTATCAGGATGCCGGCGTGCTGACGCTCGGATCGGCCTGAAGCTGCTGCTGCAGCCAGGTCGTTGTGCTTTTTGCGGCTCCGATGACAAGGAAATCGATGTGCTCTACCCGCATTGCGAAAATCCTTTAACCGCCGATTTCGCTGGTTAGGTCGGTCGCCAAGCCGGCTTTGCGGGAGCAAAGCGCCCTGTCATAGATCTTCATGACATTTTCGACATGGCGGTGCGTGCTGTAGGAGAAGAAGGCGTGGTCGCGGGCTGCATCGCTGATCCGGGCCCAGAGCGGCGGATTGGACAGCAACCGCGATAGCGGCTCCATGAAGGCCCCGGCGTCTTCCGGTGTGACCAGAAATCCGGTCCGCCCGTTCTCGATAGCTTCCGGATTGCCGCCATGATCGGTTGCAACCACCGGCGTCCCAAGAAACATCGCCTCGATAAGGGTTCGGCCGAAGGGCTCTCCCATGGCGGGAACCACCAGAACATCCGTTGCCGCGAGGAAAGGTTCGATCGGGTTGCGAAAACCCATGAAGCGCACCGTTTGGCCGAGCCCGCGCTCGGCGCAGCGCACGCGGGCGGCCGCTTCAAGATCTTGCGAGCCCGCGGGTGAATTCCCGAACACGCAGCCGACGACCGGGATTTGCGGATGCTCCCGCACGAAACGATCAAGGATATCGATGAAGAGGAGCGGCCGCTTTCGTTCGATCAGCCCGCCGATGAAGCTCAGGACGCGTGTTCCTGGTGCAAGGCCTAGCTCGTCCAGAAGTGTGGCCTTGGCCGCGATCCTGTCAGGCACAGTCGACGGATGGTCGAAGGGACTATGGATGACGCTGAGCCGTCCCTTGAGGGATCTGATCGGATGCCGCGGTCGCGAAAATCGAGACACCGTCACCATGCGATGCGCGATGAGCGGCGCAAGCGCGTTAGCGCCCTTGGCGTCGGGGTCGCCGCGATGATGCCAAACCAGCCGAGCACCTGCCAGTCTCGCCGCAATGCCCCAATTCACATGCGTCCTGCCGTCATTGGTGTGAACGATATCGAACTTCTGCTCCTTGATGAAACGCCGCATGCGCGGAAGCGTACTGGTCAGATAGGTCATGACATCGCCGGGGATTGTTCCCTTTCCAGGCGAAGTCGTCGGCAGCGGAAAACCCGTGAAGGGCTGGCCCTCCATTTGCAGAAAGGCCGCCAGAGGCCCGGCCGTTTCCTGAAGCACCAGAACCGGAACGACCTTCGATGTATCGAGGTTCTGGATGAGCTTGAGCGCCGAGATGTGGCTTCCACCGACATCATCACCGATAAATGGAAAGCAAACCCGTATCGGCCCTTGGCTAGCTCCTCCAACCATCGCCTGTTACCCGGTCGCGGTTCCGAGGTAGCTGCCTCGTTCAAGGTAGCTGACGATCACTTCCGCGGCCTCCTCGGCGCTCAGATCCGGCGTAACGGTGATCTGTGGCGCTTCCGGGCGCTCATAGGGACTGCCGATGCCCGTGAAATTCTGGATCAACCCATTTCGGGCGCGTCGATAAAGGCCCTTCGGGTCGCGGCTTTCAGCGACCTCCAGTGGTGTGTCGATGAAGATCTCGATAAACTGCCCTGGGCCGAAGAGGTCGCGCGCCATCCGCCGCTCCGCCTGGAATGGCGAAATGAATGAAGTGAGCGCTATCAGCCCCGCGTCGACCATCAGCTTGGCGGCCTCGGCGACGCGACGAATGTTCTCCACGCGATCCGCGTCGGTAAAGCCGAGATCTCGATTCAAGCCATGGCGAACATTGTCGCCGTCCAGAAGGTAGGTGTGCCTGCCGATCGCATGGAGGCGCTTCTCCACGAGATTCGCGATCGTCGACTTTCCGGAGCCCGACAGGCCTGTGAACCACAGCACCACGGGCTTTTGACCTTTGGCGATCGCCCGCGCATTCATGTCGACATCCAGTGCTTGCCAATGGACGTTGTTCGCCCTGCGCAGACTGAAGTCGATCATTCCGGCACCGACCGTGTGGTTGTTGATCCGGTCGATGACGATGAACGCGCCGGTTTCGTGCACGTTGGAGAACGGGTCGAAGGCGAGCGGTGCCTGTGTCGTCAAGTTGACGAAGCCGACGTCGTTCTTCTCGAGGGTTTTTGCTGCCAGTTTTGCAAAATTATTGATGTCAACCCGGTGTTTTATCTGCGTAACGCTCGCACCCACCACGCTGGTGGCGAGCTTGATCAGATACGGGCGGCCGGGGATCAATGGATCCTCGTGCATCCAGAGCAGATGGGCCGCAAACTGGTCTGACACTTCCGGGCGCTCCGCCGCCCCCGCCAGGACGTCGCCGCGAGAAACGTCGATCTCGTCTTCGAGCGTCAGCGTGACAGCCTCGCCGGCCGCTGCCTCCGACAGGTCTCCGTCCTGGGTGACGATGCGCTTGACCAGGCTCGTCACGCCGGATCGTGCCACGACCACACGGTCTCCCGGCCGGATCACGCCGGCGGCGATGGTGCCGGCAAACCCGCGAAAGTCGAGGTTCGGGCGATTGACCCATTGCACCGGCATCCGGAAAGGCGCGCTACGGCGGTCTCGTTCCACCTCGACGGTTTCCAGATGCTCGATGAGCGTCGGGCCCCGATACCAGGGCAGGTTCTCGCCTTTCGAAAGAACATTGTCGCCATAACGCGCCGACAGCGGGATGGCATCCAGAGACGCGAAGCCAAGCGGTTCCGCGAAGCTTCGATAGGTCGCCTCGATCTCGTCGAATACCGTTTGCGAATAATCGACCAGGTCGATTTTGTTGACCGCAAGGACGACATGCCGGATTCCGAGCAGCGAAACGATGAAGGAATGTCGGCGTGTCTGGGTCAGAATGCCCTGCCGCGCATCGACAAGAATGATCGCCAGGTCGGCATTGGATGCGCCAGTAGCCATGTTGCGGGTGTATTGCTCATGGCCGGGCGTGTCGGCGACTATGAATTTGCGCCGTTCCGTGGCGAAGAAACGATAGGCCACGTCGATCGTAATGCCCTGTTCGCGCTCGCTGGCCAGACCGTCGACCAGAAGGGCGAAGTCGAGATCGCCGCCGGTTGTGCCGTGGCGTTGGGAATCGCGGGTAAGTGTGGCAAGCTGGTCTTCCATCAGCAGCTTCGTGTCGTAGAGCAGCCTGCCGATCAGCGTCGACTTGCCGTCGTCCACGCTGCCGCATGTCAAAAATCGCAGCAGGCTCTTCTTCTCGTGGACAGCAAGATATTGCGAAGTGATCTCGTCTATCGAAGAAGATTCGAGTTCCGCGGTTTGAGCAAAACCCAGCATCAGAAGTACCCCTCGCGCTTTTTCTTTTCCATCGAGGTTGCCTCGTCATGGTCGATCAGCCGACCTGATCGCTCGGAGGTCCTCACGACAAGCATTTCCTGGAGCACTTCGGGAACAGACGCGGCAGTGCTTTCAGTGGCCGCGGTGAGGGGATAGCAGCCAAGCGTGCGGAAGCGTACCGAGCGCATTTCGGGGGATTCGCCTGGGCGGAGCGGCAGACGATCGTCGTCCACCATGATCAACTGTCCGTCGCGCTCCACCACGGGGCGTTTGGCCGCGAAATACAGCGAGACGATGGGGATGTTCTCCCTCATGATGTACTGCCATATGTCGGTTTCGGTCCAGTTCGAGAGAGGAAAGACCCGGACGGACTCCCCTGGTTTCAGCCGGCCGTTGTAGAGGTTCCATAGTTCCGGGCGCTGGTTCTTTGGATCCCAGCCATGGCTATCGCTGCGCAGCGAAAACACCCGTTCTTTCGCGCGGCTCTTTTCCTCGTCGCGCCGCGCGCCGCCGAAAGCGGCGTCGAAGCCGAGCGAGGTCAGTGCCGATTTCAGCGCCTCCGTCTTCATGATCTGCGTGTAGGTCGACGAGCCATGTGTAAATGGCGTGATCCCTTCGGCCAGGCCGGCCTCGTTGCGACGCACCAGCAGCTTCAGGCCAAGCCGCGCGACAGTCTCGTCGCGGAAACGGATCATTTCTTTGAATTTCCACGTCGTGTCGATGTGGAGAAGGGGGAACGGCAGTTGCGACGGATAGAAGGCCTTCATCGCGAGATGGAGCATTACGGCCGAGTCCTTGCCCACCGAATACAACATCACCGGGTTGCGCAGTTCGGCGACGACCTCGCGAATGATATGGATTGATTCAGCCTCGAGTCGTTGCAGATGTGTGAGCCACGAAGGAGAGGAAGGCGAGCGCCGCTGCGCTGCAGGCAAAGTGACCAGGGCTTGAGGTGCCTGGGCTTGAGGCGCAAGAGCTTGAGGTGCAAGAGACATCTAGATCGCCTTTGAAGGGGCAAGACTTGCTTGGTTGAGAGCGTCCGCCGGCGGGGTTTGCCGGTCGGGATGATGGGCGGTCTTGAGCGCCTGTCGCAACGAAAGCGCCAGGCCGAAGGCCCACAGAATGCCCAGGACGATATGGGCAATATTGCCCCCCATCGCGCCGATCCGCGGGATGAGCAGGAGGGCCGTCACGTGGAAGGCGGCTGTGGCAACGACAACAATGCGCAACACCTCACGTTGCCGGCCCATGGCAAGCAGCGCCGAGCGGGCGGCTGAGCCCGAAAGCACGAACGTGACCGCCACCATCTGCACGATGACGAGGCTGGCTGCGCCTATGAACTCCGGTCCCGCGGTCCAGGCGAGCAGCGGCCGGATGAGCACCGCCACGACCAGGACGCAAATGACGCCAAAGCAGAGCAGCATGGCTTCGGTCTGAAAGATCACCCGCTTGAATTCCTCGATGCTGCCTTTTGCCCAAAGGCGGGCGACATCGGGATAGAGAACG
Source organism: Mesorhizobium sp. B2-5-3 (assembly GCF_006441005.1). Lineage (NCBI taxonomy): Bacteria > Pseudomonadati > Pseudomonadota > Alphaproteobacteria > Hyphomicrobiales > Phyllobacteriaceae > Mesorhizobium > Mesorhizobium sp. B2-5-3. The sequence goes on from NZ_VFUS01000012.1 coordinate 137,342, forward strand.
TTTTGCACCTGCGGGCCTACTTGCTGGCCGACGCGGCCTATACGCTTGGCGATCTGGTACAAGCCAGCCGAGGCCGGGTCGGCTAGCCATCCCACCAGCAGCGTATCGAGTTCTTGCGCGCTCGCGCGCAAGGTGAGTGAGATGTTCGACGACCACGCGAAATTCCAGATGCCAGGGAAGCGGCGTGTGATGCCGGCCAAAGGCGCGCCCAGGACATTGTGGACACCCTGCCTGTGTAGCGCGCGCATGGTCAGCGTCAGGAGCGCCAGGGAGCCGAGGATCTGCGTTCCGGCCCAAACCGCCGTGAAGTAAGCGAGATCGCCGTTGAGCAGCACGCCGAGCAGACACAGCAATACGCGCAGAACAGCGTTGAGCAGCTGCCCATAGGCGAGGAGGCGAAAGTTGCCGGCCATGCGTTGGACAGCCACGGGGACGCCGGAAATCTGAAATAGCAGAACGCTGGAGTAGAGAACAAGAAGATGCACGATTTGCGTCGACCAACCGAAAACCGGCGCAATGAGAAGGGCCGCGCCAATGGCGACGACCCAGGCGCTGACAGCGGCGCCGACATCGATAAGCAGGCCGAACTTCATGAGGACGCGCAAATTCTCGTGGCCCTCGGATGCGTTCATGCCGGCTGCGTATTTGATAATTGGCTGCCACGACTGGAAGCTGACAACGCGCTCGACGACCCTTGTGAACGCGATGATCAATGCAAGCTCACCATAGTTCGTCACGCCAAGCGCTCGTGCTGAAAGCGTAAAGGCTACAAGCGCCAGCAATGAGCCAAGAAAATTGCCGGTCAGAAGGTGTGCGATATTGGCCAGGCGCGTGCGGCCCGCACTCTTGCGCCTGGCAGCTTGCAGCACCCGTCGAGCCAGTCTTCCGATCATCGCAACCGTAGCCAAAGTCGCCCCGCTCATTCTTGATCGGCAGTACGCGTCCCTTGGTCGTTCTCCGGGATTGTTTCTGCCGATGCATCCATCATCGGCAGAAACCAGAAAGCCGCCACGACCAAGTTTGGTCCTGTCGCAACCCCAATAAGCTAGGACCTGATCGCCGCTACGACCGATGGCCTACCCCATTAGCGGTAGCAGCTTCATGGCCGTTTTATCGCTAAATATATGCGGAACAAAAAAGTAGAACTATAAGACATACCGAACTAATAAAGAGAAAATTGCCTAGATATTTGGCTTTGTAAATTTAAATAAAAGCAAACGGCTCCATATCCTATTAATCTCCTCGGGATGAAGCACGACATATATGGTGCGCCTCTTTCGCTGTTGGTCGAGGATTGATCTAAGGTTGGATCCGGTAAGAGATATGCCGAAATCCGACGGGCCCGAATAGGCTTGGCCGAGCATGCGATCCAGCATCAACTCTCCCAAGGCCGGAGTGTAACGCGCAGAGCTCCAGTACCACCGCATCGTCTGATGACGATCGCCCGGATCCGGAATGTCTTCCATTGTAACGGAGTTATAGCCGCTAAAATCCCACAGTTTCACTTCAGACGTGGCTGTCTTGGATGCGTTGACCTGACTTACGGTATACGTCAGATCCACACGCCAGCGGTCGTAAACCGGGAGTAGCCCCATGGCCCTGAGTGCTTCCATCTGACGAGCATGTATCGGCGAAATGAAGAGCGTGACGTCTACTCCAGCGGCGGTGAGACGATCCAGCAGGTCATGCAACAGGCCGATTCTGGTGATGTCATAATCGAAGCTGCCGGGAGACGAAAACTCCGCCATCAACCGATTCAGCCTCTGGTCGGACACCTGTCTGTAGCTGTAATTATGTGCCAACATGATCTGGTGAAAACCGTCTTCCTTGTCGGTCTCCCGAAATCCAATGCTGTTGGCGTGCACCGTCCGCAAAGCGTCGATAAAGCTTTCGGGGGAGAACAGGGACCGCGCATAAACGATAGGCATTGGAACTCCGGCAAAGCCGGACTCCGGAAAATCTTGGGTTTCCGTTCGGTCCGCCTCAAACATGGAGAAATCGAGATTGACGATCATCCGGCGGGGTGCGCCGTGAGCCAGGGCGAACATGCCAATGTCATAGAGTTCGACCATGCTCGCATGCGGAACCGCGGCATTGTAGGCCTTCAGCCTAGCTAGGCTCGGTCCGGCGGGATCAAGCCCGACGCGCGCCCGCGAGCCGCCGAGGATCAAAGTGTCGTAGTCGGTGAGCCATAGACGTAGTGAGCGCTCGGCTGTCGTACCGATCGAAAGGCGATGTGTCTTTTCGGCATTGAAATCAGGAATCTCCAGATGATGGTTGATCCCATATGGATCGACAACAAAAACGAAAGCGGCAGTCCCAAGTTCTAGCAGAATACCGATGGCTGCAACCCTTGCGGCCAACCGTGGCAGGCGCGATCCAGACGTCCTCAACGGCCCGCCCGACTGCAAAACCTGCGAGCCCATGAACTCGGGCATGGTGGCGTGTCCCGCGGCGCTGATCCCCTCTCGGGTGAAGATCTTGTAAAAGGTCAGGCAGAGAATTTTTAGGTCAAGTGCGAAGGTCCGGTGATCGACATACCAGACGTCCAGGACGAAGCGGTTCTCCCAATCAAGTGCGTTGCGGCCGTTCACCTGCGCCAAACCTGTGATGCCGGGAATGACTTGGTGACGACGCGCCTGCTCAGGGCTATAGCGGGGGAGATACTCCATCAAGAGGGGACGAGGCCCGACGAGGCTCATCTCACCCCGCAATACATTGATCAATTCGGGCAGCTCATCAAGGCTGCTTGCGCGCAGAAAGCTGCCAAAGCCAGTCAGCCTGTCAGCATCGGGAAGCAGCCGGCCATGACGATCCCGACGATCGGTCATCGTTCTGAACTTGATTATCTTGAATGGTTTCCCGTGCAGGCCGGGACGTTCCTGGCGGAAAAAAACAGGCCGCCCAAGAAGCAGCGCGACTGCTATTGAAAGCACCGCGATGAAGGGCGACATCAGCAGCAGAAGGCAGGCGGCACCGAGCAGGTCGAACGTGCGTTTCATGAGCGATGCTCCTTTCATCAGCATGCCTGCCGCGGCTCGCTGATACGTCCTCTGGCCAACCGCAAGGCTTCGTAGTGGTCAAAAGCCAGGCCACGCCACGGGACACAATCTCGAAAGTCTACATGTAGCCTTGTGTCTTGAGACCGATCCCAATCAGGGACGATGTGCGGGCATTGCCTTCGCGCGACAGGTCGCCGCTTTTAGTTACATTGGCTGTAAAGTGCGCCTATCAAAGATCATTCTCCGGATGAACATCAGGATATGTGCGCCAGATTTGAAAACGCTCGAGGTGTTCTTGTCCGGCATTGGATATTTTTCATTCGTAGATCGCGAACCTGAATAACTGAGTTCGTGATCGATTGCCTTCATTTTCAGAATTTCGTCAAAGCGGAGTCCCATTTTTCCGCAATCTGCTGCATTGAGAACCGATCGATCGTTTTCCGGGCCGATCTACCCATTTTGTGGCGAAGAGCATTGTTTCGCATCAGGCATGCCATCGCGGATGCCAACTCGGCAACATCGTCGACTGGTACCAGCAGACCCGAAACGCCTGGTTCGATGATTTCGGATGGACCGAAATCGCAGTCCGTTGCGACGACGGGCAGGCCTGCCGCCATCGCCTCGATCAGCACGTTGGGAAAGCCTTCGTAGCGTGACGGCAGGACAAAGAGGGAGGCGTCGCGCGCCCATTCGCCCGGACGCTCGGTAATGCCGGCAAGCTTTACCCTGTCCTCCAAATCCAACGCATCGATCTGACGTTGAAGAAGAACCCGATCAGGTCCCTCGCCGAAGATTGTCAACGCCCATGCCGGAAATTCGCTGGCGACTTTAGCAAACGCCTTTATCAGCGTGTCGAAGCCTTTCTGTTCCACCAGGCGTCCGACGGCGACCAGGCGAAACATCTCATTGCCATGGTCTTTGTAGGCATCGGTCGCCTCGCACGGATTTCCGATGACCTCGCAAGGATTTCCGATAACGTGGGCTTTTTTTCTGAGCGTATCCGGAAGCGTCTTGACAATCGCATCAGTCTGCATGACGAGCCGATCCGCCTGCCGGAGTATAATGCCAGAAACGAGCCGCCAAGCGGCGTGTTTTTTCTGCGCTTTGGGATTGTTTCTTTCCGAGATAATAACCCGGATGCCAAGATTTCTCGCCGCCAGCAGGCAAAGAATATTAATCTTTGTTAGAAATGAAACGATCAGAGTGGGCTGAAGCTGCTTGAATTCCGCGCGCAACACGACCACGCGCCGCAAGCTGCGGACAAATCCGAGTTTCGAAAGCCGCGAAGCTCCATCCTCTACAAGTCTGTGGACGGTGACCTTCGGGTGCAGGGCAAAATAGCTCTTGTCTTGCTCTCCCACGAAAGCAAATAGATGGACTTCATCTCCGCGCCTGCATCGATCTGCGGCAAGCAGACTGACGACGCGCTCCGTCCCTCCTGCACCCAGGCCCGCCTGCACAATCGCAAGTCGCATTTACTCCCCTCTTAACGTCAGGACGTCGATGGATTATTTCCATACTTCTCGGCGATCTCCGCCAAGTTGCTGCATGGATTGGTGGAAAGGGATTCGACGACAGGAAGATCTCTCTTGATCGTCTCGCCTTGGCCGTGTTCATCCATGAATTGGCGGCGAAGTTCATACCAGCCGCATGCGAGCCGCGTTCCGCCACGGGCAAGCAGTTCGATCGCGGCTGGAGTTAGCCAGTCGATGCAGGTCTGCTCAATGAGTTCGGCTTGCGCATCACTAAGATGATCGGAAAAGCCGCCGACCTTGCCGGGACGCGCATGCTGGCTTTCGCCATCGTGGGCCGCTAGGCCGCCCGCCATCTCATGCTCACGCATTACATCGAAACGCGAGGCGTCGATAGAATCCTGAAGCGCGCGCACGGACGGTGTGTGGCCGAGAAATCTCAGGATACGCGTGCAGGCACCCATAGGGTCTTCCGTCAGTTCCCCATAGCCCAATACTGCACTTACGTGATGCTTTAGACCTCTACCCCAATCATTCAGATATACTATCAGAGCCGGCAGGCCTTGTTCGCGATCGGCAATGAACGCGTCCATGGTGCCTTCGAAGCAGCGTTTGTGACGTGTGGCATCGAAATAAGCTGACACGATTACGTCGCGCGGATCTCGAGTCATGAAGATGATGGGTCGGTTGAGAAAAAGCGAGCGTCTATAGGTGAGGTGCGAAACCAGGACGAGCGGCACACGATGGCGCTCATCTGTGTAACGAAAAGCCGGGATGCCCCTCGTCGGATCGAGATCGAAATCCGGAAGAACCTCGAACATTGGCGAAAGATGGACATTTTCGCCGTTGGCGTGGCGACGAAAGTATTCCGAAAGGATATGTCTAAGCTGGGTTGCTCCGGATTCGGGATAGGAGACAAGAAACGCGTCTGCGCCCGACGCAGCCCAGGTCATCCTGATCCGGGCGTCGATCTTATGCAATGTCAGACGGGTGGTCGTCAGCATGGTGACAGGTCTTCAGTCCTTGGGGATCGTAGCGCAGCATGTATGACGTCGCAGTCGAAGGACGCGATGGGCGGGCTGCCGGCCATGGCCTTGAGTGGTACCGCGCAATCTTCGTAGCGGGACGAAAGCACAAATGCGTCGGCGTCCAGAAAGCAGGATCGCCATGCGTAGCAGATCAGATCCGCCCTTCCCGACTGTAATGGCGCTGCGATCCAGAAATGCCAAGCCGGCGAAGCTGTCCATCGCGTATTCCAATCCCGCTGTCGCAACCCCTAAATACCCAGCTTTCTTTGAAGGGACGAGTTGCACATAGGGATGCATCGCCGGCTGCCGTTTACCTCTAAAGGAGGACTTGGGCGCAGAAACGAAGCAGACAATAGAAGAGATCTGTGTCCATCTATCGCTCACGCCGGTGAGTTGGAGCCTTGAATTCATGCGCATAGCCTTTGTCGGTGCGGTGGAGGGATCTCGGGTCGCATTCGATGCCCTTGTCGAAGCTGGCATGACGCCTTCGCTGCTTGTCACCCTTGCGGGCGAAGCTTCCAAACGCCATTCCGATTTCGTCGATCTGGCGGGGCCGGCACGTCTGGCCGGGGCCGCGGTCCACCTGACCAAGGACATCAATGCGCCCGACACGATCGACAGGCTCGAAGCCGAGCGGCCCGATTTGACGATGGTGGTCGGCTGGTCGCAAATCTGCCGCGGCGAATTTCGCTCGGTCGCCCGATATGGCTCGATCGGCTTTCACCCGGCGCCGTTACCGCGTTTTCGGGGCAGGGCGGTGATCCCCTGGACGATCATTGCGAATGAAAAGGAGACGGGCTCGACTTTCTTCCGGCTCGACGAGGGTGTCGACAGTGGCCCTATCGTCCTCCAGAAGCTTTTTGCCGTGGCACCGGACGAGACCGCGCGCTCGCTTTACGACAAGCACAAGCAGGCACTGTTCGAGATGACGCCGCTTGTCGTTTCGGCGATAAGTCGTGACAAGGCCGTGGGCGTCGCGCAGGACGAATCCCTTGCCAGCTATTGCGCAAAGCGCACGGCCGATGACGGAATAATCGACTGGAGCGATGCTGCCGAGAATGTCCTTCGTTTCGTCCGCGCCATCGGCGATCCCTATCCGGGCGCCTTCACTTTCACTGCCGGTGCCAAGATCGTGATCGACAAGGCGCGCATGTTTGCCCCGCCTGGGCGCCATATCGGGCTGACCGGCCAGGTCCAAACTCATACCGACAGCGGCTTTACAGTGCTTTGTGGAGACGGAGCCGCCATTGAGGTGACATCCTGGCATGGCGAAAGGCCCAGGATACATGCCAAGCTGGCCTCGGCATGACCAACCTGTGTCGCGCCAAGGACCTAGGCGCGTGCACGGAGCACAGGTCTGCGCGCTTCAGGCGGCGATTGTCGGCCGCGACGGCCGTTCTTCCAGATACCAGCGTACGAAGGCGGTCACCCCGTCCTCGACGCTGGTGCAAGGGCGAAAGCCCGTAAGGGTCTCCAGCAGGCGGGGGTCGGCATAGGTTGCCCGCATGTCGCCAGCCTGCATCGGCAACATCTTGCGGATGGCGCGTTTGCCCAGGCAGTTCTCGATCGTCTTGATGAAAGGCAGCAGCCCGACAGGCTCGCCGCCGCCTATGTTGACGACACGCCACGGCGCGACGGGTGACAGCGTGTCGACGACGCCGGGAGCGGACGCCGCGCGACCTGTCGCAGGCGTGCATTCGACGAGTCGGACGATGGCTTCGACGAGATCATCGATATAAGTGAAATCGCGCTTCATCAGGCCTTCGCCATACACTTCGATCGGACGGCCGTTCTCGATCGCGTCGACAAATTTGAAGAGCGCCATGTCGGGCCGGCCCCAGGGGCCGTATACGGTGAAGAAGCGGAAACATGTGGTCGGCGTTCCGAAGATATGTGAATAGGAGTGCGCCATCGCCTCCATCGCCTTCTTCGTGGCCGCATAGAAGGTTAACGGCCAATCAGCCTTGTCGGTTTCGACGAATGGCATCTTGTCGTTCGCTCCATAGGCCGAGCTCGTGGACGCAAGGAGCAAATGCCGGGGCTTGAGATCACGCGCAAGCTCAAGGACGTTGAACGAGCCGACGAGATTGCTGTCCGTGTAACTTCGCGGATTGTCGATTGAGTAGCGGACACCGGCCTGCGCGGCCAGATGCACGATCACATCGGGCCGGGCGGAGTCCGCGGCGCGGCGAAGGGCATCCAGGTCTTCCAGTTGGCCGATATGGGCGCGAAAGGCGTCGTATCTTTCAAGCAGGGCGTGTCGGGACTGCTTCAGGACGATGTCATAGTATGGCGTCATGCCGTCGAAGCCGGTGACGCGATGACCGTCGTCGAGCAGCCGGCGCGCCAGGTGAAAACCGATGAATCCTGCGGTGCCGGTGACCAGATACCTCATTCCGCGGCCGCGGCGAAAACTGCCTTGTCTCCGACCGCTCCCTCACCGATATTCACGTACTCGAAGCCGTGCTTGGAGATGTCTTCCCGCCGGTAAATGTTGCGCAGGTCGACCACCACCCGTTTCGACATCGTGCGGGACAGTCGTTCAAAATCCAGGGCGCGGAACTGATTCCACTCGGTCACGATGACCAGCGCGTCGGCGCCCTCGGCGCATTCATAGGCGCCTTCGGCATAGCTTACGCTTGTGCCGAGCACGATTTTCGCCTGTTCCATGCCTTCGGGGTCATACACTCGGACATGTGCTCCAAAATCGATCAAGGCCTGGATGATCGAGAGGGAAGGCGCTTCACGGATGTCATCGGTGTTGGGTTTGAAGGTAAGACCCAGCAAGGCCACTGTCTTTGCGCGGACATCTCCGCCGCAGGCAAATACGATCTTGCGCGCCATGGTGCGTTTTCGCTGGTCGTTCACGGCAACCGTCGTTTCGATCAGGCGCAATGGCGCGCCGCTGTCCTGCGCCGTCTTGACCAAAGCCAGCGTGTCTTTTGGAAAACAGGATCCTCCATAGCCCGGGCCGGCGTGCAGGAACTTTGAGCCGATGCGATTGTCGAGCCCGATGCCCCGCGCTACCTCGCGCACGTTCGCGCCCACGCTCTCGCAGAGATCCGCGATCTCGTTGATGAACGTGATCTTGAGCGCCAGGAAGGCGTTGGCCGCATATTTGATCAGCTCGGACGTGCGGCGGCCGGTAAACAGGATGGGTGCCTGGTTGAGATAGAGCGGCCGATACACCTCCGCCATCACCTCCCGGCCACGCTCGTCCGACGGGAGGCCGATAACGATCCGGTCTGGTCGTTTGAAGTCGTCGATCGCGGCTCCTTCGCGCAGGAATTCCGGGTTGGAGACGACGGCCACATCGGCCAGGGGATTGCATTGGCGAATGATCCGTTCGACCTCATCCCCCGTGCCCACCGGCACCGTGGATTTGATTGCCACCACGGTGAACCCGTGAACAGCGGCCGCGATTTCCCGGGCCGCTTCGTAGACATAGGACAGATCGGCATGGCCGTCGCCTCGCCTCGAAGGCGTCCCGACGGCAATGAACACCACGTCCGCATCGGCGACTGCCGCTGTAAGCATGCTGGTGAAGGTGAGCTGGCCGCTCGCGGAATTCTTGTCGACGAGGTCGTCGAGACCTGGCTCATAGATCGGCATTCTTCCGGCCTGGAGATCGGCAATCTTGGCCTCCGCCTTATCGACGCAGACGACTTGATGGCCGAAATCAGCCAGGCAAGCGCCCGATACAAGACCCACGTAACCCGAACCAACAATCGCGATGCGCATGTAACCGCCACTCTGATGATGACAACTGACGCGATTAAGCCAGCAGCGGCCAAGAAAATGGAGTGCGCAATCGGATAAGACATTACCACTTCCGAGACCTGGTATGGGCCCGGACGGTCGTCTGGCGCGGTTTGACAACGCTAAGTGCTGATGGCCATTGCAAATGGACGAGACGAGATGATCCGGCGCGCAGCCACGCTCGGCTGCAAGCCGGCTGACGGCGCTTCATTGGCGCGTCGATTGCTTGAGTTCATTTTCCGTCAAAATTCCGGTCGGCGGCCGTTTGGTCTTTTTGCCATGCTCTTAGAGGTAGTTCGGTTCTCGCTTCAACTTGCCGTCCGGGAGCCGAGTCAGGAAATTGCCCTCGAACAGCCTCGCCTGAGCATGATAGATCTTCGTCCGGGTGAGACTGCGCGCTGGAGTGTTCTGCCGTGACGAACAACGCTAGGCAGAGCACGCCGAGGCCGGCAGGGCGATTTTCCGGTCCATGCAATGGAATTGTTGCGGGGCTGCGCGGTCGCGTTTGCCGGCGAACATTCAAAGAATGTAGCTGTGGGCCTCGCTTTCCGTCGCACTGTCAGCCGCGGAGATAGGCTTGGCGAAGAGGAAGGCACCATCTCGCGAGAACAGATCCGCCGGCATCATCTGGAACTCGCGCTGCGAATGCGGGACATCCAATTCACGATCGACAATATGCCAGAGGCTGTTGAAGAACGACCCGTCGGCTTGCCTCATGCTTTCCCCCCGAAGCGGCTTTCTCGATGAGAAAACCGTTGCTGGATTGGCCCACATGTCGGCAATGGCGATATCGTAATAGCCGGGATGCGCGGCATTGGGTTTGATAATCGCGAAGGGCGTGTTCTTTTCCGGCCAGCCTACGCGGCCCACGGTCAGGCACTCTTCCGGCTCGGGCAATCTTGCCTCCACAAGATAGGCCAGTGCCGCATCGATGCCGCCGATTTCCGAAACGACGCACGATGTCAGTCCCGCGCGGGCAAGCTGCATCAGCTTTCGAGCCTCTTGTTCATCCATATCGGCCCATCTCAGGAAAGCCATCCATTGCTGGTGCAGGCAGTCGTCCTTGGCCTGGCAAAGAAGTCGTCCTGCCTCCAAAGCGGATTCGACCCTCCTCCTGTCCGCCTCCGCGAAGGCTTCCCGCGCAGGGCGAATTCGGCCGGCAATTTCCATCAGGTCATTTGAGATGTTTTTCATATCCTCCTCCCCAGGCGGATTTCTAATCTGATTCATGCGCTCCATGATGCGTTGGTTTTGTATTGCGTAGAAGGCCATCACGGGAACGCGTGAGATATCTTAGTGGCGTGGCCAACCTATTCTTTTGAGCAAGGGTCCCACTTCCGACTGTCGGCTGATCCGCGCGCGATTGTGTTCGCTACTACTTGCTGCCATAGCTTCGCTTTCGTCATTGTCGGCGTCGCCTGGTCCACACGACGACGTCTGCAAATTCTGCCGTCCGATCCGCCGAACGCCGTCTGCCGGGCGGTATGCGCGCGGTGGATGCTCGGGACCCAACGCTGGTCGCGACATGCAAGCTTCTGGCTTAATTTTTCGACGATTGAAGAATGCGCGTACCCTATCATTTCGGTGATGGTGCTCATCCAACCAGACCTGGAGACCTGCGCAGTAAGGAGTAGTCAGAAGAGCTGGAGAAAGCCCGAATGACGGCGAAGGAAGAAAATCCACACGCCTTTGGGCGAATGGAAGTAGGCGCCGTATCTTTCAACGAACTTGCACGCCCAAGGCTCTTGAAGTCATAGCGAAGGGCAATCTGGCTTGAAGAGTGGGGCGATCCGGAACTCCATGACAGCAGTGGCCATCACAGCACCCGCTCGGGCGGGTTGGCGATTTCGACAGCCGAGCGTCATTCCGGGTTTCGGATTGACGCTCGGCTTCTCGCTTGCCTACCTTACCCTCATCATCCT
>NZ_VFUS01000013.1:0-145413 GCF_006441005.1 Mesorhizobium sp. B2-5-3
TGGTCGCCCTTTTTGACCGAGGTGACGCCCTTGCCGACATCGACCACCACGCCGGCGCCCTCATGGCCGAGAATGGCGGGAAACAGGCCCTCGGGATCGGCACCCGACAGCGTGAACTCGTCGGTGTGGCAGATGCCGGTCGCCTTGATCTCGACCAGCACCTCGCCCTCGCGCGGGCCGTCGAGGTCGACCTCCATGATCTCAAGCGGCTTTCCGGCAGCAACGGCAACAGCGGCGCGGGTTTTCATCTGGCAATCCTCCATCGCAATTTTGCGCTCAGGCTTTCAGGTTTTGGCCTGCTCATCAACCGCCAGATGAGACGAAATATCGGCTTTCTTGACGCAGGTAGCATACCCTTGACCGCAGGCGTTCGCGCCACGCACACGGTACTTGAGACATGGCGACATAATCCATAGAACTGGACCGTCCGCCGGAGGGGAATTTGCCCGCATGTTCACCAAAATCCTGATCGCCAACCGTGGCGAGATCGCCTGCCGCGTCATCAAGACCGCGCGCAGGATGGGCATCGCCACGGTCGCCGTCTATTCCGACGCCGATCGCGATGCCGTGCATGTCGAGATGGCCGACGAGGCGGTGCATATCGGACCGTCGCCAGCCGCGCAGAGCTATCTCGTGCCCGAGAAAATCATCGCGGCGTGCAAGGCGACCGGCGCTCAGGCCGTGCATCCCGGCTATGGCTTCCTGTCCGAGCGCGCATCCTTCTGCGAGGCGCTGGAGAAGGAGGGCATCGTCTTCATCGGGCCGAAGCCGAAGGCCATCAAGGCCATGGGCGACAAAATCGAATCGAAGAAATTCGCCAACGCCGCCAATGTTTCGACGGTTCCCGGCTGGCTCGGCGTCATCGAGAACGCCGACCACGCGGAGAAGATCGCCGGAGAGATCGGCTATCCCGTGATGATCAAGGCCTCGGCCGGTGGCGGCGGCAAGGGCATGCGCATCGCCTGGAACCGGGCCGAGGTGCGCGACGGCTTCGACCGGGCGCGCTCGGAGGCCAAGAGCTCGTTCGGCGACGACCGCGTCTTCATCGAGAAGTTTATCGTCGATCCACGCCACATCGAGATCCAGGTGCTGGCCGACGCGCATGGCAACGCGCTCTATCTCGGCGAGCGCGAATGCTCGATCCAGCGCCGCAACCAGAAGGTGGCCGAGGAGGCGCCATCGCCTTTCCTCGATGCCAGGACGCGCAAGGCCATGGGCGAGCAGTCGGTGGCGCTGGCCAGGGCCGTCGACTACCAGAGCGCCGGCACGGTGGAATTCATCGTCGACGCTGAGAAAAACTTCTATTTCCTTGAAATGAATACACGATTGCAGGTCGAGCATCCGGTGACGGAGCTTGTCACCGGTGTCGATCTGGTCGAGCAGATGATCCGTGTGGCAGCCGGCGAGAAGCTCGCCTTGAAGCAAAGCGACGTGAAACTGAATGGCTGGGCGGTGGAGAGCCGGCTCTATGCCGAGGATCCGTATCGCAACTTCCTGCCGTCGATCGGCCGCCTGACGCGCTATCGACCGCCACAGGAAGGGCAAGTCGGCGACGTCGTCATCCGCAACGACACCGGCGTCACCGAGGGATCGGAGATTTCGATGTTCTACGACCCGATGATTGCCAAGCTGTGCACCTGGGCGCCGACCCGGCTGGAGGCAATCGACGCGATGTCCGAAGCGTTGGACAGTTTTGTCGTCGACGGCATCGAGCACAACATCCCTTTTCTGGCGGCGCTCATGCAGCATCCGCGCTGGCGGGAAGGGCGGATTTCGACCGGATTCATCGCAGAGGAATATCCCGACGGCTTTGCGCCGATCCTGCCCGACCATGACGACAAGGCCGGGTTGGCGGCGGTCGCCACCGTGGTCGAATTGCTGCGCCGCGACCGACTCGACCGGCTGGGCGGGCGCTTGGCGCCGCATTCGGGAGCACTCAAGCGCGACTGGGTGGTGAAGATTGGCAAGGACTATCTGTCCGCGTCCATCCTGGAGGGCATAATCTCCATTCCGATGGAAGTCGACTTGTCCATCGAGGGCGGCAAGCCGCTGACGGTTTCGTCGGCCTGGCGGCCGGGCGAACTCGTCTGGCGCGGCAGCGTCGGCGGGCACGAAATGGTGGCGCAACTGCGCCCTGCGCCAAACGGCCTTCGCATCGCCTGGAAAGGGCTTTCGGTGACAGCGCGCGCCATGCTGCCGCGCATTGCCGTGCTGGAAAGGCTGATGCCGGAAAAGCTGGAGCCCGACACGTCCAACCTGCTGCTATGTCCCATGCCCGGCCTCGTCGTCTCGATCGCCGTCGCCGAAGGCCAGGAGGTCAAGGCCGGCGAGACTCTGGCCGTCGTCGAGGCGATGAAGATGGAGAACGTGCTGCGCGCCGAGCGCGATCTCGTGGTGGCGAAACTCAACGTCAAGCCGGGCGACAGCCTGGCCGTCGACGCGGTGATCATGGAATTCGCCTGAAGCGAGGGCGGGCGGAAGCCTGTGGCCGATGTTCGTTTGTGCTGGACTGGCATCGCCCGGTGCCGGACAATACATCGAGATCGACTCAAGTCCTTCGGGAAACGCGAAAAACCATGGCGGATGACAGACTTCCACGCGACCCCTTGCTGCGCGAAGCGGCAGTGAAGGGGGCGGCGCCAGAAGCGCCGGCGCGTCCTTTCGTGCATCTTCGCGTCCACTCGGCCTATTCGCTGCTGGAAGGCGCGCTCCAACTCGGCAAGATCGTCGGCCATGCGGTCAAGGACGAGTGTCCGGCAATCGCGGTCACCGACACCAACAATCTGTTCGGCGCGCTCGAATTCGCGCAGAAGGCGGTGAAGGACGGCATCCAGCCGATCATCGGCTGCCAGATCGCGCTCGCCTTTTCCGGCGAGAACGTCGACGGCCAGCGCGACCGCCGGCGGCAGGGGCCCGAGATGCGGCCAGTCGTGCTTATCGCGGCGACCGAGGCCGGCTATTCCAATCTGGTCAGGCTGGTGAGCCGCGTCTATCTGGAGACGCCGCCCGGCGAGGCGGTGCATCTGACCAGCGAGATGCTGGAGGGCCAGGCAGACGGGCTGATCTGCCTCAGCGGCGGTCCCCGCGGCCCTATCGGCGCGGCTCTGAAGGAGGATCGACGCGATCTCGCGGAGACCCGGCTGTCGACCCTGAAAGCCCTGTTCGGCGATCGGCTCTATGTCGAACTGGAACGAGTTTCCGGTTACGACCGGCTGATAGAACATTCCACGATCGATCTCGCCTATGCCCACGAATTACCGCTCGTCGCCACCAACGAGGCGTTCTTCTCCTCGCGCGACGATTATGACGCGCATGATGCGCTGATCGCCATAGCGGAGGGCTCGGTCGTCGCCGTGGACAATCGCCGCCGGCTTTCACCGGATAACTTCCTGCGTAGCCAGGCTGAGATGGCAGCGTTGTTCGCCGATCTGCCGGAAGCGATCGACAACACGGTCGAGATCGCGTTGCGCTGCTCCTACTATCCGAAAACCCGCAGCCCGATCCTGCCGCGCTTTACCGGCGGCGACGCGTCGGACAAGGACGCAGCCGAGAAGGCCGAGGCCGCCGAACTTGCCCGCCAGGCGCGTGAAGGGCTGGAGGCCCGGCTTGCCGCGCACGGACCGACGCCGGGCTATACGGTCGAGCAATACCGCGAGAGGCTCGAGTTCGAGCTCGGCATCATCGAGAAGATGAAATTCCCAGGCTACTTCCTGATCGTTGCCGACTTCATCAAATGGGCCAAGTCGCAAGGCATTCCAGTCGGGCCGGGGCGCGGCTCGGGTGCGGGCTCGCTGGTCGCCTATTCCACCACCATCACCGACATCGATCCGCTGCGTTTCTCGCTGCTGTTCGAGCGCTTCCTCAATCCGGACCGCGTGTCGATGCCCGATTTCGACATCGACTTCTGCCAGGACCGCCGCGAAGAGGTGATCCGCTATGTCCAGCAGAAATATGGACGCGACCAGGTCGGCCAGATCATCACCTTTGGAACGCTGCAAGCCCGCGCCGTGCTGCGCGACGTCGGTCGCGTGCTGCAAATGCCTTACGGCCAGGTCGACAAGCTGTCCAAGATGGTGCCGCAGAACCCGGCCAATCCGGTAAAACTGGCGGACGCCATCGCCAACGAGCCGCGTTTTGCCGAGGAGGCCGAAAAGGAGCCGATCGTCCAGACGCTGCTCGACATGGCACAGAAGCTGGAAGGGCTTTATCGCCATGCGTCGACGCACGCCGCCGGCATCGTCATCGGCGACCGGCCGCTGTCGGAGCTGGTGCCGATGTACCGCGATCCTCGTTCGGACATGCCGGTCACCCAGTTCAACATGAAATATGTCGAGCAGGCCGGGCTGGTGAAGTTCGACTTTCTCGGCCTGAAGACGCTGACGGTGCTGGAGACGGCGGTGAAGCTGATACGCCGCCGCGGCATCGACATCGATCTTGCGACGATACCGCTCGACGACCCCGAGACCTACGCCATGCTGTCGCGCGGCGAAGTGGTCGGCGTGTTCCAGGTGGAAAGTGCCGGCATGCGCAAGGCGCTGATCGGCATGCGGCCCGACTGCATCGAGGACATCATCGCGCTGGTGGCGCTGTACCGGCCGGGGCCGATGGAGAACATCCCGACCTACAACGCCAGGAAGCACGGCGAGGAGGAGATGGCGTCGATCCATCCCAAGATCGACCATCTGGTGAAGGAGACGCAAGGCGTCATCGTCTACCAGGAACAGGTGATGCAGATCGCGCAAGAATTGTCCGGCTATTCGCTGGGCGAAGCCGATCTTTTGCGCCGCGCCATGGGCAAGAAGATCCGCGCCGAGATGGACAAGCAACGTGAGCGCTTCG
The DNA here is from genome assembly GCF_006441005.1 of Mesorhizobium sp. B2-5-3. Classification (NCBI taxonomy): domain Bacteria; kingdom Pseudomonadati; phylum Pseudomonadota; class Alphaproteobacteria; order Hyphomicrobiales; family Phyllobacteriaceae; genus Mesorhizobium; species Mesorhizobium sp. B2-5-3. Next base: position 4,840 of record NZ_VFUS01000013.1, read on the forward strand.
TCTCGGGCGCGGTCGAGCGCGGCGTGGCCAAGCCGCAGGCCGACTTCATCTTCGACCTGCTAGCCAAGTTCGCCGACTACGGTTTCAACAAATCGCACGCGGCCGCATACGCCGTCGTCTCGTACCAGACCGCCTATCTCAAGGCGCATTATCCGGTCGAGTTCCTGGCGGCGTCGATGACGCTCGACATGGGAAACACCGACAAGCTCGCGGATTTCCGCCAGGATGCGCTGCGCCTCGGCATCGAGGTGGTGGCACCGTCCGTGATGACAAGCTTTCGTTCCTTCGAGGTCGGGGAGAACCGCATCTACTATTCGATGGCCGCGCTCAAGGGAGTCGGCGACGCGGCGGTGGAGCATATCGTCGCCATGCGCGGCGAGAAGCCGTTCAAGAGCCTGGCCGATTTCTGCGAAAGGGTCGATCCGAAAATCGTCGGCAAGCGCGTCTTCGAAAGCCTGATCATGGCCGGAGCGCTAGACTGTTTCGGCCATGACCGCGCCGCGATGATGGCTGGCGTCGAGCGGATGATGGGGCTGGCATCGCTGGCGCAGCAGAACGCCGTCTCCGGTCAAGCCGATATCTTCGGCGCATCCCTCGGGGCGCAGTCGCAGGCGCTCAACCTGCCGGTGACGGAACCGTGGCTCGCCGCCGACCGCCTGCACCGCGAATTCCAGGTGGTCGGTTTCTATCTCTCCGCCCATCCGCTGGACGAGTACAAGGCGGCGCTGCAGAAGATGCGGGTGCAGAACTGGGCGGAGTTTTCGGCCGCGGTCAAGCGCGGTGCCACCGCAGGGCGCCTCGCCGGCACCGTGACCACCAAGCAGGAGCGCAAGACGCGGACCGGCAACAAGATGGGCGTGGTGCAGTTCTCGGACACGTCCGGCCAGTATGAGGCGGTGCTGTTTTCCGAAGGACTGGCGCAGTATCGCGACATGCTGGAGCCGGGCCGCTCCGTCGTTATCACCGTGGCGGCGGAGGACAGGCCGGAGGGCGTCAACCTGCGCATCCAGACCGTGCAGTCGCTTGAGGACGAGGCCAGCCGCATCCAGAAGGCGCTGCGCATCTTCGTCAGAAACGATGCGCCTGCCTCGATCATTCAGTCGCAGCTTACCCAGCGCGGTGAAAGTCAGGTGAGCATCATCGTTATCAAGGAAGAAGCGCAGGGCGAGGTGGAGATTGCCCTGCAGGGGGGCTACCGCGTCTCGCCGCAAATCGCCTCGGCGATGCGCGCCGTGCCAGGCGTGGTCGAAGTGGAGCTGGTGTGATCGCCACTTACGGGGACTGGTGGCAATCCGCCGGGCGGCATCCGCCGCTCAAGTCACCGCAATTGCCATGAAGACGAAAGACAGCGACGGATTGCAGGACCGTTCCACAATGGCGCGGCTGCGCGACACGTTGCGCAAGCTCTACCACGGCCGCACGCCGGCGGCCTTTCGCTTTCAGCTGGTTGCGGTCATCATCGACGTGGCCATCATTGCCTTCTTCATCGCCACGCCCATCATCCAGCAGTCGGCCTCATTCCTGTGGCTCGACTATGCGGTGGCGGCTCTGGTCGCCGCCGACCTGGCTGCCAGGCTGCTTGCCTCGAACGACATGCTGCGGCTGATGAAGCAGCCGACCTCCTGGGTGGACATTTTCATCCTTTTGACGCTGCTGATGCCGACGGCGCTCGCCAATCTCGGCTTTCTGCGCATCCTGCGGCTGTGGTCGCTGTCACGCAGCGGTTCGCTCTGGCGGCATTTCGAGATGCAGGGCCTGCGGCCCTGGCGCGAAGCGAGCCACGCGGTGATCAACCTCTTGACGTTCCTCTTCGTGATCACCGGTTTCGTTTACACTTTCTTCTTCCGCAGCGGAGCGGGGCTGGAAAGCTACATCGACGCGCTTTACTTCACCGTCGCGACGGTGACCACGACCGGGTTCGGCGACATCGTGCTGCCGGGAATGGCGGGGAAACTGACGGCGATCGTGACCATGATCATCGGCATATCGCTGTTCGTCAGGCTGGCGCAGGCGATCTTCCGACCGGCCAAGGTGTTCTTTCCCTGTCCGCAATGCGGCCTGCAACGGCACGAGCCGGACGCCGTTCACTGCAAGGCCTGCGGCCACCTCCTCAACATACCCGACAGCGGTGATTGAGGGGCGATTGAGGCGCGCTACGATGCCGCCGCTTGCGCCGGCTTTGGCTGCCGGCGCTGCAGGTTGAGCATATTGCCCATCAGGATCAGCAATGCCCCGCCTGCGGTAAAAGCGTCGATCTGCTCCTTGTAGAGCAGCCAGCCGATCAATGCCGACAGCGGCACGCGCAGGAAATCCATCGGAGAAATGACGGTGGCATCGGCGTAGCTCAGCGCCCAGGCCATGCAGAAATGTGACGACATGCCAGTGAAGGCGATCAGCAGGATCCACGGCCACAGCTCGAGCGAAGGGTTGCGCCATTCGTAGAGCGCCGGGATCAGGCCGAGCACCGACTGGATGATCAGCATCCAGAAGATGATTCGCACAACGCTGTCGGTCCGCGTCAGCGACTTGACCAGGACCAGCGAGATGCCGAAGCACATTGCCGCGCCCAGCACGACCAGATGTCCCGGATCGACCGAGCCGACGCCTGGGCGCACGATGATCACGACACCGATCAGCCCGAGCGCCACGGCGCCGAGCTTCGGCCGGGTGAGCCTTTCGCCGAGAAAGGTGACCGCAAGGATCGCCGTCCAGATCGGCGTCGTGAATTCGATCGAGATCAGCACCGCCAAAGGGATCAGCGTCAGGGCGTAGAGCCACGCCGCCTGGCCGGTATAGTGAACCACGTTGCGCGTGACATGGGCGAGGGGGCGCCCAGTGCGCATGGCGGCAAAGCCGCCATTTTGCATGACCAGCGGCAGCAGGATGAAAAAGCCGATCACCGAGCGCAGCTCCAGCACCTGGAAAACGTTGAGCTCGGCCGTGGTGGCGCGGCCCGCGACCGACATCGCCAGGAACGAGGCGATCGACAGCGCCATCCAGAACGCGGCCTTGGGGATGGAAGGGGTGGGTGCCATTTCCGCTATGTCGCAGGCCGTGGCTTTTGCCGCAACCGCTAGCAGCCGCATTCTTCTGGGCCAGCCGGATGTTGCAAAACAGTCATGTTGAAGGCGGAACCTGGCACGACAGGGGGCGTTGAGTTCCGAATATCGGAAGTGCTTCGCAGGTGCCTTTCAATGTCGATAGGAGAATTTCGATGAGATCATTTGCGCAATTTGCGCTTGCTGGCTGCCTGTTGGTCACGGCAGGCGCGGCACATGCCGACGAGTCCAGATTTCTCCAGTCGTTCAAGGGCAATTTCACCGGCAAGGGCATCGTCAAGGTGACTACCGACGCGCCGACGGTGAATGTGTCCTGCACGTTCAGGTCAAACGCGACGTCGACCTCATTGTCGCTCGATGGCAACTGCCGAGGGCTTATCGTGGTGACGCGCGCCATCAGCGCAGACCTGAGGACTGCCGGAGCGAAATATAGCGGCACTTATGTCGGGTCTCGTACCGGGCCTGCGCAATTGAACGGCACCCGTTCGGGCAACGCGATCAATCTCGGCATCCGTTGGGCCAAGGAGGTCAATGGTGACCGAAAGGCGCAGATGAGGGTCGAGAAACGAGGCGAGAACGGCATGCGGCTGACGGTCATCGACACTGATCCGAAAACCGGCAAGAGCATGGTGACAAGCAGGATCGATCTGCAGCGCACCTAAATCTCGACAGCTGATATCCAGCATCAGTCTTCCAGCGGCTCTGGCGGGTGGGTGTCGCGGCCTTTGCCGAACGTATAGCCGGTTTCCACCGCCTTGCGGCCGAACTTGTCGCGCAGCGCGTCGATGGCGCCTTCGGCCATGGCCCGCTTGCGCGATTGGATATCGACCAGATCGGGCGGATCGGCCTTGTCATCGGCGGAAAGATCGCTGACGCCGATGCCGAGCAGCCGGTATTTGGTGCCGTCGGTTTCCTTGCGCAGCAGCTCGACCCCGGTCGAAAAGATACGGTCGGCGAGCCGGGTCGGGTCGCCGAGCTGGCGGTTGCGGGTGCGGATCTTGAAATCCTGCGTCTTCAGCTTGAGCACCACCGTGCGCCCGGCGATGCCGGATTTCTTCAGCCGCGCCGAGACCTTTTCCGAAAGGCCCCGCAGCACCGAGACCAGCTCGTCCAGCGAAGCGATATCGGTGTCGAAAGTGGTTTCGGCCGATACGCTCTTGGCGTCCTGGTCGGGATCGACGCGGCGGACGTCCTCGCCGCGCGAGAGCCGGTAAAGCCGGTCGCCCATCACGCCATAGCGGCGCATGAGGTCGCCACGGTCCATCTTCTGGAGCTGGCCGATGGTGCGGATGCCGTCCTGTTCGAGCGTGGCGTTGAATGCCTTGCCGACCCCCCAGATCATGCTCACCGGCTGTGCGGCGAGGAAACCCACGGCTTCCGCTTCGCCGATGACCGAGAAGCCGCGCGGTTTGCGGAAATCCGACGCCACCTTAGCCAGGAACTTGCAGTAGGACAGACCTGACGAAACGGTGATGCCGATCTCCTTCTCGACGGCCAGCGCGAAACGGGCCAGCACCACCGCCGGCGGCAGGCCGTGCAGCCGTTCGGTTCCGGCAAGGTCGAGAAACGCCTCGTCGATCGAGAGCGGCTCGACCAGCGGCGTCAGCGCCTGCATCATGGCGCGCACCTCGCGCCCGACGACCACGTACTTTTCCATATTGGGCGGGATAACCACCGCTTCGGGGCAAGCCTCGAGCGCCTTGAACATGGGCATGGCGGAACGCACGCCCCTTATCCGGGCGATGTAGCAGGCGGTGGAGACGACGCCGCGCTTGCCGCCGCCGATGATCAGCGGCTTGTCCTTCAGCGCCGGGTTGTCGCGTTTTTCGATTGCCGCATAGAAAGCGTCGCAGTCGATATGGGCCAGATGCAGCCGGTACAGCTCGGGATGACGGGCAAGCCTGGGGCTGCCGCATCGCTCGCAGCGCCTGGCGTCGCCGCGCTGAAAGGCCAGGCAGTCGCGGCAGAAACCGTGATCAGGATTATTGACAGGAGCCGCCATCGCTGCGAACATAAAGAGAACAAACACAATGGTACGACAGTGCAAGGCTAGCGACAAGCTTGGCCTGGGGAGAACGCATGAGCACGACCATAGTGCCGCTGGCGCCTGAGCTCTGGCCTGAATTCGAAGATCTCTTCGGCAAGCAGGGCGCCTGCTACGGCTGCTGGTGCACGCATTTCCGGCTGGCGCCGGCGGCTCGTCGCGAAAGCAGCCGCGAACGCAACAAAGACCACATCAGGGCGCGCATCGAAGCAGGCCCGCCACCGGGCATGCTGGCGTTCGAGGACGGCAAGGCAGTCGGCTGGATGCAGATCGGGCCGCGCGCCGACGTGCCCGAGTGGAACAACCGGGGCCGGGGCTCGGCTCCGGTCGATCCCGCGGACGCATCGGATCCGAGCGTCTGGGCAATTTCCTGTTTCTTCATCCGCGCCAAGGCACGGGGCCGGGGCATCAGCCATCGCCTGGTCGAAGGCGGCATCGATTTCGCCCGCAGGAACGGCGCGCGAATGGTGGAAGCCTGCCCGATAGACCTGTCGAAGGATTCACGCTCCATCGGGCTGTTCGTGGGCTCGTCGCGCGTGTTCGAGAAGGCCGGGTTCGAGCGGCTCCTGGAACGCAAGGCGGGCCGGCCGTTGATGCGGCTGGTGCTGGAGCCGAGCGCCTGAACTTCGCCGTCTTGCAGTTGTGACGGTCTTTCCCTACCAGAAGTAGGAGACGATTTTGCCTTTTCGACCAAACGGAGAATTCTACGTGAACCGGATGTTGCCAATCGCCTTTACCGCGCTTCTGCTCAGCGCGCCCGCTTTCGGCCAGAGCGTCGACAGCCAGGGTGCGAAGCAGCTATCCGAGAACCTGTCCCGCTATGTCGGCAAACAGGCCCTCGACAAGGGCATCCTGAAGGTCTCGGTCGAAGGCGGCGCCTACAAGATCATGTTCGATTTCAAGGCGCTCGCCGGCACCTTGCCCGACCAGAAGCTGTTGAAATTCGACTTTGCGCCCTACGCCCTGCTGGTCAAGCCGCGCAGCGACGGGACCTGGGATGTCTCGATGGATCTTTCGCACAGCGCCTCCTTCGAGTTCAACGGGCCGCAGGGGCTGCAGAGCACGCAATTTTCTATCAAGGACGGCAAGGGTTCCGGTGTCTACGACCCCAATCTGGCGGCCTTTACCAGCGGCACCAGTTCGATGGCGGGCATGACGATGGTGTCGCAAGATGCCAAGCAGCACATGGAAGTCAGCGCCGACGGCGGCACCGCGACCATGGCCGCCACCAAGGCTGCCAATGGCGGGGTCGATTTCGCGTTGTCGCAAAAAGTGTCGAACTTTGTCGAGGCGATCAAATTCGACGATCCCGAAAGCGGACTGAAATTCCCGGTCACCGTCAAATCACCGGAACTGTCGGTGGATGCCAAAGGCAAGGGCGTGCAGACCAAGCCGCTGCTCGATCTCCTGGCATTTGCCGTCGCCAATGAGAATGAAGCCACGCTGAAAGCCAACCAGGCGCAGCTCAAATCGCTTCTGCTCGCCGCGCTTCCTGTGTGGGAACGCATCGACGGGACATACGGGTTCAAGAATTTCGCGGTCGAGAGCCCGGTCGGCACGTTCGGTGCGGCGCAGCTCAGCACCGCCTTCGGAATGGATGGCGTCGCCCAGAGCGGTACGATCGGCTACGGGATCAAGGCATCTGGGTTGACCGTGCCGCAGCAGCTTCTGCCGAACTGGAGCATGGCGCTGCTGCCGACCGATATCGACCTGAACTTCGGCGGCGCCAATATCGATCTCGACAGCATGGCGAAGAAGGCAATCGAAGCCTTTGATCTTAACAAGAACCCGCCGCTGTCGGCCGAATTCGGAGAGCAGCTCAAAACCGACTTCATGGCCAAGACGCCGAAGGTCGTCATTGGCCATAGCACCATCAAGAACAAGGATACCGAAATTGCCTTGGAAGGCGAAATGACTTTTCCTGGCGAGAAGCCGGAAGCCAATGTGACGGTGGACGTGGCCGGCTTCGACAAGATCGTCGAGGGCTTGCAGGAAGCGGCGAAATCGGAACCGGAGGTGGCGCAGTACGTGCCTGTGGCCCTGATGGTGAAAGGGTTCGGCAAGACCTTGACGGACGGCCGCATGGAATGGGTCGTCAACGCCAAGCCGGACGGTTCGGTCATTGTCAATGGCGTCATGCTGAAGCCGGCCGATCCTGCCGAGGACGACAGCATTGACGATGGCGGCGACGAGACGGACCAGGCGGATCCGACACCGTAGCCACTCGGCTCACCAAAGCGCGTCGCCTTCGAACGGATTGGCGCGACGCGCCTCAAGCCTTCGTTTTATGCTTGTCGCTCAAACCGGGCGACAAGAGTCAGACTTCGCTCGACCTGGCGATCGGGGCGCCGCCTTGGGATCGTCACTCATATGGAATGCTCGTGGTTATCGTCGCCCAGCGGCAGCGCGCGCAACGCCTTGCCGACGGAGGCCGGTGGCGTGCCGGTTTCCTCGGCAAAACGCAGCAATGTGGGTTCGTGGGCGAGAACGAACTGCAGCACACCGGCCAGAAATCCCGGCTCGCCGGCAGCTTTGCGGATCGAATGCGCCTCGATGCCGGTGATCGCCAGGAAGCGAGGCAGCAGTTCGGGATCAGAGGCGACGAAGGCCAGAGCCTTCACGGCAATGGTTTCGGCCTCTTCGCGCATTGACGCTGCGTTTGCCATCATTACCTTTCAGGGTATGCGGAATGTGAGTCTCTTCCGCAGTAATGGCAAGCGTCGCTTGCGGCAAGTCGTTACCTCTTCAGTGCGGGACCCGAGGTGGAAACGGAGCAGCTTTTCTCGCCGCAGGTTTCCGTTTCGTCAATCATATTGCCGTAGAGTCGACTAGGGTTTGGTGCGTCCCGGAAGGGCGCATAACGGCCGCCTTCGAGCGGAACAGCGGCCGGGACGGGATATCGATGCCTAAGAAGGTCATGATCGTCGAGGACAATGAGCTCAACATGAAGCTCTTTCGGGACCTCATCGAAGCAAGCGGTTACGAGACAGTTCGCACCCGCAACGGTCTGGAAGCGCTCGATCTGGCGCGTCAGCACCGGCCGGATCTCATTTTGATGGACATCCAGTTGCCTGAAGTGTCTGGGCTGGAGGTGACGAAATGGCTGAAGGAAGACGACGACCTGCACGTCATCCCGGTCATTGCCGTCACCGCCTTCGCGATGAAGGGCGACGAGGAGCGCATCCGCCAGGGCGGCTGCGAGGCTTATATCTCCAAGCCGATCTCGGTGCCGCGCTTCATCGAAACCATCAAGTCTTACCTGGGTGATTCCTGATGCACCTTGCCGCCAAAGCCGGAGCCTTGTGAAATGACCGCTCGGATTCTCGTCGTCGACGACATCCCTGCCAATGTCAGGCTGCTGGAGGTTCGGCTGCTGGCCGAATATTTCGAGGTGTTGACCGCCACCAACGGCCCGGATGCGATCGAGACCTGCGAGAACGGTAAGGTCGACGTCGTGCTGCTCGACGTCATGATGCCGGACATGGACGGCTTCGAGGTCTGCCGCCGCCTGAAGAGCGATCCGGCGACGTCGCATATTCCAGTGGTAATGATCACCGCACTCGACCAGGTTTCCGACAGGGTGCGCGGGCTTGAGGTCGGCGCCGACGATTTCCTGACCAAACCCGTCAACGACCTGCAACTGATGACGCGCGTCAAGAGCCTCGTCAGGCTGAAGTCGCTGACCGACGAGTTGCGGCTGCGCGCTTCGACCACGCGCAACATCGGCATCGAAGAGTTGCTCAGCCGCAATTTCGCCTCCGAGGACACGACGCCGAAAGTGCTTCTGATCGATGAGCGCAAATCGTCGATCGAGCGCGTCCAGAAGATGCTGCGCGACTGTGCTGACCTGGATGTCGCCAGCGATCCGCATGCCGGCTTCTTCCAGGCGGCGGAGACGCCCTATGAATGCGTGATGATCTCGACGAGCTTCGCCGATTTCGATCCGCTTCGGCTCTGCTCGCAACTGCGCTCGCTCGATCGCACACGCTTCCTGCCGATCATCCTGCTGGCGGAGGAGGACGAGGAGGAGCGCATCATCCGTGGTCTCGAACTCGGCATCAACGACTATCTGATGCGGCCTATCGACCAGCAGGAACTGACGGCGCGGTTGCGCACCCAGGTGCGCCGCAAGCGCTACAACGACCAATTGCGCGCCAGCGTGACGCAGACGATCGAAATGGCGGTGACCGACGGGCTGACCGGGCTGCACAACCGCCGCTATCTCGACAGCCATCTCCAGACGCTGTTCGACCGCGCCGTGGCGCGGCGTCGGCCGCTGTCGGTGATGATCACCGACCTCGATCGCTTCAAGTCGATTAACGACACGCACGGCCATGACGGTGGCGACGAGGTGCTGCGGGAATTCGCGCGGCGGCTGCGCAAGAACGTGCGCGGCATCGATCTGGCCTGCCGGTTCGGCGGTGAGGAGTTCGTAGTGGTCATGCCTGACACCGATGGAGCGATCGCCGAAAAGGTGGCCGAACGCATCCGCGCCGAAATCGCCCAGATGCCGTTCGTCATCGGGCCTGACGGCAAGGCCATCGAGGTCACCGTCAGCGTCGGCGTGTCGTCGGTGCTGAAGGGGGTGGATACGGTGGCGGCGCTGATGAAACGCGCCGATCTGGCGCTCTATGAAGCCAAGAGCGGTGGCCGCAACCGCGTCGTCGCCAAGGCTGCCTGACGGACCGGGTAAGAGTATCCGTCAATCCGGCAAGGTTACCCATTTACCTTAATCCAAGCGATTCACGAGGCTTGGTTAAGAAACTGTTGATTTTCATAAGCTCTTGCGCAAATGTGCGGCCACAGACAGAGCGACGCCGGCACGAGGACAGACAGCCGGGTCGATCAAAAAATACCCCATGATGCTCAGGTCCGCCGCATCTCCTGGGTCCGTGGGGTCGGCCGGCCGGCGCTGGCACATAGTGGCCTCCTCGTACCGCTGCCAAACGCCGACCGGCCCCCTTTCAAAATAGCATCAGGATTCTGCGCCAAGCTCCGGATATGAGGAGCTTTTTGCGCACAGGATATCGACAGCATTTGGACTGTAAAAGGCGAGCCACGATGTGAAGAGCTGCGGCGCACGCTCTCTTGCCATCCGGCGGAGGGCGTTGCTCCTCACTTCATACATATGGCGCCCAAGGGGCTTGCTTCAAGCCCGGGTTCCTCCCGTAAAACCGCGGCCCTAGCCAATGGGAGCGGAGTGACGGGAATGCGTGCACCGACAGATGGATCGCATCGAAATCATGCGGTGATTGTCGCCGGGGGCGGCCCGACAGGATTGATGCTGGCAGGCGAACTCGCATTGGCGGGCATCGACGTCGCCATTGTCGAGCGGCGCCCGACCCAGCAGCTGATTGGCTTGCGCGCGGGTGGCCTGCACGCACGCACAATCGAGGTGCTCGACCAGCGCGGGATCGCCGACCGGTTCCTCTGCCAGGGGCGATGCTTCCCGACCGTCGGCTTCCACATGATCCGTTTGGACATCAGCGACTTTCCCACCCGGCACAACTATCTGCTGGCGCTGCGGCAAAACCACATCGAGCGGATATTGGCCGACTGGATCAGCGAATTGGGGGTGCCGATCCATCGCGGACAGGAAGTCACGGATTTCATGCAGGACGACAGTGGCGTGGATGTGGGGCTTTCCGATGGCCGAGGGATGAAGGCGCAGTACCTCGTCGGATGCGACGGTGGACGCAGCACGATGCGCAAGGCGGCGGGCATCGAATTCGCTGGATGGGATCCGACGATGAGCTGGATGATCGCCGAGGTCGAGATGTCGGAAGAACCGCCATTGGGCTTTCGCAGCGACGCCCACGGAACCCATGTGATAGGCAAGATCGAGGACGGCGACCGGTTGGGGATCGTGCTGACCGAGAAACGACTGATCATCGGTGGTGAACCGACATTGGACGATCTCCGCGAGGCGCTCACCGTTATCTATGGCACCGATTTCGGCGTCCACAGTCCGACCTGGCTCTCTCGTTTCACCGATATGACGCGCCAGGCTGCCGCTTACCGCGACAGACGTGTCCTGCTGGCCGGCGACGCTGCGCATATCCATCCCCCAATGGGCGGACAGGGCCTCAACATCGGCGTGCAGGACGCGGTCAACCTGGGATGGAAGCTGGGCCAGGTCGTCAAACGGGCATCACCGGACAGCCTGCTCGACAGCTACCATGCCGAGCGCCATCCGGTCGCCGCCCGCGTGTTGCGCAACACGATGGCGCAGGTCGCGCTTCGCCGCATGGATGACCGCACCAAAGCCCTGGGCGACACCATCGCCGAACTGCTCGCCATGGATGAACCACGCAAACGAATCGCCGCAGAGATGTCCGGCCTGGGTGTCCACTACGACCTCGGGGAGGGGCACGCGCTGCTTGGGTGGCGAATACCCGACCTCGATCTGCTCACCGCCAGCGGGCCGGTGCGGCTGTTTACCTTGCTGCACCATGCCCGGCCGGTGCTGATCAACCTCGGCACGCCCGGCAGACTTGACATCAAGCCGTGGGCGGATCGGGTCCAGCAGGTCGACGCCGTGTACGACGGCGACTGGGAGCTGCCAGTTCTCGGGGCCGTCGCCGGGCCCGACGCGGTGCTGATCCGCCCCGACGGGTACGTGGCATGGGTTGGTTCCGGAAGCCAACAGGGACTGGCCGATGCGCTGACCACCTGGTTCGGGCCGCCCGCTGCTGTGGCGTAGTAGGGTCGAGGCCGGCCTGGCGCATCGCCCGCAAACGCGTGCTTGTCATGCATTGCGAGCTTTTACGGTGCTAGGTCTCCTGACATCCCGTTGACAGGAGGTACCATCTGTGCAGAAATTGGTTGGACCATTGGACCACTTGGAACGCGCGTGGATCAAAACAGCCTGCCACCTATTCAGACGACGGCGCGTGACGACGCCGTGCTGAAGGCGTTGGTAGGCTTTGTTCGTGCCGAGGCCCTCCAGCCGGGCGAGCGGCTGCCAACGGAACGCATCCTGGCCGAGCGGCTGAAGGTCAGCCGCAACACGGTGCGCGAGGCGCTGACGCGCTGGGAAGGGCTCGGCCTGGTCGAGCGCCGGCAAGGCAGCGGCACCTATCTCAAGGCAGCCGTTTCGCCGGACATGTTGCATCTGCCGCTGACGCTTGCGGGCGGCAACGACTTCACCAGCCTGATGCAGACGCTTGAAATCCGTCGCGCGCTGGAGGCGGAAGCCGCCGCCCTTTGCGCCGAACGCGCGAGCCAGACCGATATCGCCGAAATCGAGCGCAAGCTCGACATCATGGAGCAGGCGTTCCGCACGCGCGAGGGCATGTCTTCGGAAGAGGACTGGGAGTTCCACCAGGCGATCTACAGGGTTTCCGGCAACCCGCTGTTCGAACAGATCATCGCCGCCATGCACGAATTGTTCCACCGCTTCTGGGAGCATCCGCTGGGCGTGCGCGATTTCGGCCACGCCAGTTTTCCCTATCATCGGACCATTTACGAGCGCATCGCCGCGCGCGACCCGCACGGCGCCCGCGCCGAGGCGCTCAAGCTGATCGCCACCGTCGAGGACGATCTGAAGCGCGGCGCCGCCAAACTCAAACTTTCGAGCCAGACATGAACGAGCATCCCTCAGGTTTCGATCACGACTATCTTGCCGAGGCGGCGACGCTTCTGGCGCATGACGAACCTTTCCCCGGTGGGGCGGTGGTGCCGCCGATCTACCAGACATCGCTGTTCACCTTCGCCAACTATGCCGAGATGGCGGATACTTTTGCCGGCAAACGGAAGCAGCCGATCTATTCGCGCGGCGACAATCCGACGGTGATGGAGTTCGAGGCACGCGTCGCCGCGCTCGAGGGCGCCGAGGCCGCGCGCGGCTTTTCCAGCGGCATGGCGGCGATCAGCGCCACGGTGCTCGCCTTCGTCGGCGCCGGCGAGCGCATCGTTGCGGTGCGCAATTGCTATGGTGATGCCTATCGGCTGTTCGAGCGGCTTTTGCCGCGGCTCAACATCAGGGTCGACTATGTCGACGGCTCCGATCCGGATGCGGTGGCGGCGGCCCTTCCGGGCGCCAGGCTGCTCTATCTGGAGAGCCCGACCTCGATGATGTTCGAGTTGCAGGACTTGGCTCACCTGACCCGGCTGGCGAAGGAGCAGGGCATCGTCACCACGATCGACAATTCCTGGGCGACACCGGTGTTCCAGAAGCCGATCACGCATGGCGTCGATCTGGTGCTGCATTCGGCTTCGAAATATCTCGGCGGCCATAGCGATACGGTCGCCGGCGTGGTGGCAGGCTCGGCCGCCCACATCAAGCACATCAACGAGCAGACCTATTCCTATCTCGGCGGCAAGCTTTCGCCCTTCGAGGCCTGGCTCTTGCTGCGCGGGCTGCGCACGCTGCCGCTGCGCCTGCCGCATCACATGAAGAGCGGGCTTACCATCGCCGAGCGGCTGAAGGCGCACGGCAATGTCGAGCGCGTGAACCACCCCGCCTATTCGAACCATCCGGGCAAGGCGACGCTTGCTGGTTACGCGGGGTTGTTCTCCTTCGAGGTCACCGAGGATATCGACATCCCCGTCTTCGTCGATGCGTTAAAATATTTCCGCATCGGCGTGAGCTGGGGCGGCCATGAGAGCCTGGTCGTGCCGGCCAAGGCGTCGCTGGAGCAGACGCCGGGACTGAATTCGATGGCGCGCTTCGGCGTCAGCCCCCGAACAATCCGCTTCAATGTCGGATTGGAAAGTGTCGAGGACCTGTGGGCCGACGTGGCGCAGGCCTTCGAAAAAGCCAGAAAATAACAAGCCGCTTCAAAATGGGAGTCTTGAAGATGAAAAAACTGACCGTCATGCTTGCCACAGCCGCGGGATTGGCGATTTCCGCCGGAAACGCGCTGGCCGATTCGACCCTGAAAATGGTCGAAGTCATCACCAGCCCGCCGCGCACGGAGTTCCTGAAGAAGCAGATCGCCGAATTCGAAAAGGCCAATCCCGGCATCAAGGTCGAGCTGATCTCGCTGCCCTGGGGGCAGGCTTTCGAAAAGTTCCTGACCATGGTGCAGGCCGGCGATACGCCCGACGTGATCGAGATGCCGGAACGTTGGATGGGCCTCTACGCCAACAACGCCCAGCTCGAGGATCTCGGCCCGTACATGGCCAAGTGGGACGACGCCAAGACGCTCGGGGAGCGCGCCAAGCAGTTCGGCTCGACCGTCAACAACACCCAGTTCATGATCCCTTACGGCTACTATGTGAACGCGCTGTTCTGGAACAAGAAGCTGTTCAGGGAAGCCGGCCTCGACGGCCCGCCGGCCACGCTCGACGAGTTCGTCGCCGATTCCAAGAAGATCTCGGCGTTGCCCGGCAAATACGGCTACTGCCTGCGTGGCGGACCCGGCGCCTTCAACGGCATGCACATGTTCATGAACATCGCCGCCGGCAAGGGCGGCTACTTCAACGAAGACGGCACCTCGACCATAAACGAGGAGGGCTCGGTCAAGGGCCTGCAGATGCTGGCAGACATGTACAAGCAGGGCCTGGCGCCCAAGGACGCGGTGAGCTGGGGTTTCAACGAAACCGTCACCGGCTTCTATTCCGGCACCTGCGCCATGCTCAACCAGGATCCGGATGCGCTGCTGGGTATAGCCGACAAGATGAGCGCAGACGACTTCGCCGTGGCGCCGCTGCCGGTCGGGCCGAGCGGCAAGTCCTATCCGACGCTCGGCTATGCCGGCTGGGCAATGTTCGCCAATTCGCAGCACAAGGACGACGCCTGGAAGCTGATGGCGACGCTGCTCTCGCCCAAGGACAATCTGGAATGGGCCAAGGAAGTCGGCGTCGTCCCGATCCACAACGGCGCCGACCAGGATCCGCATTTCAAGACCGAGCAGTTCAAGGGCTGGTTCACGGAGCTCAGCGACAGCGCCAAATATGAAATGGTGACGCCGCCGACGCATCTGGAGAATCTCGGCAATTTCGTCGACCAGGTGGCGATCAAGAATTTCCAGGAAGTGCTGCTGGGCCAAAAGACGGCCAAGGAGGTTGCCGACCAATGGGCCGCCTTCCTGACCAAGGAACAGCAGGACTGGATGGCGAAGAACAAGAAGTAGTTTTTCTTCCTTCTCCCCGTTCACGGGGAGAAGGTGGCCCGATAGGGCCGGATGAGAGGCGGCGCTACGTTCTGTCAGCCTGGCGCTGCCCCTCATCTGCCTGCCGGCATCTTCTCCCCGTATACGGGGAGAAGGGTGCTGTCGCCTTCGCCGGCACCCACTCACCACTGTTGAGCCCAAATGACCTATGCCGTTTCCGAAATACGACCCGCCGGGAGGCCGCGCCGCAAGCGGCTGACGCACGCTGCCACCGAACCCTGGTTTTATCTCAGCCCGGCGATCATCCTGCTGGTCGTGGTGCTTTTGGTGCCGCTGGTCATCGGCATCAGCTATTCGTTCCGTAAGTTTTCGGCCTTCAAGTCGGAATATGTCGGGCTCGGCCAGTACCAGGCGATGCTGTCGGATGCCGTGCTCGGCCAGGCGCTGGTCAATACGTTGTGGTGGACGCTCTCCAGCCTGTTCTTCCAGTTCTTCCTCGGCCTTGGCCTGGCGCTGCTGCTCGACAAGCCGTTTCGGGGCCGCAAGGTGGTGCAGGCGCTGGTGTTCCTGCCCTGGGCGGTGCCGTCCTTCCTGTCGGGCCTGACATGGGCATGGCTGTTCAATCCGATCATCGGGCCGCTGCCGCACTGGCTGTTCGCGCTGGGGCTGAAGGCCGAGCCGACCAACGTTCTCTCCGATCCCTCGACCGCCATGTGGGGGCCGATCGTCGCCAATGTCTGGTTCGGCATCCCGTTCTTTGCCATCACGTTGCTGGCGGCACTGAAATCCATTCCCTCGGAACTGCATGAGGCGGCAGCGATCGACGGCGCCTCGCCCTGGCAACGCTTCACCAAGGTGACGCTGCCGTTCCTGGCGCCGACCATCGCCATCACGGTGATGCTGCGTACCATCTGGATCGCCACTTTCGCCGACCTAATCTTCGTCATGACCGAGGGCGGGCCGGCCGGGTCGACCAACACGGTGCCGGTCTATATCTATGTCAGCGCCTTCAAGTCGCTGGACAAGGGCTACGCATCGGCGGTTGCCGTGCTGCTGCTCGTCCTGCTCATTGCCTATGCGATCGCGCTGATCGCCATCCGCCGCTCCCTGGTGAGGCACGTCTGATGATTGCGGGACGCTCATCTTCGCAGCGCTTCTTCGGCGGCGTCGGGCTCTACGCGGCCATCGCGGCCTATGTGATCTTCGCCCTGTTCCCGATCTTCTGGACGCTGAAGATATCGGTTACACCGGAACGGCTTCTCTATTCCGAAGGCATCACCTTCTGGCCGTCGCAGATGACGTTGCAGAACTTCGTCACCGTGCTCGAGGCGACCGACTTTCCGCGCTATTTCCTCAACAGCGTCATCGTCTCGGTTTCGACGGCTGCACTGGTGACTGTGATTGCGACGCTTGCCGGCTATGCCATGTCGCGCTTCACCTTTCGCGGCAAGGCGGCACTGGCGCTGATGCTGCTTTTGACCCAGACTTTCCCGCTAGTCATGGTCATTCCACCGATCTATCGCGTGATGGGCCAGATCGGCCTGATCAACAGCCTGACCGGGCTGATCATCATCTACACCGCCTTCAATACCGCGTTTGCAACCTTCCTGATGCAGTCCTTCTTCGACGGCATACCGAAGGACCTGGAGGAGGCGGCGATGATCGACGGCTGCACACGCGCGCAGGCGATGCGCCGGGTGATCGTGCCGCTGACGCTACCCGGCATGGGCGCCACGCTCGGCTTTGTCTTCACCGCCGCCTGGAGCGAACTCCTGTTCGCGCTGATGCTGATCTCCAGCGATGACAAGAAGACCTTCGCCGTCGGCCTGCTCACCTTCATCGGCAAGTTCGCCGTCGACTGGGGGCAGATGATGGCGGCGTCGATCCTGGCGCTGATCCCGGTCTGCATCTTCTTCGGCTTCCTGCAACGCTATCTCGTCACCGGCCTCACCGCCGGCGCCGTGAAGGGATAATCGATGGCTTCCGTTACGCTGGAAAAAGTCCGCAAAGACTATGGCGCCGTGCGTGTGCTGCACGCGGTCGACCTCGACATCGCCGACGGCGAGTTCGTCGTCCTCGTCGGTCCGTCCGGCTGCGGGAAATCGACGCTTCTGCGCATGATCGCCGGTCTGGAGGAGGTTTCCGATGGCGAGATCCGTATCGGCGAGCGGCTGGTCAACGACGTCGCGCCGAAGGACCGCGACATCGCCATGGTATTCCAGTCCTACGCGCTCTATCCGCATATGGACGTGTCGAAGAATATGGGCTTCAGCCTGATGCTGAGGAAGGCAGAAAAGCAGGCGATCGACGCGCGGGTCGACGGCGCCGCCAGGCGGCTTGGGCTGGACAATTTTCTGCAACGCCTGCCGCGCCAGCTTTCCGGCGGCCAGCGCCAGCGCGTCGCCATGGGCCGGGCCATCGTGCGCGATCCCAAGGTCTTTCTTTTCGACGAACCGCTTTCGAACCTCGACGCCAAGCTGCGCGTGCACATGCGCGCCGAGATCAAGGCGCTTCACCAGCAACTGAAGACCACATCGGTCTATGTCACGCATGACCAGATCGAAGCCATGACCATGGCCGATCGCATCGTCGTCATGCATGACGGCGTCGTCCAGCAGGTCGGCGCGCCGCTCGACCTCTATGACCGGCCGGCCAACATGTTCGTCGCCGGATTCATTGGCTCGCCCGGCATGAATTTCCTGCCGGCGAGTGTTGAGAAGGGCGGCAAGGCGGATGCCGTGCTGTCCGATGGCCAGAAACTGCGATTGCCGGATGGCCTGCCGCTCAGGGAAGGCGATGCGGTTACCGTCGGCTTGCGGCCGGAGCATATAAGGCTGGCGGATGACGGCCCGCTGCAAGGCGAAGTGGTGGTGGTCGAGCCGCTCGGCCTCTCGACGCAGTTCTACGTCAAGCTGGCCGGCCAGCAGCTTTGCGTGTTCGCCATGGGCCGCGCCGGCGTGAAGCCTAGCGAGACGGTGCGGCTATCGGCCGATCCGGCGGCGCTGCATGTTTTCGACCCGAAAAGCGGCGACCGGGTAGGGTAGGGGCGCCGCCGCCGAGCGGCCACTCTGTTGCCCGCTGGGCACATTCTAACCATACGGCCTTTTGACGAGTCGAAACTTGCTTGACCCGGGCCAACCGCTTTGCGGAGCCACATTAATAGAAACCTCCTCCTGCCGCCATCATGTGGCGTCCTTTCATCAATCAGTTTGGTTCTTGAATCGCCGCAACGCGGCGGGGGGGAGATTTATAATGCCTGCGAATAACAATTCCGCCGACGCTCGTATCACTGAACCATGCCGCGAGAATGACCAGCCTAGGCCGGTGAACCGGTATGTCAGAAGACGGCTTCCGTCTGCCATCACGCTCGGAGACCGGAGAATTGCTTTCATACGCAGCGAAATCACGGAACAGATTCAGTCGCGAATTGACGCCTAGCGGACAGCGAGGGCAGCAGTATCAAGCCACGCTCTATCCCAGGGCGGCCGGCAAAGCAGCCTAAATCTCTTTGAACTCCATCGTCCGCGGCGGGATATGAGCTAGGCTCAGCCGTTTGGTATTCTTGATTTCTGGTCAACTGCCGCCCTACTTTGGGCCATCATCAGGGACCTAGACGAATGATCTCGGTTTGCGGATACATCGGGGCGGTGATCGGTTGGAAGGCGCTCGAAAATGCCGGCGACATCCTAGATAAGATCGGCGAGACGCTGTTTGGCGGACGTTATAAAGCGATCTACGAGGACGTCGCATCCAAGCTGCGCGCTCATACAGGCGCGGTTCCAGCAAACCACGATTTGGAGCACGCCATTCGACTCAGTGAACTCACCTCTTCACTCGTGATGGTGCGCATGTATGTCGATACGCAAGAGGCCGACCAGTTGCGGCTTGGCGGACGGCCGCCGGAGCGTCGCGCGAGGATTCAGTTCGCTAGTGCCGCGCGCCGCTATCTGCATAAGCAGATCGGATTGGGCGGGCCATTCAAGCTAGAATCCAACAAGGACGTTGTCGATGAAATAGAGACAAACTTGGACGGCGCGCTATCGGCTCGCGACTTTGCAGCGGTCCAGGCGAGTCTGGATGCAGCGTGCAAGCGCGTTCTGCGCGATCTCATCGCCGGAACGGAGCAGGGAAAGGACCAACTGGCCGTTCCTGCCGATTTCGCGTCATTTTTTCGTGGAAAGGCGACAGATGATGAGCCGGGCTGGGCTCTTATTTTCCTTGCCTTCATGCGGGAGGCATTGAAGCAAAATCACAAAGCGGAGGTCGCCTTCATCGCGTCTCGCCTTGGGTATTTGCGCAATTCGCTACCGAAACTCGAAGCCAAATTTGACCAATTTTTGCAGATAGCGAATTCGATAAAGAACGACACATCTGATATTAAAGATGATATATCTAAAATCCTAGCAATAGTTCAGAGACGTGAGTCTTACGTAATTGGTGGAATCCAATTTGAATTTCCTATTAAAATTGAAATAGCCATAAATGATCGTGGAGAGCTTATCATTTTCCACAGTCGGCCGTTTAACGATGATTTGTCTAAACTCGAATTCAATATGGACGAAAATCGACTCTCTCTAATCATGATTAAAGGATTCTCTTGTAATATACCAATACGATCTGAGTTATCTGTGTTTATGAGAAAGTCTACTCAGGCTCTAATGGTGCTTGTGAACGAGGAAGGTGGAAATCTAGTCGAGGGTGACTACGTGCCATTGCATGTCATGAAAAGGTACTTGGAACCACTTTCTTGTGGCTAGGGCAAAGCTGCGTAGAGACAAATTCTCTGGATCCTTGCTGAGGCGCCGTGGCTTTTGTCGTGGAGATTTATGCGGTGACGACGCGCACGCCTTCGCGGTTTATGAGAGCCGCTCGACAAGGCCCCTGCCTCACGCGGGCTTTGTGACTATAGCAGCCCTATCGGTAGCGCGATCCATTATGTTGGCCGTTATGCTGGGTTTGACTACCATCCAATGAAATCAATGCTTTAGGAACAAAAAACGCCGCCCGATGGGCGGCGTTTCGGCATTCTCTTGGAAAAACCAGATTACTTGATCTTGGTTTCCTTGAACTCGACGTGCTTCTTGGCGACCGGGTCGTATTTGCGGAACGACAGCTTGTCCGTCTTGGTGCGACTGTTTTTGCTGGTCACGTAGAAGAAACCGGTGTCGGCGGTCGACAGAAGCTTAATCTTGATGTTTGCGGCTTTGGCCATGGTATCAGTCCGTTTGTTCGTGGGGTTTTGGCCGCTGGAGCACGGGAAAACACCCGGACGCGGGAAACTTGCCGCGACACATAAAGAACGCGCCCGGAAAGTCAAGCCCGACGCGCCTTGCGGCCGTCACGGACGCCAATGCCTGTCGGCATTCATACGTGTTCCGCCTCCAGAACGATGGTTTTCTTCCAATCTCCCGTGGTGTTCCACCAGCGATTCGGATTGGCGCGGTCGTCCAACCCCTTGGAACGGCTGGCAAGGACCGGCTGAATGCGGATCACCGGCTCCTGGTAGCTGTGCGCTTGGAAGATCGCTTCGACGACGCGCGCCGCCAATTCCTGGTCATCGGGCAATTCGAACGAAACCTCGACCGTGCCGGGGCGCCGCCGCAATTCGGTCTCGGCGCCGGCGGCTGCGCCGTCAAGTGGCCGGTAGCGCTCGATGCCATGCGCCGACTGGTAGGCGTTGCGGTCATATTTACCCATGGCCAGCGGCGCCAGCGCCACCACGGCGTCCATGATGCGGTCGACATCCGCGGCCGGCGCCTGGAAAGTGACAAGCAGGAGCAGCGTCATCCGCAATGATGTGGTTTCAAAGCCGCTGTCGATCATCGGAGTCTCCTCAACTTCAGGTGTTTTGAGGTCTCCGTATAAACCGTGGCTGCTGACACGGTTCTGTCAGCAGCCAGTCATCCGGGGGTAGCCAGTTATGGGCCAGCCGGTAGTGGGCGATCGTGAATCCGGTTTGCGCCGGTGGCGGCTTACAAGATCTTGCGGACCAACCTGACGCTGGCAAGAACCATGTAGGCGGCGAAGAACAGGCCGAGCGACCAGCCGAAGCCAGAGGGACCGAACGCATCCATGCCGATGCCTATCGCCTGCGGGCCGAGCACCATGCCGACGCCGTAGCACAGCACGAAGGCGGCATTGGCGGAAGCCAGTTCATGGCCGGAAAGCTGCGAGCCGAGATGGGCGAGGCCGATCGTGTACATGGCCGCGACCACGCCGCCCCAGACGAACAGAAGGCCCGCCATCAGGTGCCAGTTGCCGGCCAGATGCGGCATGAAGATCGTACCGGCGAGTCCGACAGTGGCGCAGGCCAGAAGCAGATAGCGGCGGTCCGAGACGCGATCGCTGATCATGCCGATCGGGATCTGCAAGAGCACGTTGCCGAGGCCGATCATGGTGAGCAGCAAGGCGGCGTCGGCTTCGGAATAGCCGATGCGGTTGCCATAGACCGGAAACAGGGCGAAACCGCCCGTTTCGACGGCTCCAAACACCAGTACGGCGGCGGTGGCGGTCGGCACCAGCCAGATATAACGCAGGAAATTGCTGGTCTCGCCGTCAGATACGATCGTCGGGCTCTCGTTACGCGCCGCCAGCACCGGGATCGCGGCCAGCGCCACCAATGCGATGATGACTCCGAAAGGCCTGAAGCCGGAACTGCCGAGATGGGCGAACAGCCACGGCCCCGCGGCAAAGCCGAGCGACAGCACGGTGGCGTAGATGCCGAGCACAAGACCTCGCCGATGCGGCGGCGCCGAGGTGCTGATCCAGAATTCCGACAGGATGAACAGCACCGTCAGCGCGATGTGCAGCACGACGCGCAGCGGAAACCACATCCAGAAATCGGGTGCGAAGTGGAAGCCGACGAAGGCCAGCGCACCGGCGGCAATCATGGCGATCATCGTCCAGGCAACGCCGAAGCGCATGGCGAGCGGCGTGGCCAACGGGGCGCCGGCGATCGAGGCCAGGCCGGCGACGGCTGTGTTGAGGCCGATCATCGAGGCCGAATGGCCGCGCGTTTCCAGGATGACGCTGAGCAGCGGCATGCCGAGGCCGATGGCGATGCCGACGACGCTGATCGACGAGATCGCCGCCACCATCGGCAGCCAGTGTACGCGCTCGTCGCCCTTTGGTTGGGTATCGACCGTCATGTTATGTCTGAATACTCGATGTTCTACAGAATTTCGCGGGTGAAGCGGTTGCGGACAAGCCGGTAGAAGGGCACGGGACCGCCCGGACGCAACAGCGGATCATGGGCGAGGCGGCTTTCCAGCTCGTCCAGGATCATCCGGGTGATGTCGGGAATGTCGGCTTCCCTGGCCTTGGCAAGCGGCAGCCAGACCAGTTCCTCGAGTTCGTTGGTCGGACCGCCGCCCGTCAGTTCGACGGCGACATCATCGCGCCAGGCGCAGAAGAAGCGGGTGTCGAAGCGGCGCACCCGGTTGGGCGGCGTGATGGCGCGCGCAATGAAGCGCAGCATGTCCAGGGCAGGTTGCACCCCATGTTCGGCAAAGCCTTGCCAATCAGACCTTGTCGTGGCGAAGGCGCCTTTGCGACCAATCAGCAGCCCGGCTTCCTCATAGGTCTCGCGGATGGCCGACAAGGCGATGGCGCGGGCACGCGCCTCGCTCGTGCGGCCGGGGCCGGCGATGAGCTTTGCTTCCTGCTCGGGATGCAGCGCGGTGGCGGTGGGGATGCGGCTGTCCGCCGGGTCGGTACGGCCGCCAGGAAAAACGAACTTGCCTGGCATGAAGGCGTGACGGGCATGACGGCGACCCATCAGGACCCGCGCGTCGTTGCCCTTGCCGTCGAGCAGGATCAGGGTCGCGGCATCGCGTGGACGAATCGCCCGGCCGCCATGCGTGGCCAGACCCTTGTCGATCCTGTCGACGTCCGCCTTGGTCATTCCTTCCATGCGCAGGACCTAGCGGAAACGTCTTGCATGCGAAAGTAGCCTTGACGGTTGGCACGTTGCGCCAGCCAGCACCTCAAGCACCGGGATGGGGTTCGGCCACGTCGTGTTCGCCAGCAAAACCGTGCATATAGAATGCCCATTGCAATCCGATGACGGCACCCTTCACCGGCTGCAGTAGGGCAACCGACAGCAGGATCGTCAAGGGTACCCAGATGGCGATGTGCTGCCAGGTGGAAAGGGTCGACGTCGCCTCCACGCCCATGAAGGCGCCGAGCACGATGTGGCCGACGATGACGATGACCAGATAGGCGGGCAGGTCGTCGGCGCGGTGATGGTGTATCTCCTCGCCGCAGACGCTGCATGTCTCGACGGTCTTGGTGAAGCCGCGAAACAGCTTGCCTTCGCCGCAATGCGGGCAGCGGCCGAGCATGCCGCGCTTCATCGCCGTCCACAGCGGACGCGCGACCCGGCCCGAGTGATGTTCACCGCCGAAAACCTGTTCTTCCGTGACTCTTGCCATCATCGTCTCCTGCCACGCGAGCCTGGGCGCGATTGTGACGCACGGGCGCGGCCTTTTGCCTTGTGAAACGACCTGACGGAGCCAGGCAGGGGCTTCGGGTCGGTCAACATCTCAAAGCGCATCGCGCCGGCCATCGGCGCCACTTCGACGAGACGGACCTCGACACGGTCCGCCAGCTGATAACCCTTGCCCGAGCGTTCTCCGTAGAGCGAGCGGGCCGTTTCGTCATATATATAGTAATCGCCGCCCAGAGTTGACACGGGGATGAAACCATCCGCGCCATACTGCGGCAATTGGACAAATAGTCCCGATTTGGTGACGCCCGAAATGCGGGCGTCGAAACGGTCGTCGATGCGCTCGGCGAGATAAGCGGCGATCAGCCGGTCGACCGTGTCGCGTTCGGCCGCCATTGCACGGCGTTCTGTGCCGGAAATCAGCACCGAAACATCCTCGAGCCGCGCTTCCTCCTCCTGCGCCAGGCCTCCCGGGCCGAGGCCGAGTGCGGCGATAAGCCCGCGGTGCACGATGAGGTCGGCGTAACGGCGGATCGGCGAGGTGAAATGCGCGTAACGGTTCAGGTTGAGGCCGAAATGGCCGATGTTCTTGGGTGAATATTCGGCCTGGCTCTGCGAGCGCAGCACCACCTCGTTGACCAGACCTTCATTGTCGGCGCCGCGCACGCGCTCGAGAATGCCGTTGAACTGGGCGGGCCGCATCTGCGCACCGCGCGCCAGCGACAGGCCCAGGGTTTGCAGAAATTCGCGCAGCGATTCCTGCTTGGCCAGCGAGGGCGCGTCGTGGGTGCGGTACACCAGCGCCTGCTTCTTCGCCTCGAGTGTCTCGGCGGCGGCGACATTGGCCTGGATCATGAATTCTTCGATGAGCTTGTGGGCATCGAGCCGTTCCGGCACGACGACGCGATCGACCGTGCCGTCGGGCTTCAGCAGGATCTTGCGCTCGGGCAGGTCGAGTTCGAGCGGCTGGCGGCCATCGCGTCCGCGCTTGAGGATCGCATAGGCATCCCATAGCGGCTTCAGCACCGCGTCGAGGATCGGCCCGGTCTTGTCGTCCGGCACGCCGTCGATCGCCGCCTGCGCCTGTGGGTAGGCGAGCTTGGCCGCCGACTTCATCATGACGCGATGGAAGGAATGCCTGATCTTGCGCCCGTCCGCCGAGAAGGTCATGCGCACGGCCAGTGCCGGGCGATCCTGGCCTTCGCGCAGCGAGCAGAGATCGTTGGAGATGCGCTCGGGCAGCATCGGCACGACGCGATCCGGGAAATAGACCGAGTTGCCGCGCTTCAGCGCTTCACGGTCGAGTGGAGTGCCGTAGCGGACGTAAGCAGCCACGTCGGCGATGGCGACCGTGATGACCACGCCGCCGGGGTTCTTCTCATCGAGATCGGGCGTAGCGAACACCGCGTCGTCGTGGTCCTTGGCGTCGGCCGGGTCGATGGTGACCAGCGGCAGTTCGCGCCAGTCCTCGCGGTTGGCCATCGTCGCAGGCTTGACGGCTTCGGCTTCGGCGATGACGTCGGCCGGGAAGACATGCGGAATGTCATGTGCGTGGATGGCGATCATCGAGACCGCCTTTTCGCTGGTCAGCGAGCCCAGCACGTTGAGCACTTTTGCTCTCGGCAAGCCATAGCGCGAGGCCCGGGCGGGCTCGACCTCGACGAGATCGCCGTTCTTGGCTCCGTTCTGGAATTCCTTGTCGACGATCAGTTCGGGTTGCCGGCGCTCCACCGGCTCGATGCGGAAGCTGCCGTCCTGAAGCACCCGAAAGACGCCGAGAACGGCATCCGTGCGCTTCTCGAATATCTTCATCACCCGCCCTGTGTAGGCCGGGCCGCCCAAGGCGACATTCGTGTCGTCGGCGGGAAAGGTCTTGGCCAGCACGCGATCGCCAATGCCAGGCGCCGGTCCGCCGCCACTGCGCGACAGGCGGATGGAAACGATGGGGGGCGGTCCATTGGCGGTGTGTTCGGTGGGACGCGCCAGCAGCACGCCGTTGGCGTCGCGGTCGAAAATATCGAGCACCGTGACATGGGGCAGGGCGCCAACGCGGGCCAGGCGCTTACGCTCCTTGGTCAGGACGCCTTCGTCCTGCAGGTCGCGCAGGAGATCCTTCAGCCAAATGCGGTCCGGGCCGCGCAGCGCGAACGCCTTGGCGATGTCGCGTTTTCCAGCGCGATCCGGATTTTCGGCGACGTAGCGCAGGATTTCGTCACGCGAGGGCCTGTAATCGCCCTTGACCTTGGCCGTTGTGTCGGCGGTGCGCGGGTCGCCGTGGGTTGTTGCGGAGATCCTGCGCGCCACGCCGTTCTATCCCTTTTTCCTGGCGGCAGGCTTCTTGGCCGCCGTCTTCTTGGTAGCGGGGGCCTTGGCCGCCGCCGCTTTGCGGAAAGGCTTCTTGCCGCCGCCGCCCTTGGCTTCCTTCTCGGCGATCAGCGCCAGCGCATCCTCCATCGTCACCGATTGCGGATCCTTGCCCTTGGGCAGCGTGGCATTGACCTTGCCGAAATTGACATAAGGCCCGTATTTGCCGTCGCGCACGACGATCTTGCCGCCGCCGTCGGGATGATCGCCAAGCTCCTTGAGGGCTGCCGCAGTGCCGCCATTGCGGCCGCCCTTGCCCTTCAACTGCTTCTCGGCGATCACCGAAACAGCGCGGTTGAGCCCGATCGAGAATACATCCTCGATGCTGTCGAGATTGGCGTAGGTGCCGTCATGCAGCACGAAAGGCCCGTAGCGGCCAAGCCCGGCCGAGATCATCTTGCCGGTTTCCGGGTGCTTGCCGACATCCCGCGGCAGGGAAAGCAGGGCAAGCGCCTTCTCATGGTCGATCGAATCGGGCGTCCAGCCCTTGGGCAAGCTGGAACGCTTGGCTTCCTTGCCGTCGCCGCGCTGGATATAGGGACCGAAGCGGCCGCTGCGCAGCGTGATCTCCTCAGCCGTGTAGGGATCCTTGCCGAGCACTTTGGTGCCGTCTTCGCCGCCGCCATTCTCGCCATTGGGGTTGGCGGCGTCGCCGAGCTGGCGGGTGAAGGAGCATTCGGGATAGTTCGAGCAGCCGACGAAGGCGCCGAACTTGCCGAGCTTGAGCGACAAATTGCCGGTGCCGCATTTGGGGCAGATGCGCGGATTGGAGCCGTCCTCCCGGGCAGGGAAAACCAGCGGCGCCAGTTCCTCGTTCAGCGCATCGAGCACGTCGGTGACGCGCAGTTCCTTGATGTCGGCGACCGCGCCGGAAAAATCCTTCCAGAAATCGCGCAGGACGTCCTTCCAGGCGAGCTTGCCGTCGGAGATCTCGTCGAGCTTTTCCTCGAGCGATGCGGTGAAGTCATATTCGACATAACGCTCGAAGAAGCTCTCCAGGAAGGCCGACAGCAGCCGGCCCTTTGCCTGCGGCACTAGCCGGCGCTTGTCGATGGTGACATAGTCGCGGTCCTCGAGCGTCTTTAGGATCGCCGTGTAGGTCGACGGCCGGCCGATGCCGAGCTCCTCCAGCTTCTTGATCAGCGAAGCTTCGGAATAACGCGGCGGCGGTTCGGTCGTGTGCTGGGTGGCGTTGATCGCCTGGCGGGCAAGCTGCTCGCCGGCGCGGATTTCGGGCAAGCGGCGGTTTTCCTCGTCCTCGGAATCGTCGTCCTTCTGGTCGGTATAGGCAGCGATGAAACCATCGAAGCGCACGACTGAACCGACGGCGCGCAACTCGGCTGTGCGCGCGCCGTTGACCGCCTCGATCTCGACCGTGGTGCGCTCGATCTCGGCCGGCTGCATCTGGCTGGCGATGGCGCGCTTCCAGATCAATTCGTAGAGCCGCATCTGGTCGGCATCGAGATATTGCCTGACCGATGCCGGCGTGCGCATGAAATCTGTCGGGCGGATCGCTTCGTGCGCTTCCTGGGCATTCTTGGCCTTGGTCGTGTACAGGCGCGGCTTTTCCGGCAGGTATTTCGGGCCGAACTCCTTGGCGATGGCATCGCGTGCGGCGTCGATCGCCTCGGGCGCCATCTGCACGCCGTCGGTTCGCATATAGGTGATCAGGCCGGTGGTTTCGCCGCCGATCTCCATTCCTTCATAGAGGCGCTGCGCCACCTGCATCGTGCGGTTGGCCGAAAAGCCGAGGCCCGACGAGGCGGCCTGCTGCAATGTCGAGGTGGTGAAGGGCGGGCCTGGATTGCGCTTGGTGGGTTTTGCCTCGACGGACAGCGCCTTGAAGGCCGCGCCCTCGAGCATGGCCTTGATGTCGTCGGCCTGCGCCTTGTTGGCGATGTCGAGCTTTTGCAATTTCTTGCGCTCGAAAGCGGTCAGGCGCGCCTCGAAATTTTCGTTGCGCGGCGTGCCGAGGATGGCAGCGATCTGCCAGTATTCCTCGCGGATGAAGCGTTCGATCTCGGATTCGCGGTCGCAGACCAGCCGCAAGGCGACCGACTGCACGCGGCCGGCGGAACGGGCTCCGGGGAGCTTGCGCCACAGTACCGGCGAGAGAGTGAAGCCGACGAGATAGTCGAGCGCCCGGCGGGCGAGATAGGCGTCGACCAGCGGCGCATCGATCTGGCGCGGATTGGCCATCGCCTCGAGCACCGAGCTCTTGGTGATGGCGTTGAAGACGACGCGGCTGACCGGCTTGTCCTTCAGCGCGCGCTTCTGCCGCAAGACTTCCAGAACGTGCCAGGAAATGGCCTCGCCCTCGCGGTCCGGGTCGGTGGCGAGGATCAGGCCGTCGGCGTCCTTGACCGCCTTGGCGATGTCGGCGAGGCGCTTGCCGGATGCCGTGTCGACCGCCCAGGACATGGCGAAATCCTCGTCCGGTCGCACCGAGCCATCCTTGGCCGGCAAATCACGGACATGGCCGAACGAGGCCAGGACCTTGTAGTTCTTGCCGAGGTATTTGTTGATTGTCTTCGCCTTGGCCGGCGATTCGACGACGACGACGTCCATGAGGGCTCATATCAGCTGTGATGCGGCAGAAGAATTCCGCTGCGCGCGACGAAATCTCGGTTCTGTTCGTCGCTCACATGGCCGCGCTTTTGCATCCGGTCAAGGGGAAGCGGCCAAATTGCAAGAGTGCCGGCAGCAATACACTCTAAGAGTGTATGGAGAAGATCACATTGTTGAGGGGTAACTAAGACAAATGGCTGGAGCGGTGAGGAGCGGCTCAAATTGGCGCCGATGAGTCGCCGGCGACCCTGTGTATTGAGCCAAATGCCGCGCCAGCGCGTCTGGTGCGGGCTGCCAGGCGTTGGAGGCACGCCCGGCAGCAACGTCGAAGTTAAGGTGGCAGCCTTAGTCGGCCTTGACGATATGCCAGACGCCGCCGACGCCATCACCCGACACATCGCCGGCCTTCTTGTCCTTGATGAATGTGTAGACGGGCTTGCCGTCATAGGCCCACATCTTGGTGCCGTCGGTACGGTCGACTACGGTCCATTCATCGTCCGCCTTGGCGCCGGCCTCGGCCTTCAGCGGCGGCCAGTTTGTGGCGCATTTGTCATAGCAGTTGGTCTTGCCCTTCTCGTCCTTGTCATAGGTATAGAGCGTCATGCCGTTGGCATCAGTGTAGATCTTGGTGCCGCCGACCTCGGCCTCCTTCCAGGCCTCTGCTGCGAAAGACGCGGCGGTGCTGAGCAAAAGCGCGGCCAACCCTAGTGTCACGGTTTTCATCGAAATCTCCCTGCTGATCCGAGGATGCGCGGCAATCGCGGCCTCGCTCGATCAACGCGCAGGTACCGACGTTTATTCCCGGGCATGCCAACACAATGGTGATTGGCAGAGGGGCCCGGGCGTCGCTATATCGGCGCCGTAAAGTCGGAGTTCTGGAATGGCACTCGATATAGGCTATGTCAGCGCGGTCGGGGCAGGGGCGATCTCGTTCCTGTCGCCTTGCGTGCTACCGCTGGTGCCGCCCTATCTCTGCTACATGGCCGGCGTGTCGGTCGACGATTTTCGCGGCAATGCCGGGGCAGCCGCCAAAGCCGGCGCCCGTACCGCGCTGCTTTATTCCTCGATTGCCTTCGTGCTCGGCTTCTCGACCGTGTTCGTCGCGCTGGGCGCCGGCGCCTCGAGCATCGGCCGCCTCCTGCGCGTCTGGCAGGAGCCGCTGGCAATGGGCGCCGGCGTGCTGATTATCCTGATGGGGCTGAATTTCCTCGGCATCCTGCGCATTCCGCTTTTGTCGCGCGAGGCGCGTTTCCAGTCGCAGGGCAAACCGGCAAGCGCGGTTGCGGCCTATGTCATGGGACTGGCCTTCGCCTTCGGCTGGACGCCGTGCATCGGCCCGGTGCTGGGGCCGATCCTGACGCTGGCCGGCGGCCGCGAGACAGTGGGCGAAGGCGCATTGCTGCTCGCCGCCTATTCGCTCGGCCTCGGTATCCCATTCCTGATCGCGGCACTGTTTTCCGGCGCCTTCATGCGTTTCCTCGGCAAATTCCGCGTCCATCTCGGCCGCGTCGAGAAGGCGATCGGCGCATTGCTGGTCGTCGCCGGCGTGTTTTTCCTCACCGGCGGGGTGCAGGCCGTGTCGTATTGGCTGCTGGAGAATTTTCCGCTGCTGGGCCGGCTGGGATAAGGCTGTCGGTATCGGGTGCGCACAAGATTGAACCTGTGACCCGCTGATTAAGAGTCGGCTGCTCACCATCTCACCGGAATTTAACCGCATTGGTGCAGCATGGCGCCCACTGCTAGCATGATTTGATCCCCGACGCTTTTCCTATGGTTGTCCTTCCATGAACCAGAGAACATGCCTATCCGTCATCCTCGCCGCCGGCGAAGGCACGCGCATGAAGAGCGCGCTGCCCAAGGTGCTGCACCAGATCGCCGGGCTGCCGATGGTCGCGCATGTGGTCAAGGCGGCCGAGGCAGCGGGCGCCGGCGACCTTGCGCTGGTGATCGGCCACGGCGCCGAGGAGATGCGCAAGGCGGCGCAGAAATTCGCGCCGGAGGTAGAGGCTTTCGTGCAGGAAAAGCGCCTCGGCACTGCGCATGCGGTGCTTGCCGCGCGCGCTGCTATATCAAAAGGTTACGACGATATCCTCGTCATGTTCGGCGATACGCCGCTGATCGATCCGGACGCCCTCACGGCCGCGCGCCTGAAGCTGGCGCAAGGTGCTGCCGTCGTGGTCATCGGCTTCCGCACGGCGAACCCCACCGGCTATGGCCGCCTGATCGAAAAAGGTGGCAAGCTCGTCGCCATCCGCGAGGAAAAGGACTGCTCCGACGAGGAGAAGAAGATCACCTTCTGCAATGGCGGGCTGATGGCGATTGCCGGCAGCCAGGCGATGAAACTGCTCGACGCCGTCGGCAACAGGAACGCCAAGGGCGAATACTATCTCACCGATATCGTCGAGCTTGCCAGCAACCAGGGCCTCGATGTCGTCGCCACCGAAGCCAGCTTCGAGAATGCGCTCGGCATCAACAACCGCGCCGAGCTGGCGCAGGCCGAAGGCATCTGGCAGGCACGCCGCCGGCAGGAAGCGATGCTTTCGGGCGTGACGCTGATCGCACCAGAAACGGTGTATTTCTCGCACGACACCGAGATCGGCGCCGATACTATTGTCGAGCCGAACGTCTGGTTCGGGCCCGGTGTGAAGATTGCAGGCGGCGCCAGGATTCACGCCTTCAGCCATATCGAAGGCGCTATCGTCGCCGCTCATTGCGATGTCGGCCCCTTCGCGCGGCTGCGGCCGGGCGCCGATCTCAAACAGAAAGCCAAGGTCGGCAATTTCTGCGAGGTCAAGCAGGCCGTCATCGAGGAGGGCGCCAAGGTCAACCATTTGACCTATATCGGCGACGCGCGGGTGGGCGCCGGGGCCAACATCGGCGCCGGCACGATCACCTGCAATTATGACGGCTATCTGAAGCACTTCACCGATATCGGCGAGGGCGCCTTTGTCGGATCGAATTCCTCGCTTGTCGCGCCGGTCACCATTGGCAAGGGCGGCTATATCGCCTCGGGCAGCGTCATCACCGAAAGCGTGCCCGACGATGCGCTGGCCTTCGGGCGTGCCCGCCAGAAGACGATCCCCGGCAAAGGCAAGGAATTGCGCGAGCGCTTCGCGTCGGCCGCGGTTGCCAAAAAGAGGTAAAACCGGTCTTCAAAAACTGAACGATTGCAGTAACTGGATTGCAAGTGCGCTGTGTCATGATGCATGCGTACGAGACTGTTCCCATTACACGGAACGAAACGCAAAGTAACTTTCGCGAGAGCCCGGCAATCCGTAGATAGCGCCGGGTTCTGCCGGGGATTGGGGACTGTCTGCATGTGCGGTATCGTTGGAATTGTCGGCCATTCGCAGGTTGCGCCGCTCATCGTCGATGCGCTGAAGCGGCTTGAATATCGAGGCTACGATTCGGCCGGCGTCGCCACCATAGAGAAGGGGGCGCTTGGCCGCCGCCGCGCCGAAGGCAAGCTGGTCAATCTCGAGCGCAGGCTGAAGGACGAGCCGCTCGACGGCACGATCGGCATCGGTCACACCCGCTGGGCCACGCATGGCGTGCCGAACGAGACCAACGCGCATCCGCATTTTTCCAATGGCGTCGCCATCGTCCACAACGGCATCATCGAAAATTTCGCCGAGCTGCGCGACGAACTGATCCGCGACGGCTATTCCTTCTCGTCGCAGACCGACACCGAGGTCGTCGCGCATCTGGTGGCGCGGGAAGTCGCCAAAGGCTTGAAGCCGGTCGATGCCGCGCACAAGGCGCTCAAGCGGCTGGAAGGCGCCTTTGCGCTGGCGATCATGTTCACGGGCGACGAGGACCTCATCGTCGGCGCCCGCAACGGCCCGCCGCTGGCGGTCGGCCATGGCGACGGCGAGATGTTCCTGGGCTCCGACGCCATCGCGCTTGCCCCGTTCACCAATTCGATCACCTATCTGGAAGACGGCGACTGGGCGGTGGTGCGCCGCAGCGGTGTCGCCATCTTCGACATTGACGGCGAAAAGGTCGACCGCAAGCGCCAGCAGTCGCTCTCGACCAGCTTCATGGTCGACAAGGGCAATCGCCGCCACTTCATGGAGAAGGAAATCCATGAGCAGCCGGAGGTGATCTCGCACACGCTGGCGCATTATGTCGATTTTGTTTCCGGCGTCTCCAAGCCGCTCGACCTGCCGTTCGACTTTGCTACGATTAACCGGCTGGCGATTTCGGCCTGCGGTACCGCCTATCTCGCCGGGCTGATCAGCAAATACTGGTTCGAGCGCTACGCTCGGCTCCCGGTCGACATCGATGTCGCCTCCGAATTTCGCTACCGCGAAATGCCGCTGTCGAAGAACGACGCCGCCTTCTTCATCTCGCAATCGGGCGAGACCGCCGACACGCTGGCCTCGCTGCGCTATTGCCGCAAGGCCGGCATGAAGATCGGCGCCGTCGTCAACGTGCGGGAATCGACCATGGCGCGCGAATCCGACGTTATCTTGCCGACGCTGGCCGGGCCGGAGATCGGTGTCGCCTCGACCAAGGCCTTCACCTGCCAGTTGTCAGTGCTGGCTTCGCTCGCCGTCCGGGCAGGCGTGGCGCGCGGCACGATTTCGCGGGACGAGGAAAAGTCGCTGGTGCGGGCGCTTTCCGAGGCGCCGCGCTATGCCAACCAGGTGCTCAAGCTCGAAGAGCAGATCGAACGGATCGCGCGGGAACTGTCGCGCTACAAGGACGTGCTCTATCTCGGACGCGACACCAATTTCCCGCTCGCCATGGAAGGCGCGCTGAAGCTCAAGGAGATCTCCTACATCCACGCCGAAGGCTATGCCGCGGGCGAGTTGAAGCATGGCCCGATCGCGCTTATCGACGAGAACATGCCGGTCATCGTCATCGCGCCGCATGACCGCATCTTCGAGAAGACTGTGTCCAACATGCAGGAGGTGGCGGCGCGCGGCGGCAAGATCATCCTGATCACCGACGCCAAGGGCGCCGCGCAGGCGAGCGTGAAGACGATGGAGACGATCATCCTTCCGGACGTGCCGGAAATCATCTCGCCGATCATCTACGCGCTGCCGATCCAGATGCTGGCCTATTTCGCCGCCGTTTTCATGGGCACCGATGTCGACCAGCCGCGCAATCTAGCGAAATCGGTGACGGTGGAGTAGGCGTTTTTTAAACAGGTGCTTTAAAAACTTCGCAGTTCCAAAGCGCCTTCCGGTTCACTAATGTTTGCGCTGCAACTCGCGCCCCGGTGAACCATGTCAGATGCTCTCAAGACCTCCGGCATGACCCGGCTGAGGAACTATTTCCTCACAGGCTTCGTCGTCTGCGCGCCGCTGGCGATCACCGCCTATATCGCGTGGTCCTTCATCGGTTGGGTGGATTCCTGGGTCAAACCCTATATTCCGGCACGCTACAGTCCCGATACCTATCTGCCGTTCCCGGTTCCGGGGTTCGGGCTGATCGTGGCGCTTGTCCTGATCACGCTGATCGGATTCATGACCGCCAATATCGTCGGCCGCGCCATCGTCAATTTCGGCGAGCGCCTGCTTGGCCGAATGCCGCTGGTGCGGGGCATCTATCGCTCGCTGAAGCAGATTTTCGAAACCGTGCTGTCGAACAAAGGTGACATGTTCCGCCAGGTCGGCTTGGTCGAATATCCGCGCAAGGGGGTGTGGTCGCTGGTGTTCGTGGCCAGCGAGAAGGAAACCGAGATCAACCAGAAGCTTGACCAGGAAGGCGATCCGCTGACCGCTGTCTTCATGCCTTGTACGCCCAATCCGACGACGGGCTTCCTGATGTATGTGCCGAAGTCGGACATCGTGCTGCTCGACATGACGATCGAGGATGGCGCCAAGCTGATCGTCTCGGCCGGGCTGGTGGCGCCGGAGGTGAAAACGAAGCTGGTGACACTGAATGGCGAGCCGATCACCGGCACCCTGGCCAATCCGCCGCTCGGGCCTTATCCCGCCCGCAGGAGCCGCACCGCCTCGTCGCGGCCGAACAAGTAGAGCAGCAGGCGCAGCGCTTCGCCGCGCTCGGTCTGCAGGTCCGGATCCTGTGACAGGATCAGCCTTGCGTCATCGCGGGCCGCTTCGAGTAGGTCCGCATGCGCCTCGATGCGCGCGACCTGGAAGCCCGGCGTGCCGGACTGACGGGTGCCAAGCAATTCGCCTTCGCCGCGCAGCTTCAGGTCCTCCTCGGCGATCACGAAGCCATCCTCGGTCTCGCGCATCACCGACAGGCGCCGCTTGGCCGTTTCGCCGAGCGGATCCTTGTAGAGCAATACACAGGACGAAGGCTTGTCGCCGCGCCCGACGCGGCCGCGCAACTGGTGCAGCTGGGCGAGGCCGAAACGTTCGGCGTGTTCGACGACCATGATGGTCGCGTCCGGCACGTCGACGCCGACCTCGATGACGGTTGTGGCAATCAGGATACGTGTCTCGCCCTGCTTGAAGGCGCGCATCGCTTCGTCCTTCTCGGCGCCCTTCATGCGGCCGTGGACGAGGCCGATCCGGTCGCCGAACAGCGGCTTCAGGGAAGCAAAGCGGTCCTCGGCCGACATCAGCTTTATCTCTTCGGATTCTTCCACAAGCGGGCATATCCAGTAGATTTTCTGGCCGCCGGCCACCGCTTCCACCATGCGATCGACGAGTTCGTCCAGCCGCTCAAGCGGCAGCGTGACGGTGCGGATCGGCTGCCGGCCGGCCGGCTTTTCCGTCAGCTTGGAGACGTCCATGTCGCCGAAGGCGGTCAGCACCAGCGTGCGCGGAATGGGGGTTGCTGTCATCACCAGCATGTCTGGCGCGTCGCCCTTGGCGGTGATGGCAAGCCGCTGGTGAACGCCGAAGCGATGCTGCTCGTCCACGACGGCAAGGACGAGGTCGTGGAACGCCACCGTTTCCTGGAACAGCGCGTGGGTGCCGATGACGATGTCGATCTCGCCGCCGGCCAGTCCCGCCAGCGTTTCGGTGCGTTCGCGGCCCTTTTCGCGACCGGTGAGGATGGCCGTGCGCATGCCTGCCCGTTCCGCCAAAGGGGCGATCGTCGCCACGTGCTGGCGCGCCAGGATCTCTGTCGGCGCCATCAGGGCAGCCTGGCCGCCAGCCTCGACGGCACGCGCCATGGCCAGGAGCGCAACGACCGTCTTGCCGGAGCCGACGTCGCCTTGCAGGAGGCGCAGCATGCGCTCGGGGTCGGCGAGGTCTGCATTGATTTCGGCGAGCGCGAATTCCTGGGACGCGGTCAATGTGTAGGGCAGGGCCGCGCGCAGCTTGTCGACGATCCGGCTGTCGCCGGTGAGCGGCCGGCCGGACAGCCTGCGGACCCTCGACCGGACCAGGGCGAGCGACACCTGGCCCGCCAGCAACTCGTCATAGGCGAGGCGCCGCCATGCGGCGCCTTCGATGGCGACATCGATCGGGTCCGCGGGATGATGGATGCGGGCCAGCGCGTCACCGAAAGACGGGAAACTCTGGCGGCGCATGAAAGCGCCATCCTGCCACTCAGGCAGTTCCGGCAGACGGCCGAGCGCCTGGCCGATGGCGCGGCGCAGCACCTTGGCGGACAGCCCCGCCGTGAGCGGATAGACCGGCTCGACCAGCGGCAGGTTTTCGGCGTCGCCGGCCAAGGCGATATGATCCGGGTGGACCATGGTCGGGCGCCCGTTGAACCATTCCATGCGTCCGGAGACCACGACATGCTCGCCCACAGGCATCGATTTTTCCAGATAGGCAGCATGGGCGTGGAAGAAGGTCAGCGCCACTTCGCCGGTATCGTCATGGGCGTAGACCCGGTAAGGCACCGACCTGTTGCCGCGCGGCGGCGGCTGGTGGCGGTCGATGCGCAGGTCGAGCGTGACGATGGCGCCTTCGGCCGAGCCGGCAATGCCCGGCCGGTTGCGGCGGTCGATGACGGTATGCGGCAGCACGAACAGAAGATCGCCGGCGCGCGCCGCTCGGTCGCCGAGATCGGCCGCGACGACTTTTTCGATCAGCGCGCCGACCTTCGGCCCGACACCGGCGAGCGACGTGATCGGGACGAAAAGCGGGTCAAGGATGGAAGGACGCATGATGTCAGCTTATGTCGCGACGGCTGCAGCGCAAGGCTGACAGCCCCTTCTATCCACGCTATATGCGCCGCAGCAAGCGAGGATGCGGCACAATGACGGGAACGAAACGATCAAGCGAGGGGCTCGACGCCCGCCGCCGCAAGCTCTTGTTCCGCTCCTGGCACCGCGGCATGCGCGAGATGGACCTTATCCTCGGCACCTTCGCCGATGCTGAGATCGGCGCCTTGACCGGCGATGAAATCGACCAATATGAAAAGCTCCTCGATATTCCCGACACCGAGCTCCTGCCCTTGATCACCGGCGAACGTCCTGTTCCCGCCGAAATTGATTGTGCGGTCCTGCAAAAAATCATGGCTTCACGCCGGACAATGACCTTTTGAAGAACGCTTCCATGAGCCTCATTCCCACCATCGGCTTGCCGAAAGGCCGTGCCGGCCAGTTCATCGTCGACGGCGTCGCCGACGGCTATGAAGCCTTCGCGCTGGTGCAGGCGGCGCGCGAGATCGCGCCCGACAAGCCGGTGCTGTTCGTGGCGCGCGACGGGCAGCGCCTGCCGGCAATCACAGAGGCGCTGGCCTTTGCCGCTCCCGGCCTGCCCGTGCTGGAACTGCCCGCCTGGGACTGCCTGCCCTATGACCGCGTCTCGCCCGGCTCGGATGCGGCCGCCCGGCGGCTCGACGCGCTCGCCGCCATGATCGCGCTGGCGAGGAAGCCGCATCGCGCCGTCATTCTCACCACCGCCAATGCGCTGCTCCAGCGCATTCCGCCCGCGGATCTCATCGAGGCGCAGACCTTCCACGCCAAACCTGGCAACCAGGTCGATATGAACGCGCTGGTGTCGCGGCTGGAGACATCGGGCTTCGACCGGGTGCCGACGGTGCGCGGCATCGGCGAGTTCGCCGTGCGCGGCGGCATCCTCGACCTTTTCGCACCCGGCTGGGCCGAGGCGCTGAGGCTGGATTTCTTCGGCGATACGCTGGAATCGATCCGCGTCTTCGACGTGGCCACGCAGCGCACCACCGGGCAGCGCAAGTCCATGGCGCTCCAGGCGATGAGCGAGGTGGCGCTGACGCCGGAGACGATCAGCCGCTTCCGCCGCGCCTATATCGAAGCGTTCGGCGCGCCGTCGCGGGACGATGGGCTTTACGCCGCGGTCAGCGAAGGCCGGCGCTTCGCGGGCATGGAACATTGGCTGCCGTTCTTCTACGAGCGGTTGGAGACCGTGTTCGACTATCTGCCGGACACGCCTGTCGTTTTCGACCATCTGGCGCATGAAGCGCTTGCCGAACGCCACACGCTGATCCTCGATCACTACGAGGCGCGCAAAAAGCAGGCCGAAGGTGCGCTGAAGGACGCGGTGCCCTACAAGCCGGTGGCGCCGGACCTGCTTTACCTCTCGCCGGAAAATCTCGTCGCTTCTCTCGGACCGCGCGAAGCGATCGACTTCACCGCCTTCGACGCACCGGATGCGGGAGCGAGAAAGGTCTTCCACGCCGGCTCGCGCCATGGCCGCAGCTTCGCGGAAGAGCGCGCCGACCCCAACGTCAATGTCTTCGACGTGGCGGTAAAGCACATCGCCGACGAACGCGCGGCACGCCGCCGCGTCATTGTCGCCGGCTGGACCGAGGGCTCGCTCGACCGGCTCGGCCAAATTCTCGCCGAACATCGTC
Organism: Mesorhizobium sp. B2-5-3; assembly: GCF_006441005.1. Taxonomy (NCBI): domain Bacteria; kingdom Pseudomonadati; phylum Pseudomonadota; class Alphaproteobacteria; order Hyphomicrobiales; family Phyllobacteriaceae; genus Mesorhizobium; species Mesorhizobium sp. B2-5-3. The sequence goes on from NZ_VFUS01000013.1 coordinate 43,096, forward strand.
TGGGCAATCTTGCGCCGGTGGCGACCTTGGCGGAGGCGGAGAAACTCGAGCCGGGGCAGGCGGCGTTGGCCGTGCTGCCGCTGGAATCCGGTTTCGAGACCGAAAGACTGGTCGTCGTCGCCGAACAGGACATTTTGGGCGACCGGCTGATCCGGCGCTCCAAGCACAAGAAGCGCGCGTCCGACTTCATTGCCGAAGCCTCGGCCCTGTCGGCTGGCGACATCGTCGTCCATGCCGACCACGGCATTGGCCGCTTCATCGGCCTGCGCACAATCGAAGCCGTCGGGGCGCCGCATGATTGCCTGGAAATCCACTATGCCGGCGACGACCGACTGTTCCTGCCGGTGGAAAACATCGAGCTCCTGTCGCGCTACGGCTCTGACACGGCCGAGGCGACGCTCGACAAACTCGGCGGCGGCGCCTGGCAATCGCGCAAGGCGCGGCTGAAGAAACGCCTGCTGGACATGGCCGAGCAGTTGATCCGCATCGCCGCCGAACGGCAGATGCGCGCTGCACCCCCGCTGGTGCCGGCGGAAGGCCTCTATGGCGAGTTCGCCGCGCGCTTCCCCTATGAGGAGACCGATGACCAGCAGACGGCGATCGATTCCGTCAGGGACGATCTGGCGGCCGGCAAGCCGATGGACCGGCTGATCTGCGGCGATGTCGGTTTCGGCAAGACCGAGGTGGCGCTGCGCGCCGCCTTCATCGCGGCGATGGAAGGGTTCCAGGTGGCGGTCGTCGTGCCGACAACCCTGTTGTCCCGCCAGCATTTCAAGACCTTCTCGCAGCGCTTTTCCGGCCTGCCGATCCGCGTCGCCCAGGCATCGCGGCTGGTCGGCGCAAAGGACCTGGCAGAGACCAAGAAGGGCATTGCCGAAGGGACGGTGGATATCGTGGTCGGCACCCACGCGCTGCTCGGCAGCGCGATCTCGTTCAAGAATCTCGGCCTACTGATCATCGATGAAGAGCAGCATTTTGGCGTCAAGCACAAGGAACGGCTGAAGGACCTGAAGACCGACGTCCACGTGCTGACGCTGTCGGCGACGCCTATCCCGCGCACGCTGCAACTGGCATTGACCGGCGTGCGCGAACTGTCGCTGATCGCCACGCCGCCGGTCGACCGCATGGCGGTGCGCACCTTCATCTCGCCCTTCGATCCGCTGGTCATTCGCGAGACGTTGTTGCGCGAGCGTTATCGGGGCGGCCATTCCTTCTATGTCGTGCCGCGCATCAGCGATCTGGCGGAAATCCATGATTTCCTGAACCAATCCGTGCCGGAACTGAAGGTGGCGGTGGCCCATGGCCAGATGCCGCCAGGCGAACTCGACGACATCATGAACGCCTTCTACGACGGCCAGTACGACGTTCTCTTGTCGACCACCATCGTCGAATCCGGCCTCGACATCCCGACCGCCAACACGCTGATCGTCCATCGCGCCGACATGTTCGGCCTGTCGCAGCTCTATCAGTTGCGCGGCCGTGTCGGGCGCTCGAAGGTGCGCGCCTACGCGCTGTTCACACTGCCGGCCAACCGCAAGCTGACCGACACCGCCGAACGTCGACTGAAAGTGCTGCAGTCGCTCGACACGCTGGGCGCCGGCTTCCAGCTCGCCAGCCACGATCTCGATATCAGAGGCGCAGGCAATCTGCTCGGCGAAGAGCAGTCCGGCCACATCAAGGAAGTCGGCTTCGAGCTCTACCAGCAGATGCTGGAGGAGGCGGTCGCGGAGGTGAAGGATTCCGGCGAGGTGCTGGATGGCGGCTGGTCGCCGCAGATCGCCGTCGGCACGGCGGTGATGATCCCGGAGAGCTATGTGCCGGACCTGCAGCTCAGGCTGGCGCTCTATCGGCGTCTCGGCGACCTCGAGAGCACCGAGGAAATCGATGCTTTCGGCGCCGAGCTGATCGACCGTTTCGGCCCGCTGCCGGAGGAGGTGAAGCATCTGCTCAAGATCGTCTTCATCAAAGCCCTCTGCCGCAAGGCCAATGTCGAGAAGCTCGATGCCGGGCCGAAGGGCGTCGTCATCCATTTCCGCAAGCGCGAATTCCCCAACCCGGTCGGACTGGTCAAGTTCATCGGCGAGCAGGGCTCGCTGGCCAAGATCCGACCCGACCAAAGCGTCGTCTTCACCCGCGACTGGCCAACCGCCGAGAAGCGGCTGGCAGGCTCGGCGGTGGTGATGACGCAACTGGCGCGGCTGGTGGAGAAGGCGGCGTAGCCAGCCCGGCCCATTCGCCAGCGCTGAAATTCCGGTCTAGAATAGGAAATCGGCTTCGTGTATGGAGCCGCCACCCCACATGGGGGCTGGAAATGGCGGGCGAGGGTGCTTGCCGGAAAGAGCGTTGGGTGCAGCGATGACGAAATGGTCGCCGAATTCGTGGAGGGCAAAGCCGATCAAGCAGGTCCCTGCTTATCCGGACCTTGCCGCGCTGAAGAACACGGAGGCCCAGCTCGCCACCTTTCCGCCGCTGGTTTTTGCCGGCGAGGCGCGCAAGCTGAAGAAGCAACTGGCCAGCGTCGCTGCCGGCGAGGCATTCCTGCTCCAGGGCGGCGATTGCGCCGAAAGCTTTGCCGAACATGGCGCGGACAACATCCGCGACTTCTTCCGCGTGTTCCTGCAAATGTCGGTGGTGCTGACCTTCGCCGGTGCGCAGCCGGTGGTGAAGATCGGCCGCGTTGCGGGCCAGTTCGCCAAGCCGCGCTCGTCCGACAACGAGACCAAGGGCGAGGTGACGCTGCCGAGCTATCGCGGCGACATCATCAACGGCATTGAATTCGACGCCAAGTCGCGCATTCCCGATCCTGCCCGCCAGGAGATGGCGTACCGCCAGTCGGCGGCGACGCTCAACCTTCTGCGCGCCTTCGCGCAGGGCGGCTATGCCAGCCTGGAGAATGTGCATCGCTGGATGCTCGGTTTCGTCTCCGACAGCCCGCAGGCCGAAAAATACGAGTCGCTCGCCAATCGCATCACCGAGACGATGGATTTCATGCGCGCGGTCGGCATCACCTCCGAAACCAATTTCGCGCTGCGCGAGACTGATTTCTATACCAGCCACGAGGCGCTGCTGCTCGGCTATGAGGAAGCGCTGACGCGTGTCGATTCTACCTCCGGCGACTGGTACGCGACGTCTGGCCACATGATCTGGATCGGCGACCGCACCCGCCAGCCGGACCATGCGCATGTCGAATATTGCCGCGGCATCAAGAACCCGCTCGGCCTGAAATGCGGCCCGTCGCTGACGCCGGACGGCTTGCTGGAACTGATCGACCTGCTCAACCCCGAGAACGAGCCAGGCAGGCTGACGCTGATCGCGCGCTTCGGTTCCGACAAGGTCGCCGAGCATCTGCCGAAGCTGGTGCGGGCGGTGCAGAAGGAAGGCCGTAGCGTCGTCTGGTCGTCAGACCCGATGCACGGCAACACGATCGAGGCGGCCGGCTACAAGACGCGGCCGTTCGACCGCATCCTGAAGGAGGTGCAGACCTTCTTCGAGGTGCACCGCGCCGAAGGCACGCATCCGGGCGGCATCCATGTCGAGATGACCGGCAAGAACGTGACTGAATGCACTGGCGGTGCCCGCGCCATCACCGCCGAGGAATTGCAGGACCGCTATCACACCCATTGCGACCCGCGCCTCAATGCCGACCAGGCCATCGAACTGGCGTTCCTGGTGTCGGACCTGCTCAAGAAAAGCCACCCTGTGCAACACAAGCAGGTCGCCAACGGCTGAACCTCGTCCAAAGCAGTTCACAGGAAAAGCGCTTCCTGCCGAAAAATCAGTCTTGCTTGTAGAGCAGCCAGCTCTTGCCGGCGCGGCCCGCCATCATCGAATGCCTGGTCACGCGGTTACGTCCGCTGACCTTTGAGCGGTAAAGCGCCCGGTCTGCCTTGCTGTAGAGGTCTTCAGGGCCCTCGGCTTCGGATGCCATGCAGATGCCCATCGAGACGGTGACGGTGCCGTAATTCATGCCGGTCTGGCTGCTGGTGAAAGGCGACTGCTCGATCAGCGCGCGAATGCGTTCGGCGATTTCGTAGGTGGCGTCCTCGCTTGCGCCCTCGACGATCAGCGCGAATTCCTCGCCGCCGGTGCGGGCGACGAACATGTCGGCGCGAATGCTGGTCTGGAATATATCGGCGATGATCTGGAGGATCTTGTCGCCGACGGGATGGCCGTACCTGTCGTTGATGTCCTTGAACCGATCGATGTCGGCGAGGATCAATGCATTGAACAGGATGCCTTTGTTGCTGTTGTAGATCCTGGTGAGTTCCTTGTCGAAGGCGCGACGGTTCCAGATTTGCGTCAGGGGATCGGTGTCGGCCAGGCGCTTGTATTCCTCGAGCTTCGACTTGACGCTTTCCAGTTCCGCGGTCTTGTCGCTGAGCGTCGAGGCAACTTGCCGGCCATGATCGATCGTCGAATTGGTGGCGACCGCCATGGCATTGACGATCTTCTGCAGAACATCCGGCGACAGCAGGCTGTTTCTGCCGAGTCCGCTCGACGTTTCGTTTAGGATCCTGCCGTATTTCTCGATGTGGCTGCGCTCGCTCCTCAGCAGCGAAGCGATGTCCTCGAGTTCGTTGGCGATGACTTCCCTGGCATGCTCGACGATGCCGGAGCCATGGTTCTGGGCAAAGAAGGCGCGTCCGATCCGGTCGAGGTCGTCCTGTGTCGGTCGGCCGCTCAGCGACACGACGGCAAGGCTGAGCTCGCGATTGGATCCGCTCAAGGCCTCGTAGAAGATCTCGTAATTGCGTGGCAGGCCGAGCACGCCGAGCTGGCGCATTGTGGCGAGGACGGTGCTCGCAATATCGGTGCTTCGTTCGCTCTGGGCGGCTGCCGGCTGCATGTTCTGTTCACTCTTCCCCGGGAACACGCTGCGACATTCGCAGGCATCCAATGTCGCCGACCTGGGGAACGCTGGCCATTCCAGTCCATCTTGCGAAGAAGGCGCGTCCCCACTCACGACTTTCGCTTGCGAGGATCATAGATGCAGCAGCGCTAAAGTTTCCTTAATCCGCTGAATCCGGCCTGTTTTTCGCTGATTCCGGCTGGACAGGCCTTTCATCCGTGAACAAACAATTCCCGAGCGTGCCAAATGCATGTCGCATTTTCTTGCGCGCAGCCATCGAAAAGCTGGGATCCTCTCAGCAGCGATTTCTTTTGGGATGGTGCGATGAGTGAAAATCATACGGGATCGTGTCTATGCGGAGCGGTTCGCTTCAGGACACGAGGGCCGTTGCGCGGCGTCATCTATTGCCATTGCTCGCAATGTCGCAAGCAGAGTGGACATTTCTACGCCGCAACCAATGTCCGGGACGCCAATATCGATATCGACGGCGCCGACAACATCACCTGGTATGAGGCGTCCGCCTTCGCCGGGCGCGGTTTTTGCAAGACATGCGGATCGCTGCTTTTCTGGAAACCGCGGGACAACGCCTATGTTTCGGTTCTGGCGGGATCGTTCGATGAACCGACAGGCCTCGAGGGCCAATGCCACATTTTCGTGGGTGACAAGGGCGATTATTATTCGATCGACGACGCGCTGCCTCAATTCGAGAAGTCGACCCCATCGGTGAAGGTCGCCGACGAATGAATTTTGGGCGAGCCAGCTTATTCCATTGATCGGGCCATTGCTTTATCCCGTGCCGGTGATTCGCAAAGGGGTTTGGCATGCAGCGGCTGATCGACGCTTATTTCAACTCGCTGCGGGCGTTCCGCAAGCTGACCGCAACTGAAAAAGCTTTCCAGCAGGAGCTGGCGCTGCTCGCCCTTGCCCTTCCGATCGGCTGGTTCGTTTCGGTGTCGTGGCGCGGCTACGCGCTGCTGATCGGCGCGGTGCTGCTCCTGATCATGGTCGAGGTGCTGAACACCGGCATCGAAGCGGCCTGCGATGCCTTTAGCCGCGAATTCAATGTCGACATCCAGCTGGCCAAGGACTGCGGTTCGCTGGCGGTACTGATCTCCGTGGCGATCGTCGCCGGCGTCTGGGGCATCGCGATCATCGAGCGTATCGTCGGGCTGCCGATCTGAGCTTTCGACCGCCGGCCGGCGGTCAGTTTTCCCTGGCACGTTCCTTTCGGGCGAAATGGCGGGCGATGAGCCAGGCGAGTACGGCCACGGCCAGGCCGATAGCCAGGCCCACCAATATCCGCTCATGGCGAAGCAGCGCCTGGCCGATGAAATGCTCGGCGCCCAACCCGAAGACATAGCCGATGGTGCTGAACAGCACCGCCCAGACCGCCGAGGAAATGGCGTTCAAGACGATGAAGCGGGGTGCTGCGATGTTCGACAGGCCGGCCGCGATGCCACCGACCAGGCGCATGCCATAGACGTAGCGGTTCGACAGCACGAAGATGTTGGGATGGGTGTTGAGCAGACGATAGGCGCGGCGGAAGCCGGGCCGCTTGCGCAACCCGACGACATAGCGATGGTCCGCGAAACTTCTCCCCAGGATGAAGAAGCAGGTGTCGCCGGCGAAGGCCCCAAGCGCTGCCACGACGACAGTCTGCCAGAGGACGAAGATATGCTGATGGGCGAAGAAGCCGCCGAGTATGGCGGCACTCTCGCCCTCGGCGACACAGCCCAGAAAAACGGCGATCAGCCCGTATTGTTCGATGAAATGATGGATCGCGTCGCTCATGACGGCGATTGCTGCGACAGCCTCTCGTCGATCCGCTTGACCAGTTCGGTCAGCCGCACGATCTCGTCGCGCATGCCGATGATCTGGCCGTGGCGCATTTCGTCCAGCTTTTCATGCAGCGCCATGATCTCGATCTCGGCCTTCAGATTGACCTCGTAGTCGTGGGCGGCATCGATGCGGTCGCGCTCGGTCTGGCGGTTCTGCGCCATCATGATCACCGGCGCCTGCAGCGCCGCGACCATGGACAGGACGAGATTGAGGAAGATGAACGGGTAGGGGTCGAAGGCGTCGCGCGCCAGAAGCCAGGCATTGGCTGATGTCCAGACGATCAGGAAGGCAATGAAGCCAAGGATGAACGACCAGGAACCGCCAATGCGGGCGATGCTATCGGCAAGGCGGTCGCCAAAGGTCTGGTGGAAGGCGACGGCCTTGTTGGTGTCCCTGGAGATCGTTGTGCGCTCGAGCGTCGACTGCAGCACCCGGTTCTCCAGGGCGCTGAGACCGTCCGGCTTTCGTCTCAGCCAGCGGTTCGCCAGATCGTCGATTGTCTTGTTCATGGCCGTCTCCAAGGGCTTGGCTGGCGATAGACGTAGAGGCTGCCGGCCCGCGCGGGAAGTGCTAGATTTGATGGGAACCGGAGGGACTTATGGTCGACTTCATGAAAATTCGCGCTCGCGCCGCAAAGCGCAAGGGCGGCGAGGAGGAACTGGTCTCGCTGCTCGGGCCGATTCCCGACAACGCCGCCGTGGCCGACATCGGCGATGACCGTATCCTGTCGACGATGGCCGAGCGCGTCTTCGCCGCCGGTTTCGTCTGGCGCGTCATCGAGCAGAAATGGCCCGGATTCGAAGAGGCGTTCCTGCGCTTCGAGCCGAAGCGGTTGCTGTTCCAGCCTGACGATTTCTGGCATGAACTGGCATCCGACCAGCGCATCGTGCGCAATCCGCAGAAGATCAAATCCGTTCGCGACAACGCTGCCTTCGTCGAGCGCGTGTCAAAAGAGCATGGCGGCTTCGGCACATTCCTCGCCGAGTGGCCCGCCGACGACCAGGTCGGGCTGATGGCCTATCTCGGCAAGCATGGCAGCCGGCTCGGCGGCAATACCGGCCAGTATTTCCTGCGCTGGCTGGGTTGGGACGCCTTCGTCATTTCGGCCGACATGGCGGCCGCCCTTCGCGATGCCGGGCTCGATATCGCCGAAAGCCCGACGTCGAAGAAGGATCTCGACAAGATCCAGGCCCAGGTCAACCGTTGGGTTGCGGATACCGGCCTGCCGCGCCGGCACATTTCGCGCATCCTGGCGATGTCGATCGGGGAGAACCATTCGCCGCAGGCGCTGCGCGACTATATGGGCAACGACTGATGTCGAAATTGGCCCAAGCAAACGCCATTGCGGGGCGAATTTTGCCGCGCTAAGTCAGCAGCATGACCAAGAAGCCCGACATACTGCGCATCGCCGTTGCCCAGCTCAATCCGACAGTCGGCGACGTTGCCGGCAATCTCGCCAAGGCCCGCGAGGCGAGGGCGGATGCCGCGCGTCAAGGCGCCGATCTCGTGCTCTACACCGAGCTTTTCCTCGCCGGCTATCCGCCTGAGGATCTGGTGCTGAAGCCGGCCTTCCTGAAGGCCTGCGAGCGGGCCGCGCAGGAGATTGCCGCCGACACCGCCGATGGCGGTCCCGGCGTCATCATCGGCACGCCGCTGAAGCGCAAGACCGGCACCCACAACTCGATCGTCTTCGCCGATGGCGGCAAGATCATCACCGAGCGCTATAAGGTCGATCTGCCGAATTATGGCGAGTTCGACGAGAAGCGCGTCTTCCAGGCCGGACCGGAGATCCAGGGGCCCGTCAATTTCCGCGGCGTGCGTCTGGGAATCCCGATCTGCGAGGACATCTGGGGCGACATCGGCGTCTGCGAGACGCTGGCCGAGAGCGGCGCGGAAATCCTGCTGGTGCCGAACGGCTCGCCCTATTACCGCGCCAAGATCGATGTGCGCCACCAGGTCGTCATCCGCCAGGTTATCGAATGCGGGCTGCCGATGATCTATGCAAACCAGCTCGGCGGCCAGGACGAGCTGATCTTCGACGGCGCGTCGTTTGCCATAGGTGCCGACAAGCGGCTTGCTTTCCAGATGAGCCAGTTCGAGGAGGCGGTCGACATCACCACCTGGAGGAGACAAGGCGAAAACTGGGTCTGTTCGGAAGGACCGATGTCGAAGATCCCCGAACGGGAGGAGGCCGACTACCGCGCCTGCATGCTGGGCTTGCGCGACTACGTCAACAAGAACGGTTTCAAGAACGTCGTGCTCGGCCTGTCGGGCGGCATCGATTCGGCCATCTGCGCGGCCCTTGCCGTCGATGCGCTGGGCGAGGAGCGGCTGCGCGCGGTGATGATGCCTTACCGCTATACGTCGAAGGATTCGCTTAAGGATGCTGAAGACTGTGCCCGCGCACTCGGCTGCCGCTATGACATCGTGCCGATCTTCGAGCCGGTCGAAGGTTTCCTTCATGCGCTGACGCAGCTTTTCGAAGGCACCAAGGAAGGCATCACCGAGGAGAACTTGCAGAGCCGCGCGCGCGGCACCATCCTGATGGCGATTTCCAACAAATTCGGCTCGATGGTGGTTACGACAGGCAATAAGAGCGAGATGTCGGTCGGCTATGCCACGCTCTATGGCGACATGAATGGGGGCTTCAATCCGATCAAGGACCTGTACAAGATGCAGGTCTATGCACTGTCGCGCTGGCGCAACAGCCACGTGCCGCCGGGCGCGCTCGGACCGTCGGGCGAGGTGATCCCGAAGAACATCATCGACAAGGCGCCGTCGGCGGAACTGCGCGAGAACCAGACCGATCAGGATTCGCTGCCGCCCTATCCGGTGCTGGACGACATCCTCGAATGCCTGGTCGAGAACGAGATGGGCGTCGACGACATCGTCGCGCGCGGCCATGACCGGGCGACGGTGACGCGCATCGAGCACCTGCTCTACGTCGCCGAATACAAGCGCCGGCAGGCGGCGCCCGGCGTGAAGATCACCAGGAAGAATTTCGGCCGCGACCGTCGCTATCCCATCACCAACCGGTTCAGGGATCGCGGCTAGACACCGTACCGACCGAAAATTCGCGTCATGCCGCAGGCGAGGGGTAGCGATGCCCGAGTGTGAAATCAGCTTCGACCTGTCACGGATCGACTTCAGGGCGACATCCGACCTGTTGATGGCAAGCTATTGGGGCGGCGGGCGCAGTGACGAGACCCACCGCCGCGCCTTCGCGAATTCGCTCTGCGTCGGCGCTTATGTCGAAGGCAAACAGGTCGGCTTCGGCCGGGCGATCACCGACCGCACGGTGTTCGCCTATCTGGCCGATATCATCGTCTGGCCGCAGCATCGCGGGCAGGGCATCGGCTCGCGGCTGGTGCAGGCACTGATCGATCACCCCGAGCTCCGCACCGTTTCGCACTGGAGCCTATCGACCAGCGACGCGCATGGGGTTTATGAAAGACTGGGATTCAAGGCATCGACCGATGGCCGGTACATGCGCCTCGATCGTAAGCCGATCCGCTGACCAAGCGCCTTTGCCGTTGTTGCAAATTTATCCCAGTGCTTGGACCAGATGCCGTTTTTGGTGACCGCCAGCCTTGGCGATGCGATGAGGCATCTCTATAAGGGCCTCTCCGCGATTCCCTTTAGGGAGGACCGAATGCCAGGATTTGACATCGTTATGCGAGGCCGCGAAGCCTAGGTCCCGACCGGCGCGCCGCAGGGTTTTCACCCTCGGAACGGAGCCGGATCGAGAACAGGCCTTTGCCGATGCCGGTCGCCGCCTTCGGGCAAGTGGCCATTCATAACCGAACCTCCGCATTCCCGGGCATTGAGCCCCTTGCGCGGTTTTTTCAATTTTCGACCTTACCGGGATCGGGCTTTTTGCGCCCGAATGACATCATGGCTCGTTTTCGAATCGATTTGCGCGCAAGCGCCTTTCGCAGCGTTCTTGGCTTTACTTTCACCCACTGGCGGCGCCAGCCCTGGCGGCTTTCGCTGATCATGGCTGGTTTCCTGCTGTCGACGCTGGCCGATGTGCTGACGCCGCTCTATTCCGGCCGGCTGGTCGATGCCGTCGCCAGCAGCGCCGGCGCCGACGAGATCGCCTGGAATGCCGCGATGACCGCGTTTTCCATGCTGATGGCGTTGGCGCTGGCGGGTGTCGTCCTGCGCAATTTGGCCTTCATGGGGATCGTCGAACTGACGCTGAAGATGATGGCCGACATCGCCGCCGCCGCCTTCCACCGTGTCCAGCGCTTTTCCACCGACTGGCACGCCAACAGCTTCGCCGGATCGACCGTGCGCAAGGTGACGCGCGGCATGTGGGCGTTGGACCTGCTCAACGACACGATCCTGATCGCGCTGCTGCCGTCGATCGTCATGCTCGTCGGCTCGACGCTGCTGCTGGGCTGGTTCTGGCCGCTGATGGGAGCGGTTGTCGCCGCCGGCTCGGTGCTGTTCATCGCTGTCACGGCGATGCTGTCGCTTGGTTATGTCGCGCCGGCGGCCAGGCTCGCCAACACCTGGGACACGCGCCTTGGCGGCTCGCTGGCCGACGCGGTGAGCTGCAACGCCGTGGTCAAGGGGTTTGGCGCCGAGGAGCGCGAGGAGAACCGGCTTGCGAAGGTCGTCGCCAAATGGCGTGCCCGCACGCGGCGCACCTGGGTGCGCGGCACCATCAACGGTACCACGCAAGGGGTGCTGCTGCTGGTGATGAGAGCGGCGGTCATCGGCCTGGCGCTGATGCTGTGGTCGTGGGGGCAGGCAACGGCCGGCGACGTCGCCTTCGTGCTGACTTCTTTCTTCGTCCTGCAAGGCTATCTCAGGGATATCGGAACGCATATCCGCAACCTGCAGCGCTCGATCAACGACATGGAGGAACTGGTCGATTTCCAGTCCGAACCGCTCGGCATCGAGGATCGGCCCGGCGCCGGACCGATCCGCATCACGCAAGGGGGCATCGCCTTCGACGACGTCACCTTCCATTATGGCAGTCACCGTTCGCCGCTCTATCGCGATTTCTCGGTCGATATCGCGCCGGGCGAGCGGGTCGGGCTGGTCGGCCATTCCGGGTCGGGCAAGACGACTTTCGTCAAGCTGATCCAGAGGCTCTATGACGTGAACGCCGGCCGGATCCTGATCGACGGCCAGGACATTTCGGAGGTGACGCAGGCGTCGCTGCGCGCGCAGATCGCCATCGTGCAGCAGGAGCCGATCCTGTTCCACCGCTCGCTGGCCGAAAACATCGCCTATGCCCGGCCTGGCGCCACGCAGGCCGAGATCGAGCACGCCGCGAAGCTGGCGAGCGCGCACGACTTCATCGCCAACCTGCCGAAGGGCTACGGCACGCTCGTCGGCGAGCGCGGCGTGAAGCTGTCGGGCGGCGAGCGCCAGCGCGTGGCGATCGCGCGCGCGTTCCTCGCCGATGCGCGCATCCTGATCCTGGACGAGGCGACGTCGAGCCTCGATTCAGAATCGGAGGTGCTGATCCAGCAGGCGATGGAGCGGCTGATGGTCGGCCGCACCACGCTGGTCATCGCGCACCGGCTTTCGACGGTGCGGGCGCTCGACAGGCTGTTGGTCTTCGATCGCGGCAAGATCGCCGAGGAAGGCTCGCATGACGCGCTGATCCGGCTGCCGGGCGGCATCTACCGCCGCCTGTTCGAGCGCCAGGCGCTCGAATTGACCAAGGGACTTGTCACCTGATCGGGGATGGCCTCCGGCTCTGGCCCGGAGGCCATCCCATCAGGCGCCGGCGGCTTGACGGGCGGGCGGCGCGGGACATGTGATCGCGGGCGGAGCCGCGTCCGCCAAGTCTTTTCATTGCTTGCGCCATGTTCTATGTCTGCGGCACGGCACGGGGGCGCGTCTTGTCAATCACAAAAGCATCCGGTACGCCCCGCTCATGACAGTTACCGTTCGTTTCGCCCCTTCACCGACAGGCCGCATCCATATCGGCAATGCGCGCACCGCCCTGTTCAACTGGCTGTTCGCCATGAACCATAAGGGGCGCTTCATCCAGCGCTTCGACGACACCGATGTCGCGCGCTCGAAGCAGGAATTTTCCGACGCCATCCTTTACGACCTGCATTGGCTTGGCATCTTTCCCGACACCACCGAATACCAGTCGCGTCGCTTCGAGATCTATGACGCGGCGGTCGAGCGGCTGAAGGCGGCGGGCGTTCTCTATGCCTGCTATGAAACACCGGAGGAGCTCGACCTCAGGCGCAAGGTGCGCCGTACGCGCGGCCTGCCGCCGGTCTATGGCCGCGAAGCGCTGACGCTGACGTCGGAACAGATCGCCGAATATCAGGCCGATGGCCGCCGGCCGCACTGGCGCTTCCTGCTGCCCAATTTCACCGGCGATCCGCAGCAGCCGGAGCGCACCGAAATCCATTGGAACGACCTGGTGCGCGGGCAGGAAACCGTCGATCTCGCCTCGCTGTCGGACCCGGTGCTGGTGCGCGAGGACGGCACCTATCTCTATACGCTGCCATCCGTCGTCGACGATATCGAGATGGGCGTCAGCCATGTCATCCGCGGCGACGACCACGTCACCAACACCGGCGTGCAGATCGCGCTGTTCCGGGCGCTGGGTGCCGAGCCGCCGGAATTCGGCCACCACAATCTGCTGACCACCGTTTCGGGCGAGGGGCTGTCGAAGCGCACCGGCGCACTCTCCATCGAAAGCCTGCGCGAGGACGGCATCGAGCCGATGGCGGTCGCATCGCTGGCCGTGCTCGTCGGCACGTCGGAGAATGTCGCCGCCGCGCACGACCTGGCCGAACTCGCCAGCCGTTTCGACCCGGCTGCGACTTCGAAGTCGGCGGCAAAGTTCGACCCGGACGAGCTTTTCGTGCTCAACCGGACGCTGCTGCACCAAATGCCGTTCTCCGAAGCGCAGAATCGGCTGGTGGTGCTCGGCATATCGGGCGAGCAGGCGGAACCGTTCTGGCTGGCTGTGCGCGGTAATCTCGACAGGCTGGCCGATGCTGTCGGCTGGTGGCGCATCCTGCGCGAAGGGCCGCAGGAGAAGCCGGAATTTTCCGACGCCGATCGAGATTTTCTTCACCAGGCCATCGATCTGCTGCCCGAGGAGCCTTGGAACGGGACCGTCTGGAAGGACTGGACGGCCAAGATCAGGGAAGCGACCGGCCGCAAGGGCAAGGCGCTGTTCATGCCGCTGAGGCTCGCCCTTACCGGACTGACTTCGGGACCGGAGCTTGCAGATCTATTGCCGCTGATGGGTCGGGAAGGAACGTTGGCCCGACGACCCTGACCTTCCGCTGTTCCGGCGGCAGCGTCGAGACCGGCGATGCGACCGGTTTGACCGCAAGCCGCTTGATGGCGTCGCGGTCCAGCCCGCCTGCGGCGTTTGCCAGCGTCTCGGGATCGGCACCTGGATCGGGTTTGGAGGCAGGCACCGGAATGAACGGGGCGCCCTCCGTTTGCGGCCGCGACTGTTGCTGGCTTGGCGGATTGCCGCCGATGATCTGGAAGTTCTGCGCGGCGTTGCAGCCGCAGGCCGGCGGCCGCGACAGGTTGGGCTGCTTGTAAAGATAGGCCGTCGGCAGTTCGCTGTAGGGTCGGCCGGTGACCGACGATGTCATGTCGGCTGAATCGTCGCCCATGCCGCGCGAATAGAAGACCTGGATCTCGGTGCCGGGACAGCTCGATTCGCAGTTCTTCTGGTCGCGCTCGAAATCGCCGACCGAGGCGGCATTCGACATCGGAAAGAAGTAGCCGTCGCAGGTGCGCACGCAGGTGGTACGGAACTCGCCGCCGACGCCCGGAAAATCCGGTATGCCGGACCGGCCCGGCACGCGGCGGATATTGCGCTCCTCGTCGGGATCGTCAGACTGGTCGAGCGTATCGAGCCGGCGTGTGTCGCCGCCGAACAGCTGGTCGAACAGATTGCCGTTGCCTTGTTCCCGTTTCGCTTCGCGCAAGAGTTCGCGGCGGGGCGCCACCGCGTCCTCGCGGCAGCCATTGGTGTCGAGCGCGGCCAGGATGCGTGCGCGATCGCGCCGCGAACCGCCGCCGGCGAGGCGGGCGCGCTTGGCCTGCAAGCTATCGAGATTGGCGTTCATGCGCTCGATGGTGGCGTTGAACCCAGCGCATTGGCTGACATTGCGGCTGAATAGAGAGAAGCCGCAGCCGGCGCTGCTGGACTGGCCGCGCGCCTTTGAAATCTGCTCGCGTTGCCGGTCGATCGCGGCGTCATATTTCCGGATCAGGGCCGGACCGCCACTGCCGCGCGAGGTCGCGGCAAGATCGGTCTCGAGCTGGCGGCAGACACGCGAGGCGGCCTGCGGCTCGGAGACGGCGGCGCCCGAAAGCAGCAGGCCAAGCAGCACGGCGAGATGCGCCTGCTTCCACCCTTTGCCCATCATCCGCCGAAACCCTGCTTGGTTGTTCGCCGCACGCTACGTGCTCGTGGTTAAACCGCAGTTTACCCCCGAATTGGTGTTCAGCCCAGATCGACGACAGCTTGCGCCTTGTGGGCGGCCTCGACCACCGCCAGCGCTGTCATGTTGACGACGCCGCGCGAAGTCACCGAGGGCGTCAGGATATGCGCCGGCTTGTCGGTGCCGAGCAGGATCGGGCCGACATGCAGGGCATCCATCATGGTCCTGAGCGCTGTCAGCGTGATGTTGGCGGAATCGAGGTTGGGGAACACCAGGAGATTGGCTTCGCCCTTCAGACGCGAATGCGGATAGACGCGCTGGCGCAGATGTTCCGACAGCGCGGAATCGGCATGCATCTCGCCGTCGCATTGCAGCTCGGGCGCGATGCGCGCCAGGATCGCCGCCGCCTGCCGCATCTTGAGCGCACTCGGCGAATCGCGCGAGCCGAAATCCGAATGCGACAGCAGCGCCGCCTTGGGCTCGATGCCGAAGCGCTGGATCTCCTCGGCCGCCAGCACGGTCATTTCGGCGATCTCGTCGGCGGTGGGGTCGACAGAAACATGGGTGTCGGTCAGGAAGATGATGCCGCGTTGCGAGATCAGCATGGACAGCGTCGACAGATCCCGGTCCTTGATGCCGGTTCGTGGCCCGATGATCAGCGTGACGTTGCGCAGGTGCCGCTCGAAACGCCCTTCGAGGCCGCAGACCATGGCGTCGGCGTCGCCGCGCTTCAATGCGAGGGCCGCGATCACCGTGTTGTCGGTGCGCACCATGGTGCGCGCGGCCTCCGTCGTCACGCCGCGCCGGCCGGCCAGCTCGATCAGGAGGTCGACGTAATGGCGGTAGCGCGGATCGTCCTCCGGGTTGATCAGGCCGAAGTCGACGCCGGGCTTGATGCGCAGTCCGTAGCGCTTCAATCGCACCTCGATGACGTGCGGACGGCCGATCAGGATCGGCTCGGCGATGCCTTCCTCCAAAACCACCTGCGCGGCGCGCAGCACGCGCTCGTCCTCGCCGTCGGCATAGATGACGCGCTTGGCGCTCGACGCCTTGGCCGACGAGAACACCGGCTTCATCACCAGGCCGGAGCGGAAGACGAAGCGGTTGAGCTTGTCGATATAGGCGGAGAAGTCGCTGATCGGCCTTGTCGCGACACCGGTGTCGCAGGCCGCCTTGGCGACGGCCGGGGCGATGCGCAGGATGAGGCGCGGATCGAAGGGCGAGGGGATCAGGAATTCGGGTCCGAACACCGGCGTCTCGCCGGAATAGGCGCGCGCGGCGACATCCGAAGGTTCTTCGCGGGCAAGGGCGGCGATGGCCCGCACCGCGGCCATCTTCATCTCCTCATTGATTGCGCTGGCGCCACAGTCCAGCGCGCCGCGGAAGATGTAAGGAAAACACAGTACGTTGTTGACCTGATTTGGAAAATCGGACCGGCCCGTGCAGATCATCGCGTCGGGGCGCGCCGCCCGCGCCACTTCCGGCATGATTTCCGGATTGGGATTGGCCAGCGCCAGGATCAATGGCTTCGGCGCCATGTGCTGGAGCAATTCCGGCTTCAGCACGCCGGCGGCCGAAAGCCCGAGGAACACGTCTGCGCCCGATATGACGTCGGCCAGCGTGCGCGCCTCCGTGTCCTTCACATAAGGGTCTTTCCAGCGGTCCATCTCATCCGTGCGCCCCTTATAGGCGACGCCGAAACGGTCGGTGACCCAGATGTTCTCGACCTTGGCGCCGAGCGAGACCAGCAGGTTGAGGCAGGCCAATGCCGCCGCACCCGCGCCCGAAGTGACGATCTTGATGTCGGCAATGGTTTTGCCGGCGAATTCCAGGCCGTTGAGCACTGCGGCGGCGACGATGATGGCGGTGCCGTGCTGGTCGTCATGGAAAACCGGTATGCCCATCCGGGCCTTCAGTCGCTCTTCGACCTCGAAGCATTCCGGCGCCTTGATGTCCTCGAGGTTGATGCCGCCGAATGTCGGTTCCAGCGCCGCCACCGTTTCGACCATGCGCTCGATCTCGGGCGCGTCGATCTCGATGTCGAAGACGTCGATGCCGGCGAATTTCTTGAACAGGACCGCCTTGCCTTCCATGACCGGCTTGGAAGCGAGCGGGCCGATATTGCCCAGGCCGAGCACGGCCGAGCCGTTGGAAACGACGCCGACCAGATTGGCGCGCGCCGTGTAGTCGGCCGCGGTCGCCGGATCGTCGCGGATTTCGAGGCAAGGGGCCGCCACGCCGGGCGAATAGGCGAGCGCCAGGTCGCGCTGGTTGCCAAGCGGCTTGGTGGCCTGGATTTCGAGCTTGCCCGGCGTCGGGTGCTTGTGGAAGTAGAGCGCGGCTTCGTCGAGGTCCGAACGTGCCGTTTTCTTGCTCTCGCCGTTCATTCCGGGCCTCCCTGCGATCCTGCGTGCCGCCTTCTTAGCATGCGGCCGAGATTTTTCGCGACGCCAAATGACGCAATCGCCATTCACATCGACGAAGCCGGGATAAGCGATCTATTTCAACGGTTTGAGCGGAATTTCTTCGGCGCCGGCGCTACCGGGTCTCAGAAGGCGCTGACATAGAGGCCGCCGTCCACCGGTATGTTCTGGCCGGTCAGGTAGCCGGCATGGACCGAGCACAGGAAGGCACAGATCTGGCCGAACTCCTCCGGCGTGCCGAGCCGCTTGGCCGGCACGTCGGCACTGATGCGCGCCTTGCGGGCGGCTGCCGCGGTCGGGTCTTCAACGCTGCCGGCCTCGTGCGGACCGCGCAGCCGGTCGGTATCCAGCTTGCCGGGCAGCAGGCTGTTGATGGTCACGTTGCGGTCGATCACCGTGCGCGCCACGCCGGCAAGAAAGGAGGTCAGGCCGGCGCGCGCGCCGGACGACAGATCAAGGCCGGGGATGGGGACATAGACCGATAGCGAAGTGATGTTGACGATGCGGCCAAAACCGCGCACGGCCATGCCGTCGATCACCGCCTGCACCAGCTCGATCGGCGTCACCATGTTCTGGGTCACGCCTTCGAGCATCTTGGCACGATCGAGCTCGCGGAAATCGCGCAGCGGCGGGCCGCCATTATTGTTGACCAGTATGTCGGGTTCGGGGCAAGCGGCGAGAAGCGCCTTCTGCACCTCGGGCTTCGATACATCGCCGACGACTTCCGTGACGGTCACGCCGTAACGCTCGCGCAGCTCCGCAGCGGTTTTGGCCACCAGCTCGGCGTTGCGCCCGTTGACGACGACGTCGCAACCAGCCTCGGCCAGCGCCATGGCGCAGCCTTTTCCGAGCCCCTTGCTCGAAGCGCAGACGATGGCCTTCTTTCCGCGGATGCCGAGATCCATGACGATTTCTCCTGTGATTCGCCGGCAGGCTAGCTCTTGGGCTGGACCAATCGCAACCGTCATACGGTTGTTGCATGAATCGGGGCATAGGCTCGCGAAAGCAACGGTGAATTCGCGATGTCCGGCCAAGAGCCCCGCACGTTCCGCAGCATGTTCATCTCCGACGTCCATCTCGGGTCGAAGGCGGCAAAGGCCGATTTCCTGATCGATTTCCTTAGACATCACGATGCCGACATCATTTATCTCGTCGGCGATATCGTCGATGGGTGGCGCCTGAGACGCAGCTGGCACTGGCCGCAGAGCCACAATGACGTCGTGCAGAAATTGCTGCGCAAGGCGCGCAAGGGCGCCACCGTCACCTACATCGCCGGCAACCACGACGAATTCGCCCGCCAGTTCCAGGGCGTGCATTTCGGCGGCATCGTCGTCGCCGACCGCGCCATTCACGAAACCGCCGACGGCAGGCGGCTGCTCGTTATTCATGGCGACCAGTTCGACACGGTCGTGCACAATCAGCGCTGGCTCGCCTATCTCGGCGACCACGCCTACGACGCCGCCATGCAGGTCAACCGTGTGATCACCCGGCTGCGCCAGCTGCTCGGCCTGCCTTACTGGTCGTTTTCGTCCTGGGCCAAGGTCAAGGTCAAGAAGGCGGTGAACTTCATCGGCTCGTTCCAGATGGTGCTCAGCGACGAGGCGCGGCGCTCGCATGTCGACGGCGTCATATGCGGCCATATCCATCATGCCGCGATCGAAAGCTATGGCGACGTCCAGTACATCAACACCGGCGACTGGGTGGAAAGCTGCACGGCGGTGGTCGAACATTTCGACGGCCGGATGGAAATCCTGACCTGGGCGCATGTCTTGCCCGACGCGCCGGACGAACCCTTCATCCCGATGCTGATCGAGGACCGGGTGGTGCAGGCCGCCTGACTGCGGGTGCCAGGCACAGATTCCGGTGTTAATCGATTAGGCCAATCGGTTTCGTCCGGTTTTTCCTCATGTTAAGGGTCAATCCACACTGCTCGCCGTTCGTGGACGGCAGCGTTATTGGATCGATTCATGCCGCTGCCGCCGCTTTCACCCGAACAGCTCGTCAAGCCTCGCCATTTCGAACTGCGCATGAGCCTGATCTTCGCGACATTGTTCGTGTCGCAGGGCACGCATCTGCCTTACTTCCCGCTGTGGCTGCAGGCGAAAGGTTTTCACGCCGAGCAGATCGCCGTCATCCTGGCGGCTCCGATGTTCCTGCGCGTCGTGACGACGCCGCTGCTCACCGCGCTCGCGGACCGGGCGAGGGACCGCGCCGACGTCTATATCGCGCTCGTCGCGGCATCGATGATCATTTCCGCCGGCTATTTTCTGCCGGCCTCCTACGCCGTCGTGCTTGCGGTGTCGCTGGCGCTGACGATCGTATGGACACCGCATTCGCCGATGGCCGATTCGCTCGCGCTTTCGGGCGTGCGCCGCTTCGGCTCCAACTACACCAGCATGCGCAAGTGGGGTTCGATCTCGTATCTCTGCGCCAACGTGGCCGGTGGTTTCATCCTGACCGCGGCAGGGGCGCAAGCCGTCCCGGCGATCATTTTCGCGGCACTGGGTGCCGCGCTCGTTGCCGCGCTGCTTGCGCCGCGCCTTGGGCGGCCGCGCCTTGCCTCACCGCTTTCGGCCGCGGAGATCCAGCATTCGGCGCCGAGCCTCTTCAATGCCTATTTCGTCTATTTCACCCTCGGGGTCGGCATCCTCACCGCCAGCCACGCCTTCCTTTACGGCTTCGTGTCGATCTACTGGAAGTCGATCGGCATCGGCGACACCGTCGTCGGGCTTCTGTGGGCGTGGGGCGTGGTGGCCGAAGTCTGCATGTTCGTGTTTTTCAACCGCATATTCGCCTCCGTGTCGGTCGTCAGGGTGATGGTGATTGCCGGCATCGGCGCGGTCGTGCGCTGGATCGCCTTTCCGCTGATCTGGCCGCTTGGCCTCGGCGTCGCCGGGTTTTTCGGCGTCCAGACCCTGCATTCGGTGTCGGTGGCCATGGTGCTGATCGGCCTGCAGAAAATGATCGGCGAAACGGTCTCGGAAGAGCGCACCGGTGCCGCACAGGGCATCGCCTATTTCTTCAACGGCTTCTTCATGGCCGCCGTGACGCTCGCCTCCGGCCCGCTCTACGACCGTTTCGGGGTCGACGGCTTCCTGGCCATGATCCCGATCGCGATCATCGGCCTGGTGCTGGTCGGACTCGCGGCGCGCTCAGCCCCAAAGCGCCGGATCGGGCGGTGAAACCAAGGATCCCTCATAGGCGAGGCCGGGCACACGATCCCGCGCAAGCAGCAGCGGTCCGTCGAGGTCTACGAAATCGGCGTCCTGGGCGAGCAGCACCGCCGGCGCCATCGCCAGCGACGTGCCGACCATGCAGCCGACCATGACGCCGAAACCCAGTTCGCGGGCGCGGTCGCGCAGCACGAGCGCCGCCGTCAGCCCGCCCGACTTGTCGAGCTTGATGTTGACGGCATCGTAGAGACCGGCGAGCGCGGCCAGATCCCCCGCCTCATGCACGCTCTCGTCCGCGCAGATCGGCACCGGATGCGCGATGTGGCGCAGGATGCCGTCATGGCCCGCCGGCAGCGGCTGTTCGATAAGCGCGATGCCTTGCTCGGCGGCAAAGGCGAGGTTCGCGGCGATGGTGTCATCGTTCCAGCCCTCGTTGGCGTCGAGGATGATGCGGCTGTCGGGCGCGGCCTGCCGGACGGCGCGGATGCGCGCGATGTCGTTGTCGCCGCCGATCTTGACTTTGAGCAGCGGGCGCGCCGCGTTGGCACGGGCCTGCGCCGCCATCGCCTCGGGTTCGCCCAGCGACAGCGTGTAGGCCGTCTCGAGCTGATGCAAAGGAGCCGGCCAGACTACGTCCGCCACCGCCTTGCCGCTGATCTTGGCTTCCAGGTCCCACAAGGCGCAATCGATGGCGTTGCGCGCCGCGCCTGCCGGCATGGCGCCGAGCAGGGCTGTCCGGTCCATGCCAGCAGAGATTTGCCCGCGCATGGCCTCTATCGCGGCGCGAACCCCATCCATGGTCTCGCCATAGCGTTTGTACGGCACGCATTCGCCACGGCCCGTGTAATCGCCTTCGCTGATCGTGCAGGTGATCACTTCGGCTTCGGTCTTCGAACCACGCGAAATGGTGAAGGTGCCGGCGATTGGAAAACGCTCGGCCTCGACCGAAATGACACGCGCCATAATTTTCTGCTCCGGCTGTGCGAGAAGGGTCGTCGGCAAATCGACAAGGCCGGACCCGTCAGGCTAAACAGGACGCCATGTTGACCATCGGCAAGCGCGACGCAAGCGGCAAGACCGCCTCGGAGGCTGACCACGAACCGCGCGTGTCGGTCGGTGAGGAAGCAGGCGTTCTCGGCTGCGCCTTCTCGGGAATCTGGACGACGCGCACCGTGGCGGCGATCGACGCAGAGATGCGCAAAATCGAGAAACGGAGCGGTTTCAAGACCTTGGCGCTCGATCTTTCGCATATCGAGAAGATCGACACCGCCGGCGCGTGGCTGATCGACCGCCTGGTCAGCGCTTTCGAGAAGAAAGGTGTCGAGGTCAGGCTGCAGGGCCAGAGCGACGTCGCCTCGATCCTGCTCGGCGCGGTCGGCGATGCGGTGCGGCGCGAGCCCGAATCGGGGCCGGTCGGGCCGCCCAACATCGTCATTCGCGCGCTGGAGGCGGTTGGCCGCCGCGTCTACGAAATGCGCGACGATTTTCTCGCCTCGATGAACATACTGGGCGCCACGATCCGTGGCGCGCAGATGAAGCTCGGCCGCGGCCATGCCGTCAATCCGGCGGCGATCTTCAACCAGATCGACCGCATGGGCGTCGGAGCCATTCCGGTGGTGGTGCTGATGTCGGCGATCGTCGGCGCCATCGTTGCCCAGCAGGGCGCCTACCAGCTCAGCTATTTCGGCGCCGACATCTTCGTCGTCGACCTCGTCGGCGTGCTGATCCTGCGCGAACTCGGCGTGCTGATGACGGCAATCATGATCGCCGGCCGCTCGGGCAGCGCCATCACCGCCGAAATTGGCTCGATGAAGATGCGCGAGGAAGTGGATGCGCTGAAGGTCATCGGGCTCAACCCCATCGGCGTGCTGGTCTTTCCGCGCCTGGTTGCGCTGGTGATCGCCCTGCCTTGCCTGACCATCATCGCCAATTTTGCCGCACTCGGTGGCGGTATTCTCGCGGCTTGGCTCTATTCCGACATCGCACCCGCCGCCTTCATCGACCGGCTGCGCGTCGCCATCGACCTCAGCACCATTTTCGCCGGCCTGATCAAGGCGCCGTTCATGGCCATGATCATCGGCACCATCGCCTCGGTAGAGGGCATGAAGGTCGGCGGTAGCGCCGAATCGCTTGGTCAGCACGTGACCGCCTCGGTGGTGAAATCGATCTTCGTCGTCATCATCCTCGACGGGCTTTTCGCCATGTTCTATGCAGCGATCGAGTTCTGAAATGGCGATGGGAAACGGCATCGAGACCAGGGCCAAGGAGGGCGCGGATGACAGCGAGGTCGTGCTTTCGGCGCATGACATCACCGTTTCCTTCGGCGACAACCTGATCCTCGACAAACTGTCGCTCGATATCTGGCGCGGCGAGATCCTCGGTTTCGTCGGCGCTTCGGGCGCCGGCAAATCAGTTCTGCTGCGCACCATCCTTGGTTTGACGCGCAAGCAGTCCGGCACGATCAAGCTGTTCGGCGTGGATATCGAAAAGGCCGACGATGCCGAACGGCTGCGCATCGACATGCGCCTTGGGGTGCTGTTCCAGCACGGCGCGCTGTTCTCGGCGCTGACGGTGCTGGAAAACGTCCAGGTGCCGATGCGCGAATATCTCGACCTGCCGCGCAAGCTGATGGACGAACTGGCGATGCTCAAGGTCGAACTGGTCGGGCTGCCGCCGGACGCGGCGCAGAAATTCCCGTCCGAGCTGTCGGGCGGCATGATCAAGCGCGCGGCACTCGCTCGCGCGCTGGCGCTCGATCCCGACATCGTCTTCCTCGACGAGCCGACCTCGGGCCTCGATCCGATCAGCGCGGCGGAATTCGACGAGTTGGTGGTCAAGCTGCGCGATACGATGGACCTGACCGTCTACATGGTGACCCACGATCTCGACACGCTTTTCACCGCCTGCGACCGCGTCGCCGTGCTCGGCAAGAAGAAAGTGCTGGTCGAAGGCACCATCGACGACATGCTGAAGAGTGAAGAACCGTGGGTAAAATCGTATTTCCGCGGAAAACGAGCCCGGCAACTTGATCTTGCCGCGCGCGCATAGCCATAAGTGAAGCAATGGAAACCAGAGCCAACTACGTTATTGTCGGCATCTTCACGCTGGTGGCGATCCTCGCGGCGTTCGGCTTCGTCTATTGGACGGCGGCGATCGGCGACAAAGGCGAGACCACATTGTTGCGCGTGCGCATCCCTGGCTCGGCTTCCGGACTTGGCCGCGGCAGCTTCGTGCTGTTCAACGGCGTCAAGGTCGGCGACGTCAGGCGCGTCTATATCGATGTCGACAATCCGACGGTCGCCATCGCCGACACCGAGATCGACCGCATGACGCCGATCACCAAATCGACGCAGGCCGATATCGGCCTGGCGGGCCTGACCGGACAGGCCAATATCGAACTCAAAGGGGCCGACCCCAAGGAAGTAAAACTTCTCGACCAGGCCGAAAAGGAAGGCAAGGTCGCCGAGATCGTGGCCAACCCGTCGGCGGTGACCAATCTTTTGCAGACGGCGCAGAACATCTTCACGCGCGCCGACACGGTACTGACGCAGCTGGAGGGGTTCACCAAGGATGTGCGCGGGCCGCTGACGCAGACCGTGCAGAATGTGCAGACGTTCTCCGACGCGCTGGCCAGGAATTCCGATGGCGTCGACAAGTTCCTGTCCGCGGTCAGCGCGCTGTCCGATGAGCTGAAGGGCGTCTCGGGCAAGCTCGACGGCACGCTGAAGGCGGCCGAAGGGTTGCTCAATGCCGTCGACAAGGACAAGATCAAGAGCATCGTCGCCAATGTCGATACGGTGACCGGCAACCTCAAGGAAACGTCCAAACAGCTCGATGGCGTGATCAGGAATGTCGATACGGCCGTGGGATCGGTCAATGATTTCGCCAAGCAGACACAAGGTACGCTGGCCAAGGTCGACGGCGTGCTCGACGGCATCGATCCGGCGCAAGTGCGCACGGCTCTGGCCAACATCCAGAAGGCAAGCGAAAGCGCCGACAAGGCGGCCTCGGACATCGCCAAGGTGACCGGCAAATTCGCGAACAGGGCGGACGACATAGACGAGACGATCAAGGATGCGAGGCAGCTCGCGCAGCGGCTCAACGACGCCTCGGTGCGCGTCGACGGCATCCTGGCCAAAGTCGACAAGCTGCTCGGTTCGGGGCAGGCGGACGGCGTGATGGCGGACGCCAGGGACACGCTGAGGTCGTTCAAGCAGGTTGCCGATACGCTGAATTCGCGGCTTGGCGTCATCACCGACAATATAGCCCGGTTCTCCGGCCAGGGCCTTTCGAATGTCGAAGCGCTGGTTCAGGACAGCCGCCGTTCGATCAGCCGCATCGAGGAGGCGGTTACCGACCTCAGCCGCAATCCGCAGCGCATCCTGTCGGGCGGCGAGGGCGAGGTTCGGCAGTATGATGGCAGGGCGCGGCGTTGACTTCGGTCTCGGCTCGCCCCAGAAACAGTGTCTGCATCCGCGGGTTGTTTTTACAATCCAGGGATAGTGAGGCCGGGGACAGCAGGGATCGCGCGTGAAGTCGACGATTGTGTTCAGATCGGGCGTGGCCTTGCTTGCCTTGACCCTTGCCGGTTGTGCCGCGCTGCCGGGCGGCGGGCCTGCGCCGCTTGACACGTTCGAACTGTCGGCGCCCTCGGTCGAGGCGCATGGCCACAGCCGCCGCCAGATCCTGATCGCCCAGCCGTCCGCGCTCAAGGCGCTGGACAGCCAGAACATCGTCATAAAACCGTCCCCACGCTCGATCCAGTACCTCAAGGGCGCGCAATGGGCGGACCGGCTGCCGCTGATGGTGCAGGCACGGCTGGCCGAGACGTTCCAGCGCTCGGGCAGCTTCGCCGGCGTGGGCAAGCCGGGCGAGGGACTGGCGATCGATTACCAGGTCATCGTCGAGATCCGTTCGTTCGAAGTCCGTGTCGACGGCGGCGATCATGCCGAGGTCGACCTGTTCGTGCGCATCCTCAACGACCGCAATGGCGAGGTGCGTGCGTCCAAGAGCTTTACGGCGACCGCGCCCGTCTCGGGCAGCGGCAACCAAGGCTATGTCGGCGCGCTCGATGCTGCTTTCGGCGACGCGGCCAAACAGATCGTGCGCTGGACCGATTCGGCGATCTGAGCGGCGATGCCGGACGGGCGCCAGCCACCAGGCTACAGGCGGTCGAAGGCGTCCGGCCGCAGCTTTCCGGCTTTCATCAGGTGCTGCAGGGTGTAGGCTACGGACAGCGCGTCATCGAGCGCATCGTGTCCCTGCAATGGCGGGTGTTGAACGCCATAATAGTCGGCAAGCTTGTTGCTCGGCGTCCTTGCCAGGTCCTCGATCGGCATCCCGGCCGAGATCAGCAGCTTTACGGCATTGTCAAAACGGGCGGCCGGGATGGAAGCAGGAATGCCTGCGATATAGCAGCTGATGGCCATCATGTTCAGTTCGTCCTTGCCCCAGGACCAAAATCGCGCCCCATTGGAGAAACGATCGACGTCAACAAGGGCTTCTCCTAGCGCGACCCCCTCGATCTCCAGCTTTTCTTCTGTGATGCCAGTCAGCTCGGTGAAGAAAGGGTCGAGCGCGTATCTCCTGCCAAACCGGTCGATCGGTCTGACATAGGCCTTGTGCGTGCCCAGGACGGGAAAGTCGTCTTCGAGCCCAAGCCTGACCGCGCCGATCTGCGCGATGACCGGATCCGGATCGTGGGCCGCGCACCAGAATCGACGTTGCGAGCCCTCAAGGCAAAGAAACTCGCAGTCGAATATGATCGCCGTCTTCACAGGTCAGGATCCAGTTCCGGATGCGACGTCCACCCCTCCAAGCCAAAAGGCGGGAGACAAGTCCCCCGCCTTTTTCATTGGCTGTCTGCCCGCTGCCTAGTGCAGGCGGCCGCTGGCGTGGGCCAGCATGGTGTAGACCTTGCCTGTATCCGATGTCAGGTAGGTCTGCGCCATGATGTTGTCGCGGTCATTGCGCGACACGTCCTTCAGCAGCTTCTCGAAATCATCGCAATAGCGGTCGACGGCGGCGCGGAACTCTGCCTCCGTCTGATACTTGCGACGGATCTCGTCGAACGTCTGCTGGCCCTTCAGCGTATAGAGCCGCCGCGTGAACACGTCACGCTCGCCGCGCCGGTACCGGTTCCACAGTTCGATCGACGCATCGTGATCGATGGCCCGTGCGATGTCGACGGACAGCGAGTTCAGCGACTCCACGACGTGGAGCGGCGAACGCTGGGCAGGGGCGGCGCGCGGTGCTTCGGCGGGTGTTGCAGGCTTGGCTTCGTCCTCGCGTGACGCCCCGCTCAGGAGATCGCGCACCCAGCCGCCCTGTTGCGTGCGGGCGCCGGCGTCGGAACGCTGGCGCGGCGCCGTGTCGGCGGGGCGCTCCAGGTCAAGCGTGCCGCGTAGCGCCGTGCCGCCCGACGGCGCCTGCGGCGCGCGAAGTTCCGGCTGTGGCGCGGGAGCGCGGCGCGGCGGCTCTGCCGCGCGGGGCGCTGCCGGGGCTTGCGGCGCCGGGCGCAAATTGCGAGATTCCGAGGGCTCTCCACCACTGCGGCCGGACTTCGCAACGATGTCCGAAAGCTCCTTCAGGGCGTTGATCTGCTCGGAAACCGCGCGGCGGATGGCCGATGTCGATTCCTTGGCCTCTTCCGGCATCTCGATGACGCCCTTCTTGAGCTCGGCGCGGGTGAGGTCGAGCTCGCTCTTGATGGCGCCGGCGGTGCGGCGCATCTCCTCGGTCGCGTCGGAGAAGCGCTTGGTCGCCGAATCGACGACGTCGGTGATGGCGTTGCGGATCTTGTCGGCCGATTCCAGCGTCCTGCCTTCCGCATTTTGCAGCGTCTGGCCGACCAGATTCTCGAACGAGCGCATGACCCTTTCGAGATCTTCCGACTTCTTGACCAGGCCGACAGCGAGATCCTCGAGCGAAGACTGCCTTTCTAGCGTGTGTTCGAGGTTGCTCTGGGCCGAGCTCAGGAGGTCCGAAGCACCGGCGAGCAGGCGGCTGTGTTCATCGAACTTGGTGGCGATCGACGCGACCTCGCGCAAGGTCGACGACGACAGTTCCGTCAGCCTGGTCGTGTTCGAATCGACCAGCCTTGCCGAGCTGGCGAAGGTCTGCGCCGCTTTCTCGGTGGTTGCCGCGAAGCTTTGCGTGCTGCCGGTCAGGCGTTCGTCGACCTGGCCGAGATTGGCCGCGGCCTGTTCGATCAGCTGACCGAGCTGCGCGCTCGACGTGGTCATTCGGCCGATCAGGTCGGCGACACTGTCGGATAGCGACGAGCGGGCACCTTCGACCGCCGAAAGGGTCTCGGCGGTGCGGCTGGCGAGCGCGTTGACGAGGGCTGCGTTTTCGCTGCGCAGCTTCTCGGCGGCACGTTCGGTGACCTCTTCCATGCTCTTTTGCAGTTCCGAGCCGCCCTGGGCGAAACGCTCGACCAGCGGCCGCGCGGTCTCGTCGAGGATCTTCGACATCTCCGCCGACCGTGCCGCGAGCATGGTGTTGAGCTCGCGGGTGTTGGCGCCGATCGTCTTGGCGGCGTCGTTGGTGCTCTGGCCGATATGCTGGCCGACCGCGGTGAAGGTCTCCGCGATGACATTGGCGCGCGACACGAGTTGCGCCTCGGCGCTCGACACCTGCTCGTTGAGCTTCTGGCCCATCGTCTCGGCGGTGTGGGCGAGCCGGTTCTCGACGCTGGCGATCTGCTCTTCGACGCGGGCAGCAGCCGTTGCCGCGGTCGATGCGAGCCGCTCGTCGGCGCCGGCGAGCGCCTGCTCGATTTCACGGGCATGCGCGGCCAGCTCCTGGCCGGTCTGGCGCGCACGGTCGGCGACCCTCTGCTCGGTGCTGGTGAAGGCGCCGACGATGCTCTCAGCATGTTCGCCGATGGTCGAGGTGCTGGCGGCGATGCGGGAAACCAGTCGGTTGTCCGCATCATCGAAGATGCGGGCGATTTCGGAGGCGCGGCCTGACAGCGCTTCCGAACCTTCGGCGATGCGCGAGACCAGGTGCTGGTCGGCGGCGTCGAAGATGCGGCCGAGATCCGCTGCACGCGCGGCAAGAGCTTCGGCCGATTCGCCGATGCGCATGCCGAGCCGCTGATCGGCGCCTTCGAAATTGCGCAGGATATCGCCGGCGCGGGCGGCCAGCGACTGTGCCGTTTCGACGGCCCGGGCAACCAGCTTCTGGTCGGCCGCGTCGAAGGTGCCGGCAATCTCGCTCACCCGAGCCGCCAACTGGTCGGCGGTCTCCTGGGCGCGGGCGGCCAGCTTCTGGTCGGCCGCGTCGAACGTGCCGGCGATTTCGCTCGCACGGGCGGCAAGCTGATCGGCGGTTTCATGGGCTCGCGCCAGCAAGGAACTGGACGCATCGTCCGCGCGGGCAAGCAAGGCGCTCGACGTGTCTTCCGCACGGGCGTGGAGACGGCGATCCGCCTCCTCGAAGGTGCGGGCGATGTCTTCGGCCCGGGCCAGCAGGGCGGCCGAGGTCTGCTCGGCGCGCTCGGCGATCTTGCGATCCGCATCGGAGAAGGCTTGGCCCGCCTGCTCATGCAGGACGCTGGTGACTTCCAGGACCTTCTCGCGCAAGGCGCCGGCCACGAAGACGGCGCTCTTCTCGAGCACGTTGCGCACATTGTCGACGCCTGTCGACAGCGCACGCTCCATGGTGCCCGCACGCTCCTCGATGATGCCGGTCTGGCGGCTGAACGCCTGCTCGATCTTGTCCACGTCGGCGGCGATCGCAGCGGAGATGTCGGTGCTCCTCGCCGCGATCTGGTCGATGTGACCCGACAGCGAACGATCGATGTCCTTGCGGGTCTCGGCGAGCCTGCCGAGATCGTCTTCCAGCGCGCGGCTCAGCACGTCGCGGCCTTCGGCCAGCTTGCCGACATGTCCGGCGATGATGCCGTCGAGATCGCCACGGCTCTCCGACAGCCTCTGCAGATCGGCCTCCAGCGCGCGCTTGAGGATGTCGCGGCCTTCGGCCAGCTTTTCGACCTGGCCGGCGACAAGGCCATCGATGCTCGAGCGGCTTTCGGCCAGCTTGGCGAGATCGTCTTCGAGCGCCTTCGACAGCACCGAACGCTCCTGGACAAGCCTCTCGGAGTGGCTGTTGACCAGTCCGTTGACGTTTTCCAGATCGTCTTCGAGTGCCTTCGACAGCGCCGAACGGTCCTGGACAAGCCTTTCCGAGTGGCTGTTAACGAGACTGTTGACGTTTTCGAGGTCGGCTTCGAGCGCCCGGGCGAATTGTCCCCGATCTTCGACCAGTTTCTGGGACTGATCGGCGACGGTGCTCTTGATCGTGTTGAGATCGGCTTCCAGCGCACGGCGCAGGATGTCGCGGCCTTCGGCCAGCTTCTCGACCTGGCCGGCCACCAGCCCGTCGATGCTCGAGCGGCTCTCGGCCAGCTTGGCGAGATCCTCCTCAAGCGCTTTCGACAAGGTCGAACGGTCCTGGACCAGCTTGTTCATGTGGTCGGCAATGACGCTGTTCACGTTCTGCAAGTCCGCCTCGAGAACCCGCGACAGCTGCCCGCGGTCCTCGGCCAGCCTCTCGGACTGGCTCGATATGACGCCCTTGATCGCGTTGAGGTCGGATTCCAGCGCCCGCCTGAGAATATCGCGGCCTTCGGCCAGTTTCTCGACCTGACCGGCGACCAGGCCGTCGATGCTCGAGCGGCTCTCGGCGAGCTTGGCAAGGTCGGCTTCAAGGGTCTGCGACAGCAGGCTGCGATCTTCGGCCAGGCGGCCCGAATGGTCTTCGATCAGCCCGCGTATGCTGGACAGATCGTCCTCCAGCGAACGGCCGAGCTGCGAGCGGTCTTCCGCCAGTTTGGCCGAATGCGCCTCGATGAGGTCCTTGATGCCGGCGATGTCGTTCTCCAGCGCCTTGGCGAGTACCGCGCGGCCCTCGGCGATCTTCTCGACCTGACCGGCGACAAGGCCATCAATGTCGGCGCGCTTGTCCACGAGCTTGCCGAGGTCGGTTTCGAGCGCGCGCGAGAGAATGTTGCGGCCCTCGGCCAGCTTGCCAACATGTCCAGCAACCATTTCGTCAATGATTGTACGGGCTTGCACCAGCTTTCCGGAGTCTTCGTTGAGAGCCTGGGAGAGCCGGTTGCGGCCTTCTTCCAGCCTTTCGAGGTGGCTGCCGAGCGAAGCGTCGATGGCAGCGCGCGATTCGTTGACCTTGCGCAGATCTTCTTCGAGAGCGCGCGCGATCAGGCTGCGGCCTTCGGCCAGCTTCTGCACCTGGTCGGTTACCGCGGCATCGATGCCGGCACGGCTCTCGGCGAACTTGGCCAGATCGGCCTGCATCGCGGCCGCCATGCGCTCGCGGCTCTCGGAAAGGCTGCGGCTGTGATTTTCGACCGCTTCCTCTATGCCCACGCGGGCATCGGCAAGCCGCTGGATATCGGCATCGAACGAGCGCGAGACGACGTGGCGCGCCGCTTCCATGCGTCCGGCGAAATCGCTGGCGCGAGCTTCGAGCATGGACGAGGTCGACGTGACGATATCGGCCATGTCGGCGCCGATCTGGGTCTTGCCCTGGTCGATCATCGCCGTCAGCGTGTCCTTGCTCTCGGCGAAGGTGTGGGCGATTTCGCGCGCGCGTTCGACCAGCGTTTCGTTGATCTGCCGGGCACGGGCTTCGAGTGCTGCGTTGAGCTTCTGCGTGCCGGTGTCGAGAGCCTCGGCGCGGGTCTGGAACTCGCTGATCAGCGCCTGGCCGCGCTCGGCGAGCGTGCGCTCGATGCCGTTGAGGCTGGCCTCGAATTCCGAATTGAGTGTGCGCGCGGCGCCACCAAGCAGCGACACCATGCCGTTGGTGCGATCGTCGAGCAGGTCGGTCAACGACCGGGTCAGGCCGTCTGTCGTGTCCGTCAGCTTGGCGATGCGCGTGTCGAGCAGGCTGGCGAAAGCCTCGCCGGAAGTCGAAAGCTTGTCGGTTATGGTGTCGAGCCGTCCTTCCACCGAATCGAAGATCGACAGCGAACTTTCGTTGATGCGGTCGATAAGCGTGTCGCCGGAATTGGTGATGGTCATCGACAGTTTGGTCGATGCATTGAGAATGCTGTCGCGGATGAGGTCGCTGGCAGCGCCGATTTCGTCCTTGAGGGTGTCGTGCGCGCCGGCGATCGAAGCGCGAACCCGCTCCGCATGGCTGACGACCGCCTCACGCTCGCTGCCGAGCCCGTCGACGAGCGAGCGGATGCGGGTTTCGTTTTCCGAATAGGAGCGCTCGATCTGGTTGACCTCGCTGTGGACCAGCGTTTCCAGTTCGACGGCGCGGGCCAGCGTGCGTTCGATGCCTTCGCCCATGGCGGCCACCTCGCGGCGGACGGCCTGGCCGATCATCATGACGCGATCCTGGGCCATGTTTTCCGGCTCGGTGAGGCGGAAGGCCACTTCCGTCATCGACTGGGCGGCGATGCGCATGTCCTGCGCGCGGCGAATCATGGCGGCGAAGGCCCAGAACAGGATGACCGGCACGGTGGCCGCGACAGCAAGGCCGATCAGTTCGGGACGGGCGAAGAACAGGTCGAGCGTGCGGATCCTCCAGATGCTCGGCCCGAAGAGGAGGTTGGCCAATCCGCCCGCGCCGGCGATCCAGGCCAGCGAAACGAAGGCGATAACCCAGTAGATCGTGTTCGAGGCGCGCCGGTTGAGGCTGTGCAGAAGCGTCTTGTAATCCTTCTGACGATCGTCATTGGCCGGCGAGAAGCCGGCGGGCTGACCGCCATTGCGTGTTTCGACGGGGCGCAGTTCGGCGGGTCTGGTCTTTGGCGCGGGATTCGCGGCCTGGGCTTGGTTGACGACGGGTGCCTGCGTCTGATTGCGTCCCTCGCGCGCCAATTCGTCGGCGGCCTGGGATATCTGCGCTTCCAGATCTTCCATCGAGGCCGCGATATCGAGGTCGCCGCTGCCGGTGTCGCCGCTGAGGTCGAGATCGAGTGCCTTCTCGAGTTCCCTGGCCACATCGTTGTCCAGAGATCTGGTCGTCGTTGTTTTCTTCGCCATGCCTTCGCTACCCTGTACTAGCTGCCGCGGGCTTATGATTTTGGTTGTCGCACCCACGCGCAGGAGGCTGAAAATGGACCCCTCGTATCGTAATGACACAGGGGGGTAAAGAAAACATGCATTCCGCGGGATACGTAAAACTTTAAATATAAGGTTAACGGAAGCGTGATTCCGGCGCCGCGTTCGCAACATTTTTTCCGGCCATCCATTAACCCGTTGTCCATTGGATTCGCCTAGTTTTTCAGGCGGCCGAAGAAGCGGAGTTCGAGTTCATGCGTGGCGAAAGCGGCATTGCCTTCTCAATGCCCGGGGGCGATGTATCAGGAACGAGGCGGTCCCGACCGGTCGATTTGGCACACCTTGCGCGGCAGACGATGGGCGACCGCGGCCTCGAACAGGAGGTACTGGCGCTCTTTGTACAACAGGCGCTGTCGGTGCGCGACAGGATAGTCGATGCGGACATCAAGGACCGGCTGCTCCTGGCGCACGGCCTGAAGGGTTCGGCGCGCGGTGTCGGGGCTTTTGCCATTGCCGATTGCGCCACCGAGATAGAACGGCAGCCGGAAGACAGCCAGACGCTCACGCGGCTCGGCAAGCTGATCGACGAAGTGCGCGATTTCATCGCCGCCATCAACCGCTAGGCCGGTTTGTGGAAAAACGTCACCGAGCGGCGCTTTCTCGCCGCAGTTGACTTGTGTGCCCGAGTGATTATCTCGGCGGAAACTCCCTCAGGTGACAAATGACCAAACTGACCTTCATTGCCCATGACGGCACACATTTCGACGTGGATGCCGAGAACGGCTCGACGGTCATGGAGAACGCCATCCGCAATGCCGTGCCGGGTATCGAAGCGGAGTGCGGCGGCGCCTGCGCCTGTGCAACCTGCCACGTCTATGTCGACGAGGCCTGGACGGCGGAAGTCGGCGAGCCGGAGGCAATGGAAGAGGATATGCTGGACTTCGCCTACGACGTCCAGCCGAATTCGCGGCTATCGTGCCAGATCAAGGTGCGCGACGCGCTCGACGGACTGGTGGTGCGGGTGCCCGAGCGCCAAGGCTAAAAGCCGATTTTTGCCCGAGGCAATGAATCCGGGCAGGGGGTTCCTTGGGGGCCGGCTGTTGACGTCGCCTTGAATGGAAAACCCGCCTGTGCGGCGGGCCTCCGGCGCAACTCAGCACCATAACCAAATATCTACCATAGTTGCGGGCACTCCGTCAAGAAAAAATTCCTATCGTGAGAAGCTGCCCTGCCATGAAAAGGTGGCGGGGCAGCCGGACTGGCAGTCGTCCATCCCTTGCAACCCGAGTTCGCAGCTCTGATTTTTGCGGCTGCCGCTTGGCAGCAAGCCGGAGGTCATGCAGTCTCACGCCAATCCAGCAGCGAGGCGCGCACCATGACCGGCATCACCAGGACAGACGTACTCATTGTCGGGGCAGGGCCGGTCGGCCTGTTCGCCGTGTTCGAGCTCGGCCTGTTCGACATGAAGTGCCACCTGATCGACATCCTCGACCGGCCCGGCGGCCAATGCGCGGAACTCTATCCGGAAAAGCCGATCTATGACATTCCCGGCTGGCCGTCGATCTCGGCGCAAGGGCTGGTCGACAAGCTGCTCGAGCAGATCGCGCCGTTCAAGCCTGATTTCACCTACAATCGCATGGTCTCCAGCCTGGAGAGGTTGGAGGACGGCGGCTTTCGCGTCACCACCGACGAGAACGAGGTGTTCGAGGCCAAGGTGGTGGTGATCGCCGCCGGCGGCGGCTCGTTCCAGCCGAAACGCCCGCCCATCCCGGGCATCGAACCCTATGAGGGCAAGAGCGTCTTCTATTCGGTGCGCCGGATGGAAGACTTTCGCGGCCACGACCTCGTTATCGTTGGCGGCGGCGATTCGGCGCTGGACTGGACGCTCAATTTGCAGCCGGTGGCAAAAAGCGTGACCCTGGTCCACCGGCGCCCGGAGTTCCGCGCCGCGCCCGACAGCGTCAACAAGATGTACGCCATGCAGGAGATGAAGCAGCTGGATTTCCAGGTCGGGCAAGTGACCGGCTTGACCGGCGCCGCCGGCCAACTGTCGTCCGCCCTGATCAAGGGGCCGGAGGGCGACATCGAAATTCCTTGCACGCGGATGCTGCCCTTCTTCGGTCTGACCATGAAGCTCGGACCGATCGCGGAATGGGGGATCAACCTTCACGAGAACCTGATTCCGGTCGACACCGAGAAGTTCCAGACGTCGGTCCCGGGCATCTTCGCGGTCGGCGACATCAATTGGTATCCCGGCAAGCTGAAGCTCATCCTGTCGGGCTTTCACGAGGTCGCGCTGATGGCCCAGGCCGCCAAGCGCATCGTCAGCCCGGGCGAACGCATCGTCTTCCAATACACGACCTCGTCGACCAGCCTGCAGAAGAAGCTCGGTGTGGTGGATGCCTCCTGACGCGTATCGCTTCAGTCCGCCAGCACGGGGGCCTCGGGATGGCCGCGCAGCGGTTTTTCGGGCATCAGGCTGAGCGTCAGCAGCGCCATGACCAACATCACCACGGCGGCGACGAAGATCAGCCCGAAGGCGGCAGCTTCGGCACCGGCGCCGGTCGCCTGCGCGCCTTCGCCCGCCAGCGGCAGCCCGTTGCCCAAGGCGACCGCACCGAGGATAGCAACGCCGAGCGCGCTGCCCAGCGAGCGCAGGAACGTCAGCACGCCGGTGGCGACGCCAAGGTGCCTGGGGTCGACGGCGTTCTGGACAGACACCGTGGCCACCGGAAAGGTGGTTCCGCTGCCGAGCCCGACGCACGTCGTCAGGATCTCGACAACCAGCAGCGAGGCGTGCCCCGCCACCAGGCTGAGGACGCCGAGGCATAGAACGGCGAAGCCCAATCCGACCATGGCGATCCGCTTGTAATGGACGAAACGCGGAATGGTGCGCCCGCTGAATGTCGCGCCGGCCACCGTGCCAAGCATCAGCCCCAGGAGGGCGGTGCCGGATTCGCTCGCCGACAGGCCGATGACCGACTGGAGATAGACCGGCAGGTAGACAGACAGGCCGATATTGGCCGCCTGCAGAAGGAACATGGAGAGCGTGCCGGCAAGGACGATCGGGTTGCTCAGCACCTCGAGCGAAATCAGCGGCTCGGTTGCGCGCAGCAGCCGCAGCGCAAAGGCGCCCCACAGGACCAGGGAACTGGCGATCAGCCCGAGGATCTCCGTCGACAGCCAGGGGTATTCGCTGCCGCCCCAGTTCAACGCCAGAAGCAGCAGGGCCGTGGCGGCGACGAGAAGCAGCGCGCCGAGCCCGTCTATGCGGTGCCGTCTTGCCGCGACCGGCAGCTTGCGCAGCGGCTTGTTGATGATGGCCATGGCGAGGATGCCGAGCGGAATGTTGATCCAGAAGATCAGCGACCAATGGAGATGTTCAGCGAACGTGCCGCCGAGCAACGGCCCGGCGATGCTGGCGACTGCCCATGTGCCCGAGATCCAGGCCGCATAGCGTGCCCGCTCGCGTGGCGGCACAAGGTCGCCGATGACGGTCTGCGCCAGGGCAAAAAGCCCGCCGCCGCCGGCGCCCTGGATCGCGCGGCCGATCACCAGCACGAACATGTTGGGCGCCATCGCACTGACCAGCGAGCCGGCGAGGAAGATGAGGATCGCGCCATAGACGGTCGGCCGGCGGCCGTAGACGTCGGAGATCTTGCCGTAGAGCGGCGCCATGGCGGTTGCGGTCAGGAGATATCCGGTCACTATCCAGGGCAGGTACTCGGCGTGGCCGAGCGCTCGCGCGATGGTCGGCATGGCCGGTGCCACAATGGTCTGGTCAAGTGCTGCCAGCAGCATCGACAGGAGAACGCCGCCGATAATGGCGTTCTTTTCGCTTTCCGTCAGCGGCGCGCTCGCGGCCGCCACGGCCTGCTTGTCGACAGCCTGGTCCATAGTCTTTCGTCCATATGCTTGCGCGCCGTACGGTGCGTCGGCCGGGCTAGCCGTTGCATCCGCGGCGCGATCGGTCGTGATGCTCGTGTTTGAAAGTTCGTGCCCTTGCCAACCCCTGATATGTCGTCCCGTATAGGCCGATTTCGACCGTTGCCCGAAAATTTTTCGAAGCTGGCACTACGCTTCGGCCCGGTTGGCTCGCACCGCCGCCCCTTTAGGCGACATGCATCAGGACATTCAGGTCGGCGGCAACCGGCCGTTGCCGATGCGCTCGACGCGATAGCGCAGGAGCCGCAGGATGCGGCTTTCGAAATTGACGCTTTCGACACGATCGAACTGCACCTGGGCACGGTCGTGTCTGGCGAGAATGGCGGCGGTGATCTGGGCGGCCTTGGCCTTCGCCGCATCGCAGTCCTTCTGCGGGTAAGCGGCTTTCAGCGCGTCTTCCAGTTCGCGGGCGTGATTCTTGGCGATCTCGACATGGCGTTCCTCATGGCGCTTGATGTCGGCCGACAGCGTGTCCCAGAACAGCCGCACATCCGCGTCGGCCTTGCGTGGACGGCGCCATTCGGGAAGGATAACCTTGACCTTGACGGTCACCGCGGCATCGGCGATCCGGCAGGAGCCGGACTGCCCGGCATAGCTGATGCGCGTGGTGAAGGCCATCTGTGTGGCGCCGGGATGCCGCGAGCCCGTGCTCTTCACCTGCGGACCACGTTTGGAAAGCTGTGCCTCGATGTCTTCTAGCGTCCTGCCGCCGACGGCGAAGTAGCTATATGTCTTGACGAGATTGGCCGCGCCCGCCGGAACGGCGGTGGCGGCAAGCAGCAATGCGCAAAGCAGGGTTCGTTTCATCAGGTTGCCTCTCGCCCTACCTTGCTTTACGGCCACTGCCGGCGCAACGGAATTGATCTGGTGCGGATCACACATGGTTGATGAGCCCCATGGTTGATGAGCAATGACGGCGAGGCGATGGCAGTTGGCGCACGGACGCCATCTCGACCTTGGCGACAAGGCCGTGGTGGTCGGCATTCTCAATGTCACGCCCGACAGTTTTTCCGACGGCGGTCTGTTCGATGCCGCCGAGACCGCGCTGGTCCAGGCGCGCCGCATGCTGGGCGAAGGCGCCCGGGTCGTCGATGTCGGCGGTGAATCGACAAGGCCGGGCGCGTCCGCGATCACGGCGGGCGAGGAGCAGGCGCGCATCCTGCCGGTGATCGAGGCGCTGGCGGGTTCCGGCGAGGTGCTGATTTCGGTCGACACCTATCGCGCCGAGACCGCGCGGCTTGCCGTCGCGGCCGGGGCGCATATCGTCAACGACGTCTGGGGCTTGCAGCGCGAGCCGGACATTGCGCGTATCGCAGCCGAAACCGGCGCGGGGCTCATCATCATGCATACCGGGCGGGATCGCCGAAAACTGCCCGACGTCATCGCCGACCAGTTCGCGTTCCTCGAAAAATCACTGGAAATCGCCCGCCGACACGGCATCGCCGACGATCATATCGTTCTCGATGCCGGCTTCGGCTTCGCCAAGGAGACGGCCGAGGATAACCTCGACCTGATGGCGCGGTTTTCCGAGCTCAACGCCCTCGGATTTCCGCTGATGGCCGGAACCTCGCGAAAACGCTTCATCGGCACCGTCACGGGCCGCGATGCCGCCGAAAGAGGGGCTGGGACTGCGGCGACGAGCGTCATACTGAGATTGAAGGGCGCCGACCTGTTTCGCGTCCACGATGTCGCAATCAACGTGGACGCGCTGGCCGTGGCGGATGCTATGCTGGCGCGCGAAACCGCAGTTTCGGAACGCTGAACCATGTATGTCATCCGCCTGAAGAATTGCGCCTTCTTTGCCCGGCACGGGGTGCTGGACGAGGAGGAGGCGCTCGGCCAGCGCTTCTATGTCGACGCCTCGCTCACCGTGGAGCCCGGGCGCGCGCTGGTCGACGATGCCATCGGGGAAACCGTCAACTACGGCGTTGCCTTCACGGTGATCGAGGAGATCATCACCGGACACAGGCGCTTCCTGATCGAGGCGCTGGCCCTGGAAGTCGCAAAAGCCCTGACGGAACGCTTCCCGCAGATCAGGAAAGCCGAAATCACGGTCCGCAAGCCGAATGCGCCGGTGCCCGGCGTGCTCGATTACGTCGAGGTGACCGTTGTCTGGCCGCAGTAACACCGTCTATCTCAGCCTTGGCGGCAATCTCGGCGATCCGGCGAGTTCGATGGCGGCGGCGCTGCGCCTGCTCGACGCCGATGCCGCCACTCGCGTGGCCGCGGTGTCCTCGCTCTACCGCACGCCGCCCTGGGGCAAGCTCGACCAGCCCGACTTCCTGAACGCCGCCGCGGAACTCTCGACACGGCTCTCGCCGCGGGCATTGCTCGACCTGTGCCTCGATGCAGAGCGCAAGCTGAAGCGCGTGCGCGAGGAGCGCTGGGGGCCGCGCCTGATCGATATCGACATCCTGGTTTTCGGCGACCGCGTCATCCACGAAACCGGCTTGGAAGTGCCGCATCCGCGCATGCTTGAACGTGCCTTCGTGCTGGCGCCGCTGGCCGAGATCGCGCCCGATCTTGCGGTAAGCGGGCGAAGCGTCTCGGAGCGGCTGGCCGCCGTCGATGCGGCCGGTATCGAACGCCTGCCGTCGGGCCGCGACTGGTGGCTGGATAGACCAGCGTCAGCCTGAGAACCCGCCATCGTCCAGAAAGGTTTTTTCCTCCGGCGTGGTTTCGCGGCCGAGCATCTTGTTGCGGTGCGGAAAACGGCCGAAGCGCCGGATGATGTCGAGGTGTTCTTCGGCGTATTTGAGGTAGTCTGGCGCGTTGGCCGCGGTGAGCTCGACCGACCGTTCCTGGTCGGCGAGCAATTCCGAATGTTCGAACGGCAGATACAGGAACACCCGCAATTCCGGTTCGAGCACCAGATCCTGGCCTGCCGTCACAGCTTTTTGGGCAAAATGCTTCGCCAGCGGGTCGGTGGCGTACATGTGGCCGGTGCCGCGAAAGCAGTTGCGCGGAAACTGGTCGAGCAGGATCATCAGCGCCAGCGAGCCTTCGGCATGCTCCGACCAGCCGTCGCATTCGCGCCGTGCGGCCGCGTAGTGCAGCTCAAGAAAGCGGTTGCGGAAATCGCCGTCGAAAACATCGCTTTTCTCGAACCATGCGTCCGCTCCGGCATCACGCCAGAATGTGGTGACCGACAGGGCTCTGCTGTCCAAATCCATGCTTTTCTCCTATCAATCCGCCGCCTCGGACTTGTGCAGAACGCCGGCCGTTTCCTCGTTGAGCGCCTGGCCGGGGCGGCGCGGCGTGGAGAGCGGCGTCGGGATCGGCGTGCCGATATTGCCCTTCAGGAAGCGCTGTCCGGAGCGGATGCCTTCGGCGAGTTGCGTCTCGAAGCGGGCGGTGTCGCGGCGGCGGACGTCTTCGACCACCTCGGCGACGTCTTCCGGGTCTACGCCCAGGGCCTCCAGCGTCGAACCGCCAAAAACCAGCGCCGATTCGAATGTTTCACGCAGCTGATAGTCGACGCCTGTGCGGATGAGCTGTAGCGCGGTGCCTCGGTCGAAGGCGCGCGCCAGCACGGTGAGCAAGGGAAACTCGGCTTTGACGAGCTCGGCGATGCGTACGGCGGCATCGGGTTTGTCGACGCAGATGAGCACGGCGCGTGCGCGCCCGGCACCGGCAGCGTGCAGGATGTCCAGCCGCGTGCCGTCGCCGTAGTAGACCTTGAAGCCGAAATCGGCCGCCGCCTGGATCATCTCGACATCGTTGTCGATGATCGACACGTCGATGCCGCGCAGCAGCAATGGCTGGCTGGCGATCTGGCCGAAGCGGCCGAATCCGATGATCAGCACGCTGCCGGTCAGCCCTTCGGCGACGTCGACGCCATCCAGCGACAGCTCGTCGCGCGGCGTCAGATACCGCAACGCGACGATCGCCAGCGGCGTCAGCACCATGGAGATGATGACGATGGCCGTCAGCGTCGCGTTGGCTTGGCCGTCGATGATGCCGACGGAAGCGGCGGCCGAATAGAGGACGAAGGCGAATTCGCCGCCTTGCGCCATGAAGACGGCGCGTTCCAGCGCCTCGCGATGGCCCGACTTCAGGATGCGGGCGACGATGTAGATGCCGAGCGCCTTCATGACCATGTAGGCAACGACATAGACGGCGATCAGCCGCCAGTTCTGAACCACCACATGCAGGTCGAGCGACATGCCCACGGCGAGAAAGAACAGGCCGAGCAGGATGCCGCGAAACGGTTCGATATCGGCTTCGAGCTGGTGGCGGAAGGTCGATTCGGACAGCAGCACGCCGGCCAGGAACGCGCCCATCGCCATCGACAGGCCGCTGAGCTGCATGGCAAGGGCGGATCCGAGAACGACCAGAAGGGCGGCCGCCGTCATCACCTCGCGAGCGCGGGCATCCGCCAGGATACGGAAGAAAGGGTTGAGCAGAAAACGTCCGGCCAGCACCAGGCCGATGATCGCGGCAAGGCCGATACCGACCTCGGCCAGCCGCTCCGACAGGCTGGTGTCGGTGCCGCCTGGCGCCAGGAACGCGATCAGGGCCAGCAGCGGCACGATCGCCAGATCCTCCAGCAGCAGGATGGAGACGATGCGCTGGCCCTTGGGCGAGGCGATTTCGCCGCGCTCTTCCAGAAGCTGCATGACGATCGCCGTCGAGGTCAACACGAAGCCGGCTCCGGCGACGAAGGATTGCGCGATGGAAAAGCCTCCGGCTATTCCCACACCGGTCAGCAAGACCGCGCAGACCCCGACCTGAAGCGCGCCCAGGCCGAAGATCTCGCGGCGCAAGCCCCAGAGCCGCGACGGCTGCATCTCCAGCCCGATAATGAACAGGAACATCACGACGCCGAGCTCGGCGACGTGGAGGATGGCTCCCGATTCGGAAAACACACCGATGCCGAACGGGCCGATCACCACGCCCGCGGCCAGATAGCCGAGAATCGAACCCAGGCCCATACGTTTGAAGATCGGAACGGCGACAACACCCGCGGCGAGCAGCGCCACCACCTGAACAAGCTCGCTGCCCGCTGCCTCTGCCGCCATTCCCGCCATTCCGCTCGTTTGAGGACCGCAGCCTGTGCGGTCGGGTCAAGACGCCTCGGATCAGGCGCCAGCGCCCCAAGGATAGGGGCTTCGGCGGGCATGTAACAGCCCGAATCCTGCGGCGGGCAATGTTGCAGGCACGTTACACAAGTTGAGCGCGAGGCCGCGTTGCGTCTGGCTGCAATCGGAGGTTAAGCACGCTCGGCTTCGGCCAGTGGAGGGTGTGGCGATCAAGCCGCGCCCTTTTTGAGGAGATGACTGACATGAAGAAGTTTTTGCTCGTTGCCGTCGGCCTGGCGGTGCTCGCCGGCTCGGCTTGCTCCAAGGCGCCTGAGTGCACGGCCGAGGTCGCCACCAAGAAGGCGCAGGACATGGCCGCCGCGCTGCAGGAGGCCCTTACCAAGGATCCGTCCAAGGCGGCCGATCTGACGGCCAAGGTGCAAGAGGTGACGACCAAATATCAGGGCACCACGACCCTGGCCGACGCCTGCAAGGCCTATGATGAGGTGACGGCGGCGATCAAGGGCTGATCGTTCCTATCGACGTCTTCAAAAGGAGGCGGTGGCGATGGGCCGCCGTCTCTTTTTGTGTTTGGTTACAGGCGGTTGATACGCGCTCAGTTCGGCGCGATGGAGCCGACTTCGATCGCGTCGACCCGCTTCAGGCTCATGCCGATCACCGGCACCAGCTGGTCCGCGACGCGCACTGCAACCGTCACCGTCATCGAATTGTCGTCGGGGATGCGTGCCTGCATGACGCCGCGCAGCTGGTTGCGGTTGATGGTGAACACCACCTTGCGGGCATCGACCACATTGCCGCCGATGATATCGAGGCCGGCACCGGCCGCGCCGCCCATGAAGGAGCCCTTGTAATCGCGCCCCTTGCGCTCGATCTTGGCCGACATCGGCTGGGTGAACATGCCCACACGGCAGCCGCCGTCGAGCGTCATGCCCATCTTGCCGTCGGGCGTCGAGCCGGTGAAGCTGCAATTGAACTTCGTGCCCTTGTATTTGCCGGCGACGATCTCGCCCGGGCCCACCCACTTGCCTTCGGCGGACCGGAAGAACTGCTTGTCCGGCTCCGCCGCGGACGCCTGTGCGGCAATGCCGGCGACAGTGGTGATCGCAACCGCCAGGGGCAACAGGCTGGACAGAATTACGCTTTTCATCGACGACACCCGGCAACAAAGAGGCTGTTTTGGAACCAGTGCGACCATGAACAAGATTGGTTAATGCTTCGTCACTGCCAAGGTCGTCGTTCACTTGCCAGGCGGGGTGTTCTCGCTTTCCTTCCTGCTTGCGAACGATGTCAGCGCGGAGAGGAAATCACCCAGTCCCGGCCGTTTTGCCGCACTGAAGGGCAGGGGGCGCGCCGTCTCCATCGCGGCGATGCCGATGCGCGCCGTCATCATGCCGTTGACGACGCCTTCGCCGAGCTTGGCGGAGAGGCGCGCAGCCAGGCCGTGGCCGACGATCTGCTGGACGAAACTGTCGCCGACGGCGATCGAACCGGTGACCGCCAGATGCGCCAGCACGCTGCGCGCCAGGCGAAAGAAACCCAGTGTTCCCGGCCGCCCGCCATAGAGTTCCGAAAGGCGCCGGATGAGGCGCCCGGCCTCGAACACGACATAGGCTACGTCGACGAGCGCACGCGGACTGACGGCCGTCACCAGCGACACGCGTTTGGCGGCTTCCAGGATCATGATCTTGGCCCTGGCGTCGAGAGGGCCAAGGATCTCCGCCTCAGCGAGACGCACCAGATTGGCGCCATCGATGATCTCGTCGCGCAGATCGGCCAGCGCGCGCCTGCCCGCAGCCGTTTCGGGTTTGGCCGCGACGAAGGCCGACAGCTCGTCGACCACCAATCGCGCCGCCTTGGGATCGTCGCGTGCAATCGCATCGAGCGCACGCTTCTGCAGCTTTTCGACCTCGGCAAGCCGGGCGATCGCCAGGAACTCGCGAATCAGGATCACCACCAGCGCCAGCACGGCGACGGCAGCCATGCCGGCGGCCAGCCAACCCAGCCACTCGGCGCGCGCGAACAGATCGCGAATGAGCTGATCGGTCCACAGGCCGATGGCCAGCGAAACCAGCACCCCGAACGCGCCGAAGAAGATGGAGCCAAGCAATGAACGTTTCCTGCGAGCGACCGCCGGCGGCGGTTCGGCAGCGACGATGTCCGGCTCGTCGAACACGTCGATCTCCGACGGGATGACCAGCGCGACATCGCTCTTCACCGCGCGGGGCTTGCGCTGTGTGTCGGTCTGGACACGGCGCGCCTCCGGCGCCCCGGCCTGGGCACGGCGCGCCTGCGCCGCGTCCTGCTGCGATGTGGCCTCCGGTTCGATGCGGAATGCCGCCGGCTTGCGGGGCGCGGTCATGCCAGATGGTCTCCGATCAGGAACTGCAAGGCACGGTCGAGCCGGATATGCGGCAGTGACAGCATGACGCCCTCGGCCGTGCGCTCGAGTTTTGGCGGGCGAAAACGCACGAAGCGGATCGCCGGGTCGGTATTGTCCTGCCTGTGCGCTCCCCCGGGAGCTTCGAAGACAGCATCAATTTTCTCCGGTAAATCACCGGGAAATATGGCTGTTTCAGCTTTCCCGTCAAAGGTGTCGCCATTGATTGTCTCGCCCGCGAGCGGTGTGCCGATGATGACCGGCAATGTCTCGCGGCCCTGTTTGACGGTGCCTTCCCGTGTTGCGCGCACCGCCGCCATGGCGACGACGTCGACGCCGGCGCCGGTGAAATTCGCCCGCGCCACGGCGCGGTCTGCCAGCCGCCGCACGATCGCCTGCAAGCGGTCATGGCTGTCGTGATGCAGGTGGTCGGCCTTGGTGGCGGCGATCAGGATACGATCGATGCGCCGCGAGAAAAGATCGGTGAGGAAGCTGCCGCGTCCAGGACG
Organism: Mesorhizobium sp. B2-5-3; assembly: GCF_006441005.1. Classification (NCBI taxonomy): domain Bacteria; kingdom Pseudomonadati; phylum Pseudomonadota; class Alphaproteobacteria; order Hyphomicrobiales; family Phyllobacteriaceae; genus Mesorhizobium; species Mesorhizobium sp. B2-5-3. The sequence continues at coordinate 87,699 of NZ_VFUS01000013.1, forward strand.
GAAACAGGCGAGGATCTCGGTCACCGCGCGCTCCAGGTCGGCCATGGCTCCGGGGCCGGCGTTCAGCGCCTGCATGGCGTCGATCAGCACGATCTGGCGGTCGAGCCGGGTGATGTGTTCGCGGAAGAAGGGTTTGACGACATGGGTCTTGTAGGCCTCGTAGCGCCTTTCCATCATGGCGTGCAGCGAGCCGTTGCGCGGGCGCTTGTCGCCCAGGCCGGCCAGAGGCGCGAAGGTCAATGCGGGCGAGCCTTCGAGATCGCCCGGCATCAGGAAACGGCCCGGCGGCAAGGTCGAAAGCGCCCGCTCGTCGAGCTTGCAGGCTTTGAGATAAGCGGCGAAATCCTCGGCCAGGCGGCGCGCCGTCATCTCCTCGGCATCGGCGTTCGGGTCGATCTCGGCCGATAGCGCCCGCCAGGCGCGCGACAGATCCTCGCGCACCGGCAACGCAGCCATTTCAAGGGCTTCGCGCGAAAAATCGGCGAAGGATTTTCCGAGCAGCGGCAGGTCGAGCAGCCATTCGCCGGGATAGTCGACGATGTCGACCGACAGTTTTCCGGAGGAAAACATCCTGTTCCAGCCGGAAGCCGATTGATATTCGATGGTCAGCCGCAATTCGGAGATGGCGCGTGTCGAATCGGGCCAGACGCGGTCGTTCACCAAGGCAGCGATATGGTCCTCGTACTGAAATCGCGGCACCGCGTCATCGGGCTGCTCTTCGAGGAAAGCGCGCGCGATGCGCCCGGATTTCTGCGCCTCGAACAGCGGCAGGCGTCCGCCATGAGTAAGGTTGTGGACCAGCGCCGAGATGAAAACCGTCTTGCCCGCCCTGGAAAGACCCGTGACGCCCAGCCGCAGCGACGGCGAAAATAGCCCGCTGGCGCGGCCCGAAAGCGTGTCGAGCGCAATTCTCGCCTCGTCGGTGAAAGTGGTCAGCGATGACGCCAAAATTGTCTCTCGATGCTGCGACAGGTCCGATATAGGCGTTGCCGTGCTGGTTTGAAATGGCGTCAGAGGTCAGCCGGCGTCAGGAATGCCTCGAGATAGCCGGCACCCTGGGCGGCCCCGGCAAGATCGCCGCTGAAGCGCACGACCGCCAGGCCCGAGGTCGGGAAACCATGATTGAGCATGGCGCGGGCGCTTTCCTCGCCATCGCCGGACACCGCCATGGCGAGATCCTCCGTCATCGGATTGTGGCCGACGAGCAGCATCGAACCCACCCCACCATTGTCCCGGATGAGGCTGAGGTACGCGGCCGCGTCCTCGCTGTAGAGCGCGTCGACGAACAGAACCCGGCCGGTGTCGGCCCGACCGGCCACGCCTTCCAGCGTCTCCTTCGCGCGCCGGGCTGTGGAGCAAAGCGTCAGATCGGGCACATAGGAGCGCGACCGCATGGCGATGCCCATCGCCTCCGCATCAGCGCGGCCGGACGCATCGAGCGGGCGATCGAAATCACGCATGCCGGGCAGCGCCCATCCGGCTTTGGCGTGCCTCAACAGATAAAGCCTGCTCACCCAACCTCCACCGTGCCAACAGCCCGAACCTTGCTGTGATTAGCCATAAGAACGGCGTGGCGCACAATGGCAGTCGTTTTTCGGACATGACGAATCATCAGCCGGCGGCTGCCAGTTCGAAGGATCCGGTACCTAAGACCAGCCCGAATCACCTCAATCGCGCTCATCGAGGCAGATTAACAATTGCGTGAATCGGTAATCGATTGCGCTTGTGCAGGCGTTTGACCGCGAATATATAGGCGCCAAATTTGGGGCTGTTTGGGTGAGTCGAATGAACGATGCCGTTACCGCCGATTACGTACCCTCCGAAGACGAGCCGTTCATGAACGAGCGGCAGAAATCCTACTTCCGCTCAAAGCTCGTCACCTGGAAGAACGACATATTGCGCGAAGCGCGCGAAACCCTCGAAATCCTACAGCAGGAAAACGCCAATCATCCCGATCTAGCCGACCGCGCCTCTTCGGAAACCGACCGCGCCATCGAACTCAGGGCGCGCGACCGCCAGCGGAAACTCATCGCAAAGATCGATTCGGCCTTGCAGCGCATCGAGGAAGGCACTTACGGCTATTGCGAGGAGACCGGCGAACCGATCGCGCTGAAGCGGCTGGATGCCCGCCCGATCGCAACCTTGTCGATCGAAGCGCAAGAGCGCCACGAGCGCCGCGAGAAGGTCTATCGCGACGATTAGCCTGCGGTCTGCATTCAAGAAGATTTCAGCGATATCGCTCTCGAAATGGCCGGTTTTCCGGCCGTTTCTTTTTTCAGAACCCGGGCGATGCGCATAACCCCGATCGGTTTTTCGGGCCGGGCGCAAGCGCTGCTCACCTTTTCTGGCTGGAGAGTTCGCCCAGAAGCCTGGTCATCTCATCGTCGAGCGACGGCGGTGTTTTTGCCACCGGCTTGGTCGCCGGACTGCTCGAGCGGGGCTGGTCGAGCGAAACCTCGAGTTCCTTCATCAGCGTTTCATCGATGCTTTCCTGCCCCGGCGGTGGTGAAGCCGGCGGCGGGGCATGCCGGACGGCATTGACGTTTGCGGAGCCGTAGGAAGGCAGCGGCGTGACATTGGTCGGCTGATAACCCTGCGCCGCCGGCTTCGGCACCGGCTCCGGAGCGCGCTGGCGGGCGGGCGCTGCGCTCACCGGCTGCGGAGCAGGTGCCTGTCTCGCCGGCGCCGGGGTGGGCTGAGGCGGACGCGGCTTTGCCACCGCGACAGGCTGCTGCGAACCGCCATCTCCGGTCAGCGCGGGACGGCGTGGCGCAGAAAGGCGGATGTCACGCTCGACGACGACATCGGTCGGGCCGCCGATCAAAAGCAGATGCTCGATGTCGTCGCGGCGCACCAGCACCAGGCGGCGATGGCTGTCGACGGCGGTGGCGTCCATGACCGCAAGCCGCGTCTTGCGGTTCCGGCCGCCCGCGACAAAGGTGCCGAAGGTCAGGTTGCGAACGAGTTTGACGATGATGAGGACGATGACCAGCAGGACCAGCGCCGCGAAGGTCCACAGCAGTGCCGCTACATAGCCGGGGCCCGCTACGCTATCCAGCCATTGCAGCATTGGTTCCCCCTGATCGGTTTGGAAGTGACGCGACACTAGACCGTTGCGGCGGGCTACCGCAAGTTGCCTTTCACGCTTCATGAACAGCTTGAAACACTGGAGGGCCGGCCGACATCATTTTTATCTGACATTTGCCGCCCGGGCCTTTTCGGGACCAGGAGAATATGATTCAACCCGACAGGGGCGGGCGTCGGCACACATTGCGGCGAGTATCGGAACACCGGACTTCAAGAGCAGGGGGCACATGGCCAAGGAAACGCGCGGCGATTTCTATCCGGTACCGATCGTCGATCAGAACACGCGGCCGGGCGCCGTTACCCGGCTCGTCATCTTCATTGCCGTCCTGACGGGGGCCGCGATCGTTTTCGGCCTGTTTCGCGAGCGGCTCGGCGACCCTTTCCTGCTGGGCATGCTCGGCGTGCTGGCGATGATCGGCGTTGGCTTCCTGTTCGCCACGGCGATCGGCTTCGTGCAGATCACTCCACGCTCGACGGGCGACGAACTGTCGAAGGCATTCGTCGATTCGATGTCGCAGGGTCTTCTGGTCACGGACACCAAGGGCCGCGTGGTCTATGCCAACCGCGCCTATGCCGACATGACCGGAGCCTCTTCCGCGGCCGACCTGAAGACGGTCGAAGGGCTGCTTTCGGATGTTCCGGAAGCTTCGGTCACCATCTACCGACTGGCCTCCGGCCTGCGTGACGGCCAGCCGGGCGACGGCGAGTTCCGGCTCGCGCAGTCGATCAAGCCTGGCGCTGAGCCAGGCGCGCGCTGGTATCGCGCCCGCGCCCGCGCTTTCAGCGTGCCGGGCCAGCGGCCGCCGATGCTCGCCTGGCAACTTGCCGACATTTCGCAGGAACGCGCCGAGCAGGAGCGTTTCTTCCTGGACCTGCAGAAGGCGATCGATCATCTCGACCACGCGCCCGCCGGCTTCTTTTCCGCCGACCAGGAAGGCCGCGTCACCTATATCAACGCCACGCTCGCCGAATGGCTGGGCATCGACCTTGCCAGCTTCACGCCCGGCGCCGTCTCCCTGCCGGAGATCGTCGCCGGCGACGGCATGGCGCTGGTGCGCTCGGTCAAGGCCGACCCCGGTACGACGCGCAACGCGGTCATCGATCTCGACCTCACGACAATGACGGGCGAGGCGCTGCCGGTGCGCTTCATGCATCGCGTTTCAGCCAGCCGCGAAGGCCTCAACGGTCCGACGCGCACGATCGTGCTCAACCGCACGCAAGGCGAGGACGCCTCGGCGGACCTGCGCGCTTCGGAAGTGCGGTTCACCCGCTTCTTCAACTCGACGCCGATGGCGATCGCCGGCGTCGACGCCAGCGGGCGCATACTGCGCACCAATGCGCCATTCCTTTCGCTGTTTTCATCGGTCGTCGACCGGGACGCCGTCGACCGCCGCATGCGGCTCGACACGGTCATCCACGAACGTGACCGCCCGGCCTTTGCCGCGGCCTTCGAAAAGGCACGGCAGCGGCAGGCCGATATCGAGCCGATCGACACGCTCCTGCCCGGCAATGAGGAGCGCCACATCCGTTTTTACGTCAATGCGGTCGCCGACGGCACAGGCGGCGAGGGGGCCGAGGAGTCGGCCATCGTCTACGCCGTCGAGACGACGGAGCAGAAGGCGCTCGAAGGGCAGATGGCGCAAAGCCAGAAGATGCAGGCCGTCGGCCAGCTTGCCGGCGGCATCGCACACGACTTCAACAATGTGCTGACCGCCATCATCATGGCGTCGGACCTGCTTCTGACCAATCATCGGCCGTCGGACCCATCCTTCCCCGACATCATGAACATCAAGCAGAATGCCAACCGGGCAGCCTCGCTGGTGCGGCAGTTGCTGGCCTTTTCGCGCAAGCAGACGCTGCGGCCGGAAGTGCTGAACCTTACCGACGTGCTCGCCGATCTCAGGATGTTGCTCGCCCGTCTGGTCGGCAACGACATCAAGCTGAAGATCGACCACGGTCGCGATCTCTGGCCGGTCAAGGTCGATATCGGCCAGTTCGAGCAGGTGGTGGTCAACCTGGCGGTCAACGCGCGCGATGCAATGCCGGCGGGCGGCGACCTCACGGTGCGCACCCGCAATGTGACCGCCGAGGAGTGCAAGACCTTCCCCTACCGCGAACTCACCCCGGCGGACTATGTGGTGGCCGAGGTCGAGGACACCGGCAGCGGCATCGCGCCCGACGTGCTCAAGAAGATATTCGAACCGTTCTTCACCACCAAGGAGGTCGGCAAGGGCACCGGCCTTGGCCTGTCCATGGTCTACGGCATCATCAAGCAGACCGGCGGCTTTATCTTCTGCGATTCCGAGGTCGGCAAGGGTTCGGTCTTCCGCATCTTCCTGCCGCGCCACATTGCCGAGGCAAAGAAGGCAGGCGAACCTGGGGAAGCACCGGCAGCGGTGCCTGCCAAGTCGGCCGAGACAGGCAAGGATTTGTCCGGGTCGGCCACGGTGCTGCTGGTCGAGGACGAGGATGCGGTGCGCATGGGCGGCATGCGGGCTCTGACCTCGCGCGGCTATACCGTGCACGAGGCGTCCTCCGGGGTCGAGGCGCTGGAAGTGTTCGAAGCGCTCGGCGGCAAGGTCGACATTGTGGTTTCGGATGTGGTGATGCCGGAGATGGACGGGCCGACGCTGCTCGGCGAGTTGCGCAAGCGCCAGCCGGACATCAAGTTCGTCTTCGTGTCCGGCTATGCCGAGGATGCATTCGCCAGGAACCTGCCGGCGGACGCGCATTTCGGATTCCTGCCGAAACCGTTTTCGCTCAAGCAGTTGGCAACGATCGTCAAGGACATGCTGGAGTCTTAGGCCGTGAACCCATAGATCGGGAAATGGCCGAGATTGGTGGTTCCCGGAGGGCAGCTTAGGAGGCGGAATCGCCGAATAGCGGCCGTTCAGCAAATCCGAGCAGCAAGGTTTTTGCGATCTCTCGCGCCTTCGAGGCAAGCGCCTCATCCGGCAGTTCGCCGGCGGTCCAGAATGACAGGACCCCACGAAAGGCAAATGCGAGCTGTTCCGGCAGACTGCGCAGCGCCTCCTGCCTGCCGGCCGCGATCAAGCCTTCGCCCGCTCCAAGGGCCAGCGACCACAAGGTTGTGGAGTGCGCTAGGACCTTTCCGGGGGACGGGCCGGCCGTGCCGATCCATCCCATCACGGCCCGGTTTATCTCCGGCTCCTCCAGCATCACCTCGACCGCGGTATCGATGGCCAACAGCACGCGGCCGGCGGCATCGGCAGGCGGTGACATCCCGGCAAAGCGCTGGGCCATCGTATCGATCCGCCGCCGCGAAAGGGCATGCATGATCGCGGCCTTGCTCCCGAACTGATTGAACGGCGTCGCGAAACTGACTCCGGCTTCGGTGGCGAGGTCGCGCATCGAGAAATCGGCCTTACCCTGTCGGAGCAGTCGCTCCGCCGCATCGATCACACGCCGGCGAAGCGGCTCACCCCGCGTGGCGGTCGGAGCAACCTTGGTCTTGTTTGGTGTCATGCTGTGATCTATATCATGATATAGTTTCAATCATAGCCCGGAGTGAACCATGACTTCCACCCCTAAGACATTCCTCATCACCGGTGTCAGCTCCGGGCTGGGGCGAGCATTTGCAAGAGGCGCGCTTGAAGCGGGCCATCGGGTGATCGGCACCGTGCGGCGGGAAGCCGACGCCGAGATCTTCGCCGCGCTCGCGCCCGATCGCGCCCACCCGCTCTTGCTGGACGTGACCGATTTCGAGACGGTCCCGGCGGCTGTCACCGCGGCGGAACGGCAGGCGGGTCCAATCGACGTGCTGGTGAACAACGCCGGTTACGGCCATGAGGGCGTGCTGGAGGAGTCCTCCATGGACGATCTCCAGCGCCAGTTCGCCGCCAACGTCTTCGGGCCCGTCGCGATGATCAAGGCGGTGCTGCCGGGCATGCGCGAGCGGCGTCGCGGCCATATCATCAACGTCACGTCCATGGGCGGCTTCATCACCATGCCCGGGATCACCTTCTATTGCGGAAGCAAATTCGCGCTCGAAGGCATTTCCGAAGCGCTCGGCAAGGAAGTAGCAGGCTTTGGAATTCGGGTGACGGCGCTCGCTCCCGGCCAATTCCGCACGGATTGGGCCGGACGCTCGATGGATCGCACGCCGCGCAGCATTGCCGACTATGACGCGGTCATGGACCCGATCCGCGCCGCGCGACAGGCCAAGAGCGGCAACCAACCGGGCGATCCGGCCAAGGCCGCGCAGGCGTTGCTCGTGCTGGTCGATGCCGCGAACCCGCCGGTACGGCTGTTCCTGGGCGACGACGCACTGGGGCTGGTCGACCAGAAGCTCGACGCGATGCGGAGCGAAATCAGCGCGTGGGAGGAGCTTTCGCGATCAACCAGCTTCGCATCATGAGCGCTTGGAGTGCGTCGGCTGATGAAGACGCGCCGCGCGTCTTCATCAGCCTGCAATTGGGGCGGCTCGGCCTGACCGCCGGCCGAACATCCCGCCGAAGAGCAACCAAGTGAAGCCTTGCTTCAGCGGCTATCGCGAGCGCAACCTGATCGAGCGGTTCTTCTCTGAGCTGAAGCACTTCTGGCGTGTCGCCACCCGCTACGACAAGCTCGCCGCCAACTTCCTCGCCATGGTCCAGCTCGCCTCAATGCGGCTGTGGCTCCGCGCTTGCGAGTCTAGAACAGTTCAGCTTTGATAGAGTCGCCGACCGGTTTAACTCTTTGTTTTCGTGATATTGTCGTCCTGAAACGAAGTTTCCGTGTATTAGCGTTCCCGAATGCCTCTTGCGCAATACCGCGACAAGGCCATGATTGTGGATGAAACGGCAGGGACGAGCTGTTGACGCCACACATCGAAGCCAGCGAGGGTGACTACGCCGACATTGTGCTGTTGCCGGGCGACCCCCAGCGCGCCGAATGGATGGCCATGACATTCCTGGAGGCCCCGCGCTGCATCAACCGCCGGCGCGGGGCCCTTGGCTTCACTGGCCTGTTTCGTGGTCAGCCAATCAGCATCCAGGCGACCGGCATCGGCGGGTCCTCCTTTCTGATCTATGCGCATGAACTGCTGGACGGCTATGGCGTGCGGACCTTGATCCGTACTGGCACCTGCGGCGGGCTGACCGCTGACGTAAAACTGCGCAGCCTCGTCATCTCGCAATCGGTGCGGCCCGAAAGCGCCCGAAGCGGTCAGGTTTTCGGCCTCTATGACGCAGCAGCCGGGCCGGACCCGGCGCTGTTTGCTCGCGCATTGGCGAAGGCGGCCGAACTCGGCATCGACCATCGTGCCGGGTTGACGGCATGCAGCGACGTCTTCCACCATCCGGAGGGACGCGCCCGTTTTGCCGATGCGCAGGCAGCCGGCGCGCTGGCCGTGGACATGGAGACCAGTGCGCTCTATCGCATTTCCAGGCATTTCGGGGCCCGTGCGCTATCGATCTGCACGGTGGTCGACGATATCGACAGCGGCGAACAGACCCAATATGCAGAGCGCCAGGATCTTTTTACCGACATGACGCGGCTGGCGCTGGAAATCGCCGCCGCCGATCGGCCCGGTGCGTGATAGGCCCGCCGAGCCGCCCCAGTTCCTGATGCATTCCGAACACAAAGCCGGGGGGCACTTTTCTGGATCTTCAGGCGGCTTCCCATTTCGGCGGCATCTGGTCTTCCATGCCCGGCCGGTGGCTGCGCAGATAGAGCGCGCAGGTGGTGCGCAGCATGGAGGCGAAGTTGGGAATCTCGCCATTGATCTCGATGGCCTCGTCATAGAGTTTCGAGATGAATTTCGGCGTCGTCAGGTCCTGGCTTTCGGCGATTTCGTCGAGCAGTGCCCAAAACGTCGCCTCAAGCTGGATGCTGGTCGAATATCCGTCGATGCGGATCGACCGGTTGATCTGGCGATAACCTTCGGGGTCCTGGGCCGCAAATACCCTGCACATCCGACAACCTCCCACGTTCGTTGATTTTTGGCGTTGATTTTGGGTGGACAGATGCTTTTGCCGCCAGAGGCGACGCGGCCTTTGTCCCCAACAGCATTCTCCGGCAAAATCGGCTGAACAGCAATCGGACTTTCGTCCTTGCGATTGTCAGGCGAGTCGATCTTCGAAGCGTGGTAACCGGCTGCCACCATCTTTTGCCGTCGCCGCGCATAATCATCTTCGAAGCATCGAGTGGCGAGGACTGATTTGGCGAAGGCAATTCACACCATGATCCGGGTTCTCGACGAGACCCGCTCCGTCGATTTCTACAGAAATGCCTTCGGCCTCGATGTCGCCGAAAGGCTGGATTTCGACACGTTCACGCTCATCTACCTCAGCAATGCCGAGACGCAATTCGAAGTCGAACTGACCGTGAACAAGGGTCGGCAGGAGCCTTATGCGCTTGGCGATGGCTACGGCCATCTCGCGGTTTCGGTCGTCGATCTCGACGGCGAGCACGACCGGCTCGGCGCGCTCGGCCTCAACCCGAAGAAGATCGTCGAATTCAACCGTGACGGTTCGCTGATCGCACGCTTCTTCTTCATCGAGGATCCGGACGGCTACAGGATCGAGGTTCTGCAACGAGGAGGCAGGTTCCAGTAGAGATCGCGGCCGCGTGTGCGCGGCGCCAGCCAAGGCATCCCATGGATGCAACCAGCAAGCAGGGAGGAAAATATGGTCACGATCTATGAAAGCAGGCCCGGGCTTTCGCGGCGCGAGCTTCTGAAGCGCGGCGGCGTCGGAGCCTTGCTCGTCATTTCCGGCAGCGCGGTCATCAGCCCCGAACATGCCTGGGGCCTCGAAACGTCGGCGCTGAAGCCGGAGACGATGGCGACGCTGATCCAGATGGCGCGGGACGTCTACCCGCACGATCAGCTTCCCGACAAATATTACGCCGTCGCGGTCAAGAGCCATGACGAGCAGGCCGGCAAGGATGCCGCACATAGGGATCTCATCGAGAACGGCATCGCCGATCTCGACAAGAGGTCCGGCAAGGGCGGCTACCGGAACCTTGGTTGGGAGGATCAGCGTGTCGCAGTGCTGAAGCAGGTCGAAGCCACGCCTTTCTTCCAGGCGGTGCGCGGGGGCCTCGTCGTCAGCCTCTACAACCAGAAGGAGGTCTGGCCGGTCTTTGGCTATGAGGGCGAATCCTATTCCAAGGGCGGCTATATCGCGCGCGGCTTCGACGACATCGAGTGGCTCTGAGCCGGCTCCTCTCGCCACCCAGCAAAATCGAAATCATGGGAGGAAACCATGGCAGCAGCATTTGATCTGAAAAACGACAATTTGGTCGTCATCATCGGCTCGGGGGCCGGCGGCGGCACACTCGGCAATGAACTCGCCCAGAAGGGCATCGACGTCGTCATCCTGGAGGCCGGCGCACGCCACGAATTCGACGACTTCATCAATGACGAGTGGGACTCCTTTGCCCAGCTCGCCTGGAAGGACAAGCGCACAACCTCCGGCGACTGGCGCGTAGCCAGGGATTTTCCGAACCTGCCGGCCTGGATCGTGAAATCGGTCGGCGGCTCGACCACGCACTGGGCCGGCGCTTCGCTGCGCTTCCAGGAGCATGAGTTCAAGACCGCCTCGACCTACGGCAAGGTGGAGGGCGCGAACCTGCTCGATTGGCCGGTGACACTGGCCGAGATGGAGCCCTATTACGCCAAGGCCGAAGCCAAGATGGGCGTCACCGGCACCAATGACTGGCCGAGGCTGCCGGGCAACAATAATTTCAAGCTGTTGAAGGCTGGCGCCGACAAGCTCGGCTACAAGGAATGCCACACCGGCAACATGGCGATCAATTCGGTCGAGCGTGACGACCGGATGTCCTGCCAGCAGACCGGCTTCTGCTTCCAGGGCTGCAAATGGGGCGCCAAATGGTCGACGCTCTACACCGAGATCCCGAAAGGCGAAGCGACAGGCCATCTCGAGGTGAGGCCGAACGCCATGGCCGTCAAGATCAACCATGACGCCTCGGGAAAGGTGACCGGCGTCGTCTATGCCGACAAGGACGGCAAGCTGCAGGAGCAGAAGGCCCGCATCGTCGCCGTCGCCGGCAATTCGATTGAAAGCCCGCGCCTGCTGCTCAATTCGGCTTCGAGCAAGTTCCCTGACGGGCTCGCCAATTCATCGGGGCAGGTGGGCAAGAACTACATGCGCCACACCACCGGCTCGGTCTATGCCATCTTCGACAAACCGGTGCACATGTATCGCGGCACCACCATGGCCGGCATCATCCGCGACGAGGCGCGGCATGATCCATCGCGCGGTTTCGTCGGCGGCTACGAATTCGAGACGCTTTCGCTCGGCCTGCCGTTCATGGCGGCCTTCCTCGATCCCGGTGCTTGGGGCCGCTCCTTCACCACCGCGCTCGACCATTACGACCACATGGCAGGGCTGTGGATCGTCGGCGAGGACATGCCGCGCGAAGAAAACCGCATCACGCTGCATGCCGACGAAAAGGACGAGCACGGCATGCCGATCGCCGATGTGCATTTCGACGATCATCCCAACGATACGGCGATGCGCGATCATGCCTACAAACAGGCCATGGCGCTCTACGACGCGGTTGGAGCGACGCGGACTTTCCCGACGCCGCCCTATCCTTCCACCCATAATCTCGGCACCAACCGGATGAGCGAGAAGGCGGCCGACGGTGTCGTCAACAAGCACGGCCAGACGCACGACATCAAGAACCTGTTCGTTTCCGACGGCAGCCAGTTCACGACAGGCGCGGCCGAGAACCCTACGCTGACGATCGTCTCGCTGGCGATCCGGCAGGCCGATTACATCGCCAGCCAAATGTCAGCGAGAAGCATCTAGTTCCACCTCCCGACTGCCTGCTGGCGCGGAGCCCCGACCGGGGTTCCGCGCCATTTTTCTCGACTTTCAGCCCTTGGTGCAGGTCGAGGCGGTGAAGGCGCCGTCGGGCTGTCTCATGATGATGTCGAACGAGGGCGGGCCCTGACCATCCAGAGTTGCCTGAGTGAGGGACAACGAGTTGCCGCCGGCGGTGTAGCCGCCGAGCGGTCCCAGCCAGGAGATCACCCCGTTTGCGTCCATCTGGTAATTGTAGCCCTGCTGGGCGGTCCCGAAGGTGACTGGGCCGGTATAGACGTTTCCCTTGATGGTGATGTCGCCGAGGTTGAGGAACATGCCGAGCAGGTAGACCTCGCAATGATAAATGCCGTCGGGCATCTTGCCGTCGCTGAAGTCGGCTCGCGCCGCCCCGGTCGCCGCCGCCAGAAACAATAGGCCGGTAGAGATGCGTGAAATTCCGGATGCCATGACGTCGCTCGGTTGAGGGGCGAACTTGCCCCATTTGTGTGCCGTACCGCAATATTTGTCGCGTGCGGCCCGCGTCCGGAGATCAAAATCTAGGCATTTGGAGAAATTGGACGAAAATTAGGCAAAAACCGTGTGCGCTGCGCAAATTTCCCTCAACCAATTTTTAACCGGCCCTCACGCTTTCTCTAAGCACGATATGTCAATCCACTGATAATATTGAGCATTAACTCCTTCCACGAAACCGCCTCGGCGATTGGCATGGGGGTTGCTTCGTAGTGTTGCGTTGCAATCAATCAGCTTGGGAGTGTCAGGCATGAGGGGTAATTTCTCGACAATAACAAAAATGTTTTCGGCGGGCGTGGTCGCTGCCGGCCTGTCGATGTCGGCGCCCGCGAAGGCGGCCGACGACACGATCAAGGTCGGCATCCTCCATTCGCTGTCCGGCACGATGGCGATTTCGGAGACGACGCTGAAGGATGCCATGCTGATGCTCATCGACGAGCAGAATGCCAAGGGCGGCCTGCTCGGCAAGAAGCTCGAAGCGGTCGTCGTCGATCCGGCGTCCAACTGGCCGCTCTTCGCCGAGAAAGCGCGCGAGCTGATCTCCAAGGACAAGGTCGCGGCGGTGTTCGGCTGCTGGACCTCGGTGTCGCGCAAATCGGTGCTGCCGGTGTTCTCGGAACTCGACAACATCCTGTTCTATCCAGTCCAGTATGAGGGCGAGGAGAGCGAGCGCAACGTGTTCTATACGGGCGCGGCGCCGAACCAGCAGGCCATTCCAGCCGTCGACTATCTGATGAGCGAGGATGGCGGCTCGGTGAAGCGATGGGTGCTGGAAGGCACCGACTATGTCTATCCCCGCACCACCAACAAGATCCTCGAGGCCTATCTGAAGGCCAAGGGCGTCGCGGCGGAAGACATCATGGTCAACTACACGCCGTTCGGTTTCTCGGACTGGCAGACCGAAGTCTCGGCAATCAAGAAGTTCGGTTCGGCCGGCAAGAAGACCGCCGTCGTCTCCACCGTCAACGGCGACGCCAACGTGCCGTTCTACAAGGAACTGGGCAACCAGGGCATCAAGGCCGAGGACATCCCGGTCATGGCCTTCTCGGTCGGCGAGGAGGAGCTTGCCGGTCTCGACACGGCGCCGCTGGTCGGCCATCTCGCCGCCTGGAACTACTTCGAGAGCGTCGACACGCCCGAGAACAAGAAGTTCATCGCCGACTGGCACAAGTTCATCAAGAACGACAAGCGCACCACCAACGACCCGATGGAGGCCCACTATATCGGCTTCAACATGTGGGTGAAGGCGGTCGAGAAGGCCGGCACCACCGATCCGGACAAGGTGATTGACGCCATGGTCGGCGTCTCGGTGCCGAACCTGACCGGCGGCTATTCGACGATGATGCCGAACCATCACATCACCAAGCCGGTGCTGATCGGTGAAATCCAGGCAGACGGCCAGTTCGAGACGGTCTCGCGCACGCCGGGGCTGGTGATGGGCGACGAGTGGTCGGATTACCTGCCCGATTCCAAGGACCTGATCTCCGATTGGCGGGCGCCTCTGTCCTGCGGCAACTTCAATGTCGCCACCGGCAAATGCGGCGGCAAGGGCACAAACTGATCCTCCCGGGCTGGACCTTCAGGTCCATGCCCATGACCGCGAGCGTCCGGACGGTTCCTTCGCCGTCCGGACGTCCAACTCAACCCTGAAGAGTCGCCTGACGCCGATGAACCTTTTCCGCGCACTTGGCCTGACACTGCTGTTCTTGCTGGCGACGCTGTCGTCATCGGACGCCGGCGAAGCCGATCTGCGTGGCATCATCGCCAAGTTCGCCGCCGCCAAGGGTTTTTCGGAGACGGGAGCTGTCGTTCACGACCTGGCGGCGACCGGCGATCCGGCAGTGGAGCGGCCTCTTGCGGCACTCGCCGATGGCAATCTTTACATCCGCAAGATCGATTCCCTGGTCTTCGTCGGCAAGGAAGGCGGCGAACTGGTCCAGCTTTTCGACCCGCTGAGCGGTGAGCCATCCGGTGAAGCGGCCAAGGACGACATCACCAAGATCAAGGTCAACAACACGCTGCGTCGCACCATCCGCGATGCGCTGGGCACGCTGACGCTTGGCGCCAAGGATCCGGCCCTGCGGCTCGCCGCCGCCGACACCATGTTCAAGACGCCCGATGCCGCAAACATCGAGCCGCTCGACGCTGCGATCGCCAATGAGACGGTCCCCAGTGTCAAGACCTTGCTGGAACAGGCTCGTGCCGCGTCGATCCTGAGCTCGGATCGGCCTGATGCCGACAAGCTCGCGGCAATCGCCCTGATCGGCGCGCGCGGCGACCGCGATGCGGTATCGCTGCTCACCTCGGCAGGGGCCAATGCCTCGGGCGCAGTGAAGGAAGCGGCGACAGCGGCAATCGCCAACATCAATTCGACGCTGGCCCTGTGGGACGCCGGACAGAACATCTGGTACGGCATTTCGCTGGGCTCGGTGCTGCTGCTGGCGGCGATCGGGCTTGCCATCACCTTCGGCGTCATGGGCGTCATCAACATGGCGCATGGCGAGATGGTGATGCTCGGCGCCTACACTACCTTCGTCGTCCAGCAGGTGATCCGTACATCCTTTCCCGGCCTGTTCGACTGGTCGCTGGTGATCGCGCTGCCGCTCGCCTTCCTGGTCGCGGGGCTTGTCGGCCTCGCCATCGAGCGCGGCGTTATCCGCTTCCTCTACGGGCGGCCGCTGGAGACGCTGCTGGCGACATGGGGCGTTTCGCTGATCCTGCAGCAGGCAGTGCGCTCGATCTTCGGGCCGACCAACCAGGAGGTCGGCAATCCCTCCTGGATGTCGGGTTCGTTCGATGTCGGCCAGCTTGCCATCACCTGGAGCCGGCTCTGGATCCTGGTCTTCGCGCTTAGCGTCTTTGCCGTGCTGCTCTATGTGATGAAGCGCACCCCTTGGGGCCTACAGATGCGCGCCGTCACCGCCAACCGCCGCATGGCCGCCTCCATGGGCATCAGGACGCCATGGGTCGACGCGCTGACCTTCGCGCTCGGCTCCGGCATTGCCGGCATTGCCGGCGTGGCGCTCAGCCAGATCGACAATGTCTCGCCCAATCTCGGCCGCGGCTACATCATCGACAGTTTCATGGTCGTCGTCTTCGGCGGCGTCGGCAATCTGTGGGGCACGCTGGTCGGCGCCTTTTCGCTGGGCATCGTCAACAAGTTCCTGGAACCCTATGCCGGCGCCGTGCTCGGCAAGATCGTCGTGCTGGTGCTGATCATCCTGTTCATCCAGAAGCGCCCGCGCGGCCTGTTCGCGCTCAAGGGCAGGGCGGTGGAAGCATGATGTCGGGACGCTTCTTCGCCGCGGGCGCGGACCGCCGCATCGCCATCACCATTTTCATCCTGCTCGGGGCCGCGATCGTCGGCCCTCTGCTCAATCTTGCTGTGTCACCGACGAGCGCCTTCTACGTCCCGCCCTATATCGTGGCGCTGACCGGCAAATATCTCTGCTACGCGCTGCTTGCCTTGGCGCTCGATCTTGTCTGGGGCTATTGCGGCATCCTCTCGCTCGGCCACGGCGCCTTCTTCGCGCTCGGCGGCTACGCGATGGGCATGTATCTGATGCGCCAGATCGGCTCGCGCGGCGTCTATGGCAATCCGGTCCTGCCTGATTTCATGGTGTTCCTGAACTACAAGGAACTGCCCTGGTTCTGGACCGGCTTCGACCATTTCTGGTTCGCCGCGATCATGGTGCTCGCGGTGCCTGGCCTGCTCGCCTTCGTCTTCGGCTGGTTCGCCTTCCGCAGCCGCGTCACAGGCGTCTATCTCTCGATCATCACACAGGCGATGACCTATGCGCTGCTGCTCGCCTTCTTCCGCAACGACATGGGCTTCGGCGGCAACAACGGCCTGACCGATTTCAAGGACATTCTGGGCTTCAACGTCCAGGCCGACGCGACCCGCTCGGCGCTGTTCGCGGCCAGCGCGGTGATGCTTGCGCTCGGCGTCTTCGTCACCTGGGCGATCGTCGCCTCCAAATACGGCAAGCTGCTGATGGCGGTGCGCGATGCCGAAAGCCGCACCCGCTTCCTCGGCTGGCGGGCTGAGAATGTGAAGTTGTTCGCCTTCACGGTTTCAGCTGTCATGGCCGGCGTCGCGGGCGCGCTTTACGTGCCGCAGGTCGGCATCATCAATCCGGGCGAATTCGAACCCTCCAATTCGATCGAGGTGGTGATCTGGGCGGCGGTCGGCGGGCGCGGCACCATCATCGGGCCGATCATCGGCGCGCTGCTGGTCAACGCCGGAAAATCCTGGTTCACCGGCGTGCTGCCTGAACTGTGGCTGTTCGCACTCGGAGGCCTGTTCGTCGCCGTGACGCTGCTCTTGCCGAAAGGCATCATCGGCATGTGGGATAGCCGGCGCGGCAACGCCAAGGCGCTGCGTGCGGCATCGTTGGCCGAGGAGGCCGGCGCCGATGGTGAAATCGCGCCATCCAAAGTCGTGCAGGCGGCGGCCAGAACACCCGGCGAATGGTCCTCGTCCAGCCTCGAACCACAGCCTGCGGAGTAACGAGCGATGTCGAAGTCGAACACCATTCTCTATCTCGACGGCGTCTCGGTTTCCTTCGACGGCTTTCGCGCCATCAACAATCTGTCGCTGGTGCTCGACAAGGGCGAGATGCGCGCCATCATCGGCCCCAACGGCGCCGGCAAGACCACGATGATGGACATCGTCACCGGCAAGACACGGCCCGACGAGGGCGAGGTGTTCTTCGACGGCCAGGTCGATCTCACCTGCCATGACGAGGCCGAGATCGCCATGATGGGCATCGGCCGCAAATTCCAGAAGCCGACGGTTTTCGAAAGCCATACGATCGAGGAAAATTTGATGCTGGCGCTGAAGGGGCCGCGCTCGATCTTCCCGGCGCTGTTCCATCGACGCTCGCCCGCCGAGACGCGGCGGATCGATGACATCCTCGGGACCATCCGGCTCGGCGACAAACGCGACGAGCTCGCCGCCAATCTCAGCCATGGGCAGAAGCAGTGGCTGGAGATCGGCATGCTCCTGGCGCAGGACCCGAAGCTGCTGCTGGTCGACGAGCCGGTCGCCGGCATGACCGACGCCGAAACCGAGGAAACCGCGCGCCTGCTCAAGGAGATCGCCCGCGACCATTCAGTGATCGTCGTCGAGCATGACATGCATTTCGTGCGCGAGCTCGGCGTCAAGGTCACCTGCCTGCATGAGGGCTCGGTGCTTTCAGAAGGCACGCTCGATTTCGTATCTGCCGATGAACGCGTCGTCGAAGTCTATCTGGGGAGATGAGCATGGTTTGGCGGGTGCAATTCCATCGCTTCGATCTTGCCTTCCTTCGGTTCTGGAGAAGGCGCTGACATGCTCGAAGTTTCCGATGCCACGCTCCACTACGGCGCCGCCCAGGCGCTGCGCGGCGTGTCGCTGAAGGCGGGCGCCGGCAAGATCACTTGCGTGCTCGGCCGCAATGGCGTCGGCAAGACCAGTTTGATGAGATCGATCGTCGGCCACCACAGGCTGACGAGCGGAAGCGTTGCCTTCGAGGGGAAGGCGCTCGACCGGAGCGCGGCGTATGACCGCGCCCGGTCGGGCATCGCATTCGTGCCGCAGGGCAGGGAGATCTTTCCGCTGCTCAGCGTGCGGGAAAACCTCGAATCGGGATTCTCGCCCCTGAAACGGACCGACCGCAACGTGCCGGCGCATGTCTTCGAATTGTTTCCGGTGCTCAAGCAGATGCTTGGCCGCCGCGGCGGCGATCTCTCCGGCGGCCAGCAGCAGCAGCTCGCCATCAGCAGGGCGCTGGTGATGCGGCCCAAGCTTCTGGTGCTCGATGAGCCGACGGAAGGTATCCAGCCGTCCGTTATCAAGGACATCGGCCGCGCCATCCGCTATTTGCGCGACCAGGCCGGCATTGCGGTTCTTCTCGTGGAGCAATATCTCGACTTCTGCCGCGAACTCGCCGACGAGGTCAACATCATGGACCGCGGCCAGATCGTCCATACTGGTCCTGCCGAAGATCTCGACCGGGCGGATGTCAGGAAGTTCCTGACGGTGTAAATCCATCTCCTGATGAAAGATTGCTCAATCTTTCTTCAACACCCGCTGGCACGCTCAATACTACATGCTAGTCTTCTGATGGCTTTGTGAGTCGGCCGCTTCCGTATCAGTCTGGTTTGTCGCAGATCGAGGTGGGCGACGGGCAAGTTCCGCGCAAGCATGCGTTCCTAGCATCCTCCCTGCGATCTCTGTCGTTCAACGCGTCTGGGCATACAGGCCAAGGGGCAGCCATGGAACGTTACGTCGAGGACTACCAGAAGCGGCGGCTCACAGAGCGCGTCGACATCATCACAGCCATCAACATCCTGAAGTCCCAGGGCTATGACCCCGACGAGCTGATCGAGGAGATCACCAAGGTCTTCTATGTCGACCTTGATGCCTTCAATGAAATTGTCATGGCGGCGTAAAAGCCGCATTCGGCCATTCAACAATGATGGGCACGGCATTGATGCGCGTGGTCAGCTGGCGCGCCGGAATGGAGAGGCGGTGACGCGGTTGCGGCCGCCGCGCTTGGCGGCATAGAGCGCCTTGTCGGCGGCGCTGAGCACCTTGTCGAAGCTCAGGCCCTCTTTGGTGCCGAAAGCAAAGCCGGCGCTGACGGTGCACGTCAGGGGACCGTTCTCGGTGTCGATGCGGCGCGCGGCGAATGAGGTTCGTATCGCCTCGGCCGTGTTTTCCACTGTTTCGGGCAAAGTCCGCTTCAACACCACCGCGAACTCCTCGCCGCCCATGCGCGCGGCGACATCGGTGGGGCGAAGGTTGCCGGCAAGCTCCTTGGCGAACACTTTCAGCACCTCATCGCCCGTCGCGTGGCCGAACTGGTCGTTGATGGCCTTGAAGCTATCGAGGTCGAACACGACCACGGCGGTGAAGGCGCCGACGGGAGAATCGCCAAAGAGGTCGAACAGCGCGCGGCGGTTGAGCAGCCCGGTCAGCTGATCCGTCAGCGCGTTGCGGCGATGATGCCCCGCCAGACGCCCCTGGTTGAGGGCCAGCGACAAGGCGCCGATGCCGGTCATGCTGGCGATGACGACGATGAGGCTGAGATCCTCGGCCCAGTTCCTTGGCGCATGGCTCAGGATCAGCTTGCCGTCCCATGCCAAAACCGTCGCGCAGAGCAGGAAGGACATGGCGGTCGCCGAATAGAGTGCGGCGGCGCCGATGGTAAGCGCTGGGGCCTCGGCGCGGCCCTTCCAGTATTCGGCGGCGGTTGCGAACAGGAGCAGGGCCGCGAACAGGTTCTCGAACATGAAGCCGAGCCCGTCATAGCCGAGAGCCATGGGCGGCAGCGCCACCGCCAGCGAAATGCCGCTGCCGATCAAAACTCTGGGGATCGGCGAGCCGCCGCTTCTGAATTGGTATGCGGCGCCCAGCATCATGGAGAAGCCGACCAGCAGCAAGGTGAAGGTGGCGATGCCGAGGCCGCGCCTGGGCGCGTCGATATAGGCGTCATAGGTGAAGACCTCGCCCACCACCAGCATGGCGCTGAGCGCCCAGGTGAGCAGGAACTTGTCGGTGCGGGCGGTGAGCCATGTGCCGAACAACGTCAGGCTCAGGCAGGCAGCGGAGAAACCGACCGCCAGCAGAAGTGAGTTGTAGTCGAGCGACATGCCCCTCGTTCCTTGCCCGCGACGACCCTGCAGCCTGACGTTGCTGGAGTCATGACGCAAGGAAGTGTCGATAAGGTTACGATCGCGGCGAAAAAGCCAAGCTTGCACGGCGTTAGAGGACTACCGCCGACAGGAGCAGAACGGCACCGACCGCCATCATCAGCAGACCCGGCCAATTCTGTGACACGCCTAGGAAACCGAGGCCGCGCCGGCGTGGCTCAAGCGTCGGGGCCTGCGTTGCGAGATTTGGCATCCGTCGATCCGAAGCTGCAGGTGCCGGATCGCTGAGCCGTCCACGCCTGAGAGCTGCGCCCGCCATATACACAACGCCGGCGACGATGAGAAACGCACCGATAAGGATGACAGCCATCCTTCCTCGCTTTTCTGCTGGTTTTCCCGCGCGGGAACCCGCCACCAAGGCAAAACGACGATGACGCCTTGAGGTTCCGACAGAGGCTGTTGACGCCGGCAATTCATGCAAATGGAAATAGCCGCAGAGGCTTGCCGCTTAGCTGGTTTCTGTCACTCGCTTCATCAGCGCCATGGCGCCGAAGGGCGCGCGCACCTTGCCCTCGGTGATGAAGTAGACGAACACGTCGCGCGGTTGCACCGGCGCGTCGGTAGCAGGGTCGGCGCGCCGCAAATCGGCCGGCTGCTTGCCTTCCGCCCAGACCTTGGCCCGCGCCGCCCATTCATCGAGGCCTTTTGGCGTGTAGCAGTCGGGATTGTCATCCGAGCCGGTCTGCAGCCGCGCATAGATGAAATCGCCGGTGATATCGGCGATATCAGGATATTTTGCGTGATCGGCATAGACGATGGCCGCCTTGTATTTGCGCGCGAGCGCCGGGAATTCCGGCACGATGAAACTGTCGTTGCGAACTTCAAGCGCGTGGCGCAACGCGACACCGTCTTGGCTTTCCGGCAACAACTTCAGAAAAGCCTCGAAATCGTCGGGATCGAATTTCTTTGTCGGCGCGAACTGCCAAAGGATCGGCCCAAGCTTATCGCCGAGCGCGGCGACGCCGGAGCCAAGGAAACGCATCATCGATTCACCGGCTTCGCCCAGCACGCGGCGGTTGGTGACGAAGCGGTTGCCCTTCAGCGAGTAGACGAAACCGTCGGGGGCCTCATTGGCCCATTTGACGAAGGTCGGTTCCTTGAAGCTGGAATAGTAGGTGCCGTTGACCTCGATGCTCGGTACCTGCCGGCTGGCGTATTGCAACTGCTTGGCCTTGGGGAGTTTTTCCGGGTAGAAGGACGTGTCCCACGGCTCGAAGGTCCAGCCGCCCATGCCGGCGCGGATTGTTCCCGATTTGCTCATTGTCGTCCTCCCGTTTCAGAAATCTGGCCGCGTTCAGAAAAATCAGGCCGCCGTGACCTCGTCGACCGGCTTGGCCATGTCGACGAGCACCCATCCTGGCCGGTAGGGATTGGGCCGGCGACCCGTTTCGCGATAGCCGTAGGCCAAATAGAGCGCGATGTTGCGCTCCATTTTCGCATTGGTGTAGAGCCGCACCTCCGGCACGCCCCACAGGCGCGCCTGCTGATCCGCATGTTTCAACAATGCGATGCCGAAGCCCTTGCCCTGAAATCCTGGCGCCACCGCGACGGAGAAGATCATCGCGTGGTCTTCGTGCCGCTCCAGGACGATCAGCCCGGCCAGGTCGCCGCCGCTCTCCAGCAGCCAGGCCTCGCCGCGTTCGATGCGCGGCGCATAGTCTTCGGTGACCGGGATCGGCGGCGCGCCCAACAGCGCGGTGTAGGGCGCGTAGGCATCCGTGGTCAGAGTCATGACGGCGGTGACATCCGGGGCGAGGGCTTTCCTGATCTTCATTCCGGAGATTCCCAACGCCAGCCCGCCATCACTCCGCTGCTTCGCGCTTGCCTCCGGGGCGTCGCTCCAGCAATTCCTTGAGGAATTGGCCGGTGTAGCTGCGTTTTTCGCGCACGATCGCTTCCGGCGTGCCGGAGGCGACCAGCTCGCCGCCGCCATCGCCACCCTCGGGGCCGAGATCGAGCACCCAGTCGGCGGTCTTGATCACTTCGAGATTGTGCTCGATCACCACCACCGTGTTGCCCTGGTCGACCAGTTCGTGCAGCACTTCCAGCAGCTTGGCGACATCGTGAAAGTGCAGGCCAGTGGTCGGCTCGTCCAGGATATAGAGCGTCTTGCCGGTCGCCTTGCGCGACAGCTCCTTGGCGAGTTTTATCCGCTGCGCCTCGCCGCCCGACAGCGTCGTCGCCTGCTGGCCGATATGGATGTAGCCGAGGCCGACCTGCTTCAGCGTGTCGAGCTTGTCGCGCACGCCGGGCACGGCGGCGAAAAAATCGACGCCTTCCTCGACCGTCATGTCGAGCACGTCGGCGATCGACTTGCCCTTGAACAGCACGTCGAGCGTCTCTCTGTTATAGCGCTTGCCGTGGCAGACGTCGCAGGTGACGTAGACGTCGGGCAGGAAGTGCATCTCGATCTTGATAACGCCGTCGCCCTGGCAGGCCTCGCAGCGGCCGCCCTTGACGTTGAAGGAGAAGCGGCCCGGCTGGTAGCCGCGCGCCTTGGCCTCGGGCAGGCCCGCGAACCAATCGCGGATCGGCGTGAAGGCGCCGGTATAGGTGGCGGGGTTGGAGCGCGGGGTCCGTCCGATCGGCGACTGATCGATGTCGATGACCTTGTCGAGGAACTCCAAGCCCTCGATGCGGTCGTGCTCGGCCGGATGCTCGCGCGAGCCCATGATGCGGCGCGAGGCCGCCTTGAAAAGCGTTTCGATCAGGAAGGTCGATTTGCCGCCGCCCGATACGCCGGTGACGGCGGTGAAGGTGCCGAGCGGAATTTCGGCGGTGACGTTCTTCAGATTGTTGCCGCGCGCGCCGACGACTTTCAGGCGGCGGTTCTTCTTCGCCTCGCGGCGAACCGCTGGTGTCGCCACTTCGAGCTCGCCCGAAAGGTATTTGCCGGTGATCGAATTCGGGTTGGCCATCACCTGCTGAGGCGTGCCCTGGGCAATGATTTCGCCGCCATGGATGCCGGCGGCCGGGCCGATGTCGACGACGTAGTCGGCATGCAGGATGGCGTCCTCGTCATGCTCGACCACGATGACCGTGTTGCCGATGTCGCGCAGGTGCTTCAGCGTGTCGAGCAGGCGCGCATTATCGCGCTGGTGCAGGCCGATCGACGGTTCGTCCAGCACGTAGAGCACGCCGGTGAGGCCGGAGCCGATCTGCGATGCCAGCCGGATGCGCTGGCTCTCGCCGCCCGACAGCGTGCCGGAATTGCGCGACAAAGTGAGATAGTCGAGGCCGACGTCGTTGAGGAAGCGCAGCCGCTCGCGGATTTCCTTGAGCACGCGCACGGCGATCTCGTTCTGCTTGTCGTTGAGCTGCGCCGGCAGGTCGGTGAACCACTGGTCGGCCTTGCGGATCGACTGTTCGGTCACTTCGCCGATGTGCTTGCCCGCGATCTTCACCGCCAGCGCTTCCGGCTTCAGCCTGTAGCCACGACAGGCCGGGCAGGGGGTGGCCGACATGAAGCGCTCGATTTCCTCGCGCATCCAGGCGGATTCGGTCTCTTTCCAGCGCCGCTCGAGGTTGGGGATGACGCCCTCGAAGGTCTTGGTCGTTTTGTAGGAGCGCAGGCCGTCATCATACTGGAAGGTGATCTCGCGCTCGCCTGTGCCGCGCAGGATGGCTTCCTGGGCTTCCCCGGTCAAATCCTTGAACTTGTCGCCGAGCTTGAAGCCGTAAGCCTTGCCGAGAGCCTCCAGCGTCTGCACGTAGTAGGGTGAAGTCGATTTCGCCCATGGGCTGACGGCGCCGTCGCGCAGCGAGACGTTCTCGTCGGGGACGACCAGATTGGGATCGATGGCGCGCTGGCTGCCCAGCCCGTCGCAGGTCGGGCAGGCGCCGAACGGGTTGTTGAACGAGAACAGCCTGGGCTCGATCTCGGGAATGGTGAAGCCGGAGACCGGACAGGCGAATTTTTCCGAGAACAGGATGCGCTCATGCGTCTCGTTCTTCGACTTGTTGACCGAATCCTCGCCCGTCTGACTGGCATCGAGCGGCTTATCGGCGAACTCCGCCACCGCCAGCCCCTCCGCGAGCTTCAGCGCGGTCTCCATGGAATCGGCAAGGCGCGTTGCGAGGTCGCCACGCACGACGATGCGATCCACGACCACGTCGATGTCGTGCTTGTATTTCTTGTCGAGTGGCGGCACGTCCGCGATCTCGTAGAAGACGCCGTCGACCTTGACGCGCTGAAATCCCTTTTTCTGCAGCTCGAGCAATTCCTTGCGGTACTCGCCTTTGCGGCCGCGCACGATCGGCGCCAGGATGAACAGGCGCGTGCCTTCCTCGACCGCCAGCACGCGATCGACCATCTGCGACACCGTCTGGCTCTCGATCGGCAGCCCGGTGGCCGGCGAATAGGGTACGCCGACACGCGCGAACAGAAGCCGCATATAATCGTATATCTCGGTGACGGTGCCGACCGTCGAGCGCGGGTTTTTCGAGGTGGTCTTCTGCTCGATGGAGATGGCCGGCGAAAGGCCGTCGATCTGGTCGACATCCGGCTTCTGCATCATTTCGAGGAATTGCCGCGCATAGGCGGACAGGCTCTCGACATAGCGGCGCTGGCCTTCGGCATAGATGGTGTCGAAGGCAAGCGACGATTTGCCGGAGCCCGACAGGCCGGTCATGACGATCAGGCTGTCACGCGGCAGGTCGAGATCGACATTCTTCAGATTGTGTTCGCGCGCCCCGCGAATGGAAAGATATTTATGGTCGGCCATTGCCGGTCGCCGCCTCAGATCTGGAATTTGTGGGATCGGCGGGTTTTCCCCGGCCGTCCCCTATGTAGGTATTTTTGCCGCCGCGTCGAGAGACGCCACAATTCTCGACCAAATCGTTTAACCGTCTTTCGCACGAACGGGCAAGCGGAAAGAACAAAGACCGAACACGCTCCTGACAAAAGCGGTGGAGCAGGCGGCGTGGTTCCCATCAGGGGATATGTCGCTCGATCACAATTTTTCCGATCGGACATCGAGCGGTTGACGTCCCCGGCTGAGGGGAGCAGACTCCACACGTCAATGAAGCCGGCTGTCTTTCGATGGCCTCGCCGCCCAAAGGCGGCCTGCGAGACGCCGCGGGCTACTGCGATCAGTGCTTCTGACGACGATTGTCGCAACGGACACAGGAGTGGAGCATGACGCCACCGGACAGTCCCTTGAGGCTCCAGCAGTGACTGGAGCCGCGGCAGGGATGAATGCCAGGGAGACGCGAGCGCCTTCCGACGTGACCCTGCCGGATGCACCAAAATCAGAGACTACTGGTCGGATCGTCGGCTGAACGCCGCGAAGCATCCGAAATCTAAAGCCGGTAAAACATTCCCGGCGAAAGATTGGATTATAGATCCAGAAAAGCCCCGTCTGTTTGCTAAAAGCACGGCGGGGCTGCTCTTTTGGGGGAACGCGCAGGTACTGACGGCCCGCGACATGTCGGCTACCGCGGCGGTTTGATCCCGCCGGCGCCGACATCGACCGTGATGCTGCCAGAAATCCTGACATCGGTATCGCCGATCTTGAACTGGCCGTTTCCGTTGGCGGGGAAGGCGTCATCGGGTTCGGGCTGCGGGGCCGGCTTGGCGATGCGATAATCGCCGGCCACACCGGGCAGGCTGCCTTTCTGGCTGTCGTTGGCAAAGGCGCCGCCGGCCAGCATGAGCGCACCGGCGAAAATAGTGACGGCAAGACGCCAAGGTCGGAATAAGCGGCTGTCGATCATCGGGCGGTTATAGCGCCGCCCCGCCGAGGTGGCCAGACCGGCGGTCATCAAATCGCCGGACGGCGGGGCGTCGCAATTCATCGTGCTTGTGCCGGTCACGCCGCCTTTTTGCGGGTATCGTAGACATGATCGACGAGACCCCATGCCTTCGCTTCCTTGGCGGTCATGAAATAGTCCCGGTCGAGCGTGCGCTCGACCTCTTCATAGGTGCGGCCGCAATGACGCGCATAGAGTTCGGTCATCTGCCGCTTGGTGCGCAGGATGCCTTCGGCGTGACGCTGGATGTCCGATGCCTGACCCTGGAAGCCGCCCAGCGGCTGGTGCAGGACGAGGCTGGCGTTGGGCAGCGCGATGCGCCGTCCCGGCGTGCCAGCCATCAGCAGGAACGAAGCCATCGAGGCGGCAAAGCCCATGCACACCGTCGACACCGGACAACTGACGTATTGCATCGTGTCGTAGATGGCGAAGCCGCTGGTCACCACGCCGCCAGGCGAGTTGATGTAAAGCGAGATCTCCCTGTCGGGATTATCCGATTCCAGCGACAGAAGCTGGGCGCAGACCAGCGCCGACATGCCGTCGTTGATCTCGCCGTTGATAAAGACGATGCGCTCGCGCAGCAGCCGCGAGAAAATGTCGAAGGCGCGCTCGCCGCGGCTCGACTGCTCGATCACCATCGGCACCAGATTGGCAAAACCGGTCATCGTCTCTCTCCGTTTTTCATGTGTCGGCCACTCAAGCGGCGCGCTGCAGAAGGCAAAATGAATTGGCGGCGGCCGTACGGCCGGAGGCGCTCGCAGCGAATGAAAGCCGGCAGCCGACACCTGCCATGGTCACCATGGGCCTGGCGGCGGATGTCGCCGCACGGGCAAAGCCTTCATGGATAATATGCAGATGCGTGCCGCCCGAAACGGTGCGGGCGAGCGTGAAGGTGACGATGCTGTCGAGTGGGTTCCGTTCCTCGTCGGGCCGCGGCTGTTCCCGCCAGGAATAGCGAAGCCTTTTTCCGGGCTCGGCATCGAGGATCTCGCATTCGATCGGCGCATCCGGCCCGGCAAAGGCGAAATTGCTGCCGATCTCAGGATTGATGTCGTTGGGCATCATCCAGGCCGCAAGCAATTCGGGCACGGTCAGCGCCCGCCATACCTTTTCCGGCGGCTCGGGGAGATCGCACTCGAACTCGATCGCGTCGGGGGCGGTCCGCGCAGGGCTTTCGTCGGTCACTGGTGCGTGCGTCATTGGTCCATGTCCTTGAGAACCGTCCTTAGTTTTTCGATGCGCTCGGGCCAGAAGGTCCGGTAGCGTTCGATCCAGCCAAGCAGCGGGTCGAGCCCTTGCGGATCGGCGCGGTAATAGGCGTTGCGGCCCGCCCGCCGCTCGACCACCAGGCCTGCGCTGCGCAGCACCGCCAGGTGCTGCGACACAGCCGGCTGCGACACCGTCATGCCGGTGCGCAGCTGCGACACCGTCATCTCGCTGGTGGCGAGGCGTTCATAGACGGCGCGTCGGGTGGGGTCGGCCAGCGCCCGGAAAATCTCCGCTTCGATCATGGCGAAAGCATAAGTCGATACTTATCGGTTTGGCAAGCGATGTTTTACGGCCCATATTAAGGGAAGCTGGCGGCTCCGGCATTACTGCCATTCCTTGACAATGAGCGGCGATGCATATAGGAACGAAAAGAGAACAAAAACCTTGTGGGAAAAGGCAGCCACAGCAGGCAACGGGTGTGCGCAACCTGTAAGGTGCTGCGACAAAAATTTGTTTCGGACGAGCGCGGAGAAGTATCATGGCGGGTAGCGTCAACAAGGTCATTCTGGTCGGCAATCTCGGAGCGGATCCGGAGATCCGCCGCCTGAATTCGGGCGAGCCGGTCGTCAACATCCGCATCGCAACATCGGAAAGCTGGCGCGACAAGAATTCCGGCGAGCGCAAGGAAAAGACCGAGTGGCACAATGTCGTCATCTTCAATGAGGGCATCGCCAAGGTTGCCGAGCAGTATCTGAAGAAGGGCATGAAGGTTTATGTCGAGGGCCAGTTGCAGACACGCAAATGGCAAGACCAGACCGGTGCCGACAAATACACGACGGAAGTCGTGCTGCAGAGATTCCGCGGCGAGCTGCAGATGCTGGACGCGCGCGGCCAGGGTGAGGGCGGCCAGGTCGGGGGTTATTCCGGCGGCGGCAGCCGTGGTTCCGATTTCGGCCAGTCCGGCCCGAACGAAGGCTTCAATCGTGGCGGCGGCGCTCCCAAGGGCGGCGGCGGTTCGTCGCGCGAGCTGGACGACGAAATTCCGTTCTGAGCATCGACACGGCGTGACGGGCATTTGAGGAGAGGGCGCGATGTCGCTCGGACCGCTCCTATCGGCACGTCCTCCGATCCCATGGCATGCGCTCGCGGCCTTTGCCGCGCTGGCGATAGGCGGCGTGCAGCTGGCGCTGCCGAAAGGCACGCTGCGCCACCGCGCGATGGGCTATCTCTGGGCGGCGCTGATGCTGGCCGTCGCCATCTCGAGTTTCTGGATCCAGCAGATACGGCTCATTGGCCCTTTCAGCCCGATCCATCTCTTGTCGATCCTGGTGCTGGTCACGGTGCCGCTGGCGGTCTGGCATGCACGCAATCACCGCGTCGCCAAGCACCGCAAGGCGATGATTGCGTTGTATATCTTTGCACTGGTGGGTGCCGGTGTCTTTACGCTGGTGCCCGGCAGAATCTTGCACGACGTGGTCTTCGGCGTCGCGCAAGCCAGACCGTGATCCCGAGTGGAAGGAATATCAGTTGAAAGCACGCATCAAATGGGTCGAGGAACGCACCTTCGTCGGCGAGTCCGGCACAGGCCATAAGGTCGTACTGGGGACCGCGTTCGGCCCTGAAGGGAGAACGCCGGGGCCGAGCCCGATGGAACTGGTGCTGATCGGCACCGGCGGCTGCTCGGCCTATGATGTCGTCCATATCCTCGAAAAGGGGCGCGAGGCGATCGAGGACTGTGTGGTCGAGCTCGATTCCGACCGAGCCGAGACCGATCCCAAGGTGTTCACCCGCATTCATATGCATTTCATCGTCAAGGGCAGGGCGCTGTCGCCCGACAAGGTGAAGCGGGCGATCGATCTCTCGATCGAAAAATACTGTTCGGCTTCGGCCATGATGTCCAAGACCGCCGCCATTACCCACGATTTCGAAATTATCGACACGACGGCAAAATAAGCGGCCTATGAGGCCATCAGCGCCTTGATGCCGTCAGCCACGAACTGGACGGCAAGTGCCGCCAGGATAACGCCGAGCAGGCGGGTCAGGATCGAACGGCCGGTCTGGCCGAGGATGCGGTCTATGCGCTCCGACAGCACGAACACGAGATAGGTGATGGCGAGGCAGACGAAGATGATGCCGACCAGTGCCGCCTGGGCGCCAAAGCCCTGAAACGAGCCGGAGAGCAGCACAGTCGCCGAAATCGCGCCGGGGCCGGCGATCAGCGGGATCGCCAGCGGGAAAGCGGCGATGTTGTGGATCATGTCCTTGGTGATGGCCACGTCGCCGATCTTCTCCTTACGGTCCTGCCGGCGCTCGAACACCATTTCAAAAGCGATGAAGAAGAGCAAAAAGCCGCCGGCGACACGGAAGGCCGGCAGCGTGATGCCGAACACCGACAGGATCGAGGCGCCGGCAACCGCGAACAGCGCCATCACCAGGAAGCCGATGACCGAAGCGCGGACCGAGACCTGCTGGCGCTCCTCGCGGTTCATGCCGCGCGTTATCGCCAGAAACAGCGGCGCCAGCCCGGGCGGGTCGATGGTCACCAGAATGGTGACGAAGGCGTTGAACAGGCTGTCGAAACTCGGCATCTCTCACCCCTCCCGCCGGGCCGAGCCCGCATCCCGACATTGGTAGAGCAAAGCAGGGACGGATGAAACCGGCTGGGGAGAGGCGGCTCGCGAACTCTGCGAAAGCCGGCTGGGCCGAGGGAGACGCGAAAGAACGCAGGGAATGCCTGAGTTTGCGTCGCGGGCTTGCTTGATCAGGTACGGCCAGAGCGCCGCGCCAGGAACTCCACTTCGAGCCGCCATGTCGCGCCATTGTCGTGCGAGCGCTCGCCGAGCCAGCGGAAGGAATTTTCGGTTATTCGTGAAAAGCTCCAACGTACGGAGGAACCGGTGCCGTCGGCGCCCACTTGGACAATCGTGTCGCCTTCGGCGCGACCGAGTTGGCGGCTGTAATACTGGTTGCGCGGATCGCTCCAGAAAATATGCCAGGCATTTGCGCCGGGATCGTAGACGCGCAAGGTCGTGCCATAAAAGGTCCATTTGCCGAGAGAAGGCGAGGGGCCGGCATCGCGCGCGGGCAGGATCCAGACGTCCTGAATCGCGCGGCCTTCCAGCACCCAGCCGAAATGCACCTCGCCGCGTCCGGTCAGCACGGTGCCGTCCTCGAGATGACGGCTGGCATCGAAAGTCCAGGCGCCGACGAAGCGGCCGTAGAGATCCAAATTCTCGGCAAAGCCGGGGGCTGGCCCGTCGCTGTGCAGGGCTTCGGTAAAAGTGGGCTGGTTGGTCATGGCTGGTGCCTTCATGCTGTCAGGAGGCCGCAAGCGATAGGCCGGGGCAGGGTTCTGCGCTTGGGAAAAATTGCTATCTTTCAGGCTATGACGACGAGCCACAGGATCATTGCCTCGGGGCCAGGCTGGCAGGTGTCGGACGTGGTGTGCACGGCCGGCGCCGGCGACCGGCCGTTCGAGGAGGAGCACCGGACGTTCTGCGTCGCCGCGGTGACCAGCGGCACCTTCCGCTATCGCGCCAGCCAGGGCACCGCGATGCTCGCGCCAGGCGCGGTGCTGCTTGGCAATCCCGGCACATGCTACGAATGCGGCCACGAGCACGGCGCCGGCGACCGCTGCCTCTCCTTCCATTTTGCTCCGGCTTATATGGAACGGATCGTGGAGAACGTACCAGGCGCCAGAATGCTGGCCTTCGAGACGCCGCGCCTGCCGCCCCTGCCGGCGCTGATGCCGCTGCTGGCCGAAGCGGAGGCCGCGCGCGATGTGGCCGAAACCGCTGCTTTCGAGGAACTCGGCTTGCGCATTGCCGGCGCAGCAGTCGCCGCAAGCTCAGGGCGCACCAAGATGGCGCGGACACCCAGCGGCCGCGACCAAAAACGGGTCGCGGAGGCGGTTCGGCGTATCGAGATCGATGCCGATCAGCCGCTTTCGCTGGCCGTGCTGGCCCGGGAGACGGCGACCAGTCCGTATCATTTCCTGCGCACATTCCGGCAGATTGCCGGAATGACCCCCTACCGGTTTCTGCTGAGGACCAGGCTGCACCGGGCAGCAGTGCGGCTCCACGCTTCGGACAAGGCGATCTCGACGATCGCCTTCGAGGCGGGCTTCAACGACCTGTCAACTTTCAATCGCCGCTTCCGGCGCGAAATGGGCGAGACGCCCGGCAGCTATCGCGCCCGCCGCGCGGGCCGCCGCTAACACGAGATGGCGGGCCTTTGCGTCGACGGCTCCGAAAAGCACATCGGCCATATCGTCGCAATCACCGGTATCCTTTTGAAATCACCGCCAAAATCGACACTGGAAAAGTGCCGTCGACATTGGAGTTTCGGCCCGGCTTCCTATATATACGGCAAGTGATTCCTGTTTAGATTGTGATCCGATTTGACCGACCAAAAAACACCGCGCGGCGCCGACGGCGGCCCCACCGGCATCGAGCCGATTTCGATCATCGAGGAGATGCAGCGATCCTATCTCGATTACGCCATGAGCGTGATCGTCAGCCGCGCGCTGCCCGACGTGCGCGACGGCCTGAAGCCGGTGCATCGCCGCATTCTCTTCGCCGCGCATGAGAGCGGCTATCACTGGAACCGCAAATATGTGAAGTCGGCGCGCCCGGTCGCCGACGTGATGGGTAAATACCATCCGCATGGCGACGCCTCTATCTATGACGCCCTGGTGCGCATGGCGCAGGACTGGTCGCTGCGCGTGCCGCTCATCGACGGGCAAGGCAATTTCGGCTCGATCGACGGCGATCCGCCGGCGGCCATGCGCTACACCGAGTCGCGGCTGACCAAGGTCGCGCATGAACTGCTGGAGGATATCGACAAGGATACGGTCGATTTCCAGGACACTTACGATGCTTCCGGCAGCGAGCCGAAGGTCCTGCCGGCGCGCTTTCCCAATCTGCTGGTCAATGGCTCGGGCGGCATCGCCGTCGGCATGGCCACCAACATCCCGCCGCACAATCTGGGCGAAGTCTGCAACGCCGCGATCGCGATCATCGACAATCCGGCCATCGACCTGCCGGCGCTGATGGAAATCATTCCGGGGCCGGATTTCCCGACCGGCGGCATCGTGCTCGGCCGCTCCGGCATCTACAGCGCCTATTCGACCGGCCGCGGCTCCATCGTCATGCGCGGTAAGGTCAACATCGAGGCCCGCGGCAATGACCGCGAATCGATCATCATCACCGAAGTTCCCTACCAGGTGAACAAGTCGTCGATGATCGAGAAGATGGCCGAACTGGTGCGCGACAAGCGCATCGAGGGCATTTCCGACATTCGCGACGAGAGCGACCGCCAGGGCTATAGAGTCGTCGTCGAGCTGAAGCGCGACGCCGTGGCCGACGTCATCCTCAACCAGCTCTATCGCTTCACGCCGCTGCAAACCTCTTTCGGCGCCAACATGGTGGCGCTCAATGGCGGCAAGCCCGAACTGCTGACGCTGACCGACATGCTGAGAGCATTCGTGTCCTTCCGCGAGGAGGTGGTCACCCGACGCACGAAGTTCCTGCTGCGCAAGGCGCGCGACCGGGCCCACGTGCTGGTCGGCCTCGCAATCGCAGTCGCCAACATCGATGAAGTGATAAAACTGATCCGCACCGCGCCGGACCCGCAGACCGCGCGCGAGCAGTTGATGGAGCGGCGCTGGCCGT
The DNA here is from genome assembly GCF_006441005.1 of Mesorhizobium sp. B2-5-3. Taxonomy (NCBI): domain Bacteria; kingdom Pseudomonadati; phylum Pseudomonadota; class Alphaproteobacteria; order Hyphomicrobiales; family Phyllobacteriaceae; genus Mesorhizobium; species Mesorhizobium sp. B2-5-3. The sequence goes on from NZ_VFUS01000013.1 coordinate 120,424, forward strand.
CCGGCGACGTCGAATCGCTGATCCTCCTGATCGACGACCCGCGCCACCGCATCAACGAGGACGGCACCTACAATCTGTCCGAGGAACAGGCGCGCGCGATCCTGGAGTTGCGCCTGCAGCGCCTGACGGCACTCGGCCGCGACGAAATCGCCGACGAGTTGAACACGATCGGCGCCGAGATCGTCGATTATCTCGATATCCTGTCGTCCCGCGCCCGCGTCCAGCAGATCGTCAAGGACGAGCTCGCGGCCGTGCGTGACGAATTCGGCACGCCGCGCCGCACCGAGCTGAGCGAAGGCGGCGCGGACATGGAAGACGAGGACCTGATCCAGCGCGAAGACATGGTCGTGACGGTGAGCCATTCCGGCTACATCAAGCGCGTGCCGTTGTCGCTCTACCGGGCGCAACGCCGCGGCGGCAAGGGTCGCTCGGGCATGTCGACCAAGGAAGAGGATTTCGTCACCCGCCTGTTCGTGGCCAATACGCACACGCCGGTGCTGTTCTTCTCCTCGCGCGGCATCGTCTACAAGGAGAAGGTCTGGCGCCTGCCGATCGGCAATCCGCAGTCACGCGGCAAGGCGCTGATCAACATGCTGCCGCTGGAGCAGGGCGAGCGCATCACCACAATCATGCCGTTGCCGGAAGATGAGACGAGCTGGGGCGAGCTCGACGTGATGTTCGCCACCACGCGCGGCACGGTGCGCCGCAACAAGCTCTCTGACTTCGTCCAAGTCAACCGTAATGGCAAGATCGCCATGAAGCTGGAGGAGGAGGGCGACGAGATCCTCGGCGTCGAGACCTGCACCGACAATGACGACGTGCTTCTGACCGCCAGCTCCGGCCAGTGCATCCGCTTTTCCGTCGGCGATGTGCGCGTCTTCCAGAGCCGCAACTCGGTCGGCGTGCGCGGCATCGCCATGGCCGAAACCGATCGCGTCATTTCGATGGCTGTCATCGAGCATGTCGATGCGCCGCCGGCCGAACGCGCCGCCTATCTGAAGCGCGTGGTGGCCGAACGGCGCCTGGCCGCCGGCATCCCGGCAGGTGAGGAGGAAGAGATCGCGTTGACCAACGAAGAGGTCGGCGAGGAGGCGGAGCTGTCGGACGAGCGCTATGAGTTCCTCAAGGCGCATGAGCAGTTCGTGCTGACGGTGACGGAATACGGCTACGGCAAGCGCTCATCGTCCTATGATTTCCGTCTGACCGGACGCGGCGGCAAGGGCATTCGGGCCACTGACGTGTCGAAGACGGCCGAGATCGGCAGGCTGGTGGCAACCTTCCCGGTCGGCAATGACGACCAGATCATGCTGGTGTCCGACGGCGGTACCGTTATCCGGGTGCCGGTCAATGGCATCCGCTTCGCCAGCCGCGCCACCAAGGGCGTGACCATTTTCAACACGGCGGAAGGCGAGAAGGTGGTTTCGGTCGAGCGGATTTCCGAGCCGCAATCGGACGAGGAAGAAATCGTCGAGGTTGGTGCCGAGATCGATCCGGCGGCCGATGCCGGCCTGGATGATGCGCAATAAGTCTGGCTTGGACAGACATGGCAACGCCGGCCAATCGGCCGGCGCGTCGCAACAAATTCAGGCTAACTCAATAGTGACGGTGAGGCTTGCGGGGCCCGAACCCTTCGAAGCGTTTGGCGTTGGTCTTGATGCGGACGCGCTGGGCCTCCTGATGCAGCCCGAATACAGTGGCGATCAGCATGGCGACGGTCATTGCAGTGGCGAGCATGTAGATCAGCATGTGCGTGTTCTCCTGCGCTCTACAACGCTTACATGGGACTTTGGTTTCATCTTCTTAAAGGGGCAAGGTAGTGAACGCTGCGTGAAGCGTTCGTGATCGGCGCATTCATCTGTCGTTCATCCCTGCAAAAAGGTTCAAGGGGATCGCATCAATGAGATTTGCCTTCCGTCCGCGCGCCCGTTAGAAGCACCGGCATGACCGAGCGCATCGCCCTTTATGCCGGCTCCTTCGACCCGTTGACCAACGGCCATCTCGACGTGCTGAAGGCGTCGCTGGCCGTGGCGGACATCGTCTATGCGGCGATCGGTATCCATCCCGGCAAGAAGCCGCTGTTTTCCTTCGAGGAGCGGGTCGAACTCATCGAGGCCGCGACCAAGGCCGAATTCGGCCGCGACGGCACACGCATCAAGGTGGTCGCCTTCGACGGGCTGGTCATCGATGCGGCCAGGAAACAGGGAGCCTCGATCATGATCCGCGGCCTGCGCGACGGCACCGATCTCGACTACGAGATGCAGATGGCCGGCATGAACGAAACGATGGCGCCTGAGCTGCAAACGGTTTTTCTGCCCGCCAGCCCCTCGGTTAGAACCATTACCGCCACACTTGTCCGCCAGATTGCCTCGATGGGCGGCGACATCCGCCCCTTCGTGCCGGCCGCGGTCGCCGGTGCGCTCACCGCTAAATTCGCAAAATAGGTTTCTCGGAGAAGACCATGCAGCTGAAAAAGCTCGCCTCGTTCCTCGTCGTGCTTGCCGGTCTCGTGACCGCATCGGTCTCAGCCTATGCCGCCGACCCGGAAAACACCATGATCATAACGTTGAAGGACGGCGACGTGACCATTGCACTGCGTCCCGATCTCGCGCCCAAGCATGTCGCGCAGATCAAGAAGCTGGTGCGCGAGCATGCCTATGACAACGTCGCCTTCCACCGCGTCATCGACGGCTTCATGGCGCAGACAGGCGACGTCAAATTCGGCAACATGAACAAGGGCTTCAACGCCCAGGCTGTCGGTACCGGCGGCTCCGACCTGCCGGACCTGCCGGCGGAATTCTCGCAGACCGAGCACTACAAGCGCGGCGTGGTCGGCATGGCACGCTCGCAGGATCCGAACTCGGCAAACTCGCAGTTCTTTATCATGTTCGCGCCGGCGCCGCCGCTCGACGGCCAGTACACCATCGTGGGCAATGTCGTCAGCGGCATGGAACTCGTGGACCATATCAAGAAGGGCGACGAGGCCGACAACGGCACGGTCACCGATCCCGACCGGATGATCAAGGTGCGCATCGCCGCCGACAAATAGTTCTGTTTTTTGAAAAGGATATCAGACATGGCCGACATCAAGGATCGCGAAAACGCGCTCATCATGGAAACGACCAAGGGCAAGGTCGTCATCGAAATGCTTCCCGACCTGGCGCCCGGCCATGTCGCCCGCATCAAGGAACTGGCCCGCGAAGGCGCCTATGACGGCGTGGTCTTCCACCGCGTCATCGAGGGCTTCATGGCGCAGACCGGCGACGTCAAGTTCGGCAATTCGAGCAAGCCCTCTTTCGCGCCTTCCCGCGCTGGCATGGGCGGTTCCGACAAGCCGGATCTCAAGGCCGAATTCTCCAATGCCAACCACAGCCGCGGCACCTGCTCGATGGCGCGCTCGCAGAATCCGAACTCGGCCAATTCGCAGTTCTTCATCTGCTTCGACGATGCAGCCTTCCTCAATCGCCAGTACACGGTCTGGGGCCAGGTCATCGAAGGCATGGACAATGTCGACAAGATCAAGCGCGGCGAGCCGGTGCAGGATCCCGACAAGATCGTGTCGCTGAAGGTCGCGGCCGACGTCAAGTAAGGCGGCAGGACAATGATGGGCGTCGTCTGGTCGCTTCTCGGCATCTTGTCCGGCGCCTTCATTGCCATTCAGGCGCCGATCAATTCGCAGTTGGCGCGCGGCCTGGGGCTCCCGGTCGCGGCTGCCGCGTTTTCGTTCCTGTCGGGCGCCATCGTGCTCGGCATCATTGCCGTCGCGGTGGTGAGGCTGCAAGGCATCTCGCTCGACTGGAAGGCGCCCGCGCCGTGGCTGTTCATCGCCGGCGGCATGCTGGGCGGCTTCTACGTCACACTGTCCACCATCCTGACGCCACGCATCGGCGCCGCCGCGCTGATGGCGTTCCTGGTGGCGGGCCAGTTGCTGGCGGGCATGCTGATCGACCGCGTCGGATTCCTCGGCGTCGCGGTTCGCGAAATCTCGCTCGGCCGCGTGGCCGGCGCGGTGCTGCTTCTGGCCGGGGCGCTGCTTATCAGGCTCTTCTGATGCGTGTCGATCTGTTCGATTTCGACCTGCCGGAAGAGCGTATCGCGCTTCGCCCGGCAGAGCCGCGCGACAGCGCAAAGATGCTGGTGGTCAGGCCCGGCGAGGGGGTTTCGAACCGGGCGGTCAGCGACCTGCCTTCCCTGCTCCAGGCCGGCGACGTGCTGGTCTTCAACGACACCAAGGTTATCCCGGCGCAACTCAAAGGTATCAGGCGGCGCGGCGAGGCGGCGGCGCAGGTCGAAGCCACATTGCACATGCGGATGGCGCCGGACCGTTGGCTGGCCTTCATGCGGCCGGGCAAGCGCGTTGCCGTCGGCGACCGCATCCATTTCGGCCATGACGGCAATTCCTGCTTCCTCGGCCAGCTTGACGCCACGGTGATCGAAAAGGGCGAGGCGGGCGAGGCGCTGCTCGGCTTCGACCTGTCGGGCCCTTTCCTCGATGAGGCGCTGCATGCGGTCGGCCACATCCCACTGCCGCCCTACATCGCCTCGAAGCGGGATGACGACGAGCGCGATCGGGCCGATTATCAGACCATCTATGCCCGGGAGGAAGGTGCCGTAGCGGCGCCGACGGCCGGTCTGCATTTCACGCCGGAGCTGTTTGCCGCACTCGACGCAAAGGGGATCGAACGCCGCTTCGTCACGCTCCATGTCGGCGCCGGCACGTTCCTGCCAGTGAAGGTGGACGACACCGCCGACCACAAGATGCATGCGGAGATCGGCTCAGTCAGCGAGGCAACAGCCGACGCGTTGAATGCGGCAAAGGCGAGGGGCGGGCGCGTCATTGCCGTCGGTACGACCTCGCTGCGCCTGCTGGAAAGCGCCGCGCGAGAGGATGGCGTGCTGGCTGCATGGTCCGGCCCGACCGACATCTTTATCACGCCCGGCTACCGTTTTCGCACCGCCGACATGCTGATGACCAATTTCCATCTGCCGCGTTCGACGCTGTTCATGCTGGTTTCGGCCTTCAGCGGCCTCGATACGATGCGCGCCGCCTATGCACACGCCATTGAGCACGATTACAGATTTTACTCCTACGGAGATGCAAGCCTGCTGTATCGAGCGGAGATGAGCGATGGACGATGACCTCGACAGGCTGGACCGGAGCAGTTTGATCGCCGAAGTCAAAAAATTGCGCGCCGGCATTCGCCAGCATCGCGATGCATCGGGGCACGATCTTTGCTGGCATCATCCCGATTTGTGGGACCTGCTGCCCGAGAAGATCGATCCGGCAATCGCCGTGCCGCCCTGGCCAAAATTCATGCGCGGCTGCATCCATTATCGCCAGTCGCTGGACGAACAGGCTCCGGGCGCACCGGCACACGACAAGGAATTCAATGGCTGAGACGTTCACCTTCAAGGTGCTGGCGACCGAAGGTAAGGCGCGGCGCGGTTTGATCAGCATGCCGCGCGGCGAAATCCGCACGCCCGCCTTCATGCCGGTCGGCACCGGCGGCACGGTCAAGACGATGTACATGGATCAGGTGCGCGGCGTCGGCGCCGATATCATCCTGGGCAATACCTACCATCTGATGCTGCGGCCCGGCGCCGAACGCGTGGCGAAGCTTGGCGGCCTGCACGAATTCGCCCGCTGGCCGCATCCGATCCTGACCGACAGCGGTGGCTTCCAGGTGATGTCGCTGTCGAAGCTTCGGAAATTGACCGAGAAGGGCGTCACCTTCCGCTCCCATATCGATGGCGCTGCATACGAAATGTCGCCGGAACGTTCGATCGAGATCCAGGGCCTGCTCGATTCAGACATCCAGATGCAGCTCGACGAATGCACGGCGCTGCCGGCCGCGCTCAAGGAGATCGAGCGCGCCATGGAATTGTCGCTGCGCTGGGCGGAGCGCTGCAAGACGGCGTTCGGCGACCAGCCCGGGAAGGCGATGTTCGGCATCGTGCAAGGCGGCGACAATGCGGATTTGCGCGTGCGTTCGGCGCAGGCGCTGAGCGCGATGGATCTGAAAGGCTATGCGGTTGGCGGCCTTGCCGTCGGTGAACCGCAGGCGGTCATGCTCGACATGCTCGACATCACCTGCCCGGAACTGCCTGACAACAAACCCCGCTATCTTATGGGGGTCGGCACGCCGGACGACATCTTGAAATCGGTGGCGCGCGGCGTCGACATGTTCGACTGCGTGATGCCGACGCGGGCCGGCCGGCATGGGCTTGCCTATACAAGGCGCGGCAAGGTCAATCTGCGCAACGCCCGCCATGCCGACGATCCGCGCCCCCTCGATGAGGAAAGCGACTGCCCGGCGGCACGCGATTATTCCCGCGCCTACCTGCACCATCTCGTGCGCTCGCAAGAGGCGCTCGGTGCGATGCTTCTGACCTGGAACAATCTGTCCTATTATCAAAAGCTGATGCAGGACATACGCGCGGCGATAGAGACCGGCACTTTCGAGGCACGCGCTGCCGAAATTACCGAGGGCTGGGCGAGGGGCGATATCCCGGCGCTGTGACGGTTCAGGTGCTCAGGGAATTCGACGCGCGCAGGCTGCAGCCGGTGATTTGGAACTTGCCGTCGGGCTGTCGCTCCAACGTGTAGACAGCTTCGTAGTCCTTGCCGTCAGGGCCGACGATCAGCACCTGCTGGATGATCGAGGTCGGACCCGTCTCCTCGACCTTGCCGAACGAGTAGCTCCGTGGGTTGCGCACCGGCGCGTAGCCGTTGGTCACCATGTTCATGAAGGTGTCGACGGTCGGGAAGATCCGCTTCACGTTCGGTGCGGCGAAGCTGTAGGCCGTGACGCCGTCATCGGCCAGGAACGCTCTCAGCTGGCCGTCAATGGCCGCTTGCGCCGCCTTGATCTCGGCCTCGCCGGCAAACGCCGACAAGGGCAGGAGGAGAGGAAGGAATGCGAATGCGAAAAGCGTGCGGCGCATAGCCTGTTTCCCTTGTCTTTCGAGAACTTGCCTTTCGAAAAATCCTGCCCGTGCAGGCATCCTAACATACGTTTGGTGGCGCTTCAGGGTTTCACCGGCGGCGATTATTCAGTGTTGTCGCGCGACGAAGTCCAGGCAGCCTTGGCGGAATTGCGGGAGGCGTGGCCAACGCCCGAACCGGCTAAGTACCGTTCCAGCGCTTGAAAGCCCGCCTCCAGTCTGCCAGAAGGGCCGCTTGGATTGGACGTTTAGCAGGGCGGAGCCATGAAGGCGTTTTTCGTGCAGATCAAATGCGAACTGGGCAAGTCGTATGAGGTTGCCAGCGCGCTCGCCGACGCCGAGATCGCCTCGGAAATCTACTCCACTGCCGGCAATTACGATCTGCTCGCCAAGTTCTATGTCGACGACGAGGAGGATGTCGGCCACTTCGTCAACGAGAAGGTGCAGATTCTCCCCGGCATCAAGGACACGTTCACCGTCGTCACTTTTCGCGCCTTCTAGCGTCGGAACCCATTGCCCGGGCATGAGGCAAAGCCTGACCAAGCTCATATTTCAGCTGCCTCAATTTTAGGCAGGGGCGACATACTGATCGTCCGCATCCCTCAAATCACCGATTACGCTTGATTTTCTCCAGCGGCGCCAGTGAAATGGCGTCACAGGGGAGTATGCGATTGGCAGCGTTCGATGAAATGCTTCCGGAGGTCTCCGGACTTAGAAGACCGTATTCGGCTTACGATCGCTGGCTGAAAGAGCAGGACCCGGCCAGGCTTACCGAGAAAATGCAGGACGCCGAACGCGTCTTCCGCAAAACCGGCATCACCTTCGCCGTCTATGGCGAGCAGGAAGCCTCCGAGCGGCTTATCCCCTTCGACATCGTTCCGCGCATCATTTCTGGCAATGAGTGGCGCCGCCTCACGCAAGGCATCGAGCAGCGCGTGCAGGCACTGAACGCCTTTCTCGACGACATCTATCACCGCCAGGAAATCCTGCGGGCCGGACGCGTTCCCCGCGACCTGATCGCCAGGAACGAAGCCTTCCTGCCCGAGATGATCGGGGTCAGGCCACCAGCCGGCGTCTACACCCACATCATCGGCGTCGACATCGTGCGCATCAGCGAAAACGAGTTCTACGTGCTGGAGGACAATGCGCGCACCCCATCGGGCGTTTCCTACATGCTGGAAAACCGCGAGACGATGATGCAGCTCTTCCCCGAGTTGTTCCAACAAATCAAGGTGCGGCCGGTGGAGAACTATCCGCAGCTTTTGCGCCAGTCGCTGGCGGCGGTGCGGCCGCAGAACGCCAAGGGCACGCCGACCATCGCCGTGCTGACGCCCGGCAGCTACAACTCCGCCTATTTCGAACATGCCTTCCTGGCCGATCAGATGGGGGTGCAACTGGTCGAGGGGCAGGATTTGCGCGTGGTGGACGGTCATGTCGCGATGCGCACGACCGAAGGCTACAAGCAGATCGACGTGCTCTATCGCCGGGTGGACGATGCCTTCCTCGATCCGCTGACTTTCCGGCCGGACTCCGCGCTCGGCGTGCCTGGCATCATGGATGTCTACCGGGCCGGCAACATTACGATCGCCAATGCGCCGGGAACCGGTATCGCCGACGACAAGGCGATCTATTCCTACATGCCCGAGATCGTCGAATTCTACACCGGCCGCAAGGCGATCCTCGGCAATATTCCGACCTGGCGCTGTTCGGAGCCGGACAGCCTGAAATATGTACTCGAACACATCGATGAGCTGGTGATCAAGGAAGTGCACGGTTCAGGCGGCTATGGCATGCTGGTCGGACCGGCGGCGACCAAGAACGAATGCCAGGATTTCGCCAAGAAGCTGCAGGCCAAGCCGTCCAATTACATCGCCCAGCCGACGTTGGCGCTCTCGACCTGTCCGATCCTGACCGAAAAGGGCCTGTCGCCGCGCCATGTCGATCTGAGACCCTATGTGCTGGTCTCCGACCGCATCCAGATCGTGCCGGGCGGGCTCACGCGCGTCGCGCTCAAGGAGGGCTCTCTGGTGGTCAATTCCTCGCAAGGCGGCGGCACGAAGGATACCTGGGTGCTGGATGATTGAGATGAGTAGTCAGTAGGCAGTAGGCAGTAGTTGGTATCAGAGGGGACAGAACAATGCCGTATCCAATCGAAACTCGAACATTCCCTACTCGCTAGCCCGAAGGGCCACTCCATGCTTCTCGGCCGTACCGCCAACGGGCTCTACTGGATGAACCGCTATATCGAGCGTGCGGAAAACATGGCGCGCCTGGTCGATGCGGGCCTGCGCATGGCGCTGACGCGCACGCAGAGCGCGTCGGAAGAGTGGAATTCGGTGCTGCTCAGCGCCGGCTCCGACGTCGCCTACACGCAGAAGTATCAGGACTATACGGCGGCCGATGTAGCCGACTTCCTGTTGCGCGACACGTCGAACCCGTCGAGCACGATGTCGTCGATCGAGACGGCACGCCACAATGCCCGCATGGTGCGCACCGCGCTGACGCGGGAGACCTGGGAAAGCATTAACGAGGCCTGGATGGCGCTGAAGCGCATGCTGGCAAGGCCGATCGACGAGCGTGACCTGCCAAACGTGCTCGATGCGATTAAGCGCGAAACGGCGCTGATCCGCGGCTCGTTCTACGGCACCATGCTGCGCAATGAGATCTTCGATTTCTCGCAGCTCGGCACCTATGTCGAGCGCGCCGACAATACGGCGCGCATCCTCGACGTGAAGTACTACGTGCTCTTGCCGTCGATCTCCTGGGTCGGCTCGACGCTCGACAATTACCAGTGGGAATCGATCCTGCGCTCGGTATCGGCGCACCGCTCCTACCGCTGGGTCTACGACGCCGACTACAAGCCGACCAACATCGCCGACTATCTGATCCTCAATGTGCGCATGCCGCGATCGCTGACCTTCTGCTATCGCTTCCTGGCCGAGCACCTGAAGTTCCTCGGCGACGACTATGGCGGGCGCCATCCCTGCCATGCGACGGCGGAAAAGACCCAGGCCATGCTGCAGGCAGGCTCGATCAAGGATATTTTCGACGCCGGCCTGCATGAATTCCTTGCCGGCTTCATTCGCGACAACACCAGGCTCGGCGACGAGATCGCGCAGGATTACAGGTTCTATTGAGGAGGCCATGCGGCTCAAGATCACCCATCGGACCGAATACCGTTACGACGCACCGGTGCAGTACCTGCTGCAGCGGCTGCGGCTGCTTCCGGTGAGCGGGCGCACGCAGACCGTGCTGTCCTGGGCCCTGAAGGTAGAAGGCGCGCGCGAGGAAGTGCGATTTGCCGACCACTACGGCAATGACACCCGATTGTTGAGCGTCGAGGGTGACCATGATTTCATTACGGTCGAGGCGTCAGGCGAGGTGGTGACGCGCGATACATCGGGGGTTTGTGGGCCGCATCAGGGATTCGCGCCGCTCTGGCTGTTCGCACAGGAGACGCCTTTGACCATGATCGGCGATGGCATTCGCGCACTCGCCGAGGCAGCCGGCAAGGGCACCGATATCGAAAGACTGCACCGTCTGATGGCTATCATCTCCGAGCGGGTCGCCTATGCGCCGGGCACCACCAATGCGACGACCCCGGCTGAAGAGGCTCTCGCGCTGAAAACCGGGGTCTGCCAGGATCATAGCCATATCTTTGCCGCCACCGCCCGCGCCATGGGTTTCCCGGCACGCTATGTCAGCGGCTATCTGATGATGGACGCGGCCATCGAGCAGGCGGCAAGCCATGCCTGGGCCGAAGCGCATGTTCAGGGCCTCGGCTGGGTTGCCTTCGACCCCTCCAACGGTATCTCTCCTGATGAGCGCTATGTGAGAGTGGCGACGGGGCGCGACTATCGCGATGCGTCGCCGGTTTCGGGGATTCTGCTGGGAGAGGCGCAAGAGCGGCTTGCCGTCACCGTCACGGTGGAGCAGTAGTCACCCGATGCAGGTCGTCCAACGCCACCTTGGTTTGGGTGACGACATGCATGAAAACAAGGACCTGAGCGCGCCGCATGGATCCGTTCCGACGCGACGCGGTTTTTACGGTTCGCTGCCGGAAGAGTAAACCATGACCTATTGCGTCGGCCTCAAGATCGATCGCGGGCTCGTGTTCATGTCGGACACGCGCACCAATGCCGGCATGGACTCGATCTCCACCTTCAAGAAGATGCATGTCTGGGAAGATCCCGGTGAGCGCGTCATCGTGCTGATGTCGGCCGGCAATCTGGCGACGACGCAAGCCGTGATCAGCGTGCTCGACGAGCGCACCAAGGCGGTTGGCGACCGGCACGCGGCAGTGCTCGAAACGCCGTCCATGTACCAGACGGTGCGGCTGGTCGGCGAAACCGTCAAGGACGTCATCGCCCATTCCTCGCCCGCCGGCGACAAGGCCGATTCCTACTTCAACGCCTCCTTCATCCTGGGCGGCCAGATAAAGGGCAGCGCACCGCGCCTGTTCATGATCTATCCCGAGGGCAATTTCATCGAATCGACCGATGACACGCCCTTTTTCCAGATCGGCGAGACCAAATACGGCAAGCCGATCATCATTCGCGCTTATGACCGGTCGATGAGTCTCGCGGAGACCGTGAAGCTGCTTCTGGTATCGTTCGATTCCACGCTGAAGTCGAACCTGTCGGTCGGGCTGCCGCTGGATCTGCTTTTCCTGGAAAAGGATGCCTTCCAGGTCGGGTTGAAGAAACGGATCGGTCATGACGACCCGTACTACCGCACGATCTCCGAGGGATGGTCGAGCGCCTTGAAGACGGCGTTTGCCAGTCTGCCGGATTTTCCGGGATAAGGACGCGCCGGATTTCTCCGGTGGTTGCAAATGTTTAACAGTGGTTTTTGACAACCGGGGCGAAGGGCGCCGGTGAAGCGATCATGTCGGGAGGACAGGATGAACAGTGACGATTTCCGGCAATGGTCGCGGCGGGCCGCCGACTGGGGCGCCGACTACCGTGAAACGCTGCGCCAGCGCCCGGTGCGGCCGCGGATCGAGTCCGGCGACATATTCAGGAGCATAGAAGCCTCGCCGCCCGAAGACGCGGAGCCGATGGACAGGATCTTCGCCGACTTCGAGGAGAAGATCGTGCCGGGCATGACGCATTGGCAGCATCCTCGCTTCTTCGCCTATTTTCCGGCCAACGCGGCACCAGTTTCTGTGGTGGCTGAGTATCTGGTCTCGGCAATGGCCGCGCAGTGCATGCTGTGGCAGACCTCGCCGGCGGCGACAGAACTCGAAACTCGGACTGTCGATTGGATGCGCCAGGCGCTCGGCCTGCCGGAAGGTTTTTCCGGCGTCATCCAGGATTCTGCCTCCTCGGCGACGCTGGCGGCGGTGCTGACGATGCGCGAACGCGCGCTCGACTGGCAAGGCAACAAAAAGGGCCTGGCGGGGCAGGCGCGGTTGCGCATCTATTCGTCGGATCAGGTGCATACCTCGATCGACCGGGCGATCTGGGTGGCCGGCATCGGCGAGGACAATCTCGTGCGCATTCCAGTCGCCGGTCGCTTTCGCGCCATGGACATAGCGGCCCTCGAGGCGGCGATCGTCGCCGACAAGAAGGCAGGCCTGCTGCCCGCGGGTATCATCGCCTGCGTCGGCGGCACCAGCACCGGTGGCACTGACGATATCGCCGGCGTCGCCGCGATCGCCAAACGCCACGGGGTCTATCTTCACGTGGATGCCGCCTGGGCGGGATCGGCGATGATCTGCCCGGAATACCGGCATTTCTGGGCCGGTGTGGAGCAGGCGGATTCTATCGTCTTCAACCCGCACAAATGGCTGGGCGCGCAGTTCGACTGCTCGATCCAGTTCCTGCGCGACCCCGAAAGCCATGTCAGAACGCTCGCCATCAAGCCGGATTATCTGAAGACGCACGGTCATGACGGCATCGTCAACTATTCCGAATGGTCGGTGCCGCTCGGCCGCCGCTTCCGCGCGCTGAAACTGTGGTTCCTGCTGCGTGCCTATGGACTGGAAGGCCTGCGCACGATGATCCGCAACCACGTCGCCTGGAGCGAAGGCCTGGCAGCGCGCCTGGCCGACGAGCCGGACTTCGAGATCGTCACCGAGCCGATGCTGTCGCTGTTTTCGTTCCGGCACAAGGCGGAGGGAGCCGATGCCGACGAGCACAATCTCCGGCTGGTCAATGCGATCAATGATGACGGACGCATCTACCTGACACAGACCAGGGTGAACGGGCGCGTCGCCATCCGCTTCCAGGTCGGCCAGTTCGAGGCGACCGCGGCGGATGTCGATTCGGCTTTTGCCGCCATCACCGAAATCGCGCGCGGATTAACCTGAGGCTGCTGAGTCGGAACTGCGTCCAAGTTTGCCTTTGCTATCATGCGGTTTCCATTAGCCGGCTTACGCCTTTTCATTGCTTTCGTTTTCGTCTATGATCAAGAAAAACGAAAGCAAAAGGTCTTCAGATGTATCTGTCGCCGCGCCATGCCGAAATCGTCCAAATGGCCAAGGATCACGGCCGCGTTCTGGTCGACGATCTGGCCACCCACTTCAACGTCACGCCGCAGACCATCCGCAAGGACCTCAACGATCTTTGCGACCAGCGGTTGCTGTCGCGCATCCATGGCGGCGCCTTGTTTCCTTCCGGCATCGAGAACATGGAATACGAAGCCAGGCGCAAGATCGCCGCCGAGGAGAAGGAGGCGATCGGCAGCGCGGCCGCCAGGCTGATCCCGGACAATGCCTCGTTGTTCATCAATATCGGCACCACGACGGAGTCGGTCAGCAAGGCGCTGCTGGATCACAGCGGCCTCATGGTCATCACCAATAACATCAATGTTGCCAACAGGATGCGCATCTATCCTTCGATCGAGGTGGTGATCGCGGGCGGGGTGGTTCGCGGCTCGGATGGCGGCGTCGTCGGCGAGGCGGCGGTGGATTTCATCAGGCAGTTCAAAGTCGACTACGCCGTCATCGGCGCCTCGGCGATCGACCATGACGGCGCCTTGCTCGATTTCGATTTCCGCGAGGTCAAGGTCGCGCAAGCCATTATCGCCAATGCCAGGCACGTCATCCTGGTCTCCGACCGGACCAAATTCGAGCGCACGGCACCGGTTCGCATCGGCCATCTGTCGCAGGTCAACACCTTCATCACCGACCGCTGCGATATCCCCTCGGTGCGCAAGATCTGCCAGGAGGCCGAGGTTCAACTGATCGAAACCTCGCTCGATTGAGGACGTTGCAGCGCTTTCACGAGCTTGTGATATTTCGTTTGACATTCGTTATGAGTTCGAAATAATTCCGCCACGGTTTCGCAAAAGAGCCAAATGGTGCAATGCGAAATCGCTGGAGGAATTGGTGGACGCATCTTCGATCCGTGACATTTTCGTCATAGGCGGTGGCATCAATGGCTGCGGCATTGCCCGTGATGCCGCCGGCCGCGGGTTTTCGGTATTTCTGGCCGAGATGGACGATCTCGCCAGCGGAACCTCCTCAGGCTCGACCAAGCTGATCCATGGTGGCCTGCGTTATCTCGAATTCTACGAATTCCGCCTGGTGCGCGAAGCGCTGATGGAACGGGAGGTACTGTGGAAGAACGCGCCGCACATCATCTGGCCGATGCGCTTCGTGCTGCCCTATGCCAAGGGCCTGCGTCCGGCCTGGCTGATCAGGCTCGGCCTTTTCCTTTACGATCATATTGGCGGGCGCAAATTGCTGCCGGCGACCAGGACCCTGGACATGGCCACCGACCCTGCCGGCAAGCCATTGAAACCATTGTTCAAGAAGGCCTTCGAATATTCCGACGGCTGGGTCAACGATGCGCGGCTGGTGACGCTGAACGCGCGTGACGCCGCCGACCGGGGCGCGACCATCCGCACCCGCACCAAGGTGGTCGGGGCGCGCCGCGAAGGCGGGCTGTGGACGATCAGGATCGAAAATCTGCGGACCGGCGAGACCGAAGAGGTCAAGGCGCGGCTGCTGGTCAATGCCGCCGGCCCCTGGGTCGATCATGTGCTTTCCGGCGTCGTCGGCCTCAACGATGTGCACAATGTCCGTCTCGTGCAGGGCAGTCACATCGTCATCGCGAAGAAATTCGACGATCCACGCGCCTATTTCTTCCAGAACAAGGATGGCCGCATCATCTTCGCCATTCCTTACGAGGACGAGTTCACGCTGATCGGCACCACCGACCAGGACTACCCCGGCGATCCGCACGACGTGAAGATCAGCGACACCGAGATCGACTATCTCTGCGCGGCGGCAAGCGAGTATTTCGCCCAACCCGTCAAGCGGTCGGATATCGTCTGGACCTATTCGGCCGTGCGTCCGCTCTATGACGATGGCGCTTCCAAGGCGCAGGAGGCGACACGCGACTATGTGCTGAAGGCCGATGGCGGCGAGGGCACAGCCCCGATCGTCAACACGTTCGGCGGCAAGATCACCACTTATCGCCGGCTGTCGGAATCTATGCTGGAGAAGATCGAAGGCTTTCTCGGCAGGCGCGGCAAGCCGTGGACGGCAAATGCGCCGCTGCCGGGCGGCGATTTCGCGGCGACCGGTTTTGATGCGCAAGTGGCGAGGCTGAAGAGCGCCTATCCCTTTCTCGACCAGCGTTTGGCACGTCGGCTCACGCGGCTCTACGGCACGCGCGCGCAGATGTTGCTTGGCCTTGCCAAATCGAATGCCGATCTCGGCCGCAATTTCGGCGCCGACCTTTACGAGGCCGAGGTGCGCTACCTCGTCGAGAACGAATGGGCCGTCACATCGCAAGATGTGCTGTGGCGCCGGACCAAGCGCGGCCTGCATTTCAGCCGCGAGCAGACGGCGGCGTTGGATGAATTCATGCGCGGCATAAGCCGCCGCCACGTCGCGGCCGCGGAATGAAGGGCTGCTGATGCACACGGCCTGGGAGGAGGCATCATGCTGGAACTGAGGAACGTCACCAAGACGGTCGGCGCGGTGGAGCATATCCGCGACGTGTCGCTGACGCTCCAGCATGGCTCGCTGAACGTGCTGCTCGGGCCGACGCTGTCCGGCAAGACCAGCCTGATGCGGCTGATGGCCGGCCTCGACGCGCCGACTTCCGGCTCGGTCTGGTTCGACGGCAAGGACGTCACCGGACAGCCTGTTCAAAAGCGCAAGATCGCCATGGTCTACCAGCAGTTCATCAACTACCCCGCGATGAGCGTCTACGAAAACATCGCTTCGCCATTGCGGGTAGCGGGCGTCGAGAAGGCCAGGATCGACAGTCAGGTGCGGGAAGCCGCTGCCCTGCTCAAGCTGACGCCCTATTTGGACCGCACGCCGCTCAGCCTGTCCGGTGGCCAGCAACAGCGCACCGCACTGGCGCGCGCCATCGTCAAGAATGCAAGCCTGGTGCTGCTCGATGAGCCGCTCGCCAATCTCGACTACAAGCTGCGCGAGGAATTGCGCGCAGAACTGCCGAGGATCTTCGCCGCCGCCGGTACCATCTTCGTCTATGCCACGACCGAACCGCACGAGGCGCTGCTGCTCGGCGGCAATACGGCGACGCTGTCGCAAGGCCGCATCACCCAGTTCGGCCCGACCATCGAGGTGTTCCGCAAACCGGTCGACCTGGTGACGGCCAGGACCTTCGCCGATCCGCCGCTCAACACGATCGTGCTGGCCAAGAACGGACCCGATTTCCTGCTGGAGGGCGGCGTCAAGCTGCCGGTGCCGCCGGAACTTGTCGGCATTGCCGACGGCAATTACACGATCGGCTTCCAGCCGCACCATCTGTCGCTCGAGCGGCCGGATGCGAGTGCCGTGCCGGTGCGGGCAAAGGTCACCATCACCGAGATCACCGGCTCGGAAAGCTTCATCCATCTTGATTTCGCCGACGCGCGCTGGGTGATGCTGACCCATGGCATCCGCGATTTCGAGACCGACGAAGTGGTCGAAGTGTTCATCGACCCGCGTCACATCATGGTTTTCGACCAACACGGCGTCGCCGTGGCCGCGGCAAAGCTGGCGGCCTGAGGAGAAAACGATGGCGCGCATCGACGTCAACCATGTCAGGCACTCATATCTGCCGAACCCGCGTACCGATGCGGATTTCGCACTGCGGGAGGTGCACCACACTTTCGAGGACGGTGGCGCCTATGCGCTGCTAGGCCCATCCGGCTGCGGCAAGACCACGCTGCTGAACATCATTTCCGGCCTGCTCCACCCCTCGCACGGCCAATTGCTGTTCAACGGCAGGGATGTCACGAGACTGTCGACGCAGGAGCGCAACATCGCGCAGGTGTTCCAGTTCCCGGTCATCTACGACACGATGACCGTCTACGACAACCTGGCTTTCCCGCTGCGCAACCGCGGCGTTCCGGAGGCCGACGTCGACCGCAAGGTGCGCGAGACGCTCGACATGATCGATCTGGCAGACTGGGCCAGGAAGAAGGCGAGGGGCCTGACCGCCGACCAGAAGCAGAAGATCTCGCTCGGCCGCGGACTGGTGCGCTCGGATGTCAATGCGATCCTGTTCGACGAGCCGCTGACCGTCATCGACCCGCACATGAAGTGGGTGCTGCGCTCGCAGTTGAAGCAGCTTCACCGCCGCTTCGGCTACACCATGGTCTATGTTACGCATGACCAGACAGAGGCGCTGACCTTCGCCGACCAGGTGGTGGTCATGTATGATGGCGGCATCGTGCAGATCGGCACGCCGGCCGAGCTGTTCGAGCGGCCGCGCCACACCTTCGTCGGCTACTTCATCGGCTCGCCCGGCATGAACGTCATGCCGGTAGCGATCGATGGCAAGACAGCGACGCTTGGTTCCCAGCGCATCCAATTGCCAGGCGCGCCGAAGGCCGGAAGCGGCGTCGTCGAACTCGGCATCCGTCCTGAATATGTCAGGCTCGGCCGCGATGGCATGGCCGTCCACGTCAGCAAGGTCGAGGATGTGGGCCGCCACAAGGTCGTGCGCGCCAGTCTGGAAGGCCGCGAGATCGCGGCCGTCATCGGCGAGGACGAAACCGTTCCCGCCGATCCAAAAGTGCGGTTCGACCCAGCCGGCATCAACATCTATGCCGATTCCTGGCGTGTCGAGATGGGGGCGTAAATGGAAAAGCCCTGGAACAACAAGGCCTGGTTCCTCGTGCTGCCGATGCTCGTGCTGGTGGCGTTCTCGGCCGTTATCCCGCTGATGACCGTCGTCAACTACTCGGTACAGGACACGTTCGGCAATAACGTCTTCTTCTGGGCGGGGACCGAATGGTTCGAAGAGTTGCTGCATTCCGATCGCTTCTGGGAAGCCATGGTGCGCAACCTGATCTTCTCCTTCATCATCCTGGCGATCGAAGTGCCGCTCGGCATCTTCATTGCCCTCAACATGCCCAAAAAGGGCTGGGGCGTGCCGGTCTGCCTGGTGCTGATGGCGCTGCCGCTCTTGATCCCGTGGAATGTCGTCGGCACGATCTGGCAGGTGTTCGGCCGCAACGATATCGGCCTGCTCGGCTACTACGTCAACGCGCTCGGCATCGACTACAATTACGTGCAGGATCCGTTCGACGCCTGGGTCACCGTCATCATCATGGACGTCTGGCACTGGACCAGCCTCGTCGTGCTGCTCTGCTATGCCGGCCTGGTCTCGATCCCCGACGCCTTCTACCAGGCGGCCAAGATCGATGGCGCCTCGCGCTGGGCGGTGTTCCGCTACATCCAGTTGCCGAAGATGAAGCGCGTGCTTCTGATCGCGGTGCTGCTGCGTTTCATGGACAGTTTCATGATCTACACCGAGCCCTTCGTCGTCACCGGCGGCGGTCCGGGCAATTCGACGACCTTCCTGTCGATCGACCTCGTCAAGACCGCGCTCGGACAGTTCGACCTCGGTCCGGCGGCGGCGATGTCGCTGGTCTACTTCCTGATCATCCTGTTGTTGTCGTGGGTGTTCTACACCGTGATGACCAACTACGACGCGGAACGCTGATATGGCCGGCGCCAACGAACGTACCGAGCGCAACCTGGTGAACGGGACCGCCGCTTCGGAAAGACTCGCCAGTTCGCTGTCGCAGAGCGAGCTGGACAGGCGCATGCGCCGCCGTGGCGAGGAATCGCGCTGGTGGTGGATCGTGCCGACGCTCTACATCATCGTCCTGCTGCTGCCGATCTACTGGCTCATCAATATGAGCTTCAAGACCAATGCGGAGATCGTCAATTCGCTGACGCTCTATCCGCATGCGCCGACGCTGCGCAACTACACCATCATCTTCACCGATGCGTCGTGGTATTCGGGCTACATCAATTCGATCACCTATGTGGTGATGAACATGGTGATCTCGGTCGCCGTGGCGCTGCCGGCGGCTTACGCCTTCTCACGCTACCGCTTCCTCGGCGACAAGCATCTGTTCTTCTGGTTGTTGACCAACCGCATGGCACCGCCGGCGGTGTTCGCGCTGCCGTTCTTCCAGCTTTATTCGGCATTCGGCCTCATCGATACGCATATCGCGGTGGCGCTGGCGCACTGCCTGTTCAACGTGCCGCTGGCGGTGTGGATCCTTGAGGGCTTCATGTCCGGAGTGCCGAAGGAGATCGACGAAACGGCCTACATAGACGGCTATTCGTTTCCGCGTTTCTTCGTGAAGATATTCATGCCGCTGATCGCCAGCGGCATCGGCGTCGCCTGCTTCTTCTGCTTCATGTTCTCATGGGTGGAACTGCTCATCGCCCGCACGCTGACCACCACCGATGCCAAGCCGATCGCCGCTACCATGACCCGCACCGTGTCGGCGTCGGGAATGGACTGGGGGCTGCTGGCAGCCGCCGGGGTGCTGACGCTGATCCCCGGGGCGCTCGTCATCTGGTTCGTTCGCAACTACATCGCCAAGGGCTTCGCCCTGGGGAGGGTGTGACCATGAACCTCGACTTCTCCTGGATGGCGTGGACCTGGCCGACGGCCGCCTTCTTCGCCGTCATAGCGCTGCTGCTGGTCGGCATGGGTGTCTGGGAATATGCCTCGCCCGGCGGCGATCCGCGCATCGGCGTGCTGCGTTTCAAGACGACGCGCGGCGATCGTCTCTTCGTTTCGCTGCTTGGCAGCGCCTTCATCCATCTCGCTTGGCTGGGTCTTGTCGGACCCAGCCTGTGGTGGGCTCTCGCTCTCTCCGTGGTCTACGCCATCGGCGTCTTCCGCTACGTATAGAGGGGGAAACTGTTGGAGCGGCCGCTTGTTGGCGGCCTCTCCAGATCGCACTTGAAGTCTTTTCAAACGTGGAGGAAACACAATGCGACGGCAATTATTGACATCTACGACCGCCCTTGTCCTCTTGCTCGGCGTGGGCAACGCCTATGCCGGCATGGACGAGGCAAAAGCCTTTCTTGACAAGGAGATAGGCGATCTGTCGACGCTTTCGCGCGCCGATCAGGAAAAGGAAATGCAGTGGTTCGTCGACGCCGCCAAGCCGTTCGCCGGCATGGATATCAAGGTCGTGTCGGAAACGCTGACGACGCATCAATACGAGTCGCAGGTTCTGGCTCCGGCCTTCACCGCCATCACCGGCATCAAGGTCACGCACGACGTCATCCAGGAAGGAGACGTCGTTGAAAAGATCCAGACCCAGATGCAGACTGGCCAGAACCTCTATGACGGCTGGGTCAACGATTCCGACCTGATCGGCACCCACTGGCGTTACCAGCAGGTGCGCAACCTGACCGACTGGATGGCGGGCGAAGGCAAGGATGTCACCAATCCGAACCTCGATGTGAAGGATTTCATCGGCACCTCCTTCACCACCGCTCCGGACAAGAAGCTCTATCAGCTTCCCGACCAGCAGTTCGCCAACCTCTACTGGTTCCGCTACGACTGGTTCAACGACGAGAAGAACAAGGCCGACTTCAAGGCCAAGTACGGCTACGATCTCGGCGTTCCCGTCAATTGGTCGGCCTATGAGGACATTGCCGAGTTCTTCACCGGCCGCGACGTCGACGGCAAGAAGGTCTACGGCCATATGGACTATGGCAAGAAGGACCCGTCGCTCGGCTGGCGCTTCACCGATGCCTGGCTATCGATGGCCGGCAATGGCGACAAGGGTATCCCGAACGGCCTGCCGGTCGACGAATGGGGCATCAAGGTCAACGAGAAATCGCAGCCGGTCGGCTCCTGCACGGCGCGGGGCGGCGACACCAACGGCCCGGCCGCCGTCTACTCGATCCAGAAATATCTCGATTGGCTGAAGGCCTACGCACCACAGGAAGCGCAGGGCATGACCTTCTCGGAATCCGGTCCGGTTCCCGCGCAGGGCAATGTTGCCCAGCAGATCTTCTGGTACACGGCCTTCACCGCCGACATGGTCAAGCCCGGCCTGCCCGTCATGAACGACGACGGCACGCCGAAATGGCGCATGGCTCCGTCGCCGCACGGTGTCTACTGGAAGGACGGCATGAAGCTCGGCTACCAGGATGTCGGTTCGTGGACGCTGATGAAGTCGACCCCGACCGACCGTGCCAAGGCCGCCTGGCTCTACGCCCAGTTCGTCACCTCGAAGACGGTGGACGTGAAGAAGAGCCATGTCGGCCTCACCTTCATCCGCGACTCCACCATTCACGACAAGAGCTTCACGGAGCGCGCGCCGAAGCTCGGCGGCCTGATCGAGTTCTATCGCTCGCCGGCCCGCGTGCAATGGTCGCCGACCGGCACCAACGTGCCGGACTATCCGAAGCTGGCACAGCTGTGGTGGCAGGCGATCGGCGATGCCTCGTCGGGCGCAAAGAGTGCGCAGGAAGCGATGGATTCGCTTTGCGCCGAGCAGGAGAAGGTCATGGGCCGCATCGAGAGGTCCGGCGTCCAGGGCGATATCGGGCCGAAGCTCGCCGAGGAACATGATCTCGCCTACTGGAATGCCGACGCGGTCAAGGCCGGCAATCTCGCTCCTCAGCTCAAGATCGAGAACGAGAAGGAGAAGCCCCAGACCATCAACTATGACGAGCTGGTCAAGAGCTGGCAGAAGTAGGACTGACCTATGCGGGCGTTCGCGCCCGTGTAAAATTCAGGGAGGCGGCACGTTGCCGTCTCCCTTCTTTGTGTCGTGACGGAGGAAGTGCGAATGAATGGCTTTGTCCTGGCAATCGACCAAGGCACGACATCGAGCCGGTCGATTCTGTTCGACGGCGACATGAAAGTCGTCGGCAGCAGCCAGCAAGAATTCACCCAGCACTATCCTGCTTCCGGCTGGGTCGAGCATGACCCGGAAGATATCTGGGCCAGCGTCGTGGCGACCGTCAAGGGCGCATTGAAGAATGCCGGGCGGGAGGCATCGGACGTCGCCGCGCTCGGCATCACCAACCAGCGCGAGACCGTCGTCATCTGGGACAGGGCGACCGGCAAGCCGATCCACAACGCGATCGTCTGGCAAGACCGGCGCACCGCGCCGCTGTGCCGGAAGCTGAAGAAGCAGGGATTGGAAAAGACCTTCACCAGGAAGACCGGCCTGCTGCTCGATCCGTATTTCTCCGGCACGAAGATAGCCTGGATGCTGGACAAGGTGAAAGGCGCCAGGAGACGCGCCGAGAAAGGCGAATTGCTGGCCGGCACCATCGACAGTTTCCTGATCTGGCGCCTGACCGGCGGCAGGGTGCATGCCACCGACGCCACAAACGCCTCCCGCACGCTAGTCTACAACATCGAGAAGAATGCCTGGGACGACGAGCTGCTGGCCATCCTGAACATTCCGGCAAGGATGCTCCCCGAGGTGAAGGACTGCGCCGATGATTTTGGGATCACGCAGAAAAATCTCTTTGGCGCCGAGATAAGGATCCTCGGCGTTGCCGGCGACCAGCATGCCGCGACCATCGGCCAGGCCTGTTTCGAGCCCGGCATGATGAAATCGACCTACGGCACCGGCTGTTTCGCGCTGCTCAACACCGGCACCGACCTGGTGCGCTCGAAGAACCGGCTGTTGACCACGATTGCCTATCGGCTGAACGGCAAGACCACCTATGCGCTGGAAGGATCGATCTTCATCGCCGGCGCCGCCGTGCAGTGGTTGCGCGACGGCATCAAGGTGATCGGCAAGGCCGAACAGAGCGGCAAGCTGGCGGCCGAGGCCGATCCGACCCAGGACGTGTATCTGGTGCCGGCCTTTGTCGGGCTCGGCGCGCCCCACTGGGATGCCGAGGCGCGGGGCGCGATCTTCGGCCTGACCCGCAATTCGGGGCCGCCGGAGTTTGCCCGCGCCGCGCTCGAATCCGTGGCCTACCAGACGCGCGACCTGCTCGATGCCATGCGCAAGGATTGGAAGGGTACGGCGGCCAAGACGGTGCTTCGGGTCGATGGTGGCATGGTGGCATCCGACTGGACCATGCAACGACTGGCCGACATTCTCGACGCTCCGGTCGACCGTCCGACCATTCTGGAGACAACCGCGCTCGGTGCCGCCTGGCTCGCCGGCTCGAAGGCGGGCGTGTGGCCGAAGGCGCGGGAATTCGCCAAGACATGGGCGCTCGACCGGCGCTTCAGACCGGACATGGAACCAGCGGTACGCTCGGCCAAGCTGGCGGGGTGGCGCGATGCTGTTCGCAGGACGCTGAGCGTGCCATAACCAACAGTCAGATCGGGCGAGGGGGAAATGAAGCCAAACTGGTACTCTGCTTGGCGCGCCGAGGCTATCAAACAACTTGAGGCCAAGAATAAGCGCTTGGAGGAAGAATTCCGCATCGGCCACTGGTCGCTATGACTTGAGCAACGGAAAGCTCTTGTTCTCCAAGGACGGAGCGATCAACGTGATCACCGAAATCCAGATCGCCGGTTCCACGAATGTCAAGGCACAGAACTGGCTCTGGGCGTGGGCAAATTCAAATCTGCCCGATAGTCTTCTTAGAGATGCAAAGCTGGTTCGGTTCTTCGGCGAGAAGAACGGCATTGACGAACTGGCTCAGGCTTACGTGATAGATGGGGATCAGCTGGAAGTGCTGGGTTGGGAATTGGCGGCCGTCACGGTTCGAATTTGCGATGCCGTCGGAGCGTACCGATCACCCCGTGGTGAAGGTGGCGCACTTTATTATGTCTTCAAGACCATTAATTGGGCCAGCTGATCACAGCCTGCCCGGGGACCGTCCTCGCACGACAGAAAGCCCGCGCCATTTCCGGCACGGGCTTTGACTTTCTATCCCACGAACACTGTCGCCCATCAGTAGGGTGAAATGCACTGCTGGCGCGGGCCGTTATACGGCTGGAACGTATTGTCGGATGCGCGGTAGGAACGGTAACGGTCATAGCACCACTGCACATGCGAATTGCCTTCATAGACGCGGTTCCGGTTGTTGGCGATCGCGCCGGTTATCAGCGCGCCAGTGGCGAAAGCAGCCAGCGGGAACCAGAAATCGCCGTGACGGCGATAGCCCGGGCGATATTCACGGTAGCCGCGATGGCCGTTCCAGTAGGCTCCGCGGTTGTCGCGGTAGAAGTTGCGGTTGCCGCGAAACTCGCCGCGGAAGTTACGGCGCCGCTCCCAGGGCCTGTACTGCACGGTCTGGACATCGAACGAGACCGATGCAGGCTGCGGCACATAGGCCGGTGCGGCTTCGACCGGCATGGCCGCCGCCACTGCGAAGGAAGCTGACAGTGTGGTCGCCAGCAAACCCGACAGGACTTTGTTCATGATCTTCTCCTTGAGAGGTTGACGTCCCTTGTGGCGGAGGAAACGGACACGCTCGCGAATTGTTCCTGGAAAAAAAGGCAAGTTGCTGATTTGTAATGTTTCTCCGGTTTGGGATCGATGGAGGCCACAGGGTCTTCGCCTGGCTGGCAAAGGTTCAGCATGTCCTTGCCGAAACGGCCGGCCGGGAGAGCCGGCACGGCGGGAACGCATGGCTTGGTGGCCCCGTTTTTTCCGGTTGACCGGTCGAGGCACTCTCCCTATGTTCCGCGCAATTTCGAGGGCGCCGTTTCCAGCCCACGGGAGCGCGTAGCTCAGCCGGTAGAGCAACTGACTTTTAATCAGTAGGTCATGGGTTCGAATCCCATCGCGCTCACCACTCAGTCCCGTGTACGGCCCGAAGACATAGGTAACAGAATGTACCTAAGACATGGGTGACAACCTCGTGCCGAACGGGTTGTCGAT
>NZ_VFUS01000014.1:0-121490 GCF_006441005.1 Mesorhizobium sp. B2-5-3
CCGCTGAATACGTCAAGATTTGCGACGTCTACGGCGCTGGCTACTTCTACATCCCCGGCACCGAGACCTGCCTGCGCATCGGCGGCTACATCCGTTATGACATCGGCGGCGGCGACGTCGGCACGTTCAACGGTTCGAAGACTGCGGACCACCAGGACGGCTCGGTAAATGATGCCTGGCACAAAAATGCCCGCTTCACGCTGAAGACCTGGACCGGCCAGGAAACCGAGCTCGGCACGTTGAAAACCTACACCGAGACCCGCTTCAACTTCGGCAACGACAACGCAATCGAGCCGTTCAACACCGCCCATAACAAGGACGTCTCGCTGAACTTCGCCTGGATCCAGCTCGGTGGTCTCCGCGTCGGTAAGGACGAATCGGCCTTCGATACGTTCGTCGGCTACGCCGGCAACGTGATCCAGGATACGCTGGTTCCTTACGGCGACTTCGACACCAACGTCGTTCAGTACTACTTCGACGCTGGCAACGGCTTCTCGGCCGTGGTCTCGCTCGAAGAAGGCGCGGGCGTTGTCGGCACGATCGACAGCTACGTTCCGCATGTCGTCGGCGGTCTGAAGTGGACGCAGGGCTGGGGCGCCATCACCGGCGTCGTCGCTTATGACAGCAACTACGAAGAAGTTGCCGGCAAGGTTCGCTTGGACGTGAACGTCAACGACGCACTGTCGCTGTGGGTCATGGGCGGTTACGGCACCGATGACAACCTCAACGACGACGCCGGCAATTTTGTCGACGCCCATGGTCGCGGTTTCTACAAGCAGTGGGGCGGCAACTGGGCTGTCTGGGGCGGCGGTACCTACAAGTTCAACGAGAAGACCTCGTTCAACGCGCAGGTGTCGTATGACGATTGGAAGAACCTGGGCATCGCGGCGAACATCGCCTACGACGTCGTCCCGGGCTTCACGGTCACGGCCGAAGTCGACTACCTCAATGCAGGCAGGTTCGACGACGCCGACTTCTCCAACTGGACCGGCGCCGACAAGAAGAGCAGCATCGGCGGTATCCTCCGCTTCCAGCGCTCGTTCTAAGGGCTGGTTCCATACAGGTGAAATCCAGCCCGGGCGCATCAACGCCCGGGCTGTTTTTGTTTCGTGACTGGATCAAGGCAAACAGAAGGAACAGGGGGTAACGGTAGCTGAATAGAGTCTGTGGGATGGTTTCGTGGGATCCGCTGATGGCGGATGAAATCACAACTGCGTGATTCAAATCTCTTGAAAGGACGCTCCCAAGCGGATAGGGCTGAATCTATCCCACTCGGGGGTGTGGCAAATGATGACGACCGAAGCGATTCAAGAGGGCGAGCCCTCCGATCATTTTTCGATGTTTTCTTCTCAGAATTCCAAGTTTAACTACACCTACAATAAGATACGAGAAGTAAAATCGCATAGGGTTGGAGATCTTTTTTCAGCATATCGAGATATATTGTGGGATGATGGGCGACATAAATACAATGTCAGCTCGTTCATCGGCGAGATAGACGAGATTCTGCTCGGGGAGCGTTTCAGCGCCTTTGACCAGAGTACCCTGGACAACCTTATCGGCACCTTGCGCCAGCGCGGCAACAGCAACGCAACCATCAATCGAAAGATGGCTGCCCTCAGCAAACTGCTGCGCAAGGCCTACAAGATGGGAGATATCCACAGCCTGCCCGAGTTCCGCCGCCAGAAGGAGCGGTCGGGACGGATTCGTTTCCTTGAAAGGGACGAGGAGGCTAGGCTGTTTGCTGCCATCAGGAGCCGCAGCGAGGATGCCTACCGGCTTTCCGTCTTCCTGGTCGACACTGGCTGCCGCCTTGGCGAGGCGCTCGGGCTGATCTGGAACGACATCCAGGAGCATCGCGTCTCCTTCTGGATCACCAAGTCCGGCCGCAGCCGCACCATTCCGATGACCGAGCGTGTCAAGGAAGTGATCAAGCTGCCTCCCGGCGAAGGTCGCCGGCCGAAGGGCCCGTTCACCACATTCAGCCAGGCTCAATACCGTGCCATCTGGAACGATGCGAAGGCCGAAGTCGGTCTGGCCGCCGACGACCAGGTGGTGCCGCACATTCTGCGCCATACCTGCGCCTCGCGTCTTGTTCAGGGCGGTATCGACATCAGGCGCGTGCAGATGTGGCTCGGCCACCAGACCCTGTCGATGACGATGCGCTATGCGCATCTGGCCACCAATGACCTCGACGGCTGCGTCACCGTGCTGGAAGTACCCCGGTCTGGCGGCGCCGACAGCGTGAAGGCAGCGCCCGAACCGTCCCCGCGCGCTGCCGCGCGCGGTGCGGCAGACCAGCCGGCAGCCGTGAAGACCACGGCTAAGGCAATGAAGAAGGCCTCAAAGTCCCGATAAGTTCACGCTTTGAAGACGCTGTGGACAACCAATTCCGTGGATCCCCCGATCTGCGGGTTATTTCAGGCATGCTATTCCGGCTTCGGAACCTACCTTGGTCGCCCTGCTGTCGTTTGCCTCGCCGGCAACGGTTTTTAAAGGCGAGTCGGCAGCCGCTCGGCTCTGTCGAGGAAAGCGGCGATGTCGCCCGGCAAGGTTCCGGTTTCGAGAAAAGGGGCGTGACCCTGGCCTTCGACGGTGATCGTCTGCATTGCCGGATGGCGCTCCCGCATCTGCCGCTGTGTGTCCACCGACAGCAAACTCGAATTGGCGCCGCGTAAGGCGAGCATGGGAAGGGCCGATAGGGCGTCGAATTGCGGCCACAGCGCCGGCAGCGGCTGCGTCAGGTCGAGATTTGCAACCGTGTCGACCAGCTTCGGGTCGAAATCCGGCAGCAGGCCCTGATCCGTTTCGCGGTAGAGCGCCAGCACCATGCGCTCCCAGTCCACATCGGCGAGCGCTGAAAAATCCCGGCCGTGAACGCGGCGCTGGGCTGCCACTGCTTCGGCGAAGGTCTTCGGCTTCGGTTTGCGTTCGAGATACGACTGGATGTGGGCAAGGCCGGCCGGCTCGATCACCGGTCCGATATCGTTCAGCACGATCGCTTTCAATATGGCCGGCCGCAGCGCACCCAGGACATGAATGATCAGGCCGCCGCGCGAGGTGCCGATGAAGGCGGCTTCCTCGATTCCCAAGGCCGCAAGTCCGGCAAGAGTGTCGCCGGCTTCGACGCCGACATTATAACGGCTGACATCGGGATCATAATCGGACTGCCCGCGGCCGCGATAGTCAAAGGCGACGACCTTGCGCGGGCTTCCCGCTTTGCCGGCCAAATAGAGCGCGAGTTCGTGGAAGTCGCGTGCATTGCGGGTGAGCCCGGGCAGACAGACGACTGGCCAATGTCGCGAATTTGCGTCGCCATAGATCCGGGCATGGAGCTTCAGCCCATCGGGTCCCGCGTAGAAGAAATCGGAGAAACCTTCGCTCGCCATTGGAATGCTGCCCTTGCTCTCGCCGGATGGTCCGTCTGCTACAGGCGAGGGAAGGGATGGTCAAATGGGGCAGTTACTTCTCCTCTTGCGGGCCGAAGGTGGCTAGGCCCTTCACTCAGCCAAGGCGGGCGGATCCGCGCGAGGCCAACTCCTCTCGTAGGGAGGAATGAAAGCCGTCAACTCCGCCCGTTCACAAGATCTCCCACAATGTCATACTTGCCGGAAATGCGCATCTTGTACACCTCGTAGTTCTCCATCACGCGCTGCACATAACTCCTTGTTTCCGTGTAAGGAATCCGCTCGATCCAGTCAACGACGGCGTCGATGTCCTTGCCGCGCGGATCGCCGTATTTCGCCACCCATTGGGCAGCGCGGCTGGGGCCGGCATTGTAGCCGGCGAAGGTCAGCACATAGGAGCCGTTGAAGCGGTCGAGCTGCTGGCCGAGGAAGGCCGAGCCCAGCGTCGCATTGTAGCCGGCGTCGGTGGTCAGGCGTGCCTGCGAGAATTGCAGCCCGGCCTTCTTCGCCAGTTGCTTGGCGGTTGCCGGCATCAGCTGCAGCAGCCCGCGCGCGCCGGCGCTCGATATGGCGCCGATGTTGAATTCGCTTTCCTGGCGGGCGATGGCATAGGCCAGCGCCTTGCCCGAACCGGAAATATCGGCGCTATCGGGGATGACCCCCAAAGGATGCGACAGCGCGCCGACATCGATGCCACGCGCGCCGGCGATCTTGCCGATCTTGAGCGACATGAAGTGGTTGCCCTGCTTTTCCGCCAGCACGGCCAGGAGCGCCAGTTCGCCCGGGCTGGTCAACTGTCCCGCAAGGTCACGATAGAGCGTTTCGGCATAACGGTCGTAGCCCGCCTCCTGCAGCCGCTTGATGGCGGCGACGGCTTCGCGACCGGCAAAACTCTGGCGGTCGGCGGCACTCGGTGTGGGATAGACGATGTTCAGCGCCGGGCGACCAATGCGCTCGGCGGCGAGCTGGCCGTAGAATGTCGTGCCATAGGCCGCCGCGCGCGCAAAATAGTCCTTTGCGTTACCTGGACCACCAACTTCGGCGGCGCGGCCGAGCCAGTAATAGGCGCGCGACAATGTCATCGGCCCCTGCGCAAGGTCGGCGATGCGCGCGAAATGTGTTGCGGCAAGCCTGGGATCGTTCAGACCGCGCAGCGCGTACCAGCCGGCATGGAATTCGGCTTCGGCGGCGTTCGCTGTGCTTTCGGCCGCATGCATGGCGACGATCCTGTAGGCGGCTTTCATGTCACCCTTGTCGACCAGCTCGCGCGACAGTACCCGGCGCTCCACCCACCAGGCATCCGGGTCGACCAGCGCTTCGCGATCCGTCGGCGCCTTCATCACGATGGCGGCGGCGTCGGCAATATTGTCTTGCTTGCGCAGATATTCGGCTTGCGCGAAGAAATAGCCGGCCGAACGCTGTGAAGCCGGCACCGCCTTGAGCAGCTTGGGGGTGTTCTTGTCGCCCTTGTCGGCCGCCGCCCAGGCGGTGGCCAGTTGCTCCGCTTGCGCCGGGCCGGCGACGCGCTGCGCCGCGCCGACCCGGTCGGCGTAGAACATGCGCTCCATGCGGAATCGGTGATCGGCGGCCGGGATCAGCCCGCCGAACTCCTTGATCAGCGCTGTCTCGTCCTTGGCCTCCAGGATCGCGGTGCGCCAGAACGGCACCAGCACCGAACGCGCCGCCTCTGCCTTGCCCAGGGCCACATAGGCGCGGGCAAGAAGCATCACGCCTTCGAATGTCTGCGGCTGGCTGCCGTCGAACGCCTGCACAACGATGTCGGGGGCGGGGTTCTCGCGATAGAGTGCGCGTTCGCTGTTCTTGCGCAGCGCGGTTGTCCCCGGCCAGTTGGGCAACATCTTCGCTGCGGCCGCAATGTCGCCGCTCGGCACCTTGTCGCCGCCATAAAGCGCGATTGCCCAGGCAAGGATGTGCTGGTCGAGCGAACCGGCGGAAAGGGCATCGCGCGCGGCGCGGGCACCGGGAATGTCGCCCGCCGCCAGTGCGTCCAGACCGCTCTTCAACTGCACGATGCTGGCAGAGGGGGCCGTATCGCGTGGACCCGCATCTTGCGAGCTTTGCATGCCGGGCATCGGAATGGCCGATGTCAACTGCACGTCGACGCTGCCGCCGATCGCCATCTCGGGCATCAGCGCGACGACCGCGCCCAGGAGCGCGAAAAGATGAGGCCGCCTAGTCGGCATCGTTCAGCCTTTACACATCACCAGCAGGCGCGGAAGCTTCGCGACCTGGACCAGACCGTAAACTTAGGTCATGAAGGGCCAGTTAACAAAAGGTTATCGAGGCCGTTCGAATTGCGTTTGCTGGCAGCATGGCAATGCTTGCCGCGCAACCATGTCGAGACTATGGTGCGCCGCCTCGCTTTCGGTTAGAAGGCGCGACATTAAGACCAGAGACGAAAACACCCATGCCTATCGCCCAAAAGTGGCTACCGGTTTTGGGATAACGATATGCGTGAACAAGAAGTCCCAAGGAGTTGGACGAACATGCTGAGAGGCTCGCTGACCGCGCTCGTGACACCGTTCGAAAAGAGCGGGCGTTTCGACGAGAAAGCCTTTCGCGCCTTTGTCGACTGGCAACTTGCGGAGGGCACGACAGGCCTTGTTCCCGTTGGCACCACCGGCGAGTCGCCGACGCTGTCGCATGACGAGCATCGTCAGGTGGTCAAGGTCTGCATCGAGGCGGCCAGGGGCCGCGCCCCGGTCGTCGCCGGCGCTGGCTCCAACAACACCGCGGAAGCGATCGGCCTGGTCCAATATGCCGAACAGGCAGGCGCCGATGCTGCACTTGTCGTCACTCCCTACTACAACAAGCCGACGCAGCGCGGCCTCTATGAGCACTTCGCCGCCGTCGCCAGGGCAACCAAGCTGCCGATCATCATCTACAACATCCCGCCGCGCTCGGTCATCGACATGATGCCGGAGACGATGGGCCGGCTGGCGCACGACTTCAAGAATATCGTCGGCGTCAAGGACGCGACCGGCAAGGTCGAACGGGTTTCCGAGCAGCGTATGACCTGCGGCAAGGATTTCATCCAGCTTTCCGGCGAAGATGCATCCGCGCTCGGCTTCAACGCGCATGGCGGTGTCGGCTGTATCTCGGTGACGGCCAACGTCGCGCCGCGGCTTTGTGCCGAATTCCAGGAGGCGACGCTGTCCGGCGACAGCGCCAAGGCGCTGGAATTGCAGGATCGCTTGCTGCCGCTGCACAAGGCGATCTTTATCGAACCCGGCGTGTCCGGCGCCAAATATGCGCTTTCAAAGCTCGGCAAGGTCGAGAACGTGCTGCGCTCGCCGCTGGTCACGGTCGAACAATCGACGGCCGAAAAGATCGACGCGGCGATGAAGCACGCCGGCTTGATAAATTAGGGATGAGGCGCCACCTCTCCGCATTATGAATCAAGTCAGAAAAGCCGATCCCAACAACAAGACCGTTGCGGAAAACCGCAAGGCGCGGTTTTCCTATGAGGTGCTCGACACGATCGAGGCCGGCCTGGTGCTGACCGGCACCGAGGTCAAGTCGCTGCGCCAGGGCCAGGCCAACATCCAGGACAGCTATGCCTCGGTCGAGGGCGGCGAGATTTGGCTGATCAACTCCTATCTACCGGAATATCTGCAGGCCAACCGCTTCAACCACGAGCCGCGCCGGCGCCGCAAACTGCTGCTCAACAAGCGCGAGATGGCCAAGCTGTCGCAGAGCGTCGACCGCGAAGGCATGACCCTGGTGCCGCTGAAGATCTATTTCAACGACCAGGGCCGGGCCAAGCTGCTGCTCGCCGTCGGTCGCGGCAAGAAGCTGCATGACAAGCGCGAGACGGAAAAGCAGCGCGACTGGTCGCGTGAGAAGGGCAGGCTCTTGAAAGAGCGCGGGTGACCGCCACCAGGCGGTAGCCAAGCGGATAAGTGTTTGGCTTTCAGGGTTCTAGCCAAGGAGCCAGAATACCGGAGGGGACAGTCTTGAAGAACCGGATCATCCTCTGGGGATCGGTCAGCCTGGTTTTTGCAATGCTCATGGTCGCTGGCGGCTTCTTCTATTTCCATGCGTTTTCTCCGGATCGCGGCAAATATCCTGTCAGGGGCATCGACGTTTCGCATCATCAGGGCCGGATCGACTGGCGACGCGTTGCCGCCGCCGATGTCGCCTTTGCGGTCATCAAGGCGACCGAGGGCGGCGATCATGTCGACGATGCCTTTGCCATCAATCTGCGCGAGGCTCGTGCTGCCGGGCTCGCTGTCGGCGCCTATCACTTTTTCACCTTCTGCCGGCCGGGCGCCGACCAGGCGAAGAATTTCATCGCCGTGGTGCCGCACGACCAGCCTTTGCTGCCGCCGGTTGTCGACATCGAGTTCGGCGGCAATTGCCCGCAGCGTCCTTCGCCCGAACAACTCGACACCGAACTCCAGGCCTTCCTCGGTCCCGTTGAAGCCGCCTTTGGCAAGAAAGCCATCATCTATCTGACCGACGATGCAGCAACGGCCTATGCAGGACAGATCGCCGCCCGTCCGCTCTGGCTTCGCTCACTGCTGCTCGAGCCGGGTCGCGACGATTGGGTCTACTGGCAGTACCACAACAGGGGCCGCGTCGAGGGCATCGTCGGTGACGTCGACCTGAACGTCCTGCAAGGCGGTCAGGAGAAACTGTCCGCATTGTTCGCGCCGGCGTTGTAAGCCAATTCCAGACCCTACGAATCCAGGAACGCCGCAATTTCCCTGAAAACGCTGACGAACATCGCTTCGGTCAGCACGCCGGTGTTGGTGTTGTAGCGCGAGCAGTGATAGCTGGAAAACAGCGTGATGCCCCCGGCCTCCTGCCGCCCGCCATGCTTGAAGGGATAGGCGGCGACGCGCTGGCCCAGTGCCCGCACGGTCGACTGGTGCGCGATCGAACCAAGTGTCAGCACGGCCCGCAAATTGGGAAACCGTGTGATCGTCGGCACAAGGAAAGTCCGGCAGGTGGCGATCTCGGCGCCCACAGGCTTGTTCTCGGGAGGCACGCAGCGGACGGCGTTGGTGATTGCCGTTCCAACGAGCTCCAACCCATCGTCAGGCCGCGCCTTGAACTCGCCGCGCGCCAAGCCGTGCGCGATCAACGTGCCGTAGAGCAGGTCGCCGGCATAGTCGCCCGTGAAAGGCCGGCCCGTGCGGTTCGCTCCGCGCAGGCCGGGCGCAAGCCCGACGATCAGCAGCCGGACCGAATCGTCGCCTTCGGGCGGCAGGAAGGTCGGAACCGGCGCGTTGAACCACGATGGCTCGCGTTGCCGCCACTCGGCAATGAAACCGTGCAGCCGCGGACAGAGCGGGCAATCGCGATCGGGTTCCGGGGAGGCGGCCAGATGTGCGGCCAACGCAGCCGCCCTCAGTACTCGTCCTCTTCCGTCTCGGCCGGTTCGGGTCGGCGCACCGGCCTTTCGGAGGGATCGCGGCCCACCTCGTTCTTCAACGTCATCAGGTCGATGAAATGGTCGGCCTGGCGACGCAGATCGTCAGAGATCATCGGCGGCTGCGAGGCCATGGTCGAGACGATCGACACCTTGCGCCCGCGCCGCTGCAGCGCCTCGACCAGCGTGCGGAAATCGCCGTCCCCGGAGAAGATGACATAGTGGTCGACGACATCGGCCAGTTCCAGCGCATCGACGGTCAATTCGATGTCCATGTTGCCCTTGATCTTGCGGCGGCCGGTCGAGTCGGTGAATTCCTTGGCCGGCTTGGTGACGACCTTGAAGCCGTTATAGTCGAGCCAGTCGATCAGCGGCCGGATCGAGGAATATTCCTGATCCTCGACCAGGGCGGTGTAATAGTAGGCGCGCAGCAGGTAGCCGCGTTTCTGGAAGCTCGACAGGAGCTTGCGATAATCGATGTCGAAACCGAGCGCGCGCGACGTGGCGTAGAGATTGGCGCCGTCGATGAACAGGGCGATCTTTTCACGGGGGTCGAACATGGAAAAATTCCTTTTCGAAATAAGCGGCCGTCAAAACGAAATGCGACTATCAGTAGGGTTCGCAATAAACCGGCTGACCTTACGCTTTTCGAAATAACGCCAGTTTTGTGGCAATCCAAGGGTTCGTTGCCGCACTGCAAGCAATTGTGATCGCCGGGTTGGTACCGGCGCACCGGAGCTCGACCGAAACCGGCTTCGGGGGAAATCCGACAAAGCAATGACAGATCGGCCGTTCTCCGGCCTCGGCATTCCATAATGCTTGTATTTCCGCGGCGTTCGGGTTATTGACCGCGCCTGTTTTCCATTAAATCCAGGCATGAAAGGGGCAATCCATGGCCCGCGTAACCGTTGAAGATTGCATCGACAAGGTCGACAACCGCTTCGAGCTGGTGCTTCTGGCCGGCCACCGTGCTCGTCAGATCAGCCAGGGCGCGCAGATCACCGTCCCGCGCGACAATGACAAGAACCCGGTCATCGCACTGCGCGAGATCGCCGACGAGACGTTGTCGCCCGACGACCTCAAGGAAGACCTGATCCATTCGCTGCAGAAGCATGTCGAAGTCGACGAGCCCGAAGCCGATGGCGAGGCGATCGCCGATCAGACCGGCGCAGCCGTCACGGCCGCCGATACCGATGATGCTGAGGACAACATCGCCTTCGATCGCATGACCGAGGAAGACCTGCTGGCCGGCATCGAAGGCCTGGTGCCGCCGGAAAAGAGCGACGACTACTAAGACTGCTTTGCGGAGGCGCCTGGAACAATCTTCCGGCACTTCCGTCCCGGCAGTTTCGTGGCTATCTATGACATGCGCCGTGCAGCAGTGCGGCGCATGATTCATTTCATCGCCGAGAGATTCCGCCCATGATGCGTCAGTATGAGCTTGTCGAGCGCGTCCAGCGCTACAAGCCTGACGTCAACGAGGCGTTGCTCAACAAGGCCTATGTCTATGCCATGCAGAAGCATGGCCACCAGAAGCGCGCTTCCGGCGACCCCTATTTCTCGCATCCGCTCGAAGTCGCCGCCATCCTCACCGAAATGCACATGGACGAGGCGACGATCGCCGTCGCCCTGCTGCATGACACGATCGAGGACACCACGGCGACCAGGGCCGAGATCGACGAACTGTTCGGGCCCGAGATGGGCAAGCTGGTCGAGGGCCTGACCAAGCTCAAGAAACTCGACCTCGTCTCCAAGAAGGCCGAGCAGGCCGAGAATTTGCGCAAGCTTCTGCTGGCAATCTCGGAAGATGTGCGCGTGCTTCTGGTCAAGCTCGCCGACCGCTTGCACAATATGCGCACCCTCGACCATGTGCCGGAAGCCAAGCGCCTGCGCATCGCCGAGGAGACGATGGATATCTATGCGCCGCTGGCCGGGCGCATGGGCATGCAGGGCATGCGCGAGGAGCTGGAGGAGATCGCCTTCCGCTACATCAATCCGGAAGCCTATCGCGCCGTCACCGCCAGGCTCGCCGAGATTTTCGAGCGCAACAAGGGCGTGCTGTCCGAGATCGAGAAAGCGCTGTCGGCTCTGTTCGAGAAGCATGCGATCAATGCAGGCGTCAAAAGCCGGCAGAAGAAGCCGTGGTCGGTGTTCCGCAAGATGGAGGCCAAGGCGCTCTCCTTCGAGCAATTGTCCGACATTTTCGGCTTTCGCGTCGTCGTCGACAATGTCGAGGACTGCTATCGCGCGCTTGGCGCCATCCACACCGCCTGGTCGATGGTGCCCGGCCGTTTCAAGGACTACATCTCAACACCGAAGCAGAACGATTACCGCTCGATCCACACCACCATCGTCGGGCCGTCGCGCCAGCGCGTCGAGCTTCAGATCCGCACCCGCGAGATGAACAAGATCGCCGAATATGGCGTCGCCGCCCATTCGATCTACAAGGATACCGGCGGCAAGGCGAACGGCACGGCCCATTCGATCTCGAAGGAAACCAATGCCTATGCCTGGCTGAGGCGCACGATCGAACAGCTCGCCGAGGGCGACAATCCCGAGGATTTCCTCGAGAACACCAAGCTGGAACTGTTCCAGGACCAGGTGTTCTGCTTCACCCCCAAGGGCATGCTGATCGCGCTGCCGAAAGGTGCCACGCCGATCGACTTCGCCTATGCGGTTCACACCGATGTCGGCGACACCTGCGTCGGCGCCAAGGTCAACGGCCGCATCATGCCGCTGATGACGGAGCTGAAGAATGGCGACGAGGTGGAGATCATCCGCTCCAAGGCGCAGGTGCCGCCGGCCGCGTGGGAATCCGTCGTCATCACTGGCAAGGCGCGCGCCGCCATTCGCCGCGCCACCAAGAACGCCATCCGCAAGCAGTATTCGGGTCTCGGCGCGCGCATTCTCGAACGGGCTTTCGAGCGGGCCGGCAAGAATTTCACCAAGGAAAACCTGAAGCCCGTCCTGCACCGGCTGGCGCGCAAGGACATCGAGGACGTGCTGGCGTCCGTCGGCCGCGGCGAATTGGCGTCCACCGACGTCATGAAAGCCGTCTTCCCAGATTACAAGGACGAGCGCGTCACGCCGGCGGCGCCCAAGCAGCGCGAGGAAGGCTGGTCGAAGATCCGCAACGCCGCCGGCATGCTGTTCCAGATCCCGGGCCGTGCCGCGCGCAAGGACAAGGACCAGCCGCGCGACGGCGCGGTGCCGATCCGTGGCGTGCGCGGTGACCTGCCGGTGCGTTTCGCGCCGGAAGGGGCGGTGCCTGGCGACCGCATCGTCGGCATCGTGCAGCCGGGCACCGGCATTACCATCTATCCGATCCAGTCGCCGGCGCTGCAGGCTTTCGACGACCAGCCCGAGCGCTGGATTGACGTGCGCTGGGACATCGACGAGCGCACCAAGGAACGCTTCCCCGCGCGTGTTTCCGTCACCGCCATCAATGCACCGGGATCGCTCGCCGACATCGCCCAGGTCGTTGCCTCGAACGATGCCAACATCCATACGCTGTCAATGGTGCGCACCGCGCCCGATTTCACCGAAATGCTGATCGATCTCGAAGTCTGGGATCTGAAGCATCTCAACCGGCTGCTGTCGCAGCTCAAGGACAATTCGAGCGTCAGCGATGCACGGCGTGTCAATGGCTAACTCGGCTGATCTACACGGGGATAGACGGATGAATACGGACGAAGTGCTGGATATTTTTCGCCAGGCTGGTGCTGTCCTGGAGGGGCATTTCATCCTGACGTCGGGTCTGCGCAGCCCGGTCTTCCTGCAGAAGGCGCGCGTGTTCATGCATGCCGATAAGACCGAGCGGCTGTGCAAGGCGCTGGCCGAAAAGATCCGCGCCGCCGTGCCGGGTAAAATCGACTATGTCGTCGGCCCGGCCATCGGCGGGCTGATCCCGGCCTACGAGACTTCGCGCCATCTTGGCGTGCCGGCGATCTGGGTCGAGCGGGAAGGGGGCGAGTTCCGGCTGCGCCGCTTCGAGATCGCGCTCGGCGCGCGTGTCGTCATTGTCGAGGACATCGTCACCACTGGATTGTCTATCCGCGAGACCATCGACTGCCTGCGCGAACTTGGCGCCGAGGTCACGGCGGCGGCCTGCATCATCGACCGCTCGGCGGGCAAGACCGATGTCGGCGTGCCGCTGATCGCCCTCGCCGAGTACGAGGTGCCGGCCTATCCGGCCGATCGGCTGCCGCCGGAACTCGCCGCCATACCGGCGATCAAGCCGGGCAGTCGCAATATCTGAGAGGGGCGGGATGATCATCAGTATCGATCATTTCGTGCTGACGGTGGCCTCACTCGAGGCGACCTGCGCCTTTTACCAGCGCGTTCTGGGCTTTAAGCGCATCGATACGCCGGGCCTGCCGACAGCCCTGGCTTTCGGCAACCAAAAGATCAATGTCCACGAGGTCGGCCGCACCTTCGAGCCGAAGGCGAAGTCGCCGACGCCCGGAGCCGGTGATTTCTGCCTGATCACCGATCGGCCGCTCGGCGAACTCCTCGCCAGTCTCGAAGCCGATCGTGTGGCGGTGGAACTTGGACCAGTAGAGCGGATCGGCGCACGCGGCCGCATGATGTCTGTCTATTTCCGCGATCCCGACGACAATCTGATCGAGGTCAGTGAATATCTGGAATAGCCGCCGTTAAATCCGCGCGAGATCGAGCAGCATTGCGCAGCGCCGGCTCACCGGCATGCCGTGCGCGGCTTCCTGTCTCAGCCACCCGGCGAGCCGCGCATCGATCTGCGCATCCTCCAGGACGCGGAATCCGAACTTTCGGTAGAACGGCACGTTCCAAGCAACATCGCGAAATGTCGTCAGCGTGATCGTTGCAAGGCCGCGCCGCCTGGACTCCTCGATGACGGTCTCCAGCAGGGCTCGGCCGATGCCCGAGCCTTGCCACTCAAAACGAACGTCGAATTCCAGGATATGCAATGCATCGTCCTCAACGCTGGCGCTCAAGAAGGCGATGGCGCGGTCGCGCTTGTCCGTGGCGACCCAGCATGTGCCCTCCGTGGTCAGCGCGCGGTGCCGCTCGACGCTCATATTGCCGTCTTCGGCGATCCAGGCGAGGTCCGGTATGGAACGAAACGCCAGCCCGGCGGATTGCTCGATATCGGGCAACTCTTTCGCCTCGTCGTCGCGCGCTGGTCGAGTGGTGGCCATGCCGGCCGTCCTTCTTTTCCTCAGTTTCGCCTCAATGGCGATCTTGTTACCCCCTGCGGCAGACCATCGCGGCAGCGTTTCGTTGTTCCGAAGGCAGCCTGTCGCTATATCAAAGTCGTTGTTGCCTTTCTGCGCCCCGGAAGCGCAAGATAAGTTGCTGTGACCTGGCTTGGGTGGCAGGACGGCGGGTATTGGTAGATCAGGAATTGGAATAGAGTGCTTTTTCGACGCCGCGAGCCTGATGGCCTCTTGGAGCGGGTGCGTACCTATCTATGGCCGCGCCGGTCGTTTTCGCGCTCGCTGCAGTACTTCTCCAAGCGCATCCTGCGGCTGAAGGCCACGCCGCATGCGGTGGCGGCCGGCGTCGCCGCTGGCGTCTTTGCTTCGTTCTTTCCGGTGGGTTTCCATTTCGCCATTGCCGCGGTGCTGTGCTGGCTCATAGCCGGCAATCTGGTGGCGGCCGCACTTGGCGCCGTATTCTTCGGCAATCCACTGACGTTCCCGCTGCTGTGGGGCGCCTCCTGGGAGACCGGCAAGCTGATCCTGCACAGCCGCCTGCCGGCGCACGGCCCGCCAGCACATCTGGGCGAGATGCTGCACAACCTTTCCTTCGCGCAATTGTGGGCCCCGGTGCTGAAGCCGATGCTGATCGGTGCGATACCGCTTGGACTGGCCTTTGGGGTTCTGTTCTACGCCATCACGCGCTGGGGCATGAACGCCTTTCGCGAGCAGCGGCGCAAACGGCTGGCAGAGCGCGCGGCCCGCCATGAGCAATCGTCTCACCCAAACGCAAGCATCGGTTCCACCGCGCGATGATCATCGGCATCGGCAGCGATCTGATCGATATCAGACGCATTGAAAAGTCCTTGGAGCGCCATGGCCAGCGCTTTATCCAGAGAATCTACACCGAAGTCGAGCAAGCCCGCTCCGAAAACCGTCGGGCGCGGGCGGCCTCCTACGCCAAGCGCTTCGCAGCCAAGGAGGCCTGCGCCAAAGCACTGGGCACCGGCCTGGCGCAGGGCGTGTTCTGGCGCGACATGGGTGTCGTCAATCTTCCGAGCGGCGCGCCCACCATGGCACTGACCGGTGGCGCCGAGGCGCGGCTGAACGCGATTCTGCCAAAGGGCCATCGGGCGATGATCCATCTCACCATCACGGATGATTTTCCGCTTGCTCAAGCCTTTGTGATCATCGAAGCGTTGCCCGTCGAACAAGCGCCACATTGATTGCATCTGACCACCGGCATGACGTTGCCCAGCGCGCGCCGAGACTCTATACCATCCAACGCACAATCGAGGACGACATGAGCGTGGCTGAAAAACCCCAGAAGAAATCCGGCGGGCTTGGCGAAACCGTCAGCGTCATCGTCCAGGCGCTCTTGCTTGCCTTGGTCATTCGCACGCTCTTGTTCCAACCCTTTTCCATCCCGTCGGGTTCGATGCGGCCGACGCTGCTCGAGGGCGACTATCTCTTCGTCACCAAATGGTCCTACGGCTATTCCCGTTATTCGCTGCCCTTCGGCCCGGACATCTTCTCGGGCCGCATCTGGGGCTCCGAGCCGAAGCGCGGCGATGTGGCTGTGTTCAAGTTCCCGCCGGACCCGTCCGTCGACTATATCAAACGTGTGGTGGGCCTGCCTGGCGACAAGATCCAGGTGAAGGACGGCCA
Organism: Mesorhizobium sp. B2-5-3; assembly: GCF_006441005.1. Taxonomy (NCBI): domain Bacteria; kingdom Pseudomonadati; phylum Pseudomonadota; class Alphaproteobacteria; order Hyphomicrobiales; family Phyllobacteriaceae; genus Mesorhizobium; species Mesorhizobium sp. B2-5-3. Next base: position 15,648 of record NZ_VFUS01000014.1, read on the forward strand.
GCTGTTCATCAACGGCGTCGGCGTGCCGCGCGTGAAGACCGGACAGATCGACAATCCCGACATCACCGAAAAGGATTATCCGATCGACGTCTATCGTGAGACGCTGCCCAACGGCGTCAGCTACGATACGCTGGATCTGTCGCCGAACTCGATCGGCGACAACACGCGCGAGTTCGATGTTCCGCCCGGTCACTATTTCATGATGGGCGACAACAGGGACAACTCCGCCGACAGCCGATTCTCCGTCGGCTACGTTCCGGCCGAAAACCTGGTTGGCCGGGCCAACCTTGTTTTCTTCTCGATCGCCGGCAAGGCGAGCCCGCTCGAAATCTGGAAGTGGCCGTCGCTTATGCGTGCTTCGCGCCTCTTCCACTTCGTTAATTAGGGTCATGGCGGCGACAAGACGGCTGACCGCCGACGCGCTCGCCGAAGCGCTGGTGGAGCGCACGGGCCATGCCTTTGCCGACCGCCGGCGCCTGCAGCGTGCCTTGACCCATGCCAGCGCCCGCGGCGCCAATGCCGGCACCGACTATGAGCGCTTTGAGTTCCTGGGCGACCGGGTTCTCGGCCTCGTGGTGGCCGATATGCTGCTGGCCGCGTTTCCCGATGCGGCGGAAGGCGAATTGTCGCTGCGGTTCAACGCGCTGGTCAATGCCGAGGCGCTGTCGGAGATCGCCGAACATATTGGTCTGCCGGAGCTGATCCGCGCCGGATCCGACGTTCAAGGGCTCGAGGGACGCAAGCGCGTCAATCTGCGCGCCGACGCGCTGGAATCACTGATCGCCGTGCTCTACCTCGACGGAGGGCTGGAAGCGGCGCGCGCTTTCATCCACAAATATTGGCAGCCGCGCTCGCAGGCGTCGGGTGCCGGCCGACGCGACGCCAAGACCGAGTTGCAGGAATGGGCGCATCAGGCGGCAAGCGCCGTGCCCGTCTACCGCATCGATAGCCGCGAGGGGCCGGATCACGATCCGCTGTTCACCGTCAGTGTCATGGTTGGTGGGTTTCAGCCGGCTGTCGGCAGCGGCCGCTCCAAACGCGAGGCCGAGCAGGCCGCCGCCGCCGCCCTTCTCATTCGTGAAGGTGTCTGGATCGATCAGGGAGACGCGGCATGACAGCCACGGAAGACACGGTTCCGGCCGCGCCTGCGGCCGTTACGCATTCCGGCTTCGTAGCGCTGATCGGTGCGCCCAATGCCGGCAAGTCGACGCTGGTCAACCAGCTTGTCGGCGCCAAGGTGTCAATCGTCACCCACAAGGTGCAGACGACGCGTGCCATCGTCAGAGGCATCGCCACGCACGACAACGCGCAGATCGTCTTCGTCGATACGCCGGGCATCTTCAAGCCAAAGCGGCGTCTCGACACGGCAATGGTGACGACAGCCTGGGGCGGCGCCAAGGATGCCGATATCGTGTTGCTCCTGATCGATGCCGAGCGTGGCATTAGAGGTGATGCCGACGCCATTCTCGAACGCCTGAAGGATGTGCGCCAGCCGATGGCGCTGATCCTCAACAAGGTCGACCGCGTCAAGCCGGAGGCCTTGTTGGCGCTGGCGGCAGCAGCGAACGAAAGAGTGCCGTTCAAGCGCACCTTCATGGTTTCGGCGCTGACCGGCTCTGGCTGCAAGGACCTTCTCGATTACCTTGCCGAGGCGCTCCCGGTGGGGCCCTGGTATTATCCGGAAGACCAGATCTCCGATCTGCCGATGCGCCAGCTCGCCGCCGAGATCACTCGCGAGAAGCTCTATCTCAGGCTGCATCAGGAACTGCCCTATTCCTCGCACATCGAAACCGAGAAATGGGAAGAGAAGAAGGACGGCTCGGTGCGCATCGAGCAGGTCATCTATGTCGAACGCGACAGCCAGAAGAAGATCGTGCTCGGCCACAAGGGCGAGACCATCCGCGCCATCGGCCAGGCGGCGCGTATGGAAATCGCCGGCATCCTCGAGCAAAAGGTGCATCTGTTCCTGTTCGTCAAGGTGCGCGAGAACTGGGGCGACGATCCCGAGCGCTACCGCGAGATGGGGCTCGAGTTTCCGCACTAGGATGGATGGATAGCAAGTCGAACATCGACGCAGCTTTGGTCAGCCGGTTGATCGCGGCGCAATTTCCTCGCTGGAGGGATCTTGCGGTTCGGCCGATTGAACCTGGCGGATGGGACAACAGAAGCTTTCGTCTCGGCGACGAGATGACCGTTCGGTTGCCCAGTGCCGCCGCCTATTCCCTGCAAGTGGAGAAGGAACATCGCTGGCTGCCGAGGCTGGCGCCGCTGTTGCCGCTGCCCATCCCTATACCGCTGGCGATGGGAGCCCCGGCCGAAGGCTATCCGTGGCATTGGTCCGTCTACAGGTGGATCGAAGGTGAGACTGCAAAGCGCGAGCGTATCGCCAACCTGTCGGAATTCGCGGCGGACCTGGCCGGCTTTCTGATTGCGCTGAAGCGGATCGACCCGGCTGGCGGACCGGGGCCGGGCCAACACAATTTCTTTCGCGGCGGGCCGCTGAACGTCTATGACGGGGAGACGAGACAAGCGATCGCGGCGCTCGACACCCGTATCGACGCCGGCGCGGCAAGCGCTGTCTGGGAAACGGCTCTTGCCGCCCCTTGGCAAGGCCCGCCCGTCTGGTTCCACGGCGATGTCAGCTGGGGCAATCTTCTGGTTGAACACGGCAGGCTAAGCGCGGTGATCGACTTCGGCACCTCCGGCATCGGCGAGCCCTCATGCGATCTGGCGATTGCCTGGACATTGTTCGAGGGAAAGAGCAGGGGGGCCTTCCGCGCTGGCCTCGGCGTCGACGACGCGACCTGGGCGCGCGGCCGCGGCTGGGCACTGTGGAAGGCGCTGATCACCGCCGCCGGCGAGATAGACGTCAACTCGGCCGAGATCGAACAATCCTGGCGCGTGATCGACGCGGTGCTGGCCGACCACAAGCGCCGGTAATAATGACCCAAACCGTTGGCTGGTGGCTATCGACCAGGGACGCCGAGGTTCCGTTGGGTCGACTTCTCAGTTGGCCAGCGCGGATTCTTGCAGACGAGTCCGCCGACGTCGGATTGATCTTCCCATCATGGCCTGTGGTCCGTTCCGGCGTGCCCGTGACCCGCTGAAAAGACTCCTTCGAGGGGATCGGCTTCGGTTTCACGTGGCTGGGGAATGGCTAGGTAGAAACGACCATGGAAGTGGGTTTATTTACGCGAAGTTTCTCAAACAATTGGTGTTCGTAGAATATCATCATAAAATTGGAACATACAGGGAATTATTACGGAAATATGACAATGTTCCACTTGTGCGGTGCCGTAATTTGAAGTGAATTCTCCAGTGCTATTTCTGCAACACAGATTTAATCTATGTCATCAATCCCGAATGTTTGTGGAATTGTCATTGAAGGCGGAAGATTGATGGGTATGTTCGCCGCGAAAAGGGGACGCGGTGCGGGCCTTTTTCGTTGTGGGTGAGGCGGGAAAATATATCCGCCAACCAAAATCCGAAGCCATTTTTAACTTTGACTGGAGAGGTCAGAAAATGAACATCAAGAGCCTTCTTCTCGGCTCAGCCGCGGCACTGATCGCGGTCTCCGGCGCTCGCGCCGCTGACGCTGTCGTCGTCGCCGAGCCGGAACCCGCTGAATACGTCAGGATCTGCGACGTCTACGGCGCCGGCTACTTCTATATTCCCGGCACCGAGACCTGCCTGCGCATCGGCGGCTATCTCCGCTATGACATAGGCGTCGGCGACAGCGGCACGCTGGACGGCGTCAACAACGTTGCCGATCACATGGACGGCGATAGCCACGACACCTACTACAAGAACATGCGCTTCTCGCTGAAGACCTGGACCGGCCAGGAAACCGAGCTCGGTACGTTGAAGACCTACACCGAGACTCGCTTTCAATTTGGCAACAGCAGCGGCGACTATGAGACCGGCGGCACTGGCTGGCAGGCCGGCAACAAGGCGACCACCCTCAACTTCGCCTGGATTCAGCTCGGCGGCCTGCGCGTCGGTAAGGATGAAACGGCATACGATTCGTTTATCGGCTATGCCGGCAACGTCATCCAGGACACGATCATCCCGTACGGTATCAAGGATACCAACGTCGTGCAGTACTATTTCGACGCTGGCAGCGGCTTCTCGGCCGTGGTCTCGCTCGAAGAAGGTACCGGCGTCAACACGATCGACAGCTATGTTCCGCATGTCGTCGGCGGCTTGAAGTACAAGGGCGACTGGGGTGCGGTCACCGGCGTCGTCGCCTATGACAGCAATTACGAGGAAGTGGCCGGCAAGGTTCGCTTGGACGTCAATGTCGGCAAGGAACTGACGCTGTTCGTCATGGGCGGCTACGGCACCAACGACAACATCAACGACTTCGGCACGGGCCGCACCCAATACAAGCCGTGGGGTGGAAACTGGGCGATCTGGGGTGGCGGCACCTACAAGTTCAACGACAAGACCTCGTTCAACGCCCAGATCTCCTATGACGACTGGAAGAACCTCGGCGTCGCTGCCAACGTCGCATACACGATTGTGCCCGGTTACACGATCACGGCTGAAGTCGATTACCTCAATGCAGGAAAATTCGACGACGCCGACTTCAACAACTGGACCAAGGCCGACAAGAAGAGCAGCGTCGGCGGCATCCTCCGCTTCCAGCGCTCGTTCTAACGGATCGACTGACCCCACCAGACCCGCCCGCAGCTATGCTGCGGGCGGCTTTTTATGCACCCTTGCGAGAGCCAGCCCAGGCACCAAGCCCGTACCTTGATTTCGCCACCCGATCGGTGAAATGCTCCAGGCATGGAATGGCGCGACGAGGGAATCATTCTCGGCACCCGCAAGCATGGCGAAACCAGCGCCATCCTCGAGGTGATGACGCGTGCGCATGGCCGCCATCTCGGCCTCGTGCGCGGCGGGCGCTCGCGCAAGCAGCAGCCTGTTCTCCAGCCCGGCAACCGTGTCGACCTGCTTTGGCGGGCGCGCCTGGATGAGCACCTCGGCACGTTCCAGGCCGAAGCGATCGAGATGAATGCGGCCAGGTTGATGGAGAGTGCCGTCGCCGTGTATGGCCTGCAGACCATGGCCGCGCATCTGCGCCTGTTGCCCGAGCGCGACGCCCATGGCGGCCTCTACGAGGCGCTGTCGGTGATGATCGTGCATCTCGATGACGTCGATGCAGCCGGCGAACTGGTGGCGCGCTTCGAGCTCCTGATCCTCGACGAACTGGGTTTCGGTCTCGATCTCAGCCAGTGCGCCGCGACCGGCACGCGGCAGGATCTTGCCTATGTCTCGCCGAAATCGGGCCGAGCGGTGTCGCGGGAAGCCGGCGCGCCCTGGCGCGACAAGATGCTGGCACTGCCGGCCTTCCTGCGTGGCTCCGGCCTGCGCGCCGATCCGGCGGCGATCCAGGATGCCTTCCGGCTCACCGGCTTCTTCTTCACCCGTCATGTCTACGAGCCGCGCGGCATCGAGCAACCAGACGCGCGCGCCGGCTTCCTTGCCGCGCTGCGCAAGCACCACACGACAAAAGGCCTGTCCGGAGAAACCGCCGCGAGAGAAATCATCACATGAGCGAAGTGGAACTTTATCCAGGCCGGGTCTCGCCGCTCGGCCTCGGCACCATTCCGCATGCCGACATGCTTGCCTACACCGGCCTGGAACTTTTGCAGCGCATCATCGATGGCAAATATCCGGCGCCGCCGATTTCCTTCCAGCTCAGCTTCGCGCTGACCGAAGTCTCGGAAGGCCGTGCCGTGTTCCGAGGCGTGCCGAACGAGCGCCATCTGAACCCGTTGGGGCGTGCATGGCGGCTGGGCGGCGACACTGCTCGATTCGGCGCTTGCCTGCGCCGTGCAGACGCTGCTCGCAAAGGGCGAGGCCTATACGACGGCGGAATTCAAGGTGAACCTGACGCGGCCGATCACGCCCAGGACCGGAGAGGTGGTCTGTGAGGGCAAGGTCATTCACAAGGGCCGCACGCTGGCCGTTTCGGAAGCGACGCTGAAGGACGCCGGCGGCAAGCTGCTGGCTTTCGGCACCGAGACATGCTCGATCTTCCCGGCCTCCAATCTGGCGGCACCATAGGAATCGTCCTAAGGCGCACTGGGCGAGCGGTGATAACAGCGGATGTTATCCGGCATTTTGCCGTTCCACGAAATCGTCCAGGATCGCGCGCTGGCCTTTGAGTATCTTGAGACCGGCCTCCAACTCTGAAAACCAACCGGCCCGGTCAACTTCGGGAAATGCCTTCATGGATCCCGACCTTGGCGGCCACTCCATGGTGAACATGTTGCTTTTGATGGCATCGGTGTCGACGTCGGCCTCGACGCTCCACGCACTCACGATCTTGCCGCCAGGCTGCCGATAACTGCCGACAGGCTGGAAGTCGCCGTTGATGGCGACGCCGAGTTCTTCTTCCGCCTCACGTCGGGCGGCTTTCAACTCGTCCTCGCCTTCGTCGACGAGCCCTTTGGGGATAGACCATGCCCCCTCGTCTTTTCTTGCCCAGAACGGTCCACCCGGATGGACGAGCAGGAACTGGAGGGCCCCGGCGTTTCGCCGGTAGATCAGCAGTCCTGCGCTTCGTTGCGGCATACGTATTCCCATGACATCGCTTGGAGAACCCTTTGCGGCCAAGGTATCATAGGCCACCGGCTGCGGGTTTGGCAGGCAATGTTCCGGGAACCGGCCATTCGCAAGCGATGCCGAGGGCCAATGGGCGCAAGCCGCTGGCTTTCGACGCCGAAACATGCTCGATCTTTCCAGCCGCCGATCCGACGCCGTTGGCTGGTCGTTTGCAGGCCACATTTGATTGTCAGTAGCAACTGGTCTGGTTTGGGGGAGCCGCCATGTTTGAAAGCCTGATCGGCCTTGTCGCCATCATCGCGCTGTTCGTCATCGTTTCGCGCCAGCAGAGCCGCATCGGACTGATCGAGCGTGAGCTAGGCGCGCTGCGAAGCCTCGTCCTTTCCGGCGCCGTGCCGCCTCTCGCCAAGCAGTCCGAACCGGCGGCTGCCGATGGCCAGCCGGCCGAAGCCGTTGTTGCTGCGGCCGTGGTCGTTTCGCCAACGGCCAGCGAGGCAGCCACCGGGCAGGCGCCGCCGGCTCTGGAAACCGACGCCGTGACGGACGAGGTCAAGCCGGGACCATGGACACCAGGCGAGGCGGCGTCCAAGGCGGCAGAATCCGAGCCTGTCGCAGCGGTGAAAGCGCCCGGCAAACCCGATATCGAAACGGCGCTCGGCACCCGCTGGGCGGTCTGGGTTGGCGGCCTGGCATTGGCGCTGGGCGGCCTGTTTCTCATCCGCTACACGATCGAAGCCGGAATTTTCGGCCCCGGTGTGCGGCTGACCATGGCCGGGCTGCTCGGCCTTGTGCTGATTGCAGCCGGCGAATTCATTCGCCGCACCGGCTTCAGGGTGCCCGTGCAAGGCGCCGCAGGCGCCTACATCCCGGCGATCCTGACTGCGGCGGGCGCCTTCATCCTGTTCGGCGCCGTCTATGCCGCACATGGCATCTACGAATTTATCGGGCCGGCGCTCGCCTTCACGCTGCTCGGCGCCATCGGCATAGCGACGATTGCCGCCGCCCTTGTCCACGGCCAGGCGCTGGCTGGTATCGGCCTCGTCGGCGCCATGGTGACGCCGATGCTGATTGCCTCTCAGGCGCCCAATCCCTGGGCCCTGTTCGGCTATCTGGCGATCGTGCTTGCCGCCAGCGGCGTCATTGCCCGCATGCGCGATTGGAAGTTGCTGATGACGGCGGCCTTTGTCGGTACCGGCATCTGGACGATCCTCTACATGACCGATGCGCCGGGCGCGAATTTATCCGTGATCCTGTTCGTGAACACCGTCACGCTGGCCGTGCTCGCCTTCGTCTGGCTCGGCCGCCGCAGCGACGAAAGCGGATCAGCCAGGGCTTTCGACTGGCCCTCCGTCGCGCCGGGCCTGTTTGTTGCCCTCTCGGCGCTGGGCCTTTCGGTCGATCCGGCCTTCGTCGCTGCCGGCGATGCCTTGCCGGGAGCCGTCGTGCTCGCCGCGATGGTGGCCGTCGCGCTCTACCGCCCCCCAGCGCTGCCACTGCTCTATGCGGCGGGACTGGTGACGGTGCTGATCTATCTCGGCATCATCCCGCCGACTTCGATCGCTTCCGATTTTTCAGGCGACGTCTTGGGCATCGATGCCGTGCCCCTGGCGACATCGAACGCACTGACCTTGCGCATCGGTGTTGCGCTTGGCCTTGTCTTCATCGGCGCCGGTTTCTGGGCCGCCCGCAAATTTGCCGCCGCGACCCACTTCCGCGCTGCGTCATGGGCGGCGTGGGGCGTCATCGTGCCGTTGGTCGTCCTGCAGGCACTCTGGTTCACGTTCGGCAATCTCGACCGCGATCTTGCCTACGCCGCCGTGGCGGCGCTGCTGGTCGTGGTTTTCGCTGCCGGCGGCGAGTGGATCGCGCGCGGCGAGCAACCGCCGTTGCAGGGCAGGGCGGCCGTATCCTTCGCGCTCGGCGGAGCCGCGCTCGCAGGCCTGCTGATGCTGCATATGGCCTTCAGTTCCGGCTGGACAACCATCCTGCTTGGTGCGGCCGCAATCGTGCCGGCGCTGGCCACACGCTGGCGTTCCTATCCGGTGCTCGGCTGGATTTCGGTCGGCGCGGTCGCGGCGGTGCTTGGACGTGTCATCTTCGATCCGACCGTCGTCGGTGCCGGGTTCCTGTCGACGACCCCGGTTTTCAACTGGCTGCTGCCGGGCTATGGCGTGCCGGCGCTCGCCTTCGCTTTCGCCGCCTGGCAACTGGCCCGCACCACCGACGGCCGGCCGCGCCTGGCCATGGAAGCTTCGGCGGCGCTGTTTGCACTGCTGACGCTTGCCATGCTGGTGCGCCACGCCATGCATGGCGGTGTCCTCAACAGCGATGCGCCCACACTTGCCGAACAGGCCATCTACACGCTGATCGCGATCGGCGCCGGCGCCATACTCGTGGCCATCGACAGGCGCTCGCCAAGTTCCGTGCTACGCTACGGGTCCATGGCGGCGGGCGTGATTTCGGTCGCCTTCATCGTCGTGCAGCATTTCCTGGTGCTGAACCCGCTTTTCACCGACGAGTCGACCGGGCAGATCCCGGTCTTCAACCTGTTGTTCCTCGCTTATCTGCTGCCGGCGGTCGCGGCCGGAGGGCTTGCGCTCTATGCCCGCAACAAGCGGCCGAAATGGTATGCCGCCATGCTGGCGCTGGTGGCGGCACTGCTTGCCTTCGCCTATGCCACGTTGTCGGTGCGGCGCCTGTTCAAGGGCGAGTTCATCGGCTTGTGGAGCGGCCTTGGCCAGTTGGAAACCTACACCTATTCGGCACTCTGGCTGATCATCGGCGTGGCGCTGCTGACCGCCGGCGTCTGGCTGAAATCACAGGTGCTGCGCATCGCCTCGGCCGCATTGATCGCGGTCGCCGTACTGAAGGTGTTCCTCTTCGACATGTCGGAGCTGGAGGGTGTGCTTCGCGCACTGTCCTTCATCGGCCTTGGCGCCGTGCTGATCGGCATCGGCCTGTTTTACCAGCGGCTTTTGACCAGGGCGGCGAAAGAGACTTGAGGGTTAGCATTGTTTGAATATTCAAAATGGAATATATGAATATTCCACGGGAGATATTCAAATGCCGCTCTATATCCGCGACGATGAGGTAGATGCTCTGGCGACGAAATTGCAGCGCGAGACGAATGCGCCGAGCAAAACGGAAGCCGTGCGAACCGCGCTTTTGCACGAACTTGAACGAAGCCGCGCCCGCAAACCGCTGCGGGAGAGGATTGCCGTTCTTCAAGCGCAAGCAGCGGCGTTGGGGCCGTCCGACACCACCTTCGACATCAAGGCATTCATGGACGAGATGTGGGAAGACTGATGTTTGTCGACGCATCGGTTGTCGTTGCAATTCTCGCCAAGGAATCGGGTTGGGAGGAATTGCTGAAGCGGATCGCCGACGTCGACGGTCAGCTGTACATTTCAGCGCTTGTTCGGCTCGAAGCTACGCTTGCCCTCGGGCGAGTGAATGCCGGTGCCAAAAAGCCGACTCCCGAAATGCTGTCTGCGGCGCGCGATCTGGTCGATGCGTTCATTGTTGAGATCGACGCTCGCAATGTAGCCATCAACGAGGATATCGGGGGGCGCGCCATTGATGCCAGCATCCGGTACGGCAAAGCGGTCGGTCATCCGGCTGACCTTAATTTTGGTGATTGCTTTTCCTACGCCTGCGCCAAGGCTCTTGATGTTCCGTTGCTCTTTAAAGGCAATGACTTTCTCAAGACCGATTTGGCGTAGTTGGCCTCCTATTGATTGCGGGAATAAACCCGCCGCTTCCATCGTTACATCATTGCTTGGGTGACCGGGGCGGTGGACCGCTTCGCACTGGCTGCTTGCGTCGCGCCGCGAAGGCGCGTTCAATCTGATGAATAGGGCAATTCCGAAACCAGCGGTCATGGACGAAAAGAAGGCAGCAATCCTCGGCGAAATACCGCGCCTGCGCCGCTACGCACGCTCGTTGTTGCGCGACCGCGACGCCGCCGACGATCTCGTCCAGGACTGTCTCGAACGGGCCCTCATGCGGCTCGACAACTGGCAGACGGGAGAAAGCCCCAGGAGGTGGCTGTTTACGATCATGCATCATTTGTTCATTGACCAGATGCGCAAAGTGAACCGGCGCGGCGAAGCCGCGATGCTGTCGCTGGAAGCGGGCGAGGCGGTTGCACAGCCGGCCGAGCAGGTGGAAAGCATCGCCTCGCGCGAGATCGTCGACGCATTGCAGGCGATCAGCCCCGACCGCCGTGCCGCACTCGTCATGGTCGCGATCGAAGGCTTTTCCTATGCCGAGGCCGCCAACATCCTGGGAGTGCCGGCGGGAACGCTGATGTCGCGCATCGCGCGCGGGCGCGAGGAGTTGCGCGGACTGCTGGACGACACGGCACGCCGCCGTTCGATAAGGATCGTCTAGAAATGATCCGCCGCGATTTCTCCGAACGCGACATCCACATGGCACTCGACGGCGAGTTGCCGGCCGATGAGCGCGCCGCCTATGACGCATGGCTCGACGCCACTCCCGAGATGAAGGCGAAAAGCGCCCGTTTCATCGCCGACAGGACGGCATTGCGAGATGCCTTCGCTGGCGTGATCGACGAGCCGGTGCCGGTGCGGTTGCGCAAGGTGGTGCTTGGCGAGACGCCAGCCAGGACGCCAATGCCACGCTCGCGCTGGTGGCTTGCCGCCGCCGCTGCCGGTCTACTGGCCGCGGGCGGGCTTGGCGGCTACTTTGCCGGCAGCGACGGTATTGGCCGGGAAGATCAGGCCGAGGATCAGTTGGCCGAGCAGGCGATCGCCGCGCATGTCATCTATGCCGCCGAGAAGCGGCATGCGGTGGAAGTGCCGGCAAGCGACAAGGATCATCTGCTGACCTGGCTGTCCAACCGGGTCGGATTGAAGCTGGTTGCGCCGGACTTGACCGGCAGCGGGTTCCAACTGGTCGGTGGCAGGTTGCTGCCGGCTGGCGAGAGCAAGGCGGCAATGCTGCTCTATGAAGACGACAAGGGCGAGCGCATATCGCTCTTTGTAACGGCCGAATCGGTGGAGAACGCCAGGGGGACCTACGCTTCGGCGCAAGCCGGCCCGCAGGCCGTCTACTGGCTGGACAAGGGCTATGGCTGCGCTGTCGTCGGCTCAGTGCCGCGCGAGCAATTGGCCATCGTGGCCAAGAGCGCCTACAGCCAGCTTCTGGCCGGCCTGGCGAGTTGAACAGCATCGTTTTTTGGCGCCGCCGCCTACTCGAAAACGGTGACCTGGTTCAAAGCCTTTGTCCTCCCGGGCTGGCGCCAATCTGTCACAATTCGGCCCTAATCGAGGTGCGATAGCGCTGGATGGGCGCTGCCGTTTTGGGCTGGTGTCTGGACGTTTCGAATAGGGCCTTCATCACAACCCAATCGAGGTTTTCCAAGCCCGCATGCCTGCCGAGATTCGCACGGCCCGCGCGACTGACGTCGATGATCTCGCCGCCATCGAGAAAGCTGTTTTCTCCAGCGACCGCATTTCCCGTCGCTCCTTCCGACAGTTCATCGAGCGCGAGACCGCCGAGACGCTGGTCGCCGAAAGAGATGGCCGCGTCGCCGGTTATGCGATTGTGCTGTTTCGCAAGGGCAGCGGCGTGGCGCGCCTTTATTCGATCGCCACCAGTCCCTTTTTTGGCGCCCTCGGCATCGGCCGCCGGTTGCTAGTGGCGGCGGAGGAGGCGGCCTTCGAACACGATCGCATGATGCTGCGCCTAGAAGTGCGGGAGGATAATGCCCGCGCCATCAGCATCTACGAGCGGGCCGGCTACCGCAAGATCGGCCGCGAACCCGATTACTACGAGGACGGCGCCACGGCGCTGCGCTACGAGAAGACCTTGCGCGGCGAACTTCCGGCCGCCACCAGCGTGCCGTTCTACCAGCAGACCTGCGAATTCACTTGCGGTCCCTGCTGCCTGATGATGGCCATGGGCAATTTCGATCACGACTTCGTACCGGACCCGGTCAGGGAAATTCGTCTTTGGCGCGAAGCGACGACCGTCTTCATGATGTCGGGCCCGGGTGGCTGCGAGCCGTTCGGCCTCGCGGTCGCCGGCTATGAGAGCGGCCTTGCGGCCGAGATTTACGTGTCGTTCTACGGCGCGTTGTTCCTCCAGTCGGTGCGCAGCGCGGACAAGCGCCGGGTGATGGAACTGGCCCAGGTCGACTTTCGCCGACGCGCGGAACTTTACGGCATCCCGGTGAATTACCGTTCATTCACCATCGACGACATTCGCGCCGCGATCGCGAAAGGAAAATTGGTGCTGGTGCTGATCAGCGGCTTCCTGATGTTCGGCAAGAAGGTGCCGCACTGGGTGTTGGCCATCGGCGACGACGGTGACCATATCCTGATCCACGATCCCTGGGTTGAGGACGAGAGGCAGGAGACCATCCTTGATGCCGCCAACATTCCCGTGCCTTACGGCATCTTTATGAACATGGCGCAGTTCGGCCGCGACGGACTGCGCGCCGCCATCACTCTGGGGAAGCGCTGATAACAATGACCTGGGTTATCTTAACTGGCCGGCAGAGCGATCTCGACCAGGTGGCGACACCGCACAAGATTATCACCAACCGCGACTATCTCGCGCATCCGGCGCTGTTTCGCGGCCAGCGTCCCAAGGTCATCAACCTGTCGAACAATTACGGCTACCAGAGCCGCGGCTATTATGCCTCGCTGCTGGCGGGTTCGCGCGGTCACAAGGTCATCCCGACCGTCGAAACCATGATCGATCTGTCGGAGCGCAAGCTTTACGAACATGCGCTGCCCGAACTGGAGCTGGCGCTCAACAAGTGCCGCAAGGATCTTGGCGGCGCTTTTCCTGCGAAGGTCTGCATCTTCTTCGGCATTGGCCCGTCCAAGGTGTGGGACCGATTCGCCAAGCTCCTGTTCGACTGGTTCCGCGCGCCGGCGCTCGAGGTCCACATCAAGGATAGTGCCGAATGGGCTTCGATCCGCAAGATCGGCTTTCATCCCCTGGCGCGCATGACCGAGGAGGAGGAGAGCTTCTTCCTGCAATGCCTGGACACCTATACCAATCGCGAATGGCGCGACACCAAGGGCCGCACGCCGGCGCGCTACACTTTCGCCACGCTGGTCGATCCGCATGAGGAATTGCCGCCCTCGGAAATCTCCTCGCTGCGCTACTGGGCCAGGATCGCCGAAAAGATGGGCGTCGAAATCGAGCCGATCACCAAGAGGGACCTCGCCAAGCTCGCCAATTACGACGCGCTGTTCATCCGCGAGACCACCTCGATCTCCAACCATACCTATCGTTTCGCGCGCCGCGCCCAGCAGGAAGGCATGCCGGTCATCGACGACCCGCTGTCGATGATCCGCTGCACCAACAAGGTCTATCTCAACGAGCTGATGGCCTACAACAAGGTGCCGGTTCCGCCGACCGTGATGATAGCCGGCACTTCCGACCTTGAACTCGCGGCGCAGACGCTGGGTTTTCCGCTGGTGCTGAAGATCCCGGATTCCTCCTTCTCGCGCGGCGTCAAGAAATGCGCCAATTTCGAGGAATTGAAGACACTCGCCACCGAATGGCTGGAGGATTCCGATCTTCTGATCGCGCAGAAATTCATCCCGACCGAATATGACTGGCGTGTCGGCGTGCTCGGCGGCCAACCGCTGTTTGCCGTACATTACCTAATGGCCAAGAAGCACTGGCAGATCGTCAACCACAAGGCCAGCGGCAAGCCCGACCAGGGCGGCATCAAGACCTTCACGCTGAAGGAGACGCCGCCCCATGTCGTCGAGACGGCAGTCAAGGCGGCGCGCTGCATCGGCGACGGCCTCTACGGCGTCGACCTCAAGGAGACCAAGGACGGCGTCTTCGTCATCGAGGTCAACGACAATCCCAACCTCGATCATGGCTGGGAGGACTCCGGCGAGAAGGACGAGGTCTGGGTACGGCTGACGCAATGGTTCCTGGAACGTTTGGAGCGGCCGGGCCGATAATCATCCAATCGGGGGCAGAGATGCTGTTTTTGGTGACCGAGGATTTTCGCGGCTGCGACCGCAAGGAGATCTACCGCCGCTTCCGCGATTACGGTCGCCTGAAGCCCGAGGAGCTTCTGGTGCACCATAGCTGGATCGCGGCGGACATGAGCCGCTGTTTCCTGCTGGTGGAGACCGACGACGTCACGCTGCTGCAGCGCTGGGTGATCGAGTGGGCGGATCTGGTGGAGTTCGAGATCGTGCCCGTGGCGGCGAACAAGGACATGGTCGAGGCATTGAGCGGGCACCTCTGACCATCGCCGCTTGCTGGCTCAGCGGAGCGCCGGCGAGTTCACCACGCGCTGGCATTCATCGACCAGCCAGTCACGGAACGCCGCCACGACGTCCCTTCTTGCGCTCCGCTGCGGAATTGTCAGGCAATAGGGCTGGCGCAGCGCAATCGCCTTGGCGACAGGCCGGACCAGCCGGCCGTCCTCCACGGCCTCGGCGCAATAGATCCCTTGCGCCAGCGCCACGCCCAGTCCCGAAATGGCGAGGTCGAGCGCCGCGCGCGAGGAGTTTGCCGACAGGCCGCGCTGAATGCCGCGCCCAGGCGCTATGCCGGCCGCCTCGAACCAACTGCGCCATGAGGGAAAGGATGCGCCGGTCGGTCCCCAGTCGGTGTGGATCAGGGGCAGCCCGGCGAGCGGACCGCCATCCGCCTCCAGCACGCTGGCGAGCTTTGGCGCGCAGACGGGATAGACCGCGTCCTGGACAATGTCCTCGATCGGGTGCTCACGATAGTGCGGACCGTAGGAGAGCCTGAGGTCGATCAGGTCGCGGTCGAACGACACCGGGTCGTCATCGCCCCTGAGAGATATGTCGACGGCACCGTGGATGGCGATGAAGCCGGCAAGGCGCTCGGAAAGCCAGCCCATGGCCATGGACGGCGGGACCGAGACGACGAGCCGCGGGCGGAACGCATCGCCTGCAAGCTGGCGCGAGACGCTGCCGATTTCCTGGAAGGCCATGGTCAATCGAGGCAGCATCTCGACGCCAGCCTCGCTCAGGACGACACGCCGGTTGGCGCGGTGGAAGAGCTTGCGGCCGACTTGCTCCTCGACCATGCGGATGAGCTGGCTGACTGCGGCGGCCGAGACCGAAAGCTCTTCCGCCGCCGCGGCGAAGCTGCCGGTGCGCGCCGCCGCCTCGAAGGCCTGAAGACCTCGCAACGATGGCATTGCAACCATGGCGGTGACCAAAAAGATAAGTTCAGCTTATCTATATTGCAGAAATCCTCGTTGTTAGAAAGGTTTCTTGCTGGGGTATGCTGACCGAATGAATTCAATCAGCCGGGATGCCCCTATGGATCATCGTGACGTGATCGCCTCGCTGACGAATGAGGAGCGCAGCCGGCTAACCGGCAAGTCGGATGGGCCCGGCCTTGTTCAGCTCGCTTTCCACCTCGGCGCGATCCTGCTCCTCGGATCGTTGATCGCCGCCAAGGTGCCGTTCTGGCCGCTGCTGATGCTGCCGCAAGGCATACTGATCGTGTTCCTGTTCACGCTGCTGCATGAGACGGTGCATCGCACGGCTTTCGAAAGGCAATGGCTGAACGACGCAGTCGCGCGTGTCTGCAGCCTGGCGATCGCGCTGCCGGCCGACTGGTTCCGCTATTTCCATTTCGCCCATCACCGTTTCACACAGGATCCCGAACGCGATCCGGAGCTGGCTTTCCCGAAGCCGGAAACCTGGCGGCAGTACCTGGTCCACGTTGCCGGACTTCCAGTGTGGTTGGGGCATTTGAAGACGCTCTACGCCAATGCCGTGGGACGTTGCCAGGACAGCTACGTGCCCCCCAAGGGGCGTCCGAAGGTACGCGCCGAGGCGCGCGCGATGATTGCCTTCTACGCCGTCGTGCTGATGCTCGCGCTGTGGTTCAAGGCGACGGTGCTGCTCCATGTCTGGATCTTTCCCGCGCTGCTCGGCCAGCCGTTCCTGCGGCTCTATCTGCTGGCCGAGCATGGCCGCTGCCCCTTCGTCGCAAACATGCTGGAGAATACCAGGACGACGCTGACCAACTGGGCTGTGCGCAAGCTTGCCTGGAACATGCCCTTCCATGCCGAGCATCACGCCTATCCGGGCGTGCCCTTCCACCGGTTGCCGGAGTTTCATGCGCTGATCGAGCGGCATCTGAAGGTTGTCGAGCCGGGTTATATCGGCTTCCATGAAAAATACATCGAGACGCTGCGCTGATTTATGGCGTCAGCCGGTCTGGCTGCGCACCGCGCTCGATTTCAACAGGTGCTGAATCTCCGCCGCCTTTGACGGCACGCCGATCAGATAGCCTTGCGCCTCCACGCAGCCGTTTCGGCGCAGCATGTCGAGCTGTGCTTCGGTTTCTACGCCTTCGGCGGTGACGGTGATGCCCAGTTCGGCGCCCAGTCCGATGATGGTGCGCACGATCGCTGCGGTGTCGAGATTGCCGATATCGGAGATGAAGGAACGATCGATCTTGATCTTGTCGACGGGAAAGCGCCTGAGATAGCCGAGTGAGGAATAGCCGGTGCCAAAGTCGTCGAGCGCGATGCGGATGCCGAGTTCACGCAACTGTCGCAGCGTCTTCAGGACGGCTTTGCTCTCGTCCATCAGCACGGTTTCGGTGATCTCCAGTTCCAGTCGTCTGGCCGGCACGCCCGAAAAGGCCAGGGCGGAGATGACGCTGCGAGCAAAGCCGCCGCTTTTGAGCTGCACGGCGGAGACATTGACCGCAATGCGCAGGCCAGGTGGCCAGGCTGCCGCCGTCGCACAGGCCTTTCGCAGCGCCCATTCGCCAAGCGGCACGATCAGCCCGGTTTCCTCGGCGACCGGAATGAATTCGTCCGGCGCCACAGTGCCGCGCGACGGCGAATGCCAGCGCATCAGGGCCTCGGCGCCGACAATCTCGCCCGAAGCTATGGCCATGATCGGTTGGAAATCGAGATCGAATTCCCGGCTCGGCAGCGCCGTATCGAGATCGGCTTCGAGCGCCCGGCGCGCGCGCACCGTGGCATCCATGCCGGGCTCGAAGAAACGGTACAGGTTGCGCCCTTCGCTTTTTGCCCGGTAGAGCGCCATGTCGGCGTTTGTCAGCAATGTATCGGCGTCCCTGCCATCGCCGGGAGAAAGCGCGATGCCAACGCTGACGCCAACATGCATGTCCCGGCTCTTGTCGTGAAATGGTTTGGCGATGGCCTCGACAATGCGTTTCGCCAGTTTTTCCGCGCTCGCCAGGCCCTCGACGTTGAATTGGACGATCACGAACTCGTCGCCGCCAAAACGGGCGACGATATCTGCGTCGTTGTCCACGCAGCGCAGCAGTCTTGCGGCCACGCCTTTCAGCAGCCGGTCGCCAGCCGGATGTCCCAGCGTATCGTTGACGACCTTGAAGCGGTCGAGGTCGAGCGAGAAGATTGCCAGCGGTCCCGCGGCCGCATCCTCCAGTGCCCGGTCGAGCCGGTCGCGAAACACCGAGCGATTGGGCAACCCGGTCAGCACGTCGTGATGCGCAAGATGGGTCATGCGCTCCTCGGCAAGCCTGCTCTCGGTCACGTCATCGAAAGTGGCGACCCAGCCGCCGCCGCTCATCGGCCGGCGGGCAACCATCAGCGTTCGTCCGTCGGCGAGCCGGCGGGGGGTCGACCGCGTCTGGCCGGCCAGCACGCGAGCCTCGGTCCTCGAAACCTCGTCCTCGACATCTATGGGCGCATAGACGCCAAGGCGCACCAGCCGTTCAAGGAGTTCGCGGTGAGTCGTGCCGAGCGGCAGATCCGCCTCGGTCACACCATAAAGCTCCAGGATGCGCTGATTGCGCACGATCAGCCTGCCGCCGGCGTCATACATCAGCAGGCCCTGCGACATGTTCGCGAGCGCCGCGTCGAAGCGGCGATGCTGTTCCTTGAGATCCTGTTCGGCGCGCCGTTGTTCGGTGATGTCTTCGTAGATCGAAACCCAGCCGCCCGATGCCAATGGCCGGTGCGAGATGCTGATGATGCGTCCATCAGAGAGCGCCTCCTCATAGGTCGAGGGTTTCGCTCCATCGATATAGGGCTTGCGGATGGCGTAAAGTTCTTCGGCGCTTTGCGAGGCGATGCCGACATCGACGCTGTGCCGCAGGATGTCGATGAAACGGATCCCCGGCTGCGCCACGTTGGCGTCGAGGCAGAAGATGTTGATATAGTTGCCGTTGCAGATGATCATGCGCTCGTCGGCGTCGAACATGCAAAGACCATGCGACATGTTCTCGACGGCAGCTGAAAAGCGTTCGTTCTGCGCACGCAGCTCGTCTTCCATGCGGCGCGAGCGGTCCATGCCTCCGGCCTCCCGTTTCGGGACGGCCGGACCATCCTTGATGTCACCGACGGGCATGGGCGCGCCTGCGGACGTGATCGAACACCGCAGTGTCAGCCGTTCCGGTTAATTTAGCGTTTTCTATCCTACCGCCGTAGCTACCTTGCGCCGCGACTTCTCGATCGCGGAAAAACGCTTCAGGAAGGCGTTCTGTGCCCAGGTTACCGAGCGCGGCGTGAAATCGAAGCGCTCGGCACTGAAGCCGCGTGGACGACCGAAGAACTCGGTCGCCTCCGCGGTCGAAAAGCCGGCGAGCAGCGTGGCCTCGAAATAGGCGGCGATCTGGTCCGCGCGCTTGATCTCCTTGCGCAGGCCGGCGCCTGGTTCCGGCGGTAGCGAGAAGCGCAGATGGATGGCGCGCTGCAAGCGCAGTTCACAGTCCTTATAACTGCCGCCCATCACCGATTTGAACGGCGAGATCATGTCGCCGATGACATATTCGGGCGCATCGTGCAGCAATGCCATAAGCCGGGCGTCCGCCGGCGCATCGGGCATCAGGTCGCAAAACAGCGCTTCCACCAGCAACGAATGCTGGGCGACCGAGAAGGCGTGCTCGCCGCGGGTTTGGCCGTTCCAGCGCGCGACGCGGGCGAGCCCGTGGGCGATGTCCGAAATCTCGATATCGAGGGGTGAGGGGTCGAGCAAGTCGAGCCGGCGGCCGGACAGCATGCGCTGCCAGGCGCGTGGCGGCGCACCGATGCGGTCGGCCGCCATCAGGCCTCCTCCGTGCCGGCGGCTTCCTGGGGAAAGCTGAATTTGGCGAAAGGTGGAATGGCAACCGTAACCGGCACGTCTCCGGCCAGGATCGGCTGGCCGGCGTCGAGCGCTGTCTTGACCCTGTCGATACGGGCGATGCCGAGGCCGATCGTGCCGGCATTCGAGCCGAGAGTGCCCACCGATCGCCCGTCGACGGTCAATTCGGCGCCGGCCTCAGGCAAGGCCCGTTCGGCCCTGACGATCAGCACCCGCCGCCTTGCCGTGCCACGATGCTGCATGCGCGAGACGACCTCCTGGCCGACATAGCAGCCTTTCCTGAAGCCGACGCCACCGGTCTCGTCGAGCAGCACGTCATGCGGGAAGGCGTCGCCGAGCTGGTAGTCGGTGCCGCTCTCGGCAATGCCATGCGCGATGCGCAAGGCCTGCCATGCGGCACCGTCGTCAGTCTCTTGAGCGCTGCCATAGGAGCGGGTGACGCTTTCATCGCGAAAGCGCCGGTCGGCCAGCACGGTTGAATCCTTTTGTGAGGGAGTTGACTCATTTCCCCAGGCAATGGAGACAAGCGTCTGTTCGGATTTGGCAATCTCGACCTTGGCGCGCAACTTGTACAGCATCAGCCGGCGTACGAAATCGTCAGCGATGTCGGCGCGGCATTCGAGGCGGAACGCGTTTTCGCCGGCCCGTGAGATCAGGAAGTCAAACAGGATCTTGCCTTGCGGTGTCAAAAGCGCGCCCGGTTTTGCCTCGCCGGCGCCGAGCGCGTCGAGGTCGGTGGTCAGGATGTTCTGCAGGAAGTGTTCGGCATCAGGGCCGGAGATGGAGATGAGCGCGCGGTCTTTCAGCAGGGCAAAGGGCATGGGGCGAATAAAAGCCTGATCTTGCAAAACGGTTGGCCATTACGTAAGCCGCTGACACTCCCCCCGCAAGAGATCGATCAGCATGGCCAACACCTACGACCTCATCCTGACAGGCGGCATGATGGTCAACCATGACGGCGAGGGGCAACGCGATGTCGGCGTGAAGAATGGGCGCATCGCCGCCATCGGCGATCTGCGCCAGGCCTCGGCCGGCGAGACGATCGACTGCCGGGGCCTGCATATCCTTCCGGGCGTCGTCGACAGCCAGGTGCATTTCCGCGAGCCGGGACTGGAGCACAAGGAGGATCTGGAGACTGGATCTCGGGCGGCGGTGCTCGGTGGCGTCACCGCCGTGTTCGAAATGCCCAACACCAATCCATTGACCACCAGCGAAGAAACGCTTGCCGACAAGGTCCGACGCGGCACCGGCCGTATGCACTGCGACTTCGCCTTCTGGGTCGGCGGCACCCGCGACAACGCCAACGATGTCGCCGAGCTCGAGCGCCTGCCGGGCGCGGCCGGGATAAAGGTTTTCATGGGCTCGTCCACCGGCGACCTGCTGGTCGAGGACGATGAAGGCGTCGCCTCGATCCTCAGGAACACCCGCCGCCGCGCCGCTTTCCATTCGGAAGACGAGTTCCGGCTGCGCGAACGCCTTGGCGAGCGCATCGGGGGCGATCCTTCATCGCATCCGGTCTGGCGCGACGAGATCGCCGCCTTGCGCTGCACCGAGCGGCTGGTGCGCGTCGCGCGGGCCGCCCGTGCCCGCATCCACGTCCTGCACATCTCCACGGCCGAGGAGATATTGTTCCTCGAACAGCACAAGGATGTCGCCACCTGCGAGGCGACACCGCACCATTTGACACTGTCGGCGGACGACTACAAACGGCTCGGCACGCTGATCCAGATGAACCCGCCCGTCCGTGCCCCGCGCCATCGCGACGGCGTCTGGCACGGAATCGCGCAAGGCATTGTCGACGTACTCGGTTCCGACCATGCCCCGCACACATTGGCCGAAAAAGCAAAACCATATCCGGCATCGCCCTCGGGCATGACCGGGGTGCAGGCGCTGGTGCCGATCATGCTTGACCACGTCAACGCCGGCAGGCTGACCTTGCAGCGCTTCGTCGATCTTTCAAGCCACGGCCCGCAGCGCATCTTCGGCATGGCCAGGAAAGGCCGTATCGCCGCCGGCTATGATGCCGATTTCACAATTGTCGACATGAAGCGGCGCGAGACCATCACCAATGCACAAGCCGGCTCGAAGGCCGGCTGGACGCCTTATGACGGCAAGGAAGTCACCGGCTGGCCGGTCGGCACTGTCATTCGAGGCCAGCGCATCATGTGGGAGGGCGAGATCGTGACGCCGGGCCAGGGCAGGGCAGTGGAGTTCTCCGAAGCGCCCTCCGCGTAGCTATTTCACATCATTGGATTTCTTAGGCACGATCTACTAAATTGAGTGGTTATGCGCACAGATATCACGCCAATGATTGTCCCCGCTGAGTTTCCGGAGCTACACGCACTCGTCTGGAGCCGCGATGCAACGCGCCCGATTCCTGCCGAGGAAGCTTTCGCCATCTACGAGCGCAACTGGCGGTTTGTCGATCAAGAGCGCCTTACAACATCTGAAAGGCTGCTTATCCAGAACCTGGCGGAAAAATTCGGCCAGGGCATTCTTTTGACCACTGGCTGAAGTTTCGTTTCCTTCCTGATTTCTCCGCAACTGGAATATTCACAAGAACATACGCGAGCGGAAATCATGAAGGAATTCAAGAAGCCCGAACACCGGATCATCGCTGAGGCTCTCGGCTTGATGGACCACCATCTCCTGACCGCGAACAAATGCTGGTTTGGGGGTGGGACGGCGATTGTCATGAAATTCGGCGAGTACCGACGATCCCTGGATGTTGATTTCCTGTGTGCCGATGCCGATGGTTATCGTGAATTGCGGACCCATGCGGTCCAACGAGGGATCAGGGCATTTTTCCCCGAACCCGTCGAAGCCGTCCGAGATTTCCAGATCGATCAGTATGGTTTGAGGACAATCGTAAGATTGCAGGGCCAACCGATCAAATTCGAAGTGATCCGCGAAGGGCGCATCCAACTTCAAGGTCATGTCGACAATGATCTAAAGGTGCCCGTCCTCGTTGCAGCGGACATGTTTGCCGAGAAGCTGCTGGCCAATGCCGATCGGTGTCAGGATCGCGCGACCGCATATCGCGATGCCATCGATCTTGGGATCTTGATTGGCATCTATGGACGCATCCCGGCGCAGGCTCGCGTCAAGGCGCAGACCGCCTACGGCCCTGATATCCAGAACAAGGTTGCCTGGGTCGCAAACAAGCTTCAGGACCAGGACGAGCTACGCAACGCTGCCGAAGTCCTGCAAATGAATCCCGACATGGCCACAAAGGCGATCTCGGCTCTTCGGGATGAAGCTATCCGCCTATGGCCCGATGCAGGCATTCGCCGAGACGATCCGCACGAATAGGCACTCGCGTGTCCGAGTTTCAGTCCCCTGCGACGAAAAACGTCCATTGCCCAGCGGGCGTGATGCCGACGCGGTAGAAGATGTAGGCGCCGAACTGCTTCATGTCGTCGAAGTCGCTCGCGGTGACGATCTTGAACAGCTCGACCCGTTGCCTGGCGTCGAGCTTGTCCAGGGGTAGAGCGAAGAAATACGGCCAGACATAGAGCTCTTGTGGCGTCCCGGCATCGACATGGACATAGCCGGCATTGAGCACCTCCTCCAGTATGGCAAGAATCTCCTGGCCATCCTGGTCGCCGGAGAGCCCCTTGAGGAAGGTAATGGCGTCGCCATCTATGTCGGTCAGTGACAATTGGGTCATGCCGTCGCCCTTGCCGATCAAAGGCCTCAGTCTTTCGACGTCGCCGCTCTCGCAGGCTTCGATGATCAGGTCATGCATGCGCCGCACCGGTTCAGGCAGCTTGCCGAGGTCGTAGACGACCTCCGGCGTGGGCGCGTCGGGATCGACGCGCGGCCTGTTGGTGGCACCGTCGCCGTTCGGCGGGGTGACCGGCTCGGCCTTGTCCGGAGTGGTTGGCTGGCTGGTCGAAGATGGCGTTCCGACCGGATCGGGTATCGGCACGGTGCTTCCCGGCGGCGACACGTCGTCGTCCACCATCGGTTGGGCCGGCGAGGGGAATTCTTCGCGCTTGATCTCGCTCAGCGCATAAGCGGGACTGCTTGTCAGACACGCAACCAAGGGGATCGCGGCACTGCACGCGGCGAAACAGATGCAAAGGACCAAGCCGCGCGGCTCGCCTGACATCGAAAAATTCACTGCCCGTTTCTCCCTGCTTCCGGGCATGATGCCCGAGCGGCATTTGCCGTCAAAGAACCGGACGTCGGTTCAGTGCCGCAGCCGTTCGGGTTCGAAGGCGCCAGCAATCACCTTTTCACGCATGCGGTCGAGCAGGGCAAGGGCCGATGTCTCGCCGTTGGCGCGCAGCATTTCGCCGAACGCGGTTTCAAGCGCCGCTTCGGCGATGATCTCGGGTTCTATGCCTGCCGAAAGACCTTCGGCCCAGGCCTCGCTGTGGCTCTCCACCGCGGTCAGGCGCTTTTCTTCCCTGACCAGCGCGTCGATGTCGTTGACACCATGTTCCATAAGCGATGTCCACCCTTGCAAGCAGCGATCCTTCGATGGATCAGGCTTGATCTGTTCCGTTTACACGCAGCCGCAAATAAGTCTTTGTAAATACGACATTTTTTTGATCGTTCTTTACAGGAGGCCGGTTGCGCTTGCGAAGCTGCATTCAATCCTGGTCAAACTTAGCCGATTAGGCGTGCCTGCGGGGTGAAAACCTTCAGTTTGAGTTAATTCCACATCCGCGCGCTAACGTTTCATTAACGCTGTTGCATAAGCGCAACAAAAGGATTGCACCATGACAGTTCTCGACACAAGCTGGATATGCCCGCAGTCGCCGCCAATGGACCGGATATCTGTTGATGAAGGCCGGATGCGCTCTTGCGAGGGCACTTTGGGCGATATGGGCTAGTTTCCGTAGCGCGAGGCGATGTCGCGCGACAGGGTCTCGCCTTCCTTCATGTAGCGGCCGATGGCTTCGGTCGCCGACGCGGTGCATTGCGTGTAGGTGCCGTCGAATGAGCGGTAGCCGCGATTGAAGCTGGCGATGAAGCGGGCGCGCCGTTGCGGATCCGGGTTCTCCGATTCGAGCAGCTTCTGCATCTCGCCGCGCCACTGGTCGCCCTTTTCGCCGCACAGATTGCGCAGGAAATGCAGCGACCCCAGAACCTCCGCCAGCCGCATCAGCCCCGGTTCGAAGGGTGCCTCGGCGCTGAACGCCGGTCGTGCCGCCACAGGGCTGACGGCAAGGCATGTCGCGAGAAGGAGAGGAAGGCAACGCATAAGTCAATCTGGCCAAACAATTTGCCGCCTGCAAGGCGATTGTGCCGGGCGAATTCCGGATTTCAGGGTCGCTCAGGGGTTTGCGACGGCCGTCCGAGCAGTTCCTCGGCGACCGCGAGCACCGAACCGGCAAGCGGCAGATCAGCCATTTCGGCCAGCGTGTAGAAGGCGGCGGTCTCGGCGTCGTCGCTGGCCACGGCCTCGCCGCCGGCATGGGCCGCACCGAATACCGTCAGCAGGTAATCGACCGGATGCCCGTCGAGCGTGCCGTCGATGAGGATTTCGCGCAGCCGTCGGTAGTTTTCGGCCTGCAATTGCGTCTCCTCCAGCAACTCGCGCCGTGCCGCCTGTTCCAGCGTCTCACCGGCTTCGACCTTGCCGCCCGGGAATGCATAGAACCCTTGCGAGGGTTGTCGCGCCCGCTTGACCAGAAGCACGGCGTCGCCGCGCACAACGGCGACCGAGACCGCGGGAATGACTTTTCGCACTTCGTCCATGGATATCCGATCGCCCTGATTTACGGCAGCCTGTTGTGGACCGGCCGACGCCGGACAGCTTTAACGGTTGCAGTGCTGCTGTTCCATCGCCACTTTCGAAACCGGACATCAGGACCAATAGACATGTGCGGACGTTTTGCCTTGACCGCGACACCGGACCAGACAGCCGCTTTCCTCGGGCTGGCGGAGGTGGAGCAGTTTCCTACGCGCTACAATATAGCGCCGACGCAGCCGGTGCTGATGGCGATCTCAGGCCCGCCGCGGGCGCCGGGTTCCAACCTGCCGGACCGCCGGCCGATGCTGGTGCGCTGGGGCCTGATCCCCGCCTGGGTAAAGGATGTCGGCGAATTTCCGCTGCTGTTCAACGCACGCTCCGAAGGCGTGATCGAAAAGGCCTCGTTCAAAGCCGCCATGCGCCATCGCCGGGCGCTGGTGCCGGCATCAGGTTTTTACGAATGGCGCCAGGCGCGGCCCGGAGAGGCGGGCGGCAGGAAGGGGCAGCCTTACTGGATCAGGCCGCGGCATGGCGGGTTGGTCGCCTTTGCCGGGCTGGTTGAAACCTATGCGGAACCGGGCGGCTCGGAGTTGGACACCGGCGCCATTCTAACGGTCGAGGCCAATGCCGACATCGCGCATATCCATGACCGCATGCCCGTGGTGATCGCACCTGAAGACTTCACCCGCTGGCTCGATTGCCGCGGACTTGAGCCGCGCGACGTCGCCGACCTGTTGCGGCCGGCGCAACGCGACTTCTTCGAAGCGATTCCGGTCTCCGACCTCGTCAACAAGGTCGCCAACACCGGGCCGGAGATTCAGGAGAAGGGGGAGATCGGGCCCGAGCCCGAGAAGGTCAAGCGCCGGAAACCCGGCGCGGACGACAGTCAGATGACGCTGTTTTAGCAGGAACTCTGTTCGAGGTGCGGTTTGGCGCCTCGGTCCGACCCTTGGGCCGATCGCGCACTGCTTCAGGCAGCGCGGGGCGATACGATTTTCTGCACCGGCTTTTTCTTCTTCGCGGTGTGGAGCAGGGCGGCGACGATCGCGGCCGGGCCGATTGCGCGATAATGGTTTGCCAGCGCTGGTTGCTTGGCGCGGTTGGCTTCCTGCTTGCTTCGAGGCATGTGTCTCTTCCCAGATAACGTTTCCGTGTCTGCGTTTGGCGGCCGAATCCGACCAAATCGTGACGCAGGTTGATCTAGCCGGCGTATGTTTCATGACTGTGCCGACATGTTTAATAAAATGTTTCAGTGGCTGATTCCGTGTGATCGGGCGACGCATTTGCCAGTTCTGGCGTCGTTTTTCTCGGGATAAGCGACTTGACGGCAACACTGGCCAAGGCGATAAAGCCGCCTATGAAAACGTCTTTCGCCATTTGTGGCATTTGCATTATTGGCTAGCTTCGCGCTGGTCCGGACGTTTTCGCCTCATCTTCCCTAGATTGGACAAACGCCCCGGCCAGCAGGCTGGAGTCCGTTTTGCGCCTCGGCGCGGAGCTGGCTTCATCCAGGCAAAAGTTCTGAACCGGAAAGGCATGGAATGTCTGACGCATCGAAGGGCCTGCGCCTCTACAACACGCTGACGCGCGCGAAGCAGGATTTCGTCCCGATCGACGCGCTGAACGTGCGCATGTATGTCTGCGGTCCGACCGTCTACGACTTCGCCCATATCGGCAATGCCAGGCCGGTGATCGTCTTCGACGTGCTGTTCCGGCTGCTGCGCCATCTCTATGGCGAGACGCACGTCACCTATGTGCGCAACATCACGGATGTCGACGACAAGATCAACGCACGCGCACTGCGGGATTTCGGCAGCGAGATATCAGCCGGCAGACTGTCGCTCAACGAGGCGATAAGGCGGGTGACGGAGAAGACCGCGGGCCAATTCCACAAGGACGTCGCGACGCTCGGCTGCCTGGAGCCGACAGTCGAGCCGCGCGCCACCGAGTTCGTCGAGCCCCGCGCCGACGGCAAGGCAGACATGATCACCTTGATTCAAAGCCTGATCAAACGCGGCCATGCCTATGTTGCCGCAGGCGAAGTGCTGTTCGACACCGCTTCGATGCCCGACTACGGCCAGTTGTCGAAGCGAAATCTCGACGAGCAGCAGGCCGGTGCTCGCGTTGCAGTCGACGCGCACAAGAGAAATCCTGGCGACTTCGTGCTGTGGAAGTTGTCGTCCCCGGAGGAGCCGGGCTGGCAGAGCCCGTGGGGCAGGGGCCGGCCGGGCTGGCACATCGAATGCTCGGCCATGTCCGCCGCCTATCTGGGCGAGGTCTTCGATATTCATGGCGGCGGTCTCGACCTGATCTTCCCGCACCACGAGAACGAGATCGCCCAGTCACGCTGCGCGCACGGCACCGATGTGATGGCCAACATCTGGATGCACAACGGCTTCCTGCAGGTCGAAGGGCAGAAGATGTCGAAGAGCCTCGGCAATTTTTACTCGATCAACGAGCTGCTGGAGACCGAAACGTTCGGCGGCCGCAAATGGCCCGGCGAGGTGCTCAAGCTGGCTATGCTGATGACCCATTATCGCGAACCGATCGACTTTTCCGTGCGCAAGCTCGAGGAAGCGGAGAACACGCTGCGCAAGTGGAAACGCGCGGCCGATCTGGCGCCGGCGGTCGGGCAATTGCCGGCCGAGGTCGTGCAGGCGTTGTCGGATGATCTCGCCACCTACGCCGCCTTCCAGGTTTTGACCCAGTTGGCCGGCGAGGCGGTCGACTTCGGCGGCGATGGCGAAAACGCCGCAGCGGCCTCGCTGAAGGGTGCGCTTGCCTTCCTGGGTTTCGATGTGGGGGCGGCCAAGGTCGACGAAGCCGCGGTCGCCAAGGCGATCGCCAGGCGCCTGGAATTGATCGCCGCCAAGAACTGGGCCGAAGCCGACCGCATCCGCGACGAGTTGTTGGCGCAAGGCGTGCAGTTGAAGGACGGCAAGGACCCGGTCACCGGCGAACGTGTGACGACGTGGGAGGTAAAGCGGTGAGGGCGACTGTTCTTGTGGCGGGAATGGAGAGGTTGGCGCGAAGCACCCCCCTCTGTCCTGCCGGACATCTCCCCCTCAAGGGGGGAGATTGGATATCACCGAGGCTTTCGCCAATCGCTGACGTTGGAGGTTGGGTACCGTCAGCGAAACTGCCGATCTCCCCCCTTGAGGGGGAGATGTCCGGCAGGACAGAGGGGGGCGCCTCGCCGTGATCCATTATCGTGTGTCTCCTGTCAATCGAGGCAATGCGCGCAAGATGCGCAAGGCTATGACCGACGCCGAACTGAAGCTTTGGAATGAGATACGCGCACACCGACTCATGGGGCTGGCGTTTCGACGTCAAATGCCAATAGCGGGCTACATCGTCGATTTTGCTTGCCCTAACAGGAAGCTGATCGTTGAGCTGGATGGTTCTCAGCACGCCTCTCATGAGGTCTCGGCGTCTGACGCCGCGCGAACAGCCAAGCTCACAGCGCTCGGCTGGACCGCCCTGCGCTTCTGGAATGATGACGTGATCCGCGATATCGACAATGTCTGTCAGCACATCGTGATTGCGGCCGGCCTGGCTGGCGCGGAAGTGCCGGAACCAGCAACGGAGGAGTTCGTTCCATGATCGACCATCTCGGCATCGACGTTGCCGACTTTGACGCTTCGAAGGCTTTCTATGACAAGGCGATGGCGCCGCTTGGCGCCTCGCTGCTCTATATGGTGCCGCTGGAATACACCGGCGGCGCCAAGGTCGGTGGCTACGGCCGCGATCGGCCGGTGTTCTGGCTCCAGGAAGGCAAGGAGGGGCAAAAGGCCCGCCAGCACGTCGCCTTCACCGCGCGCAGCCGCGCCGAGGTTGATGCTTTCCATGCTGCCGCTCTTGCCGCGGGCGGCAAGGACAATGGCGGGCCGGGCCTGCGCCCGCACTATCATGCGGACTACTATGGCGCCTTCGTCTTCGATCCCGACGGCAACAATGTCGAGGCCGTGTGCCATGATGCGGAGTGACCTGCCATGAGCCTCGACAACCGGCCGATCTACACCGGCGGCTGCCAGTGCGGCGCCGTGCGCTTTCGCGTCGAGGGCGCACTCGGCGATGCCTCGGTCTGCCATTGCCGCATGTGCCAGAAGGCGAGCGGCAATTTCTACCTTCCGCTGGTCTCGGTGCGCGGCGCCAAGGTGGACTGGACGCGCGGCGAGCCCAAGCGCTTCCGCTCGTCGAACGCTGCCTGGCGCGGCTTCTGCGCCGAATGCGGAACGCCGCTGACGTTCGAGGCGCCGGACGGCATGGCGCTGGCGATTGCGGCCTTCGACGATCCGGCTGATATCGCGCCGACCATCCAGTGGGGCACGGAGGCAAAGCTGCCTTACGTCGATTCCATTCCAGAATTGCCGGGCGAGGATACGATGGCGGACATGGGTTCGGCCCCCTATCTGGCAGAGCTTGTCTCCTACCAGCATCCCGACCACGACACCGAGCAATGGCCGCCGGAGAAAACATCATGAGCGAGACCATTCGAACCGGCGGCTGCCAGTGCGGCGCCGTGCGCTTCCGCATCAAGGGCAAGCTTGGACGCCCGTCCATCTGCCACTGTCGCATGTGCCAGAAACAGTTCGGTTCCTTTTTCGGCGCCCTGGTGACAGCGCCGAAGGACGGCGTCGAATGGACACGTGAGGAGCCGAGCTATTTCCAGTCCTCGGTCAACATCGATCGCGGTTTCTGCGCCCGCTGCGGCACGCCGCTGACCTACCGCCAGCCCGGCGGCTTGGAGATCGCCATCGGCGCCTTCGACGATCGCTCCGACCTGGCGCCGCAGATCCAGGTCAATTACGCCGGGCGGCTGCCTTGGGTGGAGACGATCTTCGACCAGCCCGTCCACCAGGATCCAGACTATTACGCTAGGCAGGAGGAGATCATCTCCTTCCAGCATCCCGACCATGAAACGACGGACTGGCCGTCCAAAGGTTTGCAACTATGAGCTCTGAACTGCGCACGCTTTATCCCGAGATCGAAGCTTTCGAGAGCGGTATGCTCGACGTCGGCGACGGCCACCAGGTCTATTGGGAACGCTCCGGCACCAAAGGCGCCAAACCGGCGGTGTTCCTGCATGGCGGGCCGGGCGGAACCATCTCGCCAAAGCATCGGCGGCTGTTCGATCCCGATCTCTACGACGTCATCCTGTTCGACCAGCGCGGTTGCGGCAAGTCGACACCGAATGCCTCGCTGGAGGCCAACACCACATGGCACCTGGTCGCCGATATCGAGCGCCTGCGCGAAATGGCCGGCTTCGACAAATGGCTGGTCTTCGGCGGTTCCTGGGGTTCGACGCTGGCGCTCGCCTATGCCGAGACGCACCCGCAACGCGTCAGTGAGCTCGTCGTACGGGGCATATATACGCTGACCCGCCCCGAACTCGAATGGTACTATCAGTTCGGCGTCTCCGAGATGTTTCCCGACAAGTGGGAGCGCTTCCTGGCGCCGATCCCCGAGGCCGAGCGCGGCGACATGATGGCCGCCTATCGCAAGCGGCTGGTGGGGTCCGACAGAAACGCGCAGATCGAGGCGGCCCGCGCCTGGAGCCTGTGGGAAGGCGAGACGATCACGCTTTTGCCCGAGCCGGAGACCAGCGGACCGTTTGGTGAGGACGACTACGCCGTCGCCTTCGCCCGCATAGAGAACCACTACTTCGTCCATGCCGGTTGGCTGGAGGAGGGACAGTTGCTGCGCGATGCCTGGAAGTTGAAGGACATTCCCGGCACCATCGTCCACGGCCGCTACGACATGCCGTGCCCGGCACGCTACGCCTGGGCGCTGCACAAGGCCTGGCCGAAGGCGGATTTTCACCTGATCGAGGGTGCCGGCCATGCCTATTCCGAGCCAGGGATATTGGACCGGCTGATCCGGGCGACGGATCGGTTTGTGGGGAAGAATTAGTCTATGTACGGCGTTCCGTCACACCTCCCTCTGTCCTGCCGGACATCTCCCCCGCAAGCGGGGAGATTGGATGTCGCTTTCGCTTTCGCCAATCGCCGACGTTGCCGTATCAGCGCTGTCGGCAAAGCTGCTGATCTCCCCCCTTGCGGGGGAGATGGCCGGCAGGCCAGAGGGGGGTGCTCAAGCGCCTTGCCATCATGAAAAAACAAAGATTGTTTCTCTTCGACACAACACTTCGCGATGGCCAGCAGACGCCCGGTATCGACTTCTCGGTCGAGGACAAGATCGCCATCGCCAAGCTGCTCGACGAATTCGGCCTCGACTATGTCGAGGGCGGTTACCCCGGCGCCAACCCGACCGACACGGCCTTCTTTAGGGAGAAGCGCACCGCGCAGGCAAAGTTCGTCGCCTTCGGCATGACCAAGCGGGCGGGGGTGTCGGCTTCCAACGATCCTGGGCTTGCCGCGCTCGTCCAGTCGCGGTCGGACGCCATCTGCTTTGTCGCCAAGAGCTGGGACTATCATGTCCGTGTGGCGCTCGGCTGCACCAATGAGGAGAATCTGGAGTCCATCAAGGCCTCGGTGGAAGCCGCCATTGCCGCGGGGAAGGAGGCGATGGTCGATTGCGAGCATTTCTTCGACGGGTTCAAGGCCAATCCGGATTATGCGCTGGCGTGCGCCAAGACCGCTTATGATGCCGGCGCGCGCTGGGTGGTGCTGTGCGACACCAATGGCGGCACGCAGCCCTCGGAACTACGCGCAACCGTCGAAAGGGTCGTCGCCGCGGGCATTCCCGGCGACCATCTCGGCATCCATGCCCATGACGACACCGGTCAGGCGGTGGCGAATTCGCTGGCCGCGGTCGAAGCGGGCGTGCGCCAGATCCAGGGCACGCTGAACGGCATTGGCGAACGCTGCGGCAACGCCAATCTGATCTCCATCGTGCCGACGCTGGCGTTGAAGCCGGCCTTCGCCGACCGTTTCGAGACGGGGATTTCCGCCGAGGCGCTTACCGGCATTTCGCGCTTGTCGCGCGCCTTCGACGAACTCTTGAACCGCGCTCCGGAGGCGCAGGCGCCCTATGTCGGCGCTTCCGCCTTCGCCACCAAGGCCGGCATCCACGCTTCGGCGCTCGCCAAGGAACCTGCGACCTACGAGCATGTGCCGCCGGAAGCGGTTGGCAACCGCCGCCGCGTCATGGTTTCCGACCAGGGCGGCAAGGCCAATTTCCTGGCCGAGCTGAAGCGGCGCGGCATCGATGTGCCGAAGGACGATCACCGGCTCGACGCATTGATATCGGTGGTCAAGGAGCGTGAGGCCTCCGGCTATGCCTATGAGGGCGCCGACGCCTCCTTCGAGCTTCTGGCACGCAAGATGCTGCACGGTTTGCCCGAGTTCTTCCATGTCACCTCGTTCCGCTGCATGATCGAACGCCGCTTCGATGCCAATGGCCAGTTGAAGACGGTGTCGGAAGCGGTGGTCAAGGTGCTGGTCGAGGGCGAGGAGAAGATGTCGGTGGCCGAGGGGCACGGCCCCGTCAATGCGCTCGACATCGCACTGCGCAAGGATCTCGGCAAATACCAGGGCGAAATCGCCGATCTGGAACTCGCCGACTTCAAGGTGCGTATCCTCAATGGCGGCACCGAGGCGATCACTCGCGTTCTGATCGAATCGCATGATGCGACCGGTGCCCGCTGGTGGACGGTCGGCGTTTCCGAAAACATCATCGACGCCTCGTTCCAGGCGCTGATGGATTCCATCATCTACAAGCTGATGAAGAACCGGGACATGGCGGGTCTGGTGGCGGCGGAGTAAGTTTGAACCATCAGCGAAAGTCCATTGATCCATCAGAACTTTGCGATGGTCTTGCCAAGGTTACTGGGCCATAGCGTTGGGCCATGGCCGCTGAAGCAATTACCCAGGACGCAGTTTCAAAAGCCCGCCGCGGCTTCCTGCTGGCGCTGGGTGCCTATTTCCTGTGGGGTTTGCTGCCTTTCTACATGAAAGCGGTTGCGCACCTGCCGCTTGCCGAGGTGATTGCCCACCGCATCGTCTGGTCGGTGCCGATCGCCGCCGCGGTTCTGGTCTGGGCCGGCCGCACCGCGGATTTCAAGGCGGCAATCCGTTCGCCCCGCACCATAGCCATGGCGGCGCTCACGGCGGCGCTGATCTCGGTCAATTGGGGGGTCTACGTCTGGGCGATCGCCGTCGACCGCACCGTCGAGACCGCCCTTGGCTACTACATCAATCCTCTGGTCAGCGTCGTGGTCGGCGCCCTGCTGCTCGGCGAGCGGCTCGACCGGCTGCAGATCGCGGCCGTGGTGCTTGCGGCGATCGCGGTCGCCGTGCTGACGATCGAGGCTGGCAAGTTGCCCTGGGTATCGCTGGCGCTGGCCTTTTCCTTCGCCGCCTACGGTTTTTTCCGCAAGACGCTGCCGATCGGCCCCAGCCAGGGTTTTCTGCTCGAAGTGCTTCTGTTGTCGGTGCCGGCCTTGGGTTATATCGCCTGGCTGATCGCCACCGGACAGGACCATTTCGTTTCCGGCAACGGCGTCGATACGGCGTTGCTGGCCGGTTGCGGGCCGGTGACTGCGGTGCCGCTGCTGCTGTTCGCATTCGGCGCCAGGCTTTTGCGTCTCTCCACCATAGGCATCATGCAATATATTGCGCCGACCATCGTGTTCCTGATCGCCGTGCTGATCTTCAAAGAGCCGTTCGACACCACCCAGGCTGTCGCCTTTGCCCTGATCTGGGCGGCGTTGGCCATGTATTCCTGGTCGATGCTGGCGACGGCGCGCCGGGCTACATCTGCCCGAGCCGCCTGACGAAGAGAGGTCGCTCCGGCGATCAGGATCGAAACCGCGGTCACCACCCAGAAGCCTATGGGCGTATTGACCAGCGGCAAGCCGCCGACATTCATGCCGAACAGGCCCGAGATGATCGTCATTGGCAACAACACCGCGGTCATCACCGACAGCGCGTAAAGCAGCCGGTTCGACTGTGTCGTCAGCTTGGCCATCAGCTCGTCCTGCAAAAGCCTGGCGCGCGCCTGCAACTGCTCGCCATCATAGTGCAGCGTCTGCGCGCGGTGCGAAAGCCGTGCTGCCATGTCGTTGATCGAATCGGGCAGGTCGTTGCGGTGCGAATGGTCGAGATGGCGAAACAGATTGGTCAGGGTCGCCATCTGCCGGTGAATCACCACCAGGTGCCGGCGCGCATCGACGAGCGCCTGCCGCTCATTGTGCCATGCGTCGCAGACGATGCGGTCCTCGATGCCGTCGAGACTGTCGCCAAGTGCAGCGAGTTCCACCGCCATGCCGTCGAACGACTGGCCCACGACCGCCTCGATCAGCTCGGCCGGCGAGCGAAACTTGCGCGAGCCGTTCTCGATCGCCTTGCGGATATTGTCGACCGACTGCAAGGGCTGCTTGCGGGCGCCGACCAGCATGGTGTCGTTGAGGGCGAAACGGAAATGGCCGAGCCCGCCGGCTTCCGCCGAATAGTCGTGACGCAGGTCCGGCAGGTCGCCGTAAAGCCAGTCATCCTCGAGGTCGATATGGCAGCCATGGCTGGCGGACAGGAAGGCCTCGCGCACTGGCGCCGGCAGGGCCTGTTCGGCGGCGATCTCGTGGCGTGCGCGCATGTCGGAAAGCTGGTAGCTGCGCCACGTCCATTGCGCGCCGGCGGCATCCTTGGTGCGCAGGCCGTCGGCGGTGAAATGATAGATGAAGAACAGCCCATGCTCGTCTGGCAGGTAGGGCGACAGGTCGGTGCCTTCCGGGGCGAGAGCAGTATCCATGGTGTAGTGCCGGATGCATATTTCGAGCATCGCACCGCTTGGCGGCGCGTGATTGCAACATCTAGCATGGGCGGCGGGGTTTCGTGTGACGGTTCCTTGACAGCCGATCACACTCTCTCGAGCGGCCGCGTCAGTGCGGCGGCGCCTTTCGCCGCCACCGCATTGCGACTGCCGCACTTAGCGCTTCGGACCGAAACCGGGATAAGGGTTCAGCGGCACGATTGCGGCAATGTCCATCATGCCGGCCTTGACCAGCGGCAAGCTGCCGAGATGATTGCGCACGTCAGCATCGCTGGCCGCCTCGAACATCATGCCGCTCCCGGGAATGTCGCCACGGTTCCAGACCTGGCGAACCGCGCCCTGGGCGTAGAGCGTGCGCCGCTGCTCGGCCTCGCCGGGCAGCAGCGGCGCGAAATCGGCATCGGCGAATTTTTCGGTGTTGCGGGTGAGGAGGGCAAAGAACTGCATGTCGGTCTCCTGTTTGTCAGCGGTAGGTGACGGCAGGTATCGCGCTGGATAGTCAGACTGTCCAAGACTGATTAGGCTAAAGTTGAGACTTTTGAAGACTTGATGCCGCGCGGAGCAAAAAATGTTCGACTTGCGCCAGATCCGATATTTCGTCGCCGTCGCGGAAACCGGCAATGTCGGTCGCGCCGCCGAGCTGCTGCATATTTCGCAGTCGCCGCTGAGCCGGCAGATCATGCAGCTTGAACAGCAGCTTGGCGTAACCCTGTTCGAACGGGTAAAACAGCGCGTCCATCTCAATGCCGAGGGCCGCGCCTTTCTCGCCGAGGCCCGCGCGCTGCTGTCGAACGCGCGCCGGCTGGAGGAACTTGGTCGAAACCTTGCCAGCGGGTCTGTCGGGCGTCTTGCCATCGGCTATGTCGAAGGCGCCGTGCACGCCGGGCTTGTCGCCGCGATGCTGCGCCAATTCCGCCGCGACCGGCCGGATTTTCATCTCCAGTTGAGAAGCCTGCGCTCGGCGGCGCAGATCGAGGAGCTGCGGCAGCGGTCGCTGGATCTGGGCCTGGTCTATTCGCCGCCCGCCGCAGACGATCCCGATATCGCCAGCACGCCGCTGCGCCACGAGCCGCTGGCGCTGGCGATGCCCGAAGGCGATCCGCTCGCCGAAGTGGCCGATATCCAGCCGCACCATCTCGACGGCCGCGTCTGGATCACCGTCGTGCGCCAGCCCGACGACACCAATCGCGGCCAGTTCCTGGCCGCCTGCGCCAAGGCGGGTTTCCTGCCCGATATCGCCTATGAGACGGCGGACCCGTTGACCTCGCTCGGCCTTGTCAGCGCCGGCCTCGGCCTTGCCACCGTCCAGTCGAGCCTGCGCATCGCCGCGCCGCCCGGGATCCTGTTTCGGGACCTGCCATGGTTTGAGCGCAAGGTCTCGATCCATCTCGCCTGGCGGCGCCAGGATCGGCGGGCGGTAATCGATGATCTGCGGCTGGCCGGCAGTAGGGCAGTAGGGCAGTAGGGCAGTAGGGCAGTAGGGCAGTAGGTTCTGTCTTCAGCTACTGCCTTACATCTTGTCTATCACCGACTGCACGCCCTCCGTCGGCGCATCGACCGAGGAGCCTGCCACCATGATGGCGGCGACGATTGCCTCGGGGTCATTGACGACCAGCGGCTTGACCCGCTGTGCGGTGTGAATGAAGCCTTCGGTTGCCATATGGTCGATAAGCGCCAGCATCGGATCCCAGAATCCGCCGACATTGCCGAAGACGATCGGCTTGCGGTGATGGCCAAGTTGCGCCCAGGTCATGACCTCGACGATCTCCTCGACTGTGCCGATGCCGCCCGGCAGCGCCACAAAGGCGTCGGATTTCTCGAACATCTTATGTTTGCGCTCGTGCATGTTTTCGGTGATCACGAGCTCGTCGAGCCGGTCTAGCGCGGTTTCGGTTGCTTCCCTGTTGATCAGGAAGCGGGGAATGATGCCGGTGACCTTGCCGCCGGCCTTGAGCGCGCCTTCAGCGACGGCGCCCATGATGCCTTTGGTGCCGCCGCCATAGATCAGCCTGAGGCCGGAGCGCGCAAGCGATCGCCCGAGCAGGTGACCAGCCTTGACATAGGTTTCATCACGGCCCGGAGACGAGCCGCAATACACGCAGACGGATCGAATCGTATTCATGCCGATGATTGGTGATTGGGTCTGAAAGCGCGGTCAAGCCCTAAGGGCCGAGAAGTCCGGGCTTTTTCTTGTCGGTGATGGTAAAACAGGCTAGACCGGCGTTAGGTGGCTAAGGGGCAGGGAAGTAGATGGCGATCAATCCGTTGAAGGCGTTTCTGTTCGCGGCGGGTGGGACCGTTGCGGTCGCGGGAACCGCCTATGTGTCGGGCGCGCTCGACCCATATTTCAATCGCACGCCGCCGGCGGACGTCGCGGCGCAGGCTCCGCCTGTGGCGCCGAAGCCGGCCAATCCGGGCACGGAAGCGCGGCTGCCGCAGGCTGCGGCACCGTCCGCTCCCACCTCTGAGGCAACCGCGCCTGCCGTCGCGGGTCCGATCGCCCCGACCTTCGACGTGGTGCGCGTTGAAGGCGATGGTTCGATCGTCGTCGCCGGCAATGCCGCGCCCAATTCAAAGGTCGAGATCCTCAACGGTTCGACCGTGATCGGCTCGACGGTCGCTGGTCCGGATGGCGCCTTCGTCATCGTGCTCGATGATCCGCTGAAGCCCGGTGACTATACGATTGCCTTGCGCTCCACCGCCGGCGATGTGGTGACCGCTTCGGCCCAGACGGCCGTCGTCTCCATTCCCGCCAATGCGAGCGGTCAGGTGCTGGCCATGGTCGAGGAACCGGGCAAGCCGGCCGAACTGCTGACCGTGCCCCAGCCGCAGACAACACCGGAAGCGCCTGCAGCCGCGGCTCCGGCGCCAGGCGCGTCCGCCGCCATCGAAGCAACGCCTGCTCCTGCGGCGCCGACAACGCCGCCCGCGCCATCCGTGGCCGAACCCAAGATCGTCGTCGAAGCGGTCGAGATTGACGGCAGCAAGATTTTTGTCGCCGGCCTCGCCGACCCGGGCCGCAAGGTGCGCGCCTATGCCAACGACATCCTGCTTGGCGAAGCGCAGACATCGCCGAATGGCCATTTCCTGGTTGAGGCGAGGCGCGACGTACCGGTCGGCAGTTACACCATCCGTGTCGATGGCCTCGATGCCGACGGGGTGAAGGTGGTGGCCCGCGCCGCCGTACCGTTCGAGCGCGAACCGGGCGAGGCGGTCGCCGCCGTGGCGCCTGCTGGATCCAAGGCGGCCGATGCAAAGTCTGCCGAACCGTCGGCTGCCGCTGAAGCGCCCGCCAACCCGGCGGAACCGGCTCCGGCCGATGCAGTGGCCACGCCGCCTTCCGATGTGGCCGAGACTGTTTCACCTAAGCTCGAACATGCCAACGGCGCCGTGATCATCCGCCGTCACGACACGCTGTGGCGGATTTCGCGGCGCGTTTACGGCTATGGCATGCGCTACTCGACCATCTATCTCGCCAACCAGGACCAGATCCGCAATCCCGACCGCATCTGGCCGGGACAGGTGTTCAAGGTCCCGCCACGGTCTAAGGAAGGCGAGGCCGCCGACCTCAAGGCGATGGGTGACCAGATGACGACGCATTCGGCGAAGACGGAGTAGGCAAGCGTCAGCGGGGCGGCTGCAAGCCGTTCCGAAGCCGATCCTTCGCAGCCCTCCGCCTGCAATCTCCCCATCCGGCCAGCTTGCCTCGTCACTGTTCATCGTCTATCGCCGATGAACGATGACCGAATCCCTGCCTGAACAAGACCGCGCGACGAGCGCGCCAACCTCTTGCACCACCGACAGCCACTCCATCGCTGCCCGCTTCGCCGCGCTCTCGCACCCTGCGCGCATCGAGATCCTGAAACGCCTGTCTGCCAGCGGTTTCTGCTGCTGTCGGGACGTTGTCGACCACCTCGATCTCGCCCAGTCGACCGTCTCGCAGCATCTGAAGATCCTGGTCGAGGCGGGGCTGGTGCGCTTCGCGCCTGACCGCCAGCGCTCGCGCTACGAGGTGGACCAAGCCGCGCTTGCCGGCGTGTCGGCTTCGCTGAGCGCGCTCGTCGTTTCCTGCTCGACCAGCCGCTGACCCTCTCACCCAAAAGGCAAGAAAAGTGGCCGAAAAAACCGTCTCCGCCGATTCCCCGACCTTCAAGACGCTGCTTAACCTCTGGCCCTATATGTGGCCGGCGGATCGTGCCGATCTGCGGGCGCGCGTCACCTGGGCGACAATTCTGCTGGTGGTTGCCAAGCTGACATTGGTCGCGGGACCCTATTTCTTCAAATGGGCGACCGACGCCTTGGCCGGTGACGGCAGATCGACGCCGCCGCTGCCCGCCTTCCTGCTCGCCCCGGTCATGTTGGTTGTCGCCTACAATGTGGTGCGGCTCGTGCAACTCGGCTTCAACCAGTTGCGCGACGCGCTGTTTGCCCGCGTCGGCCAGTACGCTGTGCGCCAGCTTGCCTTCCGCACCTTCGTCCATATGCACCAGTTGTCCCTGCGCTTCCATCTCGAACGACGCACCGGCGGCCTGTCGCGCATCATCGAGCGCGGCACCAAGGGCATCGAGACGATCGTGCGCTTCATCATGCTCAACACGGCGCCGACCATCCTCGAATTCGCGCTGACCACGGGCATCTTCGCCTACACCTATGGCTGGAAATACGTAGCCGTGGTGGCGGTCACCGTCTGGCTCTATGTCTGGTTCACGGTTCGCGCCAGCGACTGGCGCATTTCGATCCGCCGCGACATGAACGACAGCGACACCGACGCCAACACCAAGGCGATCGACTCTCTGCTCAATTTCGAGACGGTCAAATATTTCAACAACGAGGCCATGGAGGCCGAGCGCTTCGACCGCTCCATGGCGCGCTACGAGATGTCGGCGACGAGAATCTGGACGTCGCTCGGCTGGCTGAATTTCGGCCAGGGCGTCATCTATGGGCTGGGCACGGTCATCGTGATGTGCATGTCCGCGCTCGAAGTGCAGCGTGGCACGCAGACCGTCGGTGATTTCGTCTTCATCAACGCCATGCTGATGCAGCTCTCGGTGCCGCTCAATTTCATCGGCTTCATCTACCGCGAGATTCGCCAGGGCCTCACCGATATCGAGCAGATGTTCGACCTGCTCGACGTGCCGCAGGAGATCGTCGACAAATCTGATGCCAGGCCGCTCGCGATCGAAGCCGGCAAGGTCGAATTCCGTGACGTGCATTTCTCCTACGACCCGAACCGCAAGATCCTGAAAGGCATCAGCTTCGAGGTGCCGGCCGGCAAGACGGTCGCCATCGTCGGTCCTTCGGGCGCGGGCAAGTCGACCATCTCGCGGCTGCTGTTCCGCTTCTACGACATCCAGTCGGGCCAGGTGCTGATCGACGGCCAGGATGTCAGGGAGGTGACGCAGGAGAGCCTGCGCGCGGCGATCGGCATGGTGCCTCAGGACACCGTGCTGTTCAACGACACCATCGCCTACAACATCCGCTACGGCCGCATCGGCGCCAGCGAGGAGGAGGTGCGCAAGGCGGCCGAACTCGCCCAGATCGGCCCCTTCATCGAGCGGCTGCCCGAGGGTTACCGCTCGATGGTCGGCGAGCGTGGTCTGAAGCTTTCCGGCGGCGAGAAGCAGCGCGTGGCGATTGCCCGCACCATCCTCAAGGCGCCGCCGATCCTGATGCTCGACGAGGCGACCTCGGCGCTGGACAGCCATACCGAACAGGAGATCCAGGCCGCGCTCGACCTGGTCAGCCGGGGCCGCA
Source organism: Mesorhizobium sp. B2-5-3 (assembly GCF_006441005.1). Taxonomy (NCBI): domain Bacteria; kingdom Pseudomonadati; phylum Pseudomonadota; class Alphaproteobacteria; order Hyphomicrobiales; family Phyllobacteriaceae; genus Mesorhizobium; species Mesorhizobium sp. B2-5-3. The sequence continues at coordinate 56,496 of NZ_VFUS01000014.1, forward strand.
CCACCATCGTCATCGCCCACCGGCTGTCGACGGTGATCACGGCCGACGAAATCATCGTGCTCAAGGACGGCCGGATCGCCGAACGCGGCACACATGCCGATCTGATGCGCAAGCACGGGCTTTACGCCTCGATGTGGGACCGCCAGCGCGAGGCGACCGAAGCCGAGGAGCGTCTGCGCATCGCCCGCGAAAGCGACGAACTGGGTGTGGTGGTGCGCAGGCGCACGTCGGAGCTGTCGTAGCGGCGTTGGCTATCTCCATCGCTTTCGCCAATCAGCGTGTGCCCGAAATGTAAGACGGCCATCCCGCGCCAGGCGAGGAAACAGCGACGCCCAGCACCTGACCAGTGCGGGCGTCGCTCGACATGTGGTCGAAGCCGCGCCATTCGGCGACGGTGATGAACAGCGTCCTGCCGTCGACACCGCCCAGCATGCAGGCGAAGCAGCCGCGATCGGCGGTCACGGTCTGCATCACTTCACCGCCTTCGCGTACCTGCGCACAGCGCTTGTTGGGAACATCCGCGTACCAGACCGCCCCTTCGGCATCGAGGCAGATGCCGTCGGGATAGCCGTCGACATCGGCCCACACCCGCCGATTAGCCAGAGTGCCGTCGGCGGCTATGTCGAAGGCGGTCAGCCGGTTGGAGTGGGATTCGGCAATGATCAGCGTCCTGTTGTCCGGGGTCACAGCCATGCCATTGGCAAACGCGATATTCCCAGCCACTTGCCTGGCCGTCCCGTCCGGCGTGATCAGCACGATCGTGCCCGGGCCGAAATGCTGGCCGGGTGCCGGCGCCGGGCCGCCGCCATTGACATAGATATTGCCGCGCCCATCGACGACGATCTCGTTCCAGGGGCTTTTCGAAAGGTCGCGCAGATCGGCATGGGTGACGAGCCTGCCATCCACCTCCTGCCTTAGCAGCAGGCCTTCGCGGCCTGAAATCACGAGCAACCTGCCATCCGGCAGCCAGTCGATGGAGTAGGGCAGGACCGCTGGCACGGTGAGCATCACCCTGCTCTTGCCCTCGTCGCTCACGGCGACGATCTCTCCGGTACCCCAGTTGCAGAGCCACAGGCGTCCCTCATGCCAACGCGGCGATTCCCCGAAAGCGAGGCCCTTGGCGATAATCTTGGCGTTCTCGGCAACGGATGACATTGGCTGGCTCCTTGGCTGCGTGACCCACGTCACCGTTCCGAAGGCGTCGCGGGGCACTGTCCTGCCAAGGACGGGCGAGCGTATGGCTTGCCGACATGGCGGCCGACAATTCTAAAAGGCTACTGCGCGCCCCTCCTTCCCCATTGTCGCGTTGCGGGCAGAGGGTGTTTCGGTTATTGAGGCCGGACCTGAAACAGGGACTGCCCCATCCCATGAGCCTTGTCGATACGGTCAAGAACGCGTTCGTACCGATCCATCGCGAGGGCTATCCGTTCATCGCCGCCTTTGGCGCGGGCACGCTTTTCCTCGGCTATTTCTCCTCGATCCTGTTTTGGATCGGGCTCATCCTCACCGCCTGGTGCGCCTATTTCTTCCGCGATCCCGAGCGGGTGACGCCGGTCGACGACCGTCTGGTGGTGAGCCCCGCCGATGGCGTCATCTCGGCGGTCGGCCCGGCCGTGCCGCCGCGCGAGCTTGGCCTCGGCAATGCCGAAATGACCCGCATATCGGTGTTCATGAACGTCTTTTCCTGCCACGTGAACCGCGCCCCGGTGCGCGGCAAGATTTCCCGTATCGAGCATCGGCCGGGGAAATTCCTCAATGCCGAACTCGACAAGGCAAGCACCGAGAACGAGCGCAACGGGCTGGTCATCGACAGCCCCAACGGCACCGTCGCGGCAGTGCAGATCGCTGGCCTCGTGGCGCGGCGCATCGTCTGCTGGGCCGAGACCGGCGGCTCGATCGCCATCGGCGAGCGTTTCGGCCTGATCCGCTTCGGCTCGCGCGTCGACGTCTTCCTGCCGGAGGCGGCGACACCACGCGTGGCCGTCGGCCAGACGGCCGTCGCCGGCGAAACGGTGCTGGCGGAATTCGGCGGTATCGCCGCCACGCCTCTCGTGCGGATCTCCTGACCGGTGGGCGCGCCGTTCAAGAAATTCGAGGCGCATGCCAGCGGCGGCCCGCGCATCCGCGAAATCCCGATGCGCATGGTGCTGCCCAATCTGGTTACGGTGCTCGCCATCTGTGCCGGCTTGTCCGGCATCCGCTTCGCCTTCGAGAACCGCTTCGAGCCCGCGGTGGTCATGGTGCTGCTCGCCGCGTTTCTCGATGGCATAGACGGCCGGCTGGCGCGGATGCTGAAAGCGACGTCGAAATTCGGCGCGCAGATGGATTCGCTGGCCGACATCGTCAATTTCGGCGTCGCGCCGGCGCTGGTGCTTTACGCTTTCCTGCTCGACCGCGCGGGATCGCCGGGCTGGATTGCCGCCCTTTTGTTCACCATCGCCTGCGGCATGCGGCTCGCCCGCTTCAATGTTCTTGACGAGGAAAAGGCCGAGCGGCCGGCATGGCAGACCGAATATTTCGTTGGCGTACCGGCGCCGGCGGGCGCCGTGCTGGTGATGCTGCCGCTTTATCTGTATTTCCTGCGGCTTGGGCTGGAGCCCGGCCGCCCGGCCGCCTTCATCGCCACCGGCTTCACCGTACTGGTCGCCTTCCTGCTGGTCAGCCGTTTGCCGGTCTATTCGGGTAAGAGCGTCAAGGTGCCGGGTGACAAGGTATTGCCGGTCATCCTGGGGGTCGTGCTCTACATCCTGCTCTTGATGACCTATCCCTGGTACACGCTGACGGCCTCCGTCGCCGGTTATCTCCTCTTCCTGCCCTTCAGCGTGCGTGCCTATTCGAAGCGCGCCAGGCTGGAAGGCGAGCAGGTGCCGCCTTCGGATATAGGATAACGCTGTTATCCCTCTTTGAAGGCGGGGATGTCGCCGAAGGCGACAGAGGGTGCATTTGAAGGCCAGCGCTTTGCGCCCGGGCCTGCGATTTAGGCGAGACAACCCTTCAGGCCGTTCGCCTACGCCGCCGCACTCAGCCCCAGACGATCGATGGCCAGTCTGCGGGCCGACACGTAGTCGGTCTTGCCCGAGCCCAGCGCCGGGATCTCTTCCACCTTGACGATGTCGTTGGGCACCATCAGTTCGGCCGCCCCGGCCTTCTTGCCGAATTGGCGCAGTTCCTCGGCACTCGCATCGTCGGCGGTGGTCACCAGCACGATGCGCTCGCCGCGCCGTTTGTCGGGCACCGCCACGGCGGCATGGCGCTCTTCCGGCCACAGCGACTGCACCAGCATCTCGACCGCACCCAGCGACACCATCTCGCCGGCGATCTTGGCGAAACGCTTGGCCCGGCCGCGAATGGTGATGAAGCCCTCGCGGTCGACCGAGACGATGTCGCCGGTGTCGTGCCAGCCCTCGAGCCGCTGCAATTCGCCCGGTCGGTCGGCGGTCATGTAGCCCATCATCATATTCGGGCCGTCGAGCCACAGACGGCCGGCGCCATCGATGCCGTCGACGGGTTCGAGCTTCATGCGGATGGCCGGCAGCAGCCGCCCGACGGTGCCGTCGCGGCTATGGATGGCGGTGTTGACGGCAACCACGGGCGCGGCCTCGGTCAGCCCAAAGCCTTCGATGATCTCGGCCTGGAAACGCTCGCGATAGGTGCGGCGGGTTTCCGGCTTCACCGCTTCGGCGCCGGCGACGACGAAGCGCAGGCTGGAAAAATCGCCGTCCTTGGCGGTGCGCGCGTAATTGGCGAGGAAAGTGTCGGTGCCGAACATGACCGTCGGCTTCACCTTACGGGCGATCTCGGGGATGATCTTGTAATGGAGAGGCGAAGGGTAAAGGAACAGCTTTACGCCTGTAACCAGCGGCAGGATGGTGCCGCCCGTCAGCCCGAAGGAGTGGAACACAGGCAATACGTTGAGCAGGATATCGGCCGGCGAGATGGTGATACGGGCTTCCGCCTGCATGGCGTTGGCGTAAAGGTTCTTGTGCGACAGCACCACCGCCTTCGGCGTGCCTTCCGAACCGGAGGTGAACAGGATGACCGCGGGTTTGGCCGCGTCCTGGCGCTGCAGCGGCCAGCGCCACAGCAAGGCGGCGGTAAGCTTTTCCAGCGCTGTCACGCTTGCGCGTGTATCCTCCAGCCAGAGAAATTTCGCGCCGCCCTTTTCGACCGCCGTCACGATATCGCCGAGGTCGGCCTTCTCGATGAAGGCGCGGGAGGAGACGACCGTGCGGATCACCGCCGTGCGGATGGCGGCGGTGACGCTGGCCGGACCCGCGGTGTAGTTGATCATCGCGGCCACCCGCCCGGCCGAGAGCAGCCCGACCAGGGACAGCACCACGCCATTGGCGTTGGGCAGGAGCAGGCCGACCGCTTCGCCGGGCGCCGTCACCGCCTCGAAACGCCTGCCCAGCACGCGCGCGCCGATGAACAGTTTTCGATAGCTGAGCGCGCCCGAGACGACGTCCTCGATGATCGGATGGGATGCGCCGACCCTGGTTGCGGCATCACGCATGGCCAAGAACAGGCCGCGATCGAGATCGGCGGCTGCGAAGCGCGCCTCGGCGAAGCGGTCGAACAGCGCGTTGGTGTTCGAGGCCTGGTCGGGAATGCGCGCCACCAGCTCGGCGATGGTCATTGGTTCCAATGCGCTGATCGACAGGCGCGGGAACCAGCGCCGTGGCACGATGCTGGCCGGCGTCAACGAGACCGGAAGGTCGCGGGCGCCGCCGACGAAGATCGGCACGATGCGGGCATCGGCCTGCATGGCGATGCGGGTGACAGCGCGAAACAGCCGGAACGACTTGACGTCGGGCTCGACCGCGTCCGGCAGGTAGACGGCAAGCCGGCCCTTGCCCTTCAGCACGCGCACCAGCCTGCGGCTGACGAAGACGTGTTCGGCGTTGAAGGCGATGGTGCGGCCAAGCTCGCGCCACGGCTCCAGCCATGGTGCCCTGGCCGAGGCTCCGTCGAGGATGTGCAGCGTGTCGTCAGGCAGCAGCGACAGCATCAGCGCCGGTTCGAAGTGCGACTGATGTGAGATGACATAGATGACTGGCGCCGCCGCATCGCGCGCGATTGCGATGCGGCTGTCGCTGATCCGGTAGGCGAGCTTGAACGGCACGTAGAGCAGCGCCTGGGTAAAGCGCAGGCCGAGGCGGAACTTTTCCATCACCCCGATCAGCAGCCAGGCCACGACCAGACCCGCAAGCAGCGCCAGTGTCAGGATCATACCGCGTCTCTCCCAACGTTCCTTGCACCTCGGCTCTGCGGCCGCTTCGGCAAGAACCTAGACGATGTGCGGGCAAGGTCAATGAGGAAGGCCTCCTGCGCCTCTCACGAAGGGAAGGGCAAAAGCGGCATCCTTTACGCCGCCTTCAGTCTCCCGCTGATGAAGCGGAATTCCTGCGTTTTGCCGCCATAACCGTAGGCGGCGGCCGGCACTTCATGGACAAAGGCGTAGCTTTCTTCGTGCACGGACCCGAGCAGGCGCCCAAAGGCGGCGAAGATCGCCTTGAGATAGGCTTCCAGCTCGAGTTTGGTGTTGGTGCCGTCGACCACCTTGATGTCGAGCCAGAACGTATTGGTCCCATGCTCGGCCAGCGACGTGCCGCCGGCGAACCAGTGCTGCGGATCGAGATAAGAGACGGCAACCGCCGTTATGGTCGGATCCTTGCGAAGGTGCGTGGCGGTGAGTTCGGTCGCCTCCTTGGCGATCCTGGCGGACAGCGTCGCGTCGGGCTTCCCGGTGACGCTGACGTTGATGATGGGCATTGTCCTTCTCCTTGGTTCTGGCGGCCTCTGTCAGCCGATGACGCAACCCTGTCACCAACCAGGAAACATGAAAATCGAATTGTTTTCAGAGAATACTTCGATAATATCGAATTATGAAAACGCTCGATCCCGACCTCTTGAGGACATTCCTCGCCTTCGCCGACGGCGGCTCGCTGGCGCAGGCGGCCTCTATCGTCGGCCGTTCACCGTCGGCTGTGACGGCGCAGATGCAGCGTCTGGAAGAGGCTGTCGGCGAACCGCTGCTGGCACCGCAGGGCAGGGGCCGCAGCCTGACGCCGACCGGTGAGGAGCTTGTCGGCCATGCCCGGCGTATCCTTGCAGCGCATCGTGAAGCCTGGCTCGGCCTGAAGGGCGCAAAGGCCGATGGACGCATCGCGATCGGCACGACACAGGATTTCGCCGACAGCGGCTTGCCCGATCTGCTGCGTGCTTTCGCCGAAAGCCATCCGCGTGTCAGGATCGAGCTGCGCGTCGGCCGCTCCGCCGAGCTGGCGCAAGCCCTTCAGGGCGGTAGCCTGGATCTGGCGATCGTTATGCGGCAAGCTGCGACGCCGGACGAAATCGGCATGCTGCGCGAGCCGATGATGTGGCTCTGTTCGCAAAAAGGACTGGCAGCGCGACAGGACGAGTTGCCGCTTGCACTGCTCGATCCGCATTGCGGCTTCCGCGAAGCGGCTATCTCGGCGCTCGATGCGGCCGGCCGGCGCTATCGCATCGCGGCCAGCAGCGCGAGCTTGGCCGGCCTGCGCACGGCGGTCAAGGCCGGCATCGCGCTGACGCTGCGCACCGCGCGCTTTGCCCATTCCGGCATCGTCGAAGCACCGCGCACGTTCGACCTGCCGCCCGTGCCCGTTGCCGAATTCGCCATCCGGCTGCGCGCCGATGCCGAGAACCCGGCGCGGGATCTGGCCGCACTGCTCGGCACCGGCCTGGCTGTGCCAGGACTTTTTGGCTGACAGCCGCCTGTCGTCCCGCGCGGGGCCAAAGAAAAAGCCGACCTTGCGGTCGGCTTGGAGTAGGACGGACCGAGGGGTTTGGGGGGACTCGGGGGGTGGTCCGTCAGCTCAACAATGCCTGAACGGGATGATGGTTCCGTGACTGCGCAAATTTTTTTGGGCTCGGCTTTCACAACGGCCCTGGCGCTTGTTGCTGCTTTGCCGACAGCCAGTCGCGGCCGGCATGGGCAAAGACCGCGCAAAGCACGATTGCGCCGCCGATCATGCTGGCCATGGGCGGTATCTCGGCCAGGAAAAGGAAGGCAAACAGGATCGCGAACGGCACTTCGGCAGAGCCGAGCAGGCCGGATTCAGCCGCCGGGATGAGCCTCGCGCCTTCCGTCCACAGGATCGAGGAGAGTGCGAAGCTCGAGCCGAAGGCGACGAGCAGCACGGCATCCCTTGCCGAGACGGCAAGCGGGTCGGTGACGAACCAGCCGAGTATGAACAACAGCAGGGCCGAGACCGCGCCTGCCCAGACCGCCGGCGTGTCGCGGAAGGCGCGCACCATGATCATGTAGAGCGCGCTGCCGATCGTCATCAGCAGCGCCAGCCCGTCTCCGAACAGATTGCCAGTGCCGAAGCTCGACCAGACCATGACCGCGACGCCGCAAAGCGAGAGGGCGGCGGCTAACATCGTCTGCAGGCGGAAGGGTTCGCGCACCAGCAGGAGGGCGAGCAGCGCGGCAATGAAAGGCGACGTCGCGTAGATGACCGTGACATTGGCGACGAAGGTGAATTTGAAGGCGCAGATGAAGGCGATGCTGGCCAGCGCGCCTTCCACCGCCAGCAGCCAGCCGCGCCAGCCGAGCCGCAGCGTTTGGCGGTTGCCGGAGCGGTGGCGGCGCCACAGCACATAGAGGCTGATCAGGATCGAGCCGACGAAACCGCGCCAGCAGGTGATGGTCAGCGGATCGGCATGGATCGATTTGGTCAGCACGCCGGTCAATCCGAACACCGCCGCCGACGACGACACCAGGATGATGCCAAGTGTCCGTTCTGCGGTGTCGGTGGCGGCTGCTACATCGGTCATGAAAGCCAATTTACGTGGTTCTGTCCTGACATCGTAGTGTCAGAAATCTGGCCCGTCACAGCCGTTTGCGGAAATGCTCGCCGCCGACGATCAGCAGCCCTGCGGTGATGATGAGAGCAGCGCCGAAAAACACTTCGCGACGCGGCACGTCGCCCCAGATGGCGAAGCCGAGCGCGAAGGCCCACAACAGCGAAGTGTATTCCAGCGGCGCGATGATCGAGGCCGGCGTCCGTTTCATGCCTTCGAAGAGAAGATACTGCGCCAAGCCGCCGAGCGCGCCGACGCTGGCAAGCAGAAGCAGCTCGCTCCAGCCGGGCGTCTGCCACCAAACCAGCGCGGGCACCGCCGAGAATATCAGGAAATAGAAATTGTTGAGCATGAGCTGGATCATCGAGCGCTCGGCAAGTGCTGTCTTGCGCAACAGCACGATGGCGACGCCCCACAGGAAAGCGGCGGCCAGCACCAGCAGCACCGGCACGGACAGGCCGAGATGGGCAGGGTCGCAGGCGACAAAGACGCCGGCGAAGCCGATCGCCACCGCCAGCCAGCGCAGCATGGGCACTTTTTCGCCAAGCATCACCACCGAAAGCACGATGACGATGATCGGGGCCGCGTAATAGACGGTGGTCAGTTCGGCGAGCTGCAGGCTGCGCGCGGCATTGTAATAACAAAGCCACGCCGCCAGGGTGAAGACGCTGCGCAACAGCATCGGCCACACGATCGGCGACCGCGCCGTCTCCGCATAGAGATGCCGTCCGCCGATCGCCGCGCAGGCGGTCAGTATGGTGATGCTGCGGAAGAACAGGATCTGCCAGACACTCATGCCGGCTACCAGCAGCTTGATCGAAGCGTCCTGCGTCGAAAAAAGCAAATAGGCGGCGCCGGTCAGGAGGATACCGGCGAGAACCCTTTCGCGTGTTTCGAGAATGGCGACATCGGCCATGCGACAAGCGGCCTTGTGTGAAAACGGCTCCGGCCCCTGTCGGCTCCGCTCCCGCCAGCTATAGGGGCGAAACCTTGCATGGCGCTGCTCCAGCGCCGTGCTTGCGTTGGGGCAGGGCCGATCCCGATGCGGCTTCTGGCGCGGCGCGACTGATTGGTTTAGCATCGTCTCACAAAGCCGGCGCGTAAGGTTCGGCGAGCCAAGGGAACGGTGCGGATCAGGAAGCCAGCGCTCGCATAAGAGACGCCATTCGCATCATGCGCGGTGGGCCTGACAGCCGGCACTTACGGATATCGAAACGCCGACATCAGGGGGAGAACGCAATGCAGAAACTGCAATCGCAAGGCGTCCATCACATCACGCTGGTCGGCGCCGGTCGCCAGACATCGATCGATTTCTGGGAAGGCGTGCTGGGCATGCCTTTCATTTTCGAGCAACCCAACCTCGACAAGGCAGCCGAAAGCCATCTCTATTTCGATCCGGGCGACGGGCGGCTGATCACCATCTTTACCGACGAGACCCGCACGCCGGCAAAGCGCCGCACCCCGACCGATACCGGCTGCGTCCACCACATCGCCTTTGCCGTGTCGCGCGTGACCTTCCTGCAGGCGGTCGCCCGGCTTGACGAGCGCGCCATCAAGCACAGTGGCGTCAAGGACCGCGGTTTCATGGATTCGATCTATTTCGAGGATCCGCTTGGCCTGCTGATCGAACTTGCTTCCTACCGTTTCGAGCCGCCGGCCGGCTTTAGCCATGCCGACGTGCTGATGGAAGCGCACAAGCTCCGCGTCGCGCGTGGCGACTACAACATCGCCGAGGCGCATCTGGCCGACGCCATCCAGGCGCTGGTCGAGCGCTCGCGCGCGACATTGTCGGCCGACAGGACGCCGCGCAATCCATATTGATTTTTGAACAAGCAAAGGGAGGAACACATGGCAAAGACAGCGACGAAGGGTGCGAGGAAGCCGGCGGCCAAGGGCACACCAAAGGCTATGGCAAAACCAGCAGCAAAAGCTTCAGCCAAGCCGGCACCAAAAATATCGGCAAAGCCTTCGGCCAAGGCGACGTCAAAAGCAGCAACCGCCGGCAAAACCGCGTCCAGGACCAAGGGGAAATCGGCGAAGAACCCCGCCCTGATGATCAGCATGCTGAAGCCCAGCGTCAACAACATGACGGTTCGGGTGTTTGCCCGCGCCGCCGGGCTGGACCATGCCGAGGCCGACGCCTGGGGCAGCACGCGTTCGCCCGAATTCATGGCGCGCAACCCGGCCCATCTGACCCCGATGATCGAGGACAAGGGCCTGCCGCGAGGGGTGCTTTGGGAAAGCTGCGCCATCATGCAGTATCTCGCCAACAAGCACGGGCTGGAGAAATTCTACCCCAAGGCGCCTGCCAAGCGGGCGATGATCGACAGCGCCATGTTCTACCTGATCGGTACGCTCTATCCCTATGTGGCGCGCGCCACCTATCCGGCGCTCGGTTTCCCGCAATATGCCGGAGAGGTCGGCCACAGCGACGCTCATCCCGACAGGAAGGCCGAGGCCCAGAAGGCGGCGATCGCCGCCATCTCCGAACCGCTGGAGGTGTTCCACTCCTTCTTCAGGGACGGCAAGCCCTTCATTGGAGGCAAGAACCCGTCTATCGCCGATATCCGCCTGGCGGCGACACTCGAATTTCTCGCCGTCATCGACTATGCCCTGCCCGAATGGGCCAGCGACTACATGGCCGCGATGGAGAAGAAGCTCGGCAAGGCCTATGCAGACCCGGCCAGCGACGTGCGCGGCTACATTGCCCATGTGAAGTCACAGCCACGGGTGTGAGATCGCTTCGGCGCCGCAGGCCGGTTGAAGGCAGCCGGCGGCCAAGATGAACTGCGATGTCCTTCGCGGCTCCTTTGCCTGGAGGACAGAGGAGCGAACTGTCCCGCCAGCGTATCGCGGACTGCCCGTCACTCCGGTGTTTCCAAGCGACGCTTACTGCGTCGCTTGGTAAAGCTCCGCCGCCGCTGCCTTGAGCGCCCGCCTTCCGTCCGGCCTGAAATACATCATGTGTCCTCCGTCCAGCACATCGACGCGGATGGGCTTTGCACCGGCGAGCGTCGGTACCTGGTTCACCAGATAGCGAGATGCCAGATAGGGCGTGACGAGGTCGGTGTAGCCGTTGACGATGACGACGCCGAGCGCGGGATTGAGCGAGCGCGCCCGCTGCAGATCGTTCATCACGCCGGCATAGCCCTGCCGCGATGTGCCGTAGTCCCAATTGCGGCTGATCTCGCCATTGAGCAGCCGGTAGCTGACATCGGTGCGGTAGTTCAATTCGTCGCGGGCATAGCCGACAAAAGCCGAGGTCAATGCTGGAACGCTGCGGTCGAGCACAGGATCGGGTCCGGCGGTGCGAGCGCTTTCAGGAGCGATGTCGGCCGTGCCGATCATGGCGTCATAGGGGCTGAGCACCTTGCTTTTCGAGCGGGCAAACTCCCTCGCGAAAAGGCTGGTCGGTATACGCGCGAAATTCCGCTGCACGAGGTCGAGGGGCAGGCCGGTGATCTCGGCCACCCGCTGGCTCGCCAGCCGCCCGCCTTGCTCCAGCCCGCTGGCCAGCGCCGTGAGGTAGTCGCCAAGCGCATAGCGCTCGACCGCGGCCAACTGCGCCCGCAGCGCCTCGCCGGTAACGCCGTCGGCACTGAGCCGCACCGACGCCAGCGAGGGGAGTTCGAGAGCCCAGTGCAGCGGCTCGAATTCGTCGGGTTGCACCAGCATGAATTCCAGCGCCGGCGAGATCAGCACGATGCCGCTCGGGCTAAGGCCGACATCTTCCTGCAAAGTCCTGGCCAGCAGTGCCGCGCGAAACCCGCCATAGCTTTCCCCGGCAAGGAAAAGCGGCGAGCCGCTGCGGCCGTTCTGCGCCAGATAGAGCCGGATGAAGGCGCCGATCGAGCTGGCGTCCTGGTTGACGCCCCAGAAATCGTGGGTGTTCTGCCCGGGAGCCTCGCGGCTGTAGCCGGTGCCGACCGGATCGACAAAGACGAGGTCGGTCATGTCGAGCCAGCTGTCTGGATTGTCGACGATCTTTTGCGGTGGCGGCAGGAATTCGCCATCGGCTCCGGTCGTGATGATGCGCGGACCGAGCGCACCGAGATGCAGATAGGCGGAAGCCGCCCCGGGGCCGCCATTGAAGACGAAGGTAATGGGGCGTGGTGCCGTTTTTGCCGCGTCGGCCGGTGGCCGCAGCGTATAGGCGACATAAAAGATCTCCGCCGTGACGTCGGCCTTGCCTGAAAGCAGCGCCAGCGTGCCGGTCTTGGCCTGATAGTCCAGCTTGCGTCCGGCAACCGTGATCGAATGGCTGGTGACCTGCGGCGGCGGCAGCAGCGACAGCACACCGCCGGTCGGCGCCGGCCTCTCCGGCGTTTCAGCCAGGACAGGCTGTGCGAAGGCAGCAAGCATCAGCAGGATGAGAGAGATCAGTTTCAACTTGAACGGCATGACGCCTCCGCGAGAACGCTTGTCGCATAGCTATAGCCGATGCGATCGAAGTCAAAGGAAAGGCTTGTCCGGCTGAAGACGGATCGCCCGCCATCAAGCAACGAATCCGGGTCAGCGGGTTCCGTGCAAGCCTTCTCGACGCGCTATTGAGAGAGCATTGAATGAAAAAAACCGCCTGTACGGCGGGTCCGTGGCGCAACTCAGCACCATAACCAGAAATGTACCATAGCTGCCTTCACCCTGGCAAGAAAAAATTCCTATCAGGAGAAACCGTTGGCACACCCGACTGCCCATCGCCAGCCCTTGTTGACCCGAGTCGGTCACCAAAAAATGGGACGACGGCACTCGCACGGCTCAGACGGTCTTTGAGACCTCGTCCGTCAATGTCCATTTGGGATAGTGATTGCGCGCCTGTGTCCCAACGCGATGATTATGTTTGCTTTCCGGTGTGATCGGGTCAAATCTCGGTGGGTTGACGCATGCCAGCGCCAGAAACGATCGTCGAAAGGGGCAGCGAAATGGACGCCACCGCACTGAAGGCCATGCAGGCGCCGCTGAAAGAGACCTATCGCGATGATGCTTCGCGCGCGCTCATCACGCTCAGGGCCAGAGGCAGTCTCGATGACCAGTCGATCGCCTGCAAGGTCGAGACGGGCAGGGCTCTCGCGATTGCCGGTCTGCATCCCGCAACCGGCGGCTCGGGGCTCGAGCTTTGCTCGGGCGACATGCTGCTGGAGGCACTTGTGGCCTGCGCCGGCGTGACGCTCAAGGCGGTGGCGACGGCGCTCGAATTCAAGCTCGGCGCCGCCACGGTCGAGGCCGAAGGCGACCTTGATTTTCGCGGCACGCTTGGCGTTGCCAAGGATGCGCCGGTCGGTTTTCGCGCCATCAGGCTGAATTTCAGTCTCGACACCGATGAGCCGCAGGAGCGCATCGATTCCTTGCTGAAGCTGACCGAACGCTACTGCGTGGTGTTCCAGACCATCAACCAGAAGCCGGAGCTGACGGTCAGCGCACGGCGCTGACGCCGCATCGCGCCTTACTGCGCTGCCGGTTCCTCCGCGTCGCCCTCATCGGTGAAGGGTGACGCGCTCGGCACGCATTGCAGCGACCAGCCGGTCGGGGTCGGCTGCTTCTGGTATTCGGTGATGGCGGCGGTGCATTGTTCGCGCTTGTCGAACGTGCTGGGCAACACGACCATGCCGCCTTGCGGGCCGGCGATTACCAGGTACCAGACCAACGCTACGCTCGAAGCCATGGGAATTTCCTTGCTCTGCCCAGCCGGGCTTGTTGTGGGAATCTATGCGATCCTATCAACTCTGCGGAAATGACGAAAGCATGACCGCGACTCAGCTTTCCGCCGCCACATCACAGCCGCGTGATGTGGCGGGGCGGGCGAGGTCTGGTCAATTCGTTGCGAAACAATAGAACAGGCCATCGCCGCCGGTGCCTTTCAGCGCCTCCTGGCCGCAGCCGCCGCGCGAAGCATGCGAAGAGTTCCAGGATTTGGCGGCAGCTGAATCGTCGAGCCCGGTGCGGTCGTGATGGCCCATCATGGCTGCCCCTTCCGTGCCGCTCATCGTCCAGTCACCGCAGGTCTGGTCGGCGATCCTGGTGCCGTCGGGTTTCGAGCCGGTCAGCATATCGTGGCGGTTCGGCGTGTCGCCGCGGCCGTTCACCATCTCGCCTTTCTCGGTGAGCGCCGTCTGCTTGGTGATGCCGTTGGCATCGCCGTGCAGCGAGGCCACGTCGTCGGCTATCTTTACGCCCTTGGCATTCACCCACGGTCCCTTGCCGATGCGGTCGCGCGCATCCTCGGTGCTGGTCGACAGATATGCGGCCCAGGTCTTGCCGGTGACGCCGGCTGCTTCCGCCAGCGAGGCGCAATGCGCGTCGGCGCCCTTCAGGCCGCCGAGGTCTGCCCCTTTGCCCGAGCCGACGCTGGTGACGAAGAAGCTCATCTTGGCATCTTGTGACAAGGCTGTGCCGGCGGCCAAGGCTGAGGCAATGGCGGTGGCGGCGATGAGAATAAGTCTGCGCATGTCGGTCCTCCGGGTTTGAGCTTCGAATGTACATTCGAGGAACGCCGCCCGGAGCCGAATTCTTCCGATAAAAAAGATGCGGCTATTCCGGCTGTCGGTAGGCGACGAAACGGTTGTGCTTGGCCTGGAAGATCAATCCTGTCTCTTTCAGATCGGGGCTTGCCAGCGGCACGATGCGTTTGGCGATCTCGGAGGGATGCGGCAGCGTTTCCGGGTCCTCGCCGGGCACGGCCTGCGCGCGCATCGCGGTGCGGGTGGCCCCCGGATCGGCGGCATTGACGCGCAACGGCAGGCTCTGTGTCTCATGCGCCCAGGAGCGCATCATCGTCTCGACCGCCGCCTTGGAAGCCGCGTAGGGCGCCCAGAAGGCGCGCGCCGAATGTGCGGCATTGGACGACAGGATGATGGCCCGGCCGGCGTCGGAGAGCCGCAGCAGCGGGTCGACCGAGCGGATCAGCCGCCAGGTCGAGGTGACGTTGATGGTCATCACCTTCTCGAAGGTTTTGGCCTCGACATGGCCGATCGGCGAGATCACGCCGAGCACGCCCGCATTGGCGACGAGAATGTCGAGCTTGCCCCAGCGCTCATGGATGGCGCCGCCCAGGCGGTCGATGCCGGCCATGTCGGCAAGGTCGAGGGGCACCAGCGTCGCTTCGCCCTTGCCGGTTTTGGCGCGCTCGGCCTTGATCTGGTCGTCGAGTTCTTCCAGCCCGCCCACGGTGCGCGCCACGGCAATGACGTGGGCGCCGGCGGCAGCCAGTTCCCTGGCGATGAAGTAACCGATGCCGCGCGAGGCGCCGGTGACGACCGCAACGCGGCCGGAAAGGTCGAAGGTCATGCGATAGATTCCGGAAATATGGCTATGGCAACTTGCAGTGCGGCAATCCTATGCGCCGCTCGTCGCCAGCAGCGACAGCGTGCGCACATTGTCGTGGCCTTCGAAATCGAGCAGGCGGGTCGGATACTGGCCGGTGAAGCAGGCGTCGCAGAATTGCGGCTGCTCGTTGTCGCGGTTGGCCTCGCCGACGGCGCGATAGAGTCCGTCGATCGACAGGAAGCCGAGCGAATCGACGCGGATGAATTCGGCCATCTCCTCGATCGACATGCGTGATGCCAAAAGCTTCGATTTTTCCGGCGTGTCGACGCCGTAGAAGCAGGAGGCCCTGGTCGGCGGCGATGCGATGCGCATATGCACTTCCTTGGCGCCGGCGTCTCGCACCATCTGCACGATCTTCTGGCTGGTGGTGCCGCGCACGATGGAATCGTCGACCAGCACGACGCGCTTGCCCTCGATCATGCGGCGGTTGGCGTTGTGCTTCAGCTTGACGCCCATGTGGCGGATCGAATCGCCGGGCTGGATGAAGGTGCGGCCGACATAGTGGTTGCGGATGATGCCGAGCTCGAAGGGGATGCCCGCGGCTTGCGAAAAGCCGATTGCCGCCGGCGTGCCGGAATCCGGCACCGGCACGACGATGTCGGCCTCGACGGGATTTTCCTGCGCGAGTTCCGCGCCGATGCGCTTGCGCACCTCGTAGACGTTGCGGCCTTCGACCGAAGAGTCCGGGCGTGCGAAATAGACATATTCGAAAATGCAGAAGCGGGTCTTCTGCGGCTCGAACGGGAACAGGCTCTCGATGCCCTTGGAGGTAACGACGACCATCTCGCCTGGCTTCAGGTCGCGCACGAAACGCGCGCCGATGATGTCCAGCGCGCAGGTTTCGGAGGCCAGGATCCAGGCACCGTCGAGGTCACCCAGTACCAGCGGGCGGATGCCGAGCGGGTCACGGCAACCGATCATCTTCTTGGCCGTCATCGCCACCAGCGAAAAGGCGCCCTCGACCTGGCGCACCGCATCGATGAAGCGCGAGTTGAGATCGCGCTCCTTGCTGGTGGCGACGAGGTGCAGAAGCGTCTCGGTGTCGGAGGTCGAGGAGAAGATCGCGCCTTGCTTCTGCAGCGCGCGCTGCACGGTCATGGCGTTGGTCAGATTGCCGTTATGGGCCACGGCAAAACCGCCATCGGCCAGTTCGGCGAAGAAGGGCTGGATGTTGCGCATGCCGGCGCCGCCGGTCGTGGCGTAGCGCGTGTGGCCGATGGCGCGATTGCCTTGCAGGCTGTCGATGACGCGTTGCTTGGTGAAGGTGTCGCCGATCAGGCCGACATGGCGTTCGACATGAAACTGGGTGCCGTCGTAGGAGACGATGCCGGCCGCTTCCTGGCCGCGATGCTGCAGCGCGTGCAGGCCGAGCGTGACGATGGCCGCCGCGTCCTGCCGGCCGAAAATGCCGAACACGCCGCATTCGTCGTGGAAGTGATCGTCAGCTTCCGCGGAAAGCACGTGGTCTGCGTCTGCCATGGGGCTCAAGCTCCGCTAAAATCGCCATATAAGGCGACAGCGCCGTAAAAGCAACGCGCCCGGCGATGGTTCACGATCACCGCCAGTCTCGGGCGCCTGTTCTGCGGCGCCCGATCACTCATCAATTCGCCGGCGCCGCCGGGGCCGGATTGGCCGGTGCGTTGTCAGCGGGAGGCGTTCCGGCATCGCTATCGTCAGGAGCCGGCGCATTGGCATCGTCCCCTCCCGCCGGGGCATCCGTGGCCGGTGCGTCCGGTGCGGCGGGCGTTTCGGCGGCCGGCTGATTCGGATTGAGCTTCTTGAGGATGGCGTTTTCCGGATCCTCGGGCAGCAGGCTTTCAAGCTTGGCGCCGATCTGTTCCAGCAGCGGCCGCGACTTGGCCTCCGTGACCCAGGCCGGTGCCTTGGCGCCGGCCAGCCAATTGAAGAACAGCAGGGCCACGGCAACCACCAGAATGCCGCGGGCGGCGCCATAGAGGAAGCCGAGCGTGCGGTCGAGCGCGCCGATGCGGGAATCGATGATCCAGTCGGCGAGCTTCATGGTGATGACGCTGACGACGATCAAAGCGATGATGAAGACGACGCCGGCGGAGGCCGCCATGGCGATCTTTTCATTGTCGATGTAGGGTTTCAGGTAGGGCAGCACGGGCTTGTAGAAAAAGAACGCCGCCGCGGCTGCCGCCGCCCAGGACACGATGGACAGGACCTCGCGTGAAAAGCCGCGAACCATGGCGAGCATCGCCGAGACCAGGGTGAAGCCGACGAGAATTCCGTCAAGCAGCGTTATCGGCATCTTTGTCGCCCCACT
This sequence comes from Mesorhizobium sp. B2-5-3, assembly GCF_006441005.1. Taxonomy (NCBI): domain Bacteria; kingdom Pseudomonadati; phylum Pseudomonadota; class Alphaproteobacteria; order Hyphomicrobiales; family Phyllobacteriaceae; genus Mesorhizobium; species Mesorhizobium sp. B2-5-3. Next base: position 73,951 of record NZ_VFUS01000014.1, read on the forward strand.
CCCTGTCGCTCACCACCAGGTGAGCCCGTCATTCTTCGTCGTTGGCGCGGCTGCGCCGTGAGCCGGCTATGCGCGCCACGAGGTCGGCGAGCTCGGTGGGCTGGAAAGCGCCGGCCCCGATTCCTCCGGCAAGTTCCTCGCTGCCCAAGGGCAGAACCGCGCTTGCGAAACCCAGCTTTTCGGCCTCCTTGAGACGCTGCTGCGCATGCGCAACCGGCCTCACGGCGCCAGAAAGGCTGATTTCGCCGAAATAGACGCAATCGGCGGGAAGGGCAAGACCGGTGAGCGAGGAAACCAGTGCGGCCGCCACCGCCACATCGGCCGCGGGCTCGGAAATGCGGTAGCCGCCGGCTACGTTCAGATAGACGTCCTGTTGGCCGAAGCGCACGCAGCAATGCGCCTCGAGCACCGCCAGGATCATCGACAGCCGGGCGCCGTCCCAGCCAACGACGGCGCGGCGCGGCGTGCCGAGCGAGGAGGGCGCGACCAGCGCCTGGATTTCGACCAGCACCGGCCTTGTGCCTTCCATGCCGGCGAAAACCGCCGCTCCCGGCGATTTCGCGTGGCGCTCACCGAGGAACAGCTCGGACGGATTGGCAACCTCGCGCAGCCCCTTGTCCGACATTTCGAAGACGCCGATCTCGTCGGTCGGCCCGAAACGGTTCTTGACGGTGCGCAGGATACGGTAGTGATGGCCGCCTTCGCCCTCGAAATAGAGCACGGCGTCGACCATGTGCTCGACGACGCGCGGGCCGGCGATCTGGCCTTCCTTGGTGACATGGCCGACAAGCACGATCGCAGCGCCTGTGGATTTAGCATAGCGGATCATCGCCTGGGCGGCGGCACGCACCTGGGTAACGGTGCCGGGCGCCGAATCGGCGAGGTCGGTCCACAGCGTCTGGATGGAATCAAGAATCACCAGGTCCGGCCGCTTGCCATCGGCGATCGTGGCAAGAATATCCTCGACATTGGTCTCGGCCGCGAGCTCGACCGGCGAGGAAGCAACGCCGAGGCGCTGCGCGCGCAGCCTGATCTGGGCGACCGCCTCCTCACCCGAGACATAGACGATGCGGTGGCCCCTCGAGGCAAGGGCAGCAGCAGCCTGGGTGAGCAGCGTCGACTTGCCGATACCGGGATCGCCGCCGACCAGCAGCGCCGAGCCGCGCACGAAGCCGCCGCCCGTGGCGCGGTCGAGCTCACCGATGCCCGACACGATGCGCGGCGCGTCCTCGATATCGCCGGAAAGCGTGGTCAGCACCACCGCGCGGCCCTTGCGTGCGTTGCGCGTATTGGCCGGCCCGGAACCGATGCCGCCGGACGTACCTTCCTCGACCAGCGTGTTCCATTCGCCGCAGGCGTCGCATTTTCCGGCCCAGCGCTGATGCACCGATCCGCAGTTCTGGCAGATGAACTGGACGCGGGATTTAGCCATTAGCGAGGCCTGCTTCGGGATCGCCGATGCTGGATAGGTGGGCGGGACAGAGGGGGTTTGACGGAGCGTGACGGTGAGTCAAAAAAGCTACTCAAACCTTTCCGCGATATGATGTTCCTCCGCCAGATCCGAGAAGCGGGTAAATTCGCCGTGGAAGGCTAGCGTGACCGTGCCCGTTGGTCCGTGACGCTGCTTGGCCACGATCACCTCGGCCTTGCCGCGCATCTCGTTCATCTCGTTTTCCCACTTGATGTACTCGTCGGTGCCGAGCTTCGGCTCGCGGTTCTTGAGGTAGTATTCCTCGCGGTAGACGAAGATCACGACGTCGGCGTCCTGCTCGATCGAGCCGGATTCGCGCAAGTCCGAGAGCTGCGGGCGCTTGTCGTCGCGGCTTTCAACCTGTCGCGAGAGCTGCGACAGCGCGATGATCGGCACCGCGAGCTCCTTGGCCAGTGCCTTGAGGCCGGTGGTGATCTCGGTGATTTCCTGCACGCGGTTCTGCGAGGCCCTGGCGCTGGAGCCCTGCATCAGCTGGATATAGTCGATGACGATGAGGTCGAGGCCGCGCTGGCGCTTCAGGCGCCGGGCGCGGGCCGAGAGCTGGGCGATCGAGATGCCGCCGGTCTGGTCGATGAACAGCGGAATCTTCTGCATGGTCTGCGAACAGGCGACCAGCTTTTCGAAGTCCATTTCGGTAATCTCGCCGCGGCGGATCTTCGAGGAGGAGATTTCCGTCTGTTCGGAGATGATACGGGTCGCGAGCTGTTCCGACGACATTTCGAGCGAGAAGAAGCCGACGACACCGCCATTCGCCGCCTTGAACGACCCGTCGGCCTGCTGCGCCGGCACATAGGCCTCGGCGACGTTGAAAGCGATGTTGGTGGCGAGCGACGTCTTGCCCATGCCCGGACGGCCGGCAAGGACGATCAGATCGGACGATTGCAGGCCGCCCATGCGGCGGTCGAGGTCGCGCATGCCGGTGGCCAGCCCCGACAGGTGGCCGTCGCGCATGTAGGCGGCGTTGGCCATGTCGACCGCGGTCTTGACCGCGTCGGTGAAGCTCTCGAAGCCGCCGTCATAGCGTCCGGTTTCGGCCAGCTCGAACAGGCGCCGTTCGGCATCCTCGATCTGCTCGGACGGCGACATGTCGACCGGCGCGTCATAGGCGATGTTGACCATGTCCTCGCCGACGGTGATCAGGGCGCGACGCGTCGCAAGGTCATAGATGGCGCGACCGTAATCTGCGGCGTTGACGACCGTGACGGCTTCGACCGCCAGGCGCACGACATATTGTGCTACCGTCATGTCGCCGACCTTCTCGTCGGCCGGCAGGAAGGTCTTCAGCGTGATCGGCGTTGCCACCTTGCCCATGCGAATGAGCTCTGCCGCGATCTCGAAGATCTTGCGATGCAGGGGTTCGTAAAAGTGGCTGGCCTTCAGGAAGTCGGAGACGCGATAGAAGGCATCGTTGTTGACCAGGATCGCGCCGAGCAGCGCCTGTTCCGCCTCGATGTTGTTCGGCGCCTCGCGATAGAGCGGTTGCTCCGCCACGCCGAATTTCCGCGCTGCCTCTGCCATGATGTCCCCGATTTCGATCCCGGTCTCTCGATATCAGAATCGGAAAATTGAGTGCTGACTTATCTGCAACAGTTATCACCCAAGCAGATTTGATGCCCACTGTTCACAGAAACAAAAAACCGTCCACAGGACAGTATTCCCGTGCCCTGATTCCGATTGACTCGACAAGGTGCTGATTCTACGCGACGGTTTGGAACAAAGCAAGAACGATCGTCACCCGAATCCCTACGCTGTATCGAGCACATCGCCCCAGTCCGACCGCCGTGCCGCCTTGAACAGTTCACCGTCACGCTTGCTGAAAAGCGTCTCTCCGGCACTGCCGTCCGGCCGGCAAAGCTTGAGCGCCGCCTTGCCCGAGCCGGTTTTCGGTGGCGCGATCACCCGCGCCGCGCGGACTGGCGCCGGCTGCCTCGAAGCCGCGACATAGATGAACTTCTCGTCCTCCCATGGCACTTCGGCGTCCTTGGCCAGCCGGTGCAGGCGCGAGCGGGCGACGCGCCGCGAAAAGTGGCACCAGTCGGGCGCGATGAGCGGGCAGGGGGCTTCGTGCGGGCAAGGTGCCAGCACATGCGCGCCCGCTTCTATCAGTTGCCGGCGAACCGCGAGAACACGCTGCCAGCCCGCCGGCGTGCCCGGCTCCACGATCAGCAGCGTGTCTGTCGTGAGCTGCCACAGCCGATCGACCATTTTGGGCAGGGATGCCGGTGCGATCTCGTCCAGCACATAGGCGCAGGTGACCAGGTCCGCCGGCTGCAAACCGTCAAGGTCGATGGTCACGTCGCCGGCCTGCCAGGCGATCCGGGCAGCGATCGCATCGGCGGCAAGCGCCTCGCCGACCTTGCGCACCGCAGCACTGGCTTCCAGCAAAACCGCCTGTTGAAGACCGGGCCACAGGTCCGCCGTCGCCCAAAGCACCGTGCCCGGGCCGGCGCCGACATCGAGCAGGGTTTCCGGCGCGAATTCCGGCTGCGCTTCGTTCACCGCGTCGAGACTGGCGCGGACGGCGGCATAGGTCGCCGGCAGCCGCGTCGCCAGATAAGCCTTGACCGCCATATCCTGCGCCATATGCAGGCGACCGTCGCGCATCTCGGCGCGGTAACGGTCCGACAGGGTTTTCGCCGCCTGCCTGAGCACCGGTAGCGGCACATTTTCGAGGGCACGATCGACAGCCTGTCGAAGCGGGGCAGGCAGTTCCACGGCTCATGCCCCTCGTGGTGCGAGCAGGATGACAGAGGCGCCCACTATGCAGAGCGTCGCCCCCGCAAGGTCCCACCGGTCGGGACGCACGCTTTCCACCAACCAAAGCCAAGCCAGCGACGCCGCGATGTAGATGCCGCCATAGGCGGCATAGGCGCGGCCGGCCGCGCTGGTGTCGACCAGGGCCAGAAGCCAGGCGAAGAGAACGAGCGAAACGAAACCTGGCAGCAGCCACAGCGGCGATTTCTCCAGCCGCCACCACGCCCACACCGAAAAACAGCCAGCGATCTCGGCGAGCGCCGCGGCTGCATAGAGGAGGTAGGTCATGAAAAAGGCCTCGCGACGATCACGAGGCCTTTTTCAGGGCACGAGCCGGGAATGGCAAGCGCCAATGCGGCAAAGCGGTCTGTTCCTATTCCGCCACCTTGCGGCGCCGGGCGGGCTTGGCGGCCTCTTCGACCGGAGCCGCTTCGCGATGGCCCATGTCGCGCATTTCGAGCGCCTTTTCACATTTGACCATATAGTCGCGCGCCATCGGCAGGGTGTCGTTCTTCCTGGCAAGCTGGATCTGGAAGATGACCAGATCCTGCCAGCGGAAGGCGGCTTCCGAGGCTGCCAGATAGAATTCCCACATGCGGCAGAAGCGTTCGTCATAGATCGCCTTGGCCTTGTCGCGGTTGGCGGCGAAGCGCTGGCCCCAATGCTTCAACGTGTCGGCATAATGGAGCCGCAGGATTTCGATGTCCGTGACGACGAGGCCTGACTTCTCGATCGCCGGCATGACTTCGGAAAGCGCGGGAATGTAGCCGCCCGGGAAGATGTATTTGCGGATGAAGGCGCTGGTCGCCCACGGCACGCCGGAGCGGCCGATCGTGTGCAGGAGCATGACGCCATCAGGCTTCAGCAACGTCGCGCTCTTGTCGAAGAAAGTGCGGTAGTGATTGACCCCGACATGTTCGAACATGCCGACCGAAACGATGCGGTCGAAGCGTTCGTTGAGTTCGCGGTAATCCTTCAGCTCGAAGTGAACGTGGTTTTCCAGGCCCTGGGCATGCGCCCGGTCGGTGGCGACGCCGTGCTGCTCGGTCGACAGTGTCACGCCCTGTACGTCGACGTCGAAGGCCTTGGCAAGGTAGAGGCCTAGCCCGCCCCAGCCGGAGCCGATGTCGAGCACCGTCTGCCCGGCCTTCAGCCTGAGCTTGGCGGCGATGTGGCGCTTCTTGGCTGCCTGCGCCTCGTCCAGCGTCATGTCCGGCTGCTCGAAATAGGCGCAGGAATACTGCATGTCCTCATCGAGGAAGAGCCGGTAAAGGTCACCCGACAGATCATAGTGGCGCTGCACGTTGCGGCGCGAACGCGACGCGGTGTTGATCTGCTGCAGGCGGCGGAAAGCGTGGCGCAGGCCTTCGATGGCTTTCGACCACGTCGCGTCGATGCCGCCGCTGCCCATGTTCTGGAAAGCGATGCGCATCAGGCCAAGGACGCCGCCCTCGAGGATGTCGAGTTCGCCATCCATGTAGGCTTCCGGCACGGCCAGCATCGGATCGAAAGTAATGGCGCGCTCGGCGTGCCTGGTTTTGATGTGCAGGTGCACCGGCTCGCCGCTGCCGTCACCGAACACGAATGTCGTGCCCTGTGGGCCGGTCACCTTGAGATTGCCTGTGCGCACCAGGCGGTCCAGAACGCGTTTCAACAGAATATTCATGACCCAAATGTCCCCTCTCGGTCAGACAGGCTGTCCTACTCTGCATCAATATATAGGGTTTCGAAAAGTTCCTTTTGGCACAAAAATGCCCAGGTGGTGAACCCGGGCATTGGTCCAGTCTGGCTTGAACTGCCAGTCTGATCGGAGCTGCCAGTCTGATCGGAGCTGATTGGCCGAAGCCGAATGCGGCGCGCCGGCAGGCGCGCCGCGCCGATGTCAGGCGTTCTCTTCGCCGCCCTCGAACTCGGCGTTCGGGTCGAAGAAGTTCTCCGGCCGGGCATTGTCGTTGATGTCCTCGCCATAGATGGCCTCGGCGGTGGTCAGCGTCTCGCCCTTGGCCTGCCGCTCGGCTTCGTCGGCCGTGCGGGCGATGTTGAGCGTGATCGTGACCTCGACTTCCGGATGCAGCGCGATCGCCACATTGGTCACGCCGATGGTCTTGATCGGCTGGTTGAGCTGGATCTGGTTGCGGTTGACCGAAAAGCCCTCTGCCGTCAGCAGGTCGGCGATATCGCGCGTCGACACCGAGCCGTAGAGCTGGCCGGTCTCGCCGGCCGAGCGAACGGCGATGAAGCTCTTGCCGTCGAGCTGTTCGGCGACCTGCGAGGCTTCGGACTTCCGCTCGAGGTTGCGGGCTTCGAGCTGCGCGCGCTGGCCTTCGAACTTCTTCTTGTTGGCTTCGTTGGCGCGCAGCGCCTTGCCCTGCGGCAACAGGAAATTGCGGGCAAAGCCGTCCTTGACCTTGACGGTGTCGCCCATTTGGCCGAGGCGGGAAACGCGTTCGAGAAGAATGACTTCCATGGTTTTGTTCCTTTTGGTTAGGGCGCCAATCACGGGATCGGTGCGAAATTCTTTGGAACAGGTCAGGAAGCAAAAGGGCGTTGCCGCCGGTGTCGCTGTCCTGCCTGTCGCGGCAGTTAGAGGCTTTTGGCCTCAACTCGGGATTTGATGCGCAACCCAGCGGCGCCCGTCGCCGTGGAAGAGAAGCGGGCGGCGGAGCCGCCCGCGCCAAGGATTAGCGAACCACGTAGGGCAGCAGGCCGAGGAAGCGGGCGCGCTTGATCGCCTTGGCGAGCTCGCGCTGCTTCTTCTGGCTGACGGCGGTGATGCGCGACGGCACGATCTTGCCGCGCTCGGAAATGTAGCGCTGCAGGAGGCGCACGTCCTTGTAATCGATCTTGGGCGCGTTGGCGCCCGAGAACGGGCAGGTCTTGCGGCGGCGATGGAACGGGCGCCGGGTCGGGATCTGGTTAATGTCGACCATTATTCTGCACCCCCTTCAAAGCCTTCGCGCGGACGGCGCGGACCACGATCGCCACCAGCGTCGCCGCCGAAGCTGCGTGGCGGACGATCGCCGCGATCACGGTCGCCGAACGAGCGCGGACCACGGTCGCCGCGGTCGCGGTCGCCGAAGCCGCCGCGTTCCGAGCGCTCTTCGCGCTTCTGCATCATGGCGGAGGGACCTTCCTCATGCGCATCGACCTTGATGGTCAGGAAACGCAGCACGTCCTCGGACAGGCCCATCTGGCGCTCCATTTCGTTGAGCGCTGCCGGCGGGCAGTCAAGATCCATCAGCGTGTAGTATGCCTTCCGGTTCTTGTTGACCCGGTAGGTGAGGGACTTCAGTCCCCAGTTCTCGACCCGGCCGACGGACCCGCCATTGGCGGAGATGACGCCCTTGTACTGTTCGACAAGCGCATCGACCTGCTGCTGCGAGAGGTCCTGCCGGGCAAGAAACACATGTTCGTAAAGAGCCATTATGTCTTTTCGCCTTTCTTCGTTTCTCTCCCGGTTCCCGGCGGCAAAAGCCTCTGCAACTTCTCTGACCCGCCAGGAGCGGGGAAGAAAGGAGCATGACGAGACGGTCGAGAGCGGAGACACGGGAGGCGGAAGCGCTTCTGGCTTCACGCGAAGGTTTTCGAAAACCTCCGGCCCTCCGTTCAGCCCCCAGCTGGGACCGGCAGATTGGCGGCGTCTATATAGCAATCCACGTGGAAGGCAAGAGCAGGCGGCAATCCCGGATGTCGCAGGGCCGGAAAACCGGCATGTGCGGCGATAGGACTCCGTGGTTCCCGGAAACCAGGCCTTAACCACCATGACAGGTTGTATGGGGTTGCGGCCCCGGCATCAACCGCCGATTCATCATGTCTGGCGCAAAAAGCGGCATCCCGCTGTCAGCAACGGGCTAGGCATTTCCGGGGGTAAGGATGCTTCTCAAGAAATTCTGGCGCTCGAAAAGCGGCAACTTCGCGCTTTTGCTCGGGATCGGCTTGCCGGCCATCCTGTCGGCGGTGGCCTTCGCAGCCGATGTCTCCACCATCATGCGGGCCAAGAGCAACCTGCAGAATGCGCTCGACGCGGCAAATCTCGCCTCCTCGCATCTCGGCGATCTGGACATCACCCGCACCGACGCCTTCAACCGCTATTTCCAGGCCAACGTAGCCGGACATGGCGAACTCACAAATGCGCGGGCCACGTTGACGGTCGACAGGGGCGTCAACTTCGTCAAGACGAAGGCCGTCGCCTCGGCTGACGTCGATTTGAACTTCGCCTTCCTGCTCGGTGAGAGCAGGCACATCGTGGTCGATGCCTCGACGGTCGAATCGAACAACCAGCTCGAAGTCGTGCTGGTTCTGGACAACACCGGCTCGATGGCCGGCGCCAAAATTGCTGCCCTCAAGACAGCGACGGACAATCTGCTCAAATATCTGGAAGCGGCGCAATCACCGACGCGCAAGGTCCGCGTGGCGCTGGTACCCTTCGTCACGGCTGTCAATGTCAACGGCGACGGGTTCGACCCGTCCTGGATCGACATGGACGGCAAGTCATCCACCAATGGAATCAATTTCCCCGTCATCAACGACAAGCGTCCCAATCATATGGCGCTGTTCAGGCAGTTGATGAAAGATCCGGCCTCTGCCGCCAAATTGACGGGGTGGAAGGACGGCAAGGGGGAGGATACGGGTTGGAAAGGCTGCGTCGAGGCGCGGCCTGGTGTCCTTAATATCGCCGATACGCCGCCTGATCCACGTTACCCTGACACTCTGTTCGTGCCTTATTTCGCGCCGGACAGTCCGGGAAAGGGGACGAGACCTTCCAGCGGCTATTCAAACGATGCCTATCACTACAACAATTCCTTTATCGACGACGCCCCTGATGAGGCCAAACTTGCTCGGAATGGCGGACTGAATATTCTCGGAATAGACCTGAGCGGCTTGCTTGGAAGTGCTGCCGGGCTTTTGCGGGGTGATCTTGAAACAGTCGCCAAATATGTGGCGCCGCAGAACACCGCCATTGCCACCGCGGTCACAAACGATCCAAACGCCTTGCAATTGACGGTGGGGCCAAACCGGTCCTGTCCCTCGCCAATCGTCCCCTTGACCGAAGACTTTACAAAACTTCGCAACGAGGCCGCCAAGATGCTTGCATGGGCGGGGTCCGGCACCAATGTTTCCGAGGGCCTGGCCTGGGGCCAGCGGGTGTTGTCGCCGGGTGCGCCATACGCCGAGGGTACGCCTTGGAAGACGCCTGGGGTGAGCAAGATCGTCATGTTGCTCACCGACGGCGAGAATGTCGTCTACGGCGCCAGCAACGAGACGACCAAGTCAGACTATACGTCCTATGGTTTTCTCGCGGGCTCAACCTATGGCGCTGCCGGTCGGCTTGGATCGGACAATCAGACCACCGCCGCGCGCAATGTCGACGGATGGACCAAAAGCGTCTGCACGCAGTTGAAGAAGCAGGGCGCCGAAATCTACACGATGGTGCTGCAATCCGATACCGCCGCCAACCGCACGCTTTACAGCGCCTGCGCCTCGGATCCCAGCGACTACTACGCCGTCAACGATCCAAACAAATTGCCGAACGTGTTCCAGCAGATCGCCAACAAATTCTCGAAATTGCAACTGACGAATTGAACGCTCGACCCCGCTGGGCGGCATCCTGGAAGGATGCCGCGAATTTCAGCTCATATGGGCGACGACCTTGTCCACCGTTTCGGGGAAGAAGTCGGGCGCCGCGTGGCGTTTGCCGAACATCATGTCGTATTGCAGCAGCCGGAAGTCGCGGATCGCCGGGTCGATCTGCTTTTGCCGCGCCCAATCGGGCGTGGCTTCTCCCGCCGGCGTCAGCAGCAGATTGCGGTCGACCACGCGGTAGCGTTCGCGCATCTCGCCCAGGAAGCCGGTATAGTAGGGGTGGGTGATGCCGGCCGTTTTCAGGATGTGATAGGGCAGGAAGGCGGGGCTGACGGCGCCCATGTCCTTGGCAGGGCCTGTGCGGTTCGACCAGATGACCAGTGGCGTCTGATGATGCTCCAGCGCCGCCTCGGCGGAAGCCTCCTTGCGCGGCGCGACATTGTCCTTCATGAACCCGGTCTCTACATAGACCGGCCCAAGCGGCGGCAGATGGTCGCCGAAGAAGGCGATGACGGTGGGGCGAGAGCGTTTCTTTGCCCATTCGATCAGGCGTTCGAGACCGCGGTCCGCGTCGGCCGAGCCCTCGGTGTAACTCAGCAGCGATTCACGCGCCCATTGGCTGATCGGCGCCTGCACGGTGTGGGTCGGGTTGTAGTAGCGGTTCGGCTCGTAAGGGCCGTGGTTCTGCAGGCTGACGGCAAAGAAGAACACCGGGGCATCGCTGGCATCGGCCTCGCTGATGATCTCGTCCGTCATCGCCGCGTCGGATGCCAGCGGCCCGCGCTTTTGCATCGGCGGCAACGTCTCTTCCGATCTGAAGTCGTCGAAGCCGAAATCGGCATAGACCGCGCCGCGGTTCCAGAACCAGTTGGTGCCCGGATGGATGGCGCGCGCCCTGTAGCCCTCCCTCTTCAGGAAGGTCGCCAGCGACGGCGTCGGCGTGCGCACATATTGCTGGTAGGGGATGCTGCCGGCCGGCAGGAAGGCGTTGGAGAAGCCGGTCAGTGCCTCGAACTCGATATTGGCGGTCATGCCGCCGAATTCGGGTGAGAACATGGAGCCCGAACGCAGCGCCCGCACGTTGGGGATCGGATCGGGCGTGATGGTGACCCCGGGCAGCTTGGTCGGATCCCAGAAGGATTCGCTCATGACGACGATGATGTCGGGCTTTTCCTGGGGCACCGAGGCGGTCACCTGCGGCCTGTCGATGGCCGCGATCGCCTTTTCCGAATAGCCTGGCGGCGCCGAGACATGCGCCATCGGCACGTTCAGCGCGAAGGCGAGCGCAAAGCCGTTGGAGGCGTAATTTTCCTTCTGGTCCCACATAATCGGGATGATCTGCAGCCGGTCCCGGGTCCAGGAGAAGGTGGCATAGTCCATGATCGAGACGAAGAAGGCGAGCAGCGGCACGGCCAGCGTCAGCCGGGCGAGACGGCCCTTGCGGCTGAGTATGGGCACTTTTCGACGCCAGACCCGCCAGCCATAGATGAGCAGCGACAGGCCGGCGACGATGCCGACAATCATGGCAAGGGCAGTCATCGGACGGTCACGCACCAGAAGCGGCAGCAGCGCCACGATCTGGCGGGAGTAGAGGAAATCGGTCGGGTAGAGGGGATCGCCGAGATAATGCGATTTCTGGTGACCGATGAAAGCCAGCGAGAGCGTCAGCGGCGCGACGATCATCAGGCTTTGATAGCTGCGGCCGAAAACGGCATCGAGGCCGACCAGAACCAGTGCGAACACCACGATCGTGGTCCAGCCCGGCTTGAGCGGCTGCAGGAAGAAGGAAACCGTGCCGGCGAAGTCGCCGCGCACGATCAATTCGATGGCGAACACCAGGACGGCCGCGATCAGCAGGCTGGTCAGCCCATAGCGTATGGTCGGCCACTTCCGTCCCGGCAGGTAGCCGGTGGAAGGATCGTCTTCCAGAAACTGTGGCGCGGCTTTGCCTGCGCCTTTCGAAATCCTAGCCACTTTAACTTCCCCACCCAGCGACAGACCCGTCACTCGATTGTCATGGAATTGTCACGCAAAGCTAGCGCCTGTGGCGGAAATAAGAAGAGCCAGCAAACGATTCGTGAGCGGTTTTCATCAGGAGTGATCGCCAAAAAGCCTTTTGGAACAGGCACTCGGCCGGCAAAGCTGCCAAGGGGCCGGGTCGAACCGGGCTTGACTTGGCAGGCCGCGTTGCGTCACAGGCAGGAAAATTCGTGTATCAGGCAAGCAGAACCGAGCTTTGGGAGCCCACACATGGCCGTTGCATTCACCTTTCCGGGACAAGGCAGCCAGGCTGTCGGCATGGGCAAGGACCTCGCCGATGCCTTCCCCGAGGCGCGTAGGGTTTTTAGCGAAGTCGACGACGCGCTCGGCGAAAACCTGTCGAAGCTGATCTGGGAAGGGCCGGAAGAGACGCTGACGCTCACCGCCAACGCGCAGCCGGCGCTGATGGCCGTATCGCTGGCCGCGATCAGGGCCTTGGAAGCGCGCGGCTTCTCGCTGAAGGACAAGATTACCTACGTCGCTGGCCATTCGCTGGGCGAATATTCGGCGCTTGCCGCCGCCGGCTTCGTCTCGGTTGCCGATGCCGCCAGGCTGCTGCGCATCCGCGGCAATGCCATGCAAGCGGCGGTGCCCGCCGGCGAAGGCGCCATGGCGGCGATCATCGGACTGGAGCAGGCCGATGTCGAAGCCGCCTGCGCCGAGGCTGCCAAAGGATCGGTCTGCCAGATCGCCAACGACAATGGCGGTGGCCAGCTGGTGATTTCCGGCGCCAAGGCAGCGGTCGAACTGGCTGCCAAACTGTGCACGGAAAAAGGCGCCAAGCGAGCGCTGATGCTGCAGGTCTCCGCGCCCTTCCATTCGGCGCTGATGGCGCCCGCCGCCGAGATCATGCGCGAGGCGCTGGCCGGGGTAACCAAGAACGCGCCTGTCGTGCCGCTCGTCTCCAATGTCACGGTCACTCCGACCAGCGATCCCGAAATCATTGCGCGCCGTCTGTTCGAACAGGTGATCGGCCGCGTGCGCTGGCGCGAGACGGTGGAGTGGTTCGGCGCGAACGGCGTCACCACGCTCTATGAAGTCGGCGCGGGAAAAGTGCTTTCAGGGCTGGCCCGGCGCATCAACCGCGAAATCGCCACGGCATCGGTCGGTTCCGCGGCCGAGGTCGAAACCGCACTGGCGGCGCTCGGGTGAGGCGCCGCGTGTGAATTTGATGGCGCGGCTTGTATCGCTGAAGATATTCCGTTGGTGATGGCAATCGGATACCCGCGAGACGTATACAGATAAGGTTGCTCGCTGAGCTTCCGAAACCAAAGAGGAAAACACATGTTCGAACTGACCGGCCGCAAGGCACTTGTCACCGGCGCGTCGGGAGGCATCGGCGAGGCGATCGCCAGGGTGCTGCATGCGCAAGGCGCCATCGTCGGCCTGCACGGCACGCGCGTCGAGAGACTGGAGGCGCTGGCCGCCGACCTGGGCGACCGGGTGAAGCTGTTTCCGGCCGACCTGTCGAACCGCGATGAGGTCAAGGCGCTCGGCCAGAAAGCGGAGGCCGATCTCGAGGGCGTCGACATCCTGGTCAACAATGCCGGCATCACCAAGGACGGGCTGTTCGTGCGGATGTCGGACGCCGACTGGGACAGCGTGCTCGAAGTCAATCTGACGGCCGTGTTCAGGCTGACGCGTGAGCTGACCCATCCGATGATGCGCCGTCGCCACGGCCGCATCATCAACATTACCTCGGTGGTCGGCGTCACCGGCAATCCCGGCCAGACCAACTACTGCGCCTCCAAGGCCGGCATGATCGGCTTTTCCAAATCGCTGGCGCAGGAGATCGCCACCCGCAGCATAACCGTCAACTGTGTCGCCCCGGGCTTCATCGAATCGGCGATGACCGACAAGCTCAACGACAAGCAGAAGGAGGCGATCATGGCCGCTATCCCGACGCGCCGCATGGGCACCAGCGCCGAAGTGGCGTCCGCCGTCGCTTATCTTGCCTCCAACGAGGCCGGCTACGTCACCGGCCAAACCATCCATGTGAACGGCGGCATGGCGATGATCTGATCGGGTCGGCCAAAGCATGCATTTCGGGCCGGGCCCGGGCATTCGCGGTGGCTTTGAGACGGCGACAGGCAACGCCTGGGCGGGCTGTGAAAAGCGACCATTTCGGCTTGGACGCCCACGATTTTTCGTGTAATGCGGCCCGCAACCCGGCGGTTCGGGCAAAAACCGGTCTGCGGCCATTGCGTTTCCGGCGGGACCATCTTTCAGCTTGATTAGCGGCATTCCGCCCGCTAACGAAGACAGACAACCAAAAGACGAGGATGCCCCAAATGAGTGACACCGCAGAGCGCGTCAAGAAGATTGTCATCGAGCACCTGGGCGTCGATGCCGACAAGGTGACGGAGCAGGCGAGCTTCATCGATGATCTGGGCGCCGACAGTCTCGACACGGTCGAACTCGTCATGGCGTTTGAAGAAGAATTCGGCGTCGAGATCCCCGATGACGCGGCTGAAACCATCCTGACGGTGGGCGATGCCGTGAAGTACATCGACAAGGCTTCGGCCTGACGCTTTCCGCAGTCATCACCGGGGAGGACCTGCGATGAGGCGTGTCGTCGTCACGGGCCTTGGGTTGCTGTCGCCGTTCGGCATGGGCTTCGAGCACAGCTGGAAGGAACTTCTGACCGGCCGCAGCGCCGCCAAGCGCATCACCGAGTTCGAGGTGGAGGATCTTGCCTGCAAGATCGCCCATGTCGTTCCGCGTGGTGACGGCAGCAACGCCACCTTCAATCCCGAGGCGGTGCTCGAGCCGAAGGAACTGCGCAAGATCGGCGACTTCATCCTGTACGGGATCGCAGCCGCCGACGAGGCGCTGAAGGATTCCGGCTGGCAGCCGAAGACCCATGCCGAGCAGTGCGCCACCGGTGTCCTGATCGGTTCGGGCATTGGCGGCATCGAAGGCATCGCCGAGAACGCGATGATCCTGAAGGAGCGCGGCCCGCGCCGCATCAGCCCCTTCTTCATCCCCGGCCAGATCATCAATCTCGTCTCCGGCCAGGTTTCGATCCGGCATGGGCTGAAAGGTCCCAACCATGCCGTCGTCACCGCTTGCTCGACCGGCGCGCATGCAATCGGCGATGCTGCCCGGCTGATCATCTGGGGCGATGCCGACGTCATGGTCGCCGGCGGCGCCGAAGCGCCGGTGACGCGACTGTCGATCGCTGGCTTCGCTGCCTGCCGTGCGCTCTCGACCGAGCGCAACGACGCGCCGCAAACGGCTTCGCGGCCCTATGACCGCGATCGCGACGGCTTCGTCATGGGCGAGGGCGCCGGCGTCGTCGTGCTTGAGGAACTCGAGCATGCCAAGGCGCGCGGCGCGAAGATCTATGCGGAAGTGACCGGCTACGGCCTGACCGGCGACGCCTATCACATCACCGCACCGGCTGAAGATGGCGACGGCGCATTCCGTTGCATGACGGCGGCGTTGAACCGGGCAAAGCTGACGCCCGCCGATGTCGATTACATCAACGCGCACGGCACTTCGACCATGGCCGACACGATCGAGCTCGGCGCTGTCGAGCGGCTGGTCGGCAATGCCGCATCGAAGATTTCGATGTCGTCGACCAAGTCGTCGATCGGCCATCTCCTCGGCGCGGCAGGGGCTGCCGAAGCGATCTTTTCGATCCTCGCCATCCGCGACAACATCGCGCCGGCGACCATCAACCTTGACAATCCGGAGCGTGAGACCGCGATCGACCTGGTGCCGAACAAGCCGCGTGCCCGCCAGATCGACGTGGCGTTGTCCAATTCCTTCGGCTTCGGCGGCACCAACGCTTCACTGGTCTTCCAGCGCTACAATGGCTGACCGTCCGCCTGCCGGACGGCGCTTCGGCGTGTCGTCAATTTTGCCATATTCGCCCCTACTCTGCCGCAGGGGATTCGTTGAGAGATCAAACGGTAGGGCGAAATGAACACAAATCCGGCCGGCAACGGAGAGTTCGGGCAAGGGCAGGCGACATCGGGGCCGATCGTACCGAAGACAGCCGCCGAAGCCTTGCGGCCGGAGGCCGGCACGCCGCCGCCGAAGCGCTCGCGTGCTTCGCGCAGTCAGGTCGTCGTGTTCATGAACTTCGTCATCTCCTTGGTGATGCTGATGGTTCTGGCGGCGGGTATCGCGCTTTACTTCGGCAAGCAGGAATTCACCGAGCCCGGCCCATCGGCCAATGGCGACACCTTCCTGGTCAAGCCGAACACCGGCGTCCAGGATATCGCCGACCAGCTCGAGCGGCGCGGCCTGATCAGCGACGCCCGCATATTCCGTCTTGGCGTTAGGGCCTTCGGCAATGATTCGGCGCTGAAGGCCGGCGAATACGAGATCAAGCCCCGGGCGTCCATGCGCGACATCATGGAATTGCTGAAGAGCGGCAAGTCGGTCATGTACTCGCTGACCATTCCCGAAGGGCTGACAGTCGAGCAGGCGCTGGCGCGCATCGCAGGCGAGCCCGCCTTGAGCGGCGACATGCCGGCCACCGTGCCTCCAGAGGGCAGTCTCGCCACCGATACGCTGCGCTTCACGCGCGGCGCCACGCGCCAGCAGATGATCGACAAGCTGCTGGCCGACCAGAAGAAGCTGGTCGAGGAGGTCTGGCAGCGGCGCGCCGCCGACCTGCCGCTCGCCAGCATTGACGAGTTCGTCACGCTGGCCTCGATAGTCGAGAAGGAAACAGGCAAGGGCGATGAGCGCTCGCGCGTCGCCGCGGTCTTCCTGAACCGGCTGGCCAAGGGCATGCGCCTGCAATCCGATCCGACCATCATCTACGGTCTGTTCGGCGGCAAGGGCAAACCCGCCGACCGGCCGATCTATCAGTCGGACATCCAGAAGCCGACGCCCTACAACACCTATGTGATCAACGGCCTGCCGCCGACGCCTATCGCCAATCCCGGCCGCGCGGCGCTGGAGGCGGTAGCCAATCCATCAAAGACCGACGACCTCTATTTCGTTGCCGACGGCACTGGCGGACACGTCTTCGCCGCCACGCTTAACGAGCACAATGAGAACGTTGCGCGCTATCGAGCCCAGCAGAAGAAGCAAGTCGACGACGCGGCCAAGGCTGATGCCAAGGTGGAGGGGCAGACCGACGCGCCCATTGACGGCGACGCGGGGGCGGCCCAGTAGCGGCGCACGGTTTTTCCAGCTCGTCCACGCTGTCGGTTGAAAGCAGGAGCGTTTGGATTTATCGGGGCGCCTCGTAAGCCGATTGGCAGGCGGGCATTTCGGCTTTCTGAAGGTGCGCGAGGCCGGATCAAGCAGTATCCGTAGTACGCGCCAGGGGGTATGCAGGCACCATGAATTTGCAGAGCATGACCGGGTTTGCGCGTGCTGTCGCCGAGCATGACGGCACCTCGATTGCCTGGGAGGTCAAATCCGTCAACGGCAAGAGCGTCGAGGTGCGGCTGCGGCTGCCGCAGGGCTTCGAGCGGCTGGAGCCGGCCATCAGGCAGACGCTTCAGAAACGTTTCGCGCGCGGCAATTTTCAGGCGACGCTGACCATCACGCGCGCCGCCGGAATGCAGTCCCAGCCCGTTGTCAACGAGGCCTTCCTCAAGGACCTGGCCGGGCTCGCCAAGCGGATCGAGGAACAATTTGGTGTTGCTCCTGCGACCGTCGACGGATTGTTGTCGCTGCGCGGCGTGCTCGATATTCCCGAGACCACCGAAACCGAGGATGTGCGCACGGCGCTCGACAACGCCGTCATGGCGGCCCTCGATGTGGCGCTGGAGGGGCTGGAGCGGTCCCGCGAGGGTGAGGGCGCGGCACTTCGCACGCTTCTGCTGGGCCACATCGACGCCATCGAGGCGCTGACGCTGGGCGCTGAAGCGGATCCGTCGCGCGAACCGGCGGCCATCCGCGAGCGCCTCGCCGAACAGGTGCGGCTCTTGATGGATGCTTCGGCCAACCTCGATGTCGGCCGCTTGCACCAGGAAGCCGCCTTCCTCGCCACCAAGGCCGATATTCGCGAGGAGATCGACCGCTTGAAGACGCATATGACGTCCGGTCGTGCATTGCTTTCCGGCGGCGGCGCCATCGGACGCAAGCTCGATTTTCTAGCACAGGAATTTAACCGCGAATCGAATACGCTGTGCTCAAAGTCGAACGCTGCCGCGGTCACCGCCATTGGACTGGAACTGAAGGCCGTGGTCGATCAGTTCCGTGAACAGGTCCAGAATCTGGAGTAGCCGATGGTCGCCAGGGATTTAGGGTCCCGCATTCGCCGCCGGGGCCTGATGCTCGTGCTGTCGTCGCCGTCGGGCGCCGGCAAGTCGACGATTGCGCGCAACCTTCTGGAGAGCGATTCCAGCCTCGAACTGTCGGTCTCCGTCACCACCAGGCCGCGCCGCGGCTCGGAGATCGAAGGCGTTCACTATCATTTCCGCACCATGCGCGAGTTCGAGCGGCTGCGCGATTCGGACGCCCTGCTCGAATGGGCGGAGGTGCATGGCAATTGCTACGCGACACCGCGCGAACCGGCGGAACTTGCGCTCGCTCAAGGGCGCGACATGCTGTTCGACATCGATTGGCAAGGCGCCCAGCAGCTCAAGGAGAAGATGCGCGCCGACATCGTCTCGATCTTCATCCTGCCGCCGTCGATGAAGGAGTTGAAGGCAAGGCTGAAGCGCCGCGCCGAGGATCAGGAAGCGGTGATCGAGACGCGGCTGAAGAACGCGCGCAACGAGATCGAGCACTGGAAGGAGTATGATTTCGTCATCGTCAACGATGATCTCGATCGCGCCTTCGCCGAAGTGCGTGGCATCGTTGTCGCCGAGCGGTTGCGGCGCGATCGTCGGCCCGGCTTGTTCGACTTCGTCTCGGGACTTTTGGACGAGAAGACGAGCTAGCCTTTCCTTTGCCCACGAAGATGGGCCGGCGGACAAGCCGAAGGCCGGCAGCACCAAACGATGTGCCCGGGCAGGTCGCGCCTGCAAGATGCGCTTTTCGGCGCCATAAATCAGACAATTGACGAAGAGGGCAGCGCCCCTAGTTTCTCCCGCACGAACGCATCCGCGGCGCCGGTAACGGCCGGGGCGGCAGCGTTTCAGCGTACCGCCATGAGGGAGAGCAGATCTTGAAACGCTTCTGGCTGGGCGTTCTTGCCATCGTCATTGTCTGCGGCGCCGGATTTTTCGCCTATGCCTGGAAGCCGGCGATCGATCCTGTCGAGCCGCCGCAACGATCGTCGTTCGACCCGGCGTTGATCGAGAAAGGCGCTGTACTGGCCTCCGTCGGCAATTGCACCTCCTGCCACACCAGGCCCGGTGAAAAGTCCTATGCCGGCGGGCTCGCCGTGCCGACGCCGTTCGGCACCATCTATTCGACCAACATCACGCCAGATCCGCAGACCGGTATCGGCCGCTGGCCGCAGGCAGCCTTCGAGCGCGCCATGCGCGAAGGCGTCGACCGCGAGGGCAGGCATCTCTACCCGGCCTTCCCGTTCGATCATTTCACGCGTGTCTCCGATGAGGACAACCGCGCGCTCTACGCCTATCTGATGACGCGCCAGCCGGTGAACAACCGGCCGCCTCCGAACGAGCTGCCTTTCCCGCTCGATATGCGCCTCGTGCTGGCCGGCTGGAAGCTGCTGTTCTTCGACAGGGGCGCCTATCAAAACGATGCGTCGCAAAGCACGCAGTGGAACCGCGGCGCCTATCTGGTCGATGGGCTCGGTCATTGCGGCGCCTGCCACACGCCGCGCAATCGGTTCGGCGCGGAAGAGAAGGGGTCGCACATGGCCGGCGGCGAGGCCGAAGGCTGGACGGCCTTTGCGCTCGACGGCACTTCACCGGCGCCGATACCGTGGACGCATGACAGCCTGTTTGCCTATCTCAGGCAAGGCTGGCATGCCGACCACGGCGTCGCCAATGGCCCGATGGGCGAAGTGACGGGCAATCTCGGCCGGCTTCCCGATGCCGACATCGACGCCATGGCCACTTACGTCATGTCGCTCATGGGCGAACCATCCGCCGAACGGACGGCCGCCGCGCAGGCCATCCGCGGCCGCGCCGCGGCCGACCCGGCGTCGACCGCCGGCGTGGCGCCGACATCCGCCGATACGCCGGCGGCGCGTGGAGCCGTCATCTACCAGGCGGCATGCGCCACCTGCCACGACGGCAGCCGTCCGCCGCCTTTCGGCGGTATCAATTTCCATCTGTCGAGCGCGGTCAACGCGCCAGATCCGCAGAACGTTATCAACACGGTGCTGTTTGGCCTGCCGGCGGCGAGTGGGCGCCCGAGCGCCATCATGCCGGGATTCGCAGCGACGCTGAAGGACGACCAGGTGAATAACCTGCTGGCCTATCTGCGCGATGCCTTTGCCGGCAAGCCGGCCTGGCAGGATGCGGCCGCCAGGATCGCCGACACCAGGAGCGGAAAATACCAAGTCAGCGTCCGGCCCTCGGACGGCATCGAGCGCGGCCCGGACAATGTAGGAGCGAAGGACAGATGATCAATCTCAACGTCAACGGCATCTCCCACCACGTCGACGTCGATCCCGCGACGCCGCTGCTTTACGTGCTGCGCAACGATTTGAAGCTGAACGGCGCCAAGTTCGGCTGCGGCCTTGGCCAATGCGGCGCCTGCACGGTGATGGTGGACGGCAAGCCCGTCTTCTCCTGCCTGACGCCGGCGATGCTGGTGGAGGGCCGCGAGGTCAAGACCGTCGAGGGCTTGGGCACGATCGAGAACCCGGGTCCGATGCAGAAAGCGTTCATCGAGGAGCAGGCGGCGCAATGCGGCTATTGCATCGCCGGCATGATGATGCGGGCGCAGGCGCTGCTCGAGGCCAAACCCGATGCCGGTGACGCCGATATCAGGCAGGCGCTGGAACCTAACCTCTGCCGCTGTGGCACGCATATGCGCATCCTGCGGGCAGTGAGCCGCGCGCGCGACCTGATGAAATCGAAATCGGCCGGCTTGGCGCCGGCCGCGGCCGCGGGGAGGGCATGATGAACGCGCCAACCTTTCCCGACCTGACACGACGCGGCTTTCTCGCCGGGACCGGCGCGCTGGTCGTGTCCTTCACCATTCCCGTGCAGGCTCAGGAGGCCGCGCCCACGGCGCAGACGCCCGCGACGCCAGCGCCGGCCAAGAAACTGCCGGGCAGCCTTGCCGATACGCCCTCGCTCGACGCCTGGATCAGGTTGGATGCCGACGGTTCGATCACCGTCTTCACCGGCAAGGCCGAACTCGGTCAAGGCACCAGGACGTCGCTGCGCCAGATCGCCGCCGAAGAACTGGAGGTCGAGCCGGCTTCCATCAAGCTCATCACCGCCGACACCGCGCTGACTCCTAACGAAGGCTATACCGCCGGCAGCCAGACGATCCAGAACAGCGGCACCGCCATACGCTACGCCTCGGCACAGGTGCGCCAGATCCTTATCGCTAAGGCCAGCGAAAAGCTCGGCGTTCCGGCCGACCAGCTCAAGGCGGCAAGCGGCAGGATCACCGGGTCGGACGGGAAGTCCGTGGGCTATGGCGAACTCGTGGTGGCGGATTTGCTGCATGCGGACGCATCGGCCGACACGGCGCTGAAATCGCCGGACAGCTATCACGCGATCGGCAAGCCGTTCGCCCGCGTCGATATTCCGGCAAAGGTGACGGGCGGCGAGGCCTATGTGCAGGACATGCGGCTTCCCGGCATGGTGCATGCCCGCGTCGTTCGCCCACCAAGCTATTTGGCCAAGCTCGTCAGCGTCGACGAGGCCGCTATCAAGACGATGCCGGGCGTGGTGGCGGTGATCCGCGACGGCGACTTCCTGGCCGTGGTGGCCAGGCAGGAATTCCAGGCGGTCCAGGCCATGCGCGCCATGGCCGCCAAGGCGAAGTGGCAGGAGCAGCCGGCCTTGCCGGACCAGGACAATATCCCCGCCTTCCTCGAACGCTCGGTCGCCGAGGTCGGCACCGTG
This sequence comes from Mesorhizobium sp. B2-5-3, assembly GCF_006441005.1. Lineage (NCBI taxonomy): Bacteria > Pseudomonadati > Pseudomonadota > Alphaproteobacteria > Hyphomicrobiales > Phyllobacteriaceae > Mesorhizobium > Mesorhizobium sp. B2-5-3. The sequence continues at coordinate 95,740 of NZ_VFUS01000014.1, forward strand.
ACTTCGGTCGGCGCGGACACGGCAGCCGGCGCAAAGACGCTGCAGGCGCAGTTCACCCGCGCCTACCAGATGCATGGGTCGATCGGCCCCTCCGCTGCCGTTGCCCTGTCGGACAAGGGTCTCATCACGGTGTGGACGCACACTCAAGGCGTTTATCCAGACCGCAAGGCGATCGCCGAGATGCTCGGCGTCGGACCGGAAAAGGTGCGCTGCATCCACACCGAGGGATCAGGCTGCTACGGCCACAATGGCGCCGACGACGCGGCGGCCGACGCCGCGCTGATCGCGCAGGCGCTGCCCGGCACGCCGGTGCGCGTGCAGTGGATGCGCGATCAGGAGCATTTGTGGGAGCCCTATGGCCCTGGCATGCTGACGCGCGCCAGCGCAACGCTCGACGCCGGCGGCAAGATCGTCAACTGGCAATATGATCTGTGGAGCAACAGTCACGGCACGCGGCCGGGAACGGCAGGTTCGCTGATCGCCGGCCGGCTGGTGGCGAAGCATTTCCCGCCCGATCCGGCCAAGCTGCAGATCTCGCCGCTCGGCAATGGCGACCGCAACGCCATCCCGCTATACGATGTGCCGAACCAGCGGGTGAACTGGCATTTCGTCGCCGACATGCCGGTGCGCGTCTCGTCGCTGCGCGGTCTCGGCGCCTACTGCAACGTCTTCTCGATCGAAAGCTTCATGGACGAGCTGGCCCTCGCGGCCGGCGCCGACCCCGTGGAATACCGGCTGAGGCACATGAAGGACCCGCGCGCCAGGAAGGTGATCGAGGTTGCGGCTCAAAAATTCGGCTGGAGCAATGATCCTATGCCGGAGGGCCGCGGTCGGGGGTTCGCCTTCGCCAAGTACAAGAACCACGCCGCCTATCTCGCGGTCGCGCTTGAAGCGGAGGTCGATCGCGACAGCGGTGCCATCGCCATCTCGCATGTGGTCTCGGCGGTCGACTGCGGCGAAGCGGTGGCGCCGGATTCGATTGTCAACCAGACCGAAGGCGGAATCCTGCAGTCAATGAGCTGGACGCTCTACGAGGCCGTCCATTTCGACGACACCCACATCCTGAGCGCGGATTGGTCGGCCTATCCGATCCTGCGCTTCAGCGCCGTTCCCGACAGCGTGGAAGTGCATGTCGTCGACAATCCCGGCACGCCCTATCTCGGCGTCGCGGAAGCAGCGCAGGGCCCGACCGCCGGCGCGATCGCCAACGCCTTCCGCCATGCGGCGGGAAAACGCATTTATGACCTGCCCTACACGCGCGAGCGCGTTAAAGCGGTGTTGGGCGTGTAGTTCGAAGCATGCGCTCGACAAGGATCAGATTGCTCCGCGCTTCGACGGCCGGTGGCATTACACCGCATTGGTCAGCCGCACGAACTCCTCGACATCGAGCGTCTCGGCGCGCCGGGTCGGGTCGATCCCGGCGCGTTCGAGCAGGGCTTCGCCGCCGAGGCTCTTAACGCTCTGCCGCAGCATCTTTCGGCGCTGGCCGAAGGCGGCTTCCGTGACGCGACCGAGTTTTTTCACGTCGGCGCATAGCGGTTTCGCGCGCGGCTCGAGATGCACGACGGAAGAGGTCACCTTGGGCGGCGGTGTGAACGCCTGGGGTGGCACGTCGAACGCTATCCTGGCCTGCGTGCGCCACCCCGCCAGCACGCCGAGCCTGCCATAGGCCTCGCTGCCAGGCGCGGCGACGATACGCTGGGCCACCTCGCGCTGGAACATCAGGGTCATCGAGGCATAGAAGGGAGGCCACTCCGCGACGGTCAGCCAGCGGACCAGCAGTTCCGTGCCGATGTTGTAGGGCAGGTTGGCAACGATCCTGACCGGCCCGCCGTCACCGGCGGTCGCGGCAAGCGTCGGGAAGTCGATCTTCAGAGCGTCGCCGGAAACGACCTCCAGCCGTCCGGGATAATGGGCCGATATCTCGGCGAGGGCCGCCAGGCAGCGTTCGTCGCGCTCGATGGCGACGACCTTGCGCGCGCCGTTGAAAAGCAGGGCCCTTGTCAACCCGCCAGGGCCGGGGCCGACCTCGATTACGGTCGTCTCCGCCAGGCTGCCGGCGGCGCGCGCTATCTTGCCGGTCAGGTTGAGGTCGAACAGAAAATTCTGGCCCAGTGCCTTCTTTGCCTGCAAACCGTGGCGCTCGATGACCTCGCGCAGCGGCGGCAGCCCATCCATGCTCATGAGTTGAGCCTCATTGCGTGACAAGTTTGGCGTCGGTGTCGGCCAGCTGCCGTGCGAGCCGCAGCGCCGCCATCAGGCTGTCGGGCCGGGCAATGCCCCTGCCGGCGATACCGAAGGCGGTGCCGTGGTCGGGCGAGGTGCGGATGAAGGGCAGGCCGAGCGTGACATTGACCGCTTCATCGAAGGCCAGCGCCTTGGCCGGTATCAGCGCCTGGTCGTGATACATGCACAGCGCCACGTCGTAGCCGGCCCGGGCCCGGGCATGGAACAAGGTATCCGCGGGCAACGGCCCGAACGCGTCGATGCCTTCGGCTCGCAGGATCTCGATCGCCGGTCTGATGATGCGCTGGTCCTCCAGGCCCATGGAGCCATCCTCGCCCGCATGCGGGTTGAGGCCGGCGATGGCGAGCCGTGGGTTGGCGATGCCAAAGCGGTCCCTGAGGTCGGCGGCGGTGACCCGCGTCGTGGCGAGGATCAGGTCGGTGGTCAGCGCCTTCGGCACTTCGGCCAGCGCGATGTGAATGGTGACGGGAACGGTGCGCAGGTCGGGGCCTGCCAGCATCATCACCGGCATCGCTTCCACGCCGCTGTGCCGCGCCGCCAGATACGCCAGATATTCGGTGTGGCCGGGAAAGCGGAAGCCGGCGTCGTAGAGCGGCTTCTTGGCGATCGGGCAGGTGACGACGGCTGCGGCGTCGCCGGCGAGGCTAGCGGCCACCGCCCGATCGATCGCTTCGATGATGCCCGCCGCATTGGCCGGGTCCGGCTGGCCGGGGCTGTCGATGAAGCGGGCAGCCAGCGTAACGACCGGCAGTGCGTGGCCAAAGACCTCGGTTGCCTGCGCTGGCGTCGTTTCCTCGATAGGCAGCGAAACGCCGAGGCGGCGCGCCCGCGAGGCGATCAGCGCGGGATCGGCGAGGAGATAGAAGGGCGGAAGGGCCGCGGCTGTACGCGCCAGAAACGCGGCAATCGCGATTTCCGGCCCGATGCCGGAAGGATCGCCGACGCTCAACGCCAGCGCGCGCATCGCCCTGTCCACCTCAGCGCTTGACGATGCGGGCTTTTGCCTTCAGCTCGTCGACATATTTCTTGCTGAGATCGTCGGCCGCCTTGTCGTTGGAGCCTTCGCTCTGGAACACCATCTGGGCGACCTTGTCGTCGGACACCTCGCGCGACGAACAGATGCCGATGAACTCGACACCGCGCTCCGTTTGGCGGGTAGGCGTGGCGCCGCCAACCTTGGTGGCCTTGATCTGCTCGGCCCAATCCGGCGGCAGTTGCGGCGCCAGCACCCGGCCGAGATCGCGAACCGTGACGTCGATCAGGCCCTTGGCGAACTGGCGCGTCGTGTTGCAGCCGTTGAAGCGGGCACGCATGGCGTCGGCTTCGCGCTTGCGCTTGCCCAGCGTCGCGCTGCGTTCGGCGGCCGGCACGACGAAGATGACCTGCTGGAGCATGTATTCAGTGGCGCTCGGCTTGGAGCCGCCCTTGTCGAGCATGCGCCTGACGGCGTCCTGCTCGGTCACGCTGCCGCCCTCGCCGGAACGGTACCGCGCGCTCAAGGCCTGATTCCAGGCCATCTGGGCGCGGATGAACTCCTTGAAATGGCCCTTGCTGACTCCAGACTTTTCCATGACGCCGTCGAGCTGGCTGAGCTGCATCTTGTTGCTCGAGGCAAAGCGCTGGTACGCGGCCTCGACCTGCGCGTCGCTGATGTGAATCCCAAGCCGTCTGGCTTCGGCCATGCGCAAGGTCTGATCGATCATTTCCTGGCCGGCGTCGCCCTTCTTGCGCTGCAGCTTGAGGAAGGCGGCGCGATGCGCGATGTCGCCGCTGGTGATCGGTATGTCGTTGACGACGTACTTGATCTCGCTGGCGAAAGCCGGCGGCGTGATGACGGTCATCGACACGGATGTCGCCGCCACAAGCAGCGCCAACCCTGCTGAAAAGAGGTATTTCCTCATCGCAAACATCCCAATTCTATCCCGGTCCCGCCCAACTTCATCCTTCTTCGGGGTTTGTGAAGTCCCTGCCAGCCCTATGCGGCGAAACGATGTCGCGGGCTACTGGGTGGTATCGAAGGCGCTGCTCGACGATCCGAAATCGCCGAGGGTGCGGAACGACAGGTTGAAGCCGATGCTCTGCGTCACCTCCCTGGTGTTCAGGTCGCGCGACTGCGAGTACGTCATCAGATAGGTGAAGCAGGAATCATTGTAGGCGAAACCGACCCCGTCCTTGACCAGCAGGCTTTCCTCGAGGTCATAGGTTCCCGTTCCGAACACGCGCCAGTTCTCGGCAAGATGCGTGGACGCGCCGAGCGTGACCTCGTGGCGGTCGGTGGTGAAACCATAGAGCGGCTGAGCCTGGATGAAGGCGTATTTGGCGCTCAGCGACACCGGTAGGCCGGAATAGGCGGCCTTTACCTCGGCGCGGCGAACCTCGAAGCTCTGCTCGTCGAAACGGCCGCTGACCGAGGCGGCGAACCCGTTCGGGCTGCTGACGCCAAACAGGCCGACATAGTCCGACTTGGTGTTTTCGAGGCCCGAATAGGCGCCGACATTGACCAGGTCCGGCGCGTCGAAGGAGTTCTCGCCGCCGATCTGGTAGGACTGGCCGAAGATGGCGTTGGTGCCCCAGCCGTTGATGTAGGAACCGGAATAGCGAAGGCCCACATTGGCGCGCGAGCCGCCTTCGATGCGGTCATAGCCGGAGAACTTGTCGCGCTCGAACAGGGTGCTCGCGTCGAAGACCATGCTCTGGGCATCTTCGTTCGGCACAGCTAGGCCGCCGACATATTGTTCGTTCGGACGCAGGAACACCTGCGCCATCGGCTCGAACACATGACTGGAGCCGCTGGCCATGGAAAACAGCAGCGGCCAGCTCATCTCGAGTCCGGCGGTTGCCATATAGCGGGCGAAAGACGAGCGCATATCGTCCTGCTCGCCCAAATTCGTCGCCATCTGGTTGACGGCTGCGAGTGAAGCTGATGACGCGTTGACATAGTCGACGTCGCCCTGCAGCGCCAGCAAGGGTGTCAGCACCAACCCGTCATCGGTGACAAATGACCGCTTCCATTCGGCTTGGGCGGTGAGCCGGCCGGATTCGCCCTCGATGCCGCGCACACGTTGGGTGCCTGAAGGGGGGAAGTAGGGAGTGAAATAGGTCTCGTCGAGGTCATCGCGGCGGATGACGCGCGAATTGACGTTGAACGACAGCTGGCCGCCTGCGACCGATGTATCCGGAATGTAGGCATAGTCGAGCGAGGGCAGCACCCAGGGCTGCTGGCCGCTTCGCGCAGCGATGCTGCTGTCGAGCGTGTTTTCCTGCACCTCGAAATGCATGGCGCGCAGGTCGAAATAATTACGGCCGTCGAGCCCCGTCAGGTAAACCGACGACTGGTGAACGGACCCGTTGTATTTGTCGATGGCGTAGGTATTCGAGAAGTTCTTGTCGGTCTGCAGCAGCACGTCCCAGCCGAAATTCCAGCGCGAATTGATGGCGAACTGGCCTTGTGTGCCCATCATGCCGCGGAATTTGTTGGGATCGCCGGCCTCGCCCGAATCGATATTGCGGCCGGCGGCGTCGATGAAGGCATCGGGGTCTCGCTGCTGAATCCCCGCGATCTTCAGGCTGTATTCGCCATTGTTGAAGCGCTGGCGCCACTCGGCCTCACCGAGAAAGCCCTGCTTGGTAAAGCCGGTGCCGGTGACGGTCAGGTCGTAGGTCGGCGAGAGCGCGAAATAATAGGGGACCTTCACCCCCACGCCCAGATCGCTTTTGAAGACGATGCCGGGGATCAGGAAGCCGCTCTTGCGCTTCACCGTCGGGTCGGCGATCTCGAACGCCGGCAGGTAGGCGAGCGGGAAGCCGAAGAATTCGAAATTCGCGTTCTCGAAGCGGACCGTCTTCTTTTCGCCGTTCCAGATGATCTTCCTGGCCTTCACACGCCAGGTCGGCGCCTTGTCGGGCTTGTCCTCGCACGGTTCGCAGGCAGTGTAGACGCCATTGTGGAAGGTGGTCAGCACGCCGCCCATGCGTTCGGCGCTTTCGGCGGCGAAATAGGCCTTGTCGATGGTTTCGACGCGGAGCGCGTTGACGAAACCGTCGGCGAAGTCGTCGGTGATGTCGATATGATCCGAATTGATCTTGGTGCCGTCGCTATTGATCACCTCGACATTGCCGCTTGCGACCATGCGCTTGGTGTTGCGGTTGTACTCGACCTTCTGCGCGACAAGTCGGTTGCCGCCATAGTCGATCTGCACGCCGCCGACGGCGGTCACGGTCTGATTGTCGTTGTTATAGACCAGCGTATCGGCCGCCAGCAGCATCTGCGAGCCGGACGGCACCTTGGTCGCCATGTCGCCGACATCCTGCGCGATCGCAGGCAGCGGAACCGCGCATGCAAACAGGCATGCCAAGGCGGTCGCCGCATAAAGGCGCGCCAAACCGGCCTGCCTGTTACTGGGCAAAAAGGCCTCCCTCACTAGCCGTCTTCCTTGTATAGCAGGAAAGTCACCCCGAAGAACATAGCTACCACGACCGGCACCCAGGCAGCTACGACAGTCGGCACGAACCCCGCCACGCCGAATGCCTTCACCAGCACCGAAACGACATAAAGCAGAAACCCGGCAACGACGCCACCCAGAATCATCGTTGCCGATTGCCCCATCCTCGCAAATCGCATTGAAACTGTTGCCGCAATTAGCGTCATGGCGACGAGCAGGAACGGCAACGCCACCAGCGAATCGAACTGCATGGCAAAGGCATTTGCCTTGAGGCCGAAGGAACGGGCAACCTCGATTTTTCCCGGCAGATCGTAGAATGGAATGGTCTCCGGGCGCGCCAGCCGCTCCTGCACGAATTCGGGCTTCAGATTGGTCGGCACGCGATCGTTTGCCGCAGGCTGGATGGTGCCGTTCCTGAAGGTCTTGACGTCCTGCAATTCCCAGTAGCCGTCCCGCAGGTAGGCGCGCGCGGCATCCTTGCGCTCGACGATATCGCCTTGCGGGTCGAGGATGAAAAAGACAGCGTCAGCCATCTCCAGGCCCTGGTTGAGGATGGCGCGCGCTCCGATGATGGTGTCTCCGGAGCTGGTTTTCTGCCGGATCCAGGGCGCGGCGTCGGCCGACACCGTATTCGACTTGCCCGAGCGCAACTGGGTTTCGATCTGTTCGGACCAGGAAAAGGCGTGCGCTGCGAGCGGATTGATGAGACCGACCGACAGGACGCCGAACAACAGCGCTCCGATGCAGCACGGCAAAAGGAACTGCCAGGCCGAAACGCCGGCTGAGCGCGCTATGACCAGTTCATACCTGCGGTTGAGCGAGACCAGCGTCGCCATCGCCGAAAAGAGACCGACAAACGGCACGGTCTGCAGCATGATCATCGGCATCCTGAGTCCGGAAATGGCCAGCGCCGTTCCATAGGTGAAGCCGGGCAGGCCGGTCGTGCGGCCGGAAAGCTCGGTGAAATCGATCAGGAACACCAGCGCAAGCAGGCCGATGAAGAACCACACGGTGATCGTGACATAGCGGAAGAAGAAGTAGCGTCCCAGCGTCCAGCCCATCAGCTGACCCCCTGGCCCGAGGCGCTGCGCCTGGACAGGCGCAGCTTGACGGCATTCCAGGCGTCAGCCATCCGGCTGGCGAGATTCGTCAGCCAATCTGCCCAGGCCACTGGCAGTTCCATCGTCCGGTTGGATGCGATGAACCAGATTGCCACCGCCGACGACACGATGGGCACGCCGTAGACCATATACGCATATTGCGGGACCTCGTCGGCCTTGCTGGCGGCGAAGAAGCCCAGCCAGCGCACGAACAGCGATATCGCGATGGCCGTGATCAGCGGATTGACGCGCGCCTCGCGATGCGAGCGTGCGTCTCCGGCGACCGCCAGTGCGATCAGCGCGAAGACCATGGAATAGAGCCATTCCGAGAATCGCTGGTCGACCTCCGCCCGGTATTCGTTCGGGCGCTGCTGGTAGACCTTGTCGTTGGCACTCGGGTTGAGCAGGTACTGGGTCGTCTGGTCTTTTGGCATCAGCGTCACCTCCGACGCTGCCGCCATGAAGGCCGACATGTCGAAGGCATAGGAGGTGAAGCGGATAACCGAGAGGTCGCCGGTCAGCGTCTTTCGATGGATGACACCGTCATTCATCATCAGCACCTTTTCGCCGCCGCGTTCGACGATGCTGCCGGTCTTGGCATAATAGACGAGGTTGACGCCTTCCTCGCGCGAATCCGCGACGAAGATGCCGCCCAGCCGGTTGTCGGGAAGCCGCTCGCCGATCTGCAGGAACAGCCCATCATCGATCTTGCGGAATGTGCCCTCCTGGATGATCAGCGACAGAAGATCCGCGCGTGACTCCGCCACCAGCATCCGGTTCTTCTGGCGCGCGTAAGGGTCGATGCCGTTGTCGACGGCGAAGGAAAAGACGCTGGCCGCGGCCGCGAGAATCATGATCGGCCGCACGATGGTCCAGCGCGAGGCGCCCGCTGCGTTGACGACGGCGAGCTCCGAATCCGAATTCATGACGCTGAGCGTCTGGGCAACCGCCACCACGAGCGCGAAGGGCACCACGATCGGAATGATCGAGGGAAGAATGAGGGCCGCAACCTCGAAGAAGGTCAGCGCCGACTGGCCGCTGTCGGTGACGAGGTCGATCTTGGCCAGCACCTGCGTCGTCCAGACAATGGCCAGCGTCCAGGCCAGCGCTGCAATAAAGACCACGAAAGCGCGGCGCATGATGTAGCGTTCAACGACCTTCATGAAGGCTTTTCTCAATTTTCTCGAACGGCATCATGCCACCGGATAAGGGTAGCCGTCCGGCGACGCCCGCACAACTGGCTGCGTCGGGCTCTGTCAGGCAGACGATCCGGTTCCCGTCCCACATCGCGCGCCACGTTGGGCCGGAGTGTCGGCGGGATTGGATAAGAAAGGGCGAACATCGATGGTTAACAACAGGTTGCGGCCAAAAAGCGGAGCCGTGCCGCGACGAATCGCCGTCGATTCATGTGCCATATGGGGAGCCCGTTTGGCAAAGTCTTGCCAAATGCCGGAAAACGACCAAATGTCGCGGATCGCTCCCAACCTCTTCGCGCGAGCCGCGCATTCCCCGAAAGCAGGACATGATGAACCAGAGACCCTCGATCGCCTTCGCAAAATTCGCCGCGCCGCAGACCGCCGCGAACAGAAGGGGGACGGTCTTCGTGCTGGCGGCGGATGATGGTGGCCTGAGCGAAACCGCCGCGGCGTATGATCCCGGCAAGACGCTGGAACGGGCCTTCCCTGTGGCCGAATTCACGGCCAAGTTCGCCAGCGTGGTGGAAGTGCTGACGCCACAGGCAAGCTCGCTCGACAGGCTGGTCGCGATCGGCGCCGGCAAGGTATCCGGGCTCGACGAATACGCCTGGACGAAGCTTGGAGGCACCATCGCGGGGTCGCTACGCAAGGCGACGGACGTGGCGGTGGTGCTCGACGTGGTCGGCGCCTCGTCAAGCGGTGCGCAGGCGGCCAGCCTTGCCGCGGGTATTCTTCTGCGCAGCTATTCCTTCGATAAGTACAAGACCAGGAAAGACAAGGACGATGGCCAAGGCGACAAGGCCGAGCCGAAAAAGCCGGCCAAGATAACCATCCACACCGCCGATCCGGCGGGTGCGAAGAAGGCCTTCGCCGAGACCGAGGCGGTGATCGACGGCGTGCTTTTGGCACGTGACCTCGTCAACGAGCCGGCAAACGTCCTGGGACCGGTCGAGTTTGCCGCCCGCGCCAAGGAACTGGAGGCCCTCGGCGTCAAGGTCGAGATCCTGGCCGAGAAGGAAATGAAGAAACTCGGCATGGGGTCGCTGCTCGGAGTCGCGCAGGGCTCGCCGCGCGGCGCCCGCATGGCCGTCATGCAGTGGAACGGCGGCAAGGCCAAGGACAGCCCGGTCGCCTTCATCGGCAAGGGCGTCACCTTCGACACCGGCGGCAATTCGATGAAACCGGCATCCGGCATGGAGGACATGAAGGGCGACATGGGCGGCGCCGCGGCGGTGACCGGACTGATGCATGCGCTCGCCGCCCGCAAGGCGAAGGCCAATGTCGTCGGCATCATCGGGCTGGTGGAAAACGCCGTCGACGGCCATGCGCAGCGTCCCGGCGACATCGTTACCTCGATGTCGGGCCAGACCATCGAGGTGCTCAACACCGATGCGGAGGGGCGCCTCGTGCTGGCCGACGCGCTCTGGTACTGCAATGACCGCTTTCAGCCGAAGTTCATGGTCAATTTGGCGACGTTGACCGGCGCGATCATGGTCGCGCTCGGCCAGCACTATGCCGGCCTGTTCTCCAACAATGACGAACTGGCGGAACGCCTGGCGACAGCCGGGCAGTCGACGCAGGAGCGGCTGTGGCGCATGCCGCTCGGTCCTGAATATGACAAGCTGATCGATTCCAAGAATGCCGACATGAAGAACATCGGCGGCCGCTATGGCGGCGCCATCATCGCCGCGCAGTTCTTGCAGCGCTTCGTCAAGGACACGCCCTGGGCCCATCTCGACATCGCAGGCACCGCCATGGGGGCGCTGTCGAACGAAATCAACCAGTCCTGGGGTTCCGGCTTTGGCGTGCGGCTGCTCGACCGGCTCGTGCGCGACCACTACGAGAGCTGATCGGGACCCATGGCCGACGTGCTGTTTTATCACCTGACTGAATCGACGCTGGAGGATGCGCTGCCCGGCCTCCTTGAGCGCAGCGTCGATCGCGGCTGGCGCGCCGTGGTGCAGACCGGCACCGAGGAGCGGCGCGACGCGCTCGACCAGCATCTGTGGACGTTCCGTGACGATTCTTTCCTCGCGCACGCCACCGACCGCGAAGCCCATCCCGCCGAGCAGCCGATCCTTTTGACCACCGGCGAAGGCAACCCGAACGCGGCGCAGATACGCTTCCTGGTGGACGGCGCTGCGCCGCCGGACCTTGGCGGCTACGAGCGCGCCGTGTTCCTGTTCGACGGCCACGATGCGGCCCAGGTCGAGGCCGCCCGCGGGCACTGGAAGACGATGAAAGACGCCGGCCACGCGGTGACGTATTGGCAGCAGACGCCCGATCGCCGCTGGGAACGCAAGGCTTGAGGACGTCAGCGGCGGTTGATCGCTGCCTTGTCGATAATGTGGATCGCGATCATCGAGCCGGAAGAAACCTGTCGCTCGTACATGAGCAGCCTTACTTCTTCCCCTGCGGATGGATCGTCTCGCCGCGCTTGAGCATCTCGACAAAAGTCTCGATCTTCTTCCTGCGCCCGGCTTCGGTCTTCATGTTGTGGATACGGAAGGCGAGCGCGAAGCGGTTCTGCGCGCTGAGTTTTTCGAGCATTTGCCGAGCCTCTGGCTCGGCATCGATCGCGGCCTGCAGGTCATCGGGAATTTTCATGTCCTTGCCGCTGGCATAGGCACGCGCCCAGCGGCCATCGGCCTTGGCGGCTTCGACCTCGGCGAGCCCATGCCGCGTCATCCGGCCGTCGTCGATCAGCCGGGCGACATTGTCGATGTTGATCTGGCTCCAGATGCTTTTCTTCGTCCTCGGCGTGTAACGCTGCAGGAAGCTCTTGTCGTCGAGCCCCTTGCGCACCGCGTCGATCCAGCCCCAGCACAGCACGACCTCGATCGCCTCCTTTGCCGAGATCGACTTCAGTCCCGAGCCGGTCTTGTGGATTTTGATCCAGACCTCGGTTTCCCTGTCATGATGTTTACCGAGCCAGGTATAAAAGCTCTCGGCGTCCTCGAATTCGTGCACCTTGTCGGGGTCGACCTTGACCGGCGCCATTTGCGGCCTCGTCCATGCTTTGCGATTGCACTTTCAATGCGGCATTTCCCGCTGGATGACAATCGAAGGCGAAGATGATGGCTGTCGGATGAGGGCAGTTCTGCGGTGGCCCGCAGGCGCGGACCACCGCGGGTGTCGTTTCACTGCCCGCCCATTTCCTTCTTGAACGTGTCGAAATCGACCTGCATGCCATTGAAGATGGTGCTCCAATGGCGGGTCAGCGCCGCCATCGCCACCGCCTCCTGGATTTCCTCATCGGTAGCGCCGGCGCGCTTGGCGTTTTGCGTGTCCGACCAGATGCAGTAGTTGCACGGGATCTGCGCCGCCACTGCCAGCGAGATCAATGACTTTACCTTTGGCGGCAGCGCCGTCTTGTCGCTGAGTTCGATGGCCTTGACCTCGGCCCAGGCGCCGGGCAGACCGGCTTTGGGAAGTTGCTTCACAAAGCTCGGCACGCCGCCCATGGTCGACTGGATGTCCTTTATGGTTGCATCGTAGTCGTCGGCATAGGCAGGGGCCGCGGCGAGGACGCAGGCCACGGCGGTTAGAGCCAACGCACGATGGAGGGACGAATGCACGGATTTGGCAATGCGATGGTGTGACATGTTTTCCTCCTCTGGTCTTTGTTAGCCTTACTGTGTAAGGTGAGTGAAAAATGTACCTTACGCTGTAAGTTGTCAAGCGCGGCCATGGACTCATCGATCAAAAAAAAGCGAGCACGCGGACGGCTGTCCCGCGAGATGATCGAGGATGCCGCTTTCGAGGTGATCGAGAAGGAGGGCCTTTCCGGTTTTTCGATGCGCAAGCTCGCCGCCGTGCTCGGCTGCGAGGCGATGAGCATTTATCATCACTTCCCCTCGCAAGCGCACCTCTATGAGGCGTTGGTCGATCGCCAGGTCAGCGGGATGGTTATCCCCGACGACAGCATGCCGTGGCGCGACAGGATTCGGATGGTCATGCATGAGTTTCGTCGTGTTGCGAGGGAGCACCCGGCCTTTGCGCCATTCCTTGTCGTCTACCGGATGAATTCGCCGCCTTGCCTTGCGATGCTGAACGGCGTCATCGGCCTGTTCGAGGCTGGCGGTTTCGGCCCGGAACTCAGCGCCAGGCTGTTTCGCACCGCCAGCTATTATCTCATGGGCGCGATCCTCGACGAGACCGCGGGCTACGCCAAGGGCCCGTCGGCGGTGACCACCGTCGACGACGAGCAACTGGCGAAGGATTTCCCCAGTGTCATGGCGGCCGGGACCTATTTCGGCACTGGCGGTTTCGACAAGACATTCGAACTCGGCCTCGACATGCTATTGGACGAAATGGAGCGCCTGCGCGACAGCGCCAATGGAGGCTAATTGTCCGGCAACGTCCGATTACAAGGTGATTCCCTGAATGCGCTTTCTGTTCCTGTTGATCCTGCTCGCCGGCATCAGCGTCGGCGCCATCTATCCATGGGCGATGACCAATTTCTCCGGTCACCAGATCGGCAGCTGGCGGGTCTATGAGGGTGGCCGCTTCAGGCAGGTCACAGTGCCGCTTGCCGCGCGCGATGCGCCGGTCAGGGTGCTGGTCGACTTGACCGCGAGGGCCGAGCGCATCGTTTCGCAGCAGCGCACGGTGCTGACGCTGACAGCCGCCTCCGGCGGCCGCACGGTGCTTGCCTCGACGCTTCAGTTCAATCATTCCGACAATCCGCGTCAGGCGAGCCCGCAACTGCCCGACAAGATCTTCCGCGATGAGGCTGGCGTGATCCGGACCGTCGGCCCCGGCCCCTATGTCTTCACCGTCGGTCCCGGCGACGCCGACGACATCCCGATACGCGTGGTCGATCTTGTCTTGCGCTCCGGTGTGGGCGAGACCGACAGCCGTGCGCGACCGGTTGGCTTCGCGCTGATGGCGATCGGCTTGATCGGCTTCCTGCTGTCCTTGCGTTCTGCCGGCGGCCGGCCGCAAAATCCGAATTCACAGCCACCGCCGCCACGTTGGGGCAGGGGTTCCACATGAACTATCGCCACGCCTATCACGCCGGAAATTTTGCCGACGTCCTCAAGCACGTCGTGCTGACGCGGCTGCTTGAATATCTGAAGCAGAAGGACAAGGCGTTCCGCGTCATCGACACTCATGCAGGCATCGGCCGCTACGATCTGTCCTCGCCCGAGGCGCAGAAGACCGGCGAATGGCAAGGCGGCATCGGCCGGCTGGTCGATGCCGCGCCCGAAGCCCAGGCCGCAATGCTGCTCGCGCCCTATCTCGACGCGGTGCGTGCGTGCAACGCAGACGGTCAATTGAAAAAATATCCAGGCTCGCCGCTGGTCGCGCGGCACCTTCTGCGCAAGCAGGACCGGCTATCGGCGATCGAGCTGCACCCGAAGGATGTCGCGAAGCTGAAGACGGAATTCGCCGGCGATTTCCAGACAAGGGTGATCGAGCTCGACGGCTGGCTGGCGCTCGGCGCGCACCTGCCGCCGAAGGAAAAGCGCGGACTGGTGCTGATCGATCCGCCATTCGAGGAAGAGGGCGAGTTCGGCCGCCTCGTCGACGGGCTGGCGAAGGCGCACAAGCGCTGGCCGGGCGGCATCTATGCGCTGTGGTATCCGATCAAGGACCGCAAGGCGGTGATTGGCTTCCGCAAGGCGCTGAAGGAAACCGGCGTTCCGAAATTGCTCGACATCGAATTCGAAATCCGGCCCGCGTCGCAAGCGCCCAGCCTCGACGGCAGCGGCCTGGTCGTGGCCAACCCGCCCTTCACGCTGGAAGGTGAATTGCGCATTCTCCTGCCGGCCCTGCACAAATTGCTGGTATTGGAAAAGCCGGCGCACTGGACGCTGAACTGGCTGGCAGGGGAGTAGCAGCGGGATGCAGGCTGCGAGCGGCGTCCTTACAGATGCGCCAAGACAAACAGTTAAAGCGGGTCTGCGGCCGGCCCGGCTCCGCTCCGCTGGAATTGGTGGCCGGCTTCTGCCTCGCCATCGGCGCCGCGGTGCCCTATGCCGCCGGCGCGCTCATCCTGTTCACGGTGGCGGCGAACCTGCTCGTCCTGCCCTTCTGGCGCCATCACGGGCCGGAAAGGCAGGCGTTGAGGTCCGCCTTCCTGGTCAACATCGCCGTTATCGGCGGGCTGCTGCTGGCGGCGCGCCCCGGCTGATGGCCGGCGGCCACGCCCTGGAAACCATTGTCAATGCAATCGCTTGACCGCCGCCCGGCGAATCCCGCACAGTGCGCGCAATCGACCTTGAGAGGCTGCCATGACTCGCTTCGCCCGCTCCGCCCTTGCCGCCCTGATCTCGCTCTGCACGCCATTTGGCACATCGCTTGGCTTCACCCAGGCGGCGCAAGCCGCCGATCTTGCCGTCTATTCTGACGAGGACAGCGGCATTTGCGGCGAGGCCTGGGTGCTGAACAAGATCACCAGCCGCTTCTCCTATCAGGTGCGACACGTCCCGCACCTGCCGGATGTCGCGATCACCGATTTCCACCGCATCCACCAGCACCGCTACTTGCCGGCCAGCGAGGAATGGCCGATCGGCCGGCGCTATTGCGGCGCCACGGTCGCCCTGTCGGATGGCCGCGACCGCGCCATCTGGTACCTGATCGAGGAAGGCCAGGGCTTTGCCTCGATCGGCGACAATGTCGAATTCTGCGTCTCGGGCTTCGACCGCTGGATGGTCTACAACGGCCGCTGCCGCATCCTGCGCTAGCGGGCGGTTTCCAGTCTCGATTTCGTTAGAGCCTGCGGCTCAAGCCGCGGGCCTTTTCTGCGACTCGGGGTATCGGCCCTGACGAAAATATGTGCCGCGCGGCACGCGCCGACAATTTCTGCCCAATCGCAGTGCTATTTCCTGCCTCGCGTCGCCTCGGCTTCACCGATGATCTTTCGAAGAAAGGCAACGTGACCGCGAAAAGCGCGGCGCCCGATCGTCGTTGCTTTGATCCGTGTCCGCGGCCGCCGCCCGACGAAAAGCTTTTCAACATCGACGTAGCCCGCTTTGGCCAACGTATCGAGATGCGCGCCGAGATTTCCGTCGGTGGTTTCGATCATGGCTTTCAGTTGCGTGAACTCCAGCGCCTCGCGTCTTTCCAGCGTGTTCAGGGCGGCCATGATCCTGAGCCGTGTACCCTGATGGATGATGTCGTCGGCACTCATCAATGGCTCCAATGCTGCGGACCTTGAGCTGTCACCCTATGGCTCTGCAGCCTCGGGCAGTACTAACCATTCGCCTTTGTGAACGACATCGAACACACTTGCCAGAATATTCTGGCATGCAGAGTAATCTGTCAACTCAGTGATGAAGCCAGGCTTGACAAGGTGATCTCCAGATCGGCGCATCGCATTGCACTTGTAATCCGAAGGGACCGGTCGCCTGCAAAAGATGATCATTCTCTATAAGCCGCAGCTCATGATATTCGCGGCCGAAGATCAATGCGCGAAGCTGCTTGCTGATCTTTGCAGCTTCATGGCAGGCGCGCCCACGCAGCGCATCGAGAATGTCGATGCCAAATTGCTGGCGGTATCGGAAGATAACGCCATATTTTTGCGATGATGAGTGTGATCATGTGTCGATCGCAACGAAAATTTAAGCTGAGAAAATCATATCATTGCTTCGCTGGCTAGCGAGGCGCGAGTCAGATAAGCATGACACGCCGGGCCATTAACGGTCGTCGGCATAACGCAAGGGGCATCGCATGGCTAAGCAGTCATCAAAAGCGCCGGCATCCAAGGCACCGGCAAAGAAAGCACCTGTAAAAGCGGCGGCGGCGAAAGCCGCGACCGCGGTCAAGAAAGCAGCACCCGCTGCCAAGCCGAAGGCGGCAGCGCCGAAGGCAAAGGCGGCACCGGCCAAGAAGCCGGCAGCCAAGGCCGCCGCGAAACCGGCGGCGAAGAAGGCAGCGCCCGCCAAGGCCAGCGCCGCATCCGCAAAGAAGGCTGCACCGGCCAAGAAAGCCGCTCCGGCAAAGAAAGCCGCTCCGGCCAGGAAGCCGGCTGCCAAGGCCGCGGCCAAGCCCGCTGCCAAGAAGGCAGCCCCTGCCAAGGCTCCGGCCAAGGCTGCCGCGGCGAAGTCTTCGGCACCGGTGAAGAAGGCGGCGCCAGCCGCCAAGAAAGCAGCGCCGGCGAAGGCCGCGAAGAAGTAGTCACGTTTCTTCGCGCCGGGGACCGTGTCGGCAGAAATGAGGGCAGGTGCCGTTGAGGCCTCGCCCTCTGCTCTGGCATTGGGGCGCAACGAGAGGGGCGGACGCCAGATATCTTTCGCAGCTCCCAGGACTTCGCCGCAGGGCGAAGTCCGGTGGGCTTTTGTTGCCCGCGCCATCACGCGGCGACGGGACGATCGTTGGTCTTGTCGGCCTGTCGGAGTTTGCCGCCGTCACCATGTGGCGCATCCTGATCAAGGCGTACAAGAGACCAAGGCATGCAGGAGTGGTCGCCGGCTGCTGGCGGCTGGTTTTTCCGCTTCTGGCTGTTGCGCGGGGAAGGGCGCCCGGTCAACAGTGACGGGCTGCCAACAGGAACCCGATCATGCCGAAGCTGCTTTACGCCTCCACGTCCCCCTATAGTTCCAAGGTACGAATGGCGGCCCTTTATGCCGGCATCGCGGTCGACCTGGCGCCTGTCAAGACCGAAGACAAGCCGGCCGAACTGATCGGCGCCAATCCGCTGGGCAAGATCCCCGTGCTGGTGCTCGACGACGGCCGCTCGATCCACGACAGCCGAGCCATCACCCAGCAGCTCAACCGGATGTCGAAGAGCGCGCTGTTTCCGCGCAATCCCGACAAGCGGCTGGAAGCGGAAGTGCTGGAAGCGTTGGCGGACGGCATCTGCGACTGTGCGCTGTCGATGGTTTATGAGCGCCGCACGCGGCCCGAGGAGATGGTCTACCAGCCCTGGCTCGATCGCCAGTGGGCGAAGATCACCGCCGCGCTCGATCTACTCAACGCCAATCCGCCGAAACTGCCGAAGAAGATCACCGCCGGCCAGATGGCGCTGCGCGCCTGCCTTGGCTACCTGGCGCTGCGTTTCGCCGGGAAATGGGAAAAAGGCCGCAACCGGCTGGTCCGCTGGGCCGCGCGCTTCGATGAGAAATTCCCGGACCTGAAACCCTGCGTTCCCGCGTGAGCGGCCGACAATAAAAAAGCCGGGCGCGAGGCCCGGCTTCTTCGTGTCGTGGCTTGAACGACTTAGAACTTCATACCGACGCCGAAGGTGACGCGGTTGTCGGTGGCCTTGACCTTGCCAATGCCATCGAAGTCCTTGCTGCCGAAGTCGGTGTAGCGGTATTCGACGCGGCCGAACACATTGTCGGTCAGCTTGATGTCGGTACCAAGACCGGCGGTCCAGCCGATCATGGTGGCGCGGTCGCTGGCGCCGAGGACGCTGTCCTCCACCTTCAGGCTCCTGCCGGCGAGACCACCGGTGCCGTAGAGCAGGATTTCCGGGGTCACAGCGTAGCCGAGACGGGCACGCAGCGAGCCTTCGAAGCCGGCCTTGGAATCGATGCCATTATCGTCGCCCTTGACGCCGTTGTAGCCGAGTTCGGCTTCACCGCCGTAGACGAAGTTCTCCTGCTGCCACTGATAGCCGCCGAAGACGCTGCCGATGAAGCCCTTGGTATCGGTTTCAACGTCGAAATCCTTTTCCTTGGTACGGCCGCTGAAGCCATAGCCAAGATTAAGACCGGCATAGGGGCCGGCCCAGGACGCGACGGGCAGTTCGGCGACCGGGGCAGGGGCCGGCGGCTCTTCCTGGACCACATCGGCGGCATAGGCAGTTCCACCGAGGGCGAAGAGCCCGAGCGCTACGGCCAGCGGCCGTGCGAATTTGAGATTGGCTTGCATTGTTGTTTACTCCTTAAGCCACAGGACACAGGCTTGTTCTTACGATCGCCCATCAACCCGTCCGGGGGGTGAAACGGATCTGGCGTTCGTCGGTTCCAAATGTCGTGTCGAAATACGGCTGAAGCGAACCTGAACTTGGGTCATTCCCCGGCGCGAATGAGGCAGAAATTTGGCGTTGCATCTTCGCAACAGCGAAATGTCAGCAGATTGGCCGTGCTGCACCGCAGGTGGCTTGGTGCAAGGAGTCCAGCCTCCTATATTGTGTTGAGGCCGGCTCATTGCCGGCCGGCTCGAAATGCCGAACCGGCCGTTTCGCCACAATGTTGCCGCAGCTGCGAACGCCATTTAACGGGTGGCGGGCCATAATTTGCCGGCGCCCTCCTTCGCGCCGAAACCGAGGATTGACAACAGATGAGCAAAGCCACCGCGGCGCTGGTGACGGGCGGGGCAAAACGGATCGGTAGCGCGATTGTCGAGGATCTCGCCGCCCACGGTTTTGCCGTCGCCATTCACTGCAACCGCTCGCGCGATGACGCGGATGCGATTGCCCAGCGGATCAACCGCGCCGGCGGCCACGCCGCCGTGGTCGCCGCCGATCTGACCGACATGGCCGAGGTCGGCGACCTGGTCGGCCGCGCCGAAGCCGCGCTCGGGCCGATCTCGCTGCTGGTCAACAACGCTTCGCTGTTCGAGGAGGATTCGGTCCTTGACTTCGACTGGCAGGGCTGGGACCGCCACTTCGCCATTCATGTGAAGACCCCGGCGCTGTTGGCGCAGAACTTTGCCCGGGCTCTGCCAGACGGGCAGGAGGGACTGATCGTCAACATGACCGACCAGCGTGTCTGGCGGCCGACGCCGCGCTACTTCTCCTATGCGCTGTCGAAGTCCGCCTTGTGGACGGCAACCCAGATGATGGCGCAGGCGCTCGGCCCGCGCATCCGCGTCAACGCCATCGGTCCCGGCCCGACCTTGAAGAACGCGCACCAGGACGACAGCGACTTTGCCGCGCAGCTCGCCGGTCTCATTTTGAAACGCGGCCCGCAATTGCCGGAATTCGGCGCCACAATCCGCTATCTCTGGGAAGCCCGCTCGGTTACCGGGCAGATGATCGCGCTTGATGGCGGCCAGCATCTTGCATGGCGCACGCCTGATGTGACAGGCATGACGGAATGAGTCCCGCAGAGCAGAAACACAAGGTGCGTGGCGGCGCCGACGACCTGCCTCCCGAAATCGACCTCGAGGACGAGGCGGCGGAGGAGATCGTCGAACCGGCCGGCCCGGACGTCGCCTTCACCGCCATCGACTGGACGCCGCATGCCGGCGATGCCGACGGCATGGTCGGCGCCGAAGTGATCCAGACGCTGGTCAAGCGGCTGCCCAATGCGCCGGGCGTCTACCGCATGATGAATGCCAATGGCGACGTGCTCTATGTCGGCAAGGCCCGCAGCCTGAAGAAGCGCGTCACCAATTACGCGCAAGGCCGCTTCCACACCAACCGCATCGGCCGCATGGTGCGCGAGACCGCGACGATGGAGTTCGTCGTCACCCGCACCGAGATCGAGGCGCTGCTGTTGGAGGCCAACCTCATCAAGCGGCTGCGGCCACGTTTCAACGTGCTGATGCGCGACGACAAGTCGTTTCCCTACATTCTCTTGACGGGCGACCATGTCTCGCCCGGCATCTACAAGCATCGCGGCGCGCGTTCGCGCAAAGGTGATTATTTCGGCCCCTTCGCTTCCGCGGGCGCGGTCGGCCGCACCATCAATTCCTTGCAGCGCGCCTTCCTCCTGAGGAGTTGCACCAACTCCTTCTACGAGAACCGCACGCGGCCTTGCCTGCTCTATCAGATCAAGCGCTGCGCCGGTCCGTGCACCGGCGAGATTTCGCATAGCGACTATGCCGAGCTGGTTGCCGAGGCGAAGGATTTTCTTTCCGGCCGCAGCCAGAAGGTGAAGACCGAGATTTCGGCCGCCATGCAGCAGGCCTCGCAAGACCTCGATTTCGAGCGCGCCGCCATCTATCGAGACCGGCTGGCGGCACTCTCGCACGTGCAGAGCCACCAGGGCATCAATCCGCAGACCGTCGACGAGGCCGATGTCTTCGCAATCCATCAGGAGGGCGGCCAGGTCTGCATCCAGGTGTTCTTCTTCCGCACCGGCCAGAACTGGGGCAACCGCGCCTATTTCCCGAAGGCCGATCCGGCGCTGGAAGGGGCCGAGGTGCTGGGCTCGTTCCTGGCGCAGTTCTATGACGACAAGCCGACGCCGCGCGCCATTTTGCTGTCGCACGCCGTGGAGGACCAGGAACTGTTGGCCGAGGCGCTCTCGACCCGCGCCGGCCGCAAAGTATCGATCTCGGTGCCGCAGCGCGGCGAGAAGAAGGACCTGACCGACAACGCGTTGCAAAATGCCCGCGAGGCGCTCGGCCGTCGGCTGGCCGAAACCTCGACGCAGGCCAGGTTGCTCGCCGGCTTCGCCGAGACCTTCGGGCTCGAAAAGCCGCCGGTGCGCATCGAGGTCTACGACAATTCGCACATCATGGGCACCAACGCCGTCGGCGCCATGGTCGTCGCCGGGCCGGAAGGTTTTGTGAAGAACCAGTACCGGAAATTCAATATCCGCTCGACCGAGATCACGCCCGGCGACGATTTCGGCATGATGCGCGAAGTGATGGAGCGGCGCTTTTCACGATTGCTCAAGGAGCATGGCGATGTGACGCCCAACGATGCCGCGGCAGGCGAGGCGGACAGCGATGAGGGCGACATGTCGGGCGGCTTCCCTGCCTGGCCCGACGTCATCCTGATCGATGGCGGCCAGGGCCAGATGAGCGCCGTGCGCAAGATCCTCGCCGATCTCGGCATCGAGGACCGGGTCGTGGCCATCGGCATCGCCAAGGGCCAGGACCGCGACGCGGGCCGCGAGCGCTTCTTCGTCAAGGGCAGGGACTCGTTTTCGCTGCCGGTACGCGACCCGGTGCTCTATTTTGTCCAGCGCCTACGCGACGAGGTTCACCGTTTCGCCATCGGCTCGCACCGGGCCCGCCGCAAGAAGGAGATGGTCAAGAGCCCGCTCGACGAGATCGGCGGCATCGGCCCCAGCCGCAAGCGGGCGCTGCTGATGCATTTCGGCACCGCCAAGGCGGTCGGTCGCGCGGCAATCGAGGACCTGGTAAAGGTCGAAGGCATTTCCGAGCAGGTGGCCAGACTGGTTTACAACCATTTCCACGAGAACTGATGCATGTCGCCCGAAAGCGACCGTCGGCTCCCGGGCGAAGCAAGGAGCGGCGCGGCGTAGCCCGCGAGATGACAAGATTGGCCTATTTTTGCTGGCCAATCGATTTTGGCCTGTTGACCCCCTACATCAGCTTCTGATTTGAGTACGCAGGCAGAAAGAGTTCCCCCGGATATGGCTCAGCGCGCGTTCAACCTTCCGAACATCCTCACCTACGCCCGCATTATCGCGGTGCCGCTGGTGGTGCTGTGCTTTTTCCTCGAGGGACATCTGAAGTCGAGCGACTTCGCCCGCTGGTCGGCGCTGATCATTTTCCTGCTGGCGTCCATCACCGATTATTTCGACGGCTATTTCGCCCGCGCCTGGAAGCAGACCTCGAACATCGGCAAGATGCTCGACCCCATTGCCGACAAACTGCTGGTCGCGACATGCCTGCTGCTGCTTGCCGCCGACACCGACCGCCATGCCGGCATTGCCGGCTGGTCGCTGTGGGCGGCGATCATCATCCTGTGCCGCGAAATCCTGGTTTCGGGCCTGCGCGAATATCTGGCGGCGCTCAAGGTCTCCGTGCCGGTGACGCAGCTTGCCAAATGGAAGACCACCATCCAGATGGTCGCTATCGCCTTCCTGCTCGCCGGTCCGGCCGGCGACAAGATTTTTCCGCTGACCACACAGACCGGCCTGGTGCTGTTGTGGATCGCGGCCCTGGTCACGCTTTACACCGGCTATGACTATTTCCGCGCCGGCCTCAAGCACATCATGGACGAATAGGATGACGAAGCTCATCTACTTCGCCTGGGTGCGGGAGCGAATCGGCAAGCCGGACGAAGACGTGGACTTGCCGCATGGCGTCGAGACGGTCGCGGACCTCTTGCGCTGGCTGAAGTCGCGCGGCGAGGAATACGACCATGCGCTGCAATATCCCGACGTGATCCGCGTCGCTATCAACCAGGAACATGTCGAGCACGGCGAAAAGATATCTGGCGCGCGCGAGATCGCGCTGTTTCCGCCGATGACCGGGGGCTGAGATGGCCGGCGCGGTCGTACCTGTCGTGCGCGTCGAGGCGCAGGATTTTGACGTCGCCGCCGAAATCGCCAGACTGACGCAAGGCCGCGCCGACATCGGCGCTGTGGTCACCTTCTCGGGCCTGTGCCGTGACGAGCAGGGGACGCTCTCGGCCCTTGAGCTCGAGCATTATCCGGGTATGGCAGAGGCCGAAATCGCCCGCATCGCGGCCGAAGCGGTTCAGCGCTGGCCGCTGCAGGGCATCACCGCCATCCACCGTCATGGCAAGATCCGGCCAGGCGAGAACATCGTGCTGGTGGTGGCGGCCTCCGTGCATCGGCAAGCCGCGTTCGAGGCGGCGAATTTCCTCATGGATTATCTGAAGTCGCAGGCTCCCTTTTGGAAAAAGGAGCATCATGCCGACGGCTCCGAGGGCGGCTGGGTCGAGGCCAAGGAGAAAGACGAGCAGGCGGCAGGGCGCTGGAAAAGGCCACCGTCCGAATAATTTTGCATCAGCCACGCATTGACCGCAATCCTTTGGCCAATTCGTTGTTGGTCAGCCTGGGCTGTGGCCAGCCCGGGGAAGGGAGATGGTCGTGCTGGACAGGATAGCGGAGTTCTTCGTCTTCGGTTTCGTGCCTCTGGTCGTCGGTATACTGGCCGTGCCGGAACTCTCCGTGGCCGCCGAAAAAGCCCTGAAAGGCGAGGTGACCTACCGCGAGCGCATCGCCTTGCCGCCCAATGCCGTGCTCTCGGTCCAGCTTGCCGATGTCTCGTTGGCCGATGCGCCCGCCAAAATCGTCGGCGAACAGAAGCTGACGCCGGCAGGCCAGGTGCCGATCAGTTTTACGGTCAAATTCGATCCGTCCCGGATCCAGCGGCGGATGACCTATGCGTTGCAGGCCCGCATCACCGTCGGCGACAGGCTCCTGTTCATCTCGGATGAGCGCCATCAAGTCGATCCGCTGACCGATGCGCCGCAAACCATCATGCTCAAGATGGTGACGCCAAGCCCCGAGCCCACTGCTTCCGTTCTCGATCAGCTTTGGCTTCTCGATTATGTCGACGGCGTAGCCATCGCCGCGCCGCAAGCGACATTCCGGGTGAGTGAAGCAGGCAAGGCCGGCGGCAACGGTCCCTGCAACAGCTATTTTGCCACCGCCAACCTCGATGGCCAGAAGATCGCGATCAGCGACATCGGCTCGACCTACAAGGCCTGCGCGCCCGAGGTGATGGCGGAGGAAAAGGCGCTGTTCGAGGCTCTGGCAAAGGCGGCTTCGTATAAAGTCGATGCCGGCAAGTTGACCATCGCCGACGGGAACGGCCGCGAAATCCTGCGTTTCAGCGCCGCGAGCTGATGCCGTGAAACGGCTGTCGGCGGAGGTCAGCCGCTCATTTTTTCGAATACGGCGCCATAGTGGTAGGGCGGCACCTCGACCAGCTCGATGAATTTGAGGCCGGCCGCCTCGACGGCCGTGATGGTCTGTTCCGGCGATATCCTCAATTCGGTCTTCGGTCCGCGGGGCTCGCCGAGCACCGTGGTTTGTTCACGCGGCTGCTGATGCCAGTTGACGACAACAAAGCGTCCGGCAGGGACGAGCGCTTCGCTAACGGCTCGCGCCAGCCGTGGCCGGTCCGGCACGCCGTGGAAGGCGTTTGCCATGAAGATGAAATCGACGGGGCGGGATATCAGGCTCGCGAGTTCATAGGCATCGCCCGCTACGAGATCGAAATTCCTCGTGCCGTTTTCATTGAGCCGGCGACGGGTGACGTCGAGCAGGTCGGCATCGATATCGATGCCGACGACATGGCGGGCGACCCTGGCGATGGGCAACGTAAACCAGCCGTCGCCACAGCAGAGGTCGGCCACCTCCATGCCCGGCTTCAGTCCCGTTGACGAAAGCACGGCACCGGGGTCGGGCCACAGCACCTCCCACCAGCCGCTCGATGGCATCTCGGTGCCCTGGAAGAAGCCGGGAATGGTGCTGGTCATGCTTCGCCGGCTCCCTGTGCCTGACCGACTTTAGCGCGGGCAAGGGTTCAACGGCAGTGCCGGATCGATCCGTTTCAATGAAAAAGGCCGGCAATCCGCCGGCCTTTTTCGGTCACAATGCCAGGGTCGGCTCAGCCGACGATCTCGGTGTCGGAGAACCAGTACTTGATCTCCTGCGCAGCGGTTTCCGGCGCGTCCGAACCGTGCACCGAATTCTCGCCGATCGACAGCGCATGCACCTTACGGATGGTGCCTTCGGCGGCGTTGGCCGGGTTGGTGGCGCCCATCACCTCACGGTTCCTGGCAATGGCGTTCTCGCCTTCCAGCACCTGCACGATCGTCGGCGCCGACGACATGAATTCCACCAGCTCGCCGAAGAACGGACGATCCTTGTGGACGGCGTAAAAACCTTCCGCCTCGCGGCGGCTCATCCAAACGCGGCGCGAAGCGATGACGCGCAGACCGGCATCTTCCAGCATCTTGGTGATAGCGCCGGTGAGATTGCGCCGCGTTGCGTCCGGCTTGATCATGGAAAAGGTGCGTTCGAGCGCCATTGGGTCGTCCTTGTCTGGTTGGATTGGGAGTGGCGGGCTCTATACAAGCCGGCCGGCCCATTGCCAAGAGGAAGTCGACGGGGGTGTCGTAAGCAGATGAGTTGTCCGGATTAGGTAGCACGTGAGTTGTCCGGTTTTATCGCCAGCGGATGGAGGCTGGG
>NZ_VFUS01000015.1:0-120139 GCF_006441005.1 Mesorhizobium sp. B2-5-3
CCACCCATCCCTCCGACATCAAACCCACCCAGCCGCCTCAAAGAACCCAGGCACATCATCCAGCCCCCGCGCCACCGCGTCCGGCTCATAATCCGCCGGCGGCTTTCGTCCCGTCCCGCGATCGACCCAGACCGCGCGGAAGTGGAGGTCGCGTGCGGCGGTCAGGTCGAGATGCGGGCTGGCGCAGATGTGGACCAGCTCGTTCCTGGTCACGCCAAGGGTGCGCCAGGCGTGTTCGAAGATTTGCCGCGACGGCTTGTAGGCCTGCGCCTGTTGCGCCGTGATGACCCGGTCGATGGCGCCGCCCAGCTGCGCGACATTGCCGGCGATGATGGCGTCGTCGGTGTTGGAGATGATCGCCAGCCTGAAGCCGGCTTGCTTCAGCCTTTGCAGCGTCGCGACGACCTCCGGGAAGGGCGGCATGCGGCCGATCGAGGATGTCAGCAGTTCGGCGTCGCCGGCTTCCGCTTCCAGCGAAAAGTCCTGCATCGCCAGATGCAGCGCTTTGGCGGTCACCTCGGCGAAGGAGAGGTGCGGCTTGGTATGCTCGAGCTGGTGTTCGTGCCGGTCGTAGACCGGGATGAATGTCTGCGCCTCGATCCTGCGGCCCTTGCGCGACAGGATCGTCTCCATCGCGGTCATCAGCCCTTCATCCCATTGGATCAGCGTGCCGTAGCAGTCGAAAGTAAGCCAGGTCGGGCGCGGTCCGCCAAGTGCCATTCGGGAATCCCCTGCGAAAGATGTCGGAATCCCGAGGGAGATTAGACCACTGCGCGCTTTTATCCAGATGCAGGGTTCCCCGCGTTGGAGGCCACCTCTCGGCCGCAGCGATAATCTTTGCTGTGTCCAGACAACGCAGGCGCCGGCGGCCGGCGTTCGCCCCCGTAAGCGGGCCAATTACGCCTATGCACCAATTCGCCTATGCACTTGCCGTCAGGGTAGAAATCTGGTCGGTGTCGTAGCGGTTCCGCAGTTCGGCAAGCGCCTTCGGGTCCGGGGAGCCTTTTGCGGCAAGCCTGGCAAGTTCCTCGAAATAGTGCTCATGCCCGGGCGGTGAGACGGTCATCAGCACGCGGGCCGGTTTTTCGCCGACATTGGTGATGTTGTGCTGCACGCCGGGCGGAATGAACAGGAAGATGCCGGGGGTCGCCCGGATCACCTCCGCTCCGACGTGCCAGACACATTCGCCGTCAAGCACATAGAAGGTTTCTTCCTGCACGCGATGGACGTGCAGGCCGGTGGCGAAGCCGGCCGGTATGGTCCAGTCGAACACGCTCGTGTGTCTGGTATCCGCGCCGGTGACGAGGAACACCATCGGCTGGCCACGCAGCATGACCCCCTCGTTCTCGTCGGGCATCCGGATGACAGGCGCGGCGCTCATTTGATCCTCCATCGGTTCGCTGCTTTTTCCCGCAGCCACCGGCACAGAATGCCTCTACCCGGCCGGCCAGTCGTGAAGCCGTTGCGAAATCATTGCGAAAAGATCGCAAACGGTATCTCCTTCGGGAATGGCAACGAGCCTCGCCTTTGGCCCCTTTCGCATCGACGGCGAAGCCGGGATCCTGTTCCACGGCGACCAGCCGACGCCGCTCGGCCAACGGGCCGTCGCGCTGCTGGCGCTGCTTGTCGAACGCACGGGCAAGCCGGTTCCCAAACAGGCGCTGATCGACGCCGCATGGCCCGGGCAAGCGATCGAGGACAGCAATCTGACGGTGCAGATCGCGGCGGCCAGGCGCATGCTGGAGAGCGCGGCCGGCGGCGGAAGCTGGATCGAGACGCTGCCGCGGCACGGCTATCGCTATGTCGGGCCCGAGGTCGCGATCGGTGGTCTTGGCCCCGAGGCGGCAACGCTGACATGGCCCGGCAAGCCTTCGATCGCGGTTCTGCCGTTCTCGAACCTGAGCGGTGATCCGGAGCAGGACTATTTCGCCGACGGCATCGTCGACGACATCACCACCGGCCTGGCGCGCATCAACTGGCTGTTCGTCATCGCGCGCAACTCCTCCTTCACCTATAAGGGGCGCGCGGTGGACGTGAAGCAGGTCGGCCGCGAGCTCGGCGTCCACTATGTGCTCGAAGGCAGCGTGCGCAGGGCCGGCGGCAGCGTGCGCGTCACCGGCCAGATGATCGACACCTCGACCGGCGCCCACATATGGGCCGAGCGCTTCGACCGCGCCTCCGCCGATATTTTCGCGCTCCAGGATGAGATCGCGCTGGCGGCCGTCGGCGCGATCGCGCCCAGCCTGCGGCGCGTCGAAATCGAGAGGGTGAGGCGCAAGCGCCCCGACAGTCTCGATGCCTACGACCTCGTGCTGCGCGCCCAGCCGGACGTGGATTCCGGCATGCCCGAACGGGTGGCGCAGGCGCTCGTGCTGCTCGAACGCGCCATCGAACTCGAGCCGACCTATGCGCTTGCCCACGGCAATGCCGCCATGTGCCATCATTGCCTGTTCCTTCGCGCCGGCTTGCAGGAAGCCGATCGCGAGGCTTCGGTACGCCATGCCCGGCTGGCCATCCTGCACGGACAGGACGACGCGGCCGCGCTTACCCTTGCGGGGTTTTCGATCGGCATGGATGGACATGACCGCAAGGCCGCCTTCACCGCCCTGGAAGCCGCGCTTGCCGTCAGCCCGTCATCCGCCCTGACCTACATTCTGGGCAGCGTCATCCTCGGCTGGAGCGGCGAAGCGGAGCAGGCCATCGCGTGGAGCGAGCGCGGGATGCGGCTCAGCCCCTTCGACCCCTGGGCCTTCGCCGCCTTCGACGCGCAGGCGATGAGCCATCTGCTGCGCGGCCGCTATGACGAGGCCTGCCGTGCCGCATACAGGTCGGTGCAGGCCAATCCCGCCCACAGCATCACCTATGTGCAACTGGCCGCCGCCTTGGCCAAGCTCGGCCGGCTGGACGAGGCGATGGCGGCAGCGGCGCGGGTGCGTGAGCTGCATCCGACGTTTCGCTACGGTCGGCAGTTCGCCGCCGTACATTGCGCCCCGGCGGTCGCGCAATGCCTCGGCGAGGCGCTGCAGGCCGCCGGTCTGCCGCAATAGCGCCGGTGCGTCTTCATGGAGACCGGCCTGGGCGGCAGATGGCGGACGGGCGGTTCTTCGGCGCCCTTACCGCACCACGCCCCTGCAAGCCCAGGCAACGTTCGCAAACGACCGCGCGCCATCCGGCCGGCCGGCCTCATAGGCATCGCGGACGGCGGCCTCGCTGCGCGTCCGCTCGGCTGGATCGAGCGTCATCATGTATTTGCCGAGCGGGCCTTCGCCGGCCGCTATCGGCGCCCAATAGTCGTCGAAGTCCCGGTAGTCCATGCGGATCATCAGCTCGGTTTCGGTCACGTCGGCCAGGTCCTGCTCGACAAAAGTCCGCTTCATTTCGCCCGGCTGCATCATCGGCTGGAAGCAATAGCGGCTGCGCATCTGGCGTCCGCCTTCGCTGAGCGCGGCCACCGTGTCGATCATCATGCGCATGCCGGGCATGCCACCGAGATGATCCCACACGACGGCCGCCACCACGCCGCCCGGCCGCACCACGCGGCGCATCTCGCCCACCGCCTTGCCGGCCTCCGGCACGAAGTGGAGCACGAGCAGCGCCAGCGCGCGGTCGAAACCATCGTCGGCGAACGGCAAGGCGGTGGCGTCGGCTTGCTGGATCTCGATGCGCGGGTCGGTGTTGCGCCGCTTCGCCGCCTCGACGAAGACGGGCGAAAAGTCAATTGCCGCGATCGCCGCGAGGTCGGCGGATTTGGCCAGCTCGAACGTCAGGCTGCCGGTGCCGCAGCCGACGTCGAGGATCTTTTCGCCGCGGGCAAGCCCGGCGAAGTCGATGAATTTGGGCGCGAGCTTGCGGCTCCAGCGGCCCATGAGCTGCTCATATCCGCTGGCGTCATGAACGGTGAAACTTGATGTCATCTCGCTCTCCCTGCGCTGAAGAGGCGAGGCTAGGGCAATTCCGGGAAAGGTGTGAGGCGGTTTTCCGTCCGCGGTCGCGCGACCTGCCTTCGACGAATGGCTAGTGCCTGGGCGTGGGCTCCGCGCGGTTTAGCCCTCACTGGCGGGTCAACATCGCCCAGCTCCGCCTTTCGGTGGGTGCCTGAAGGTCACTTCAACCGTACGATTCCCGGCCCGCCGGATCCGCGCCTCGCCAGCCCGTTCGGCATCCTGGCGCAACGGGCTGGCCGAACGCCCGGCTTCAGGGCCGCACGGCGGTCACTTCGATTTCGACCAGGAAGCCGGGACCGGCGAGGCCCGCGACCTGCACCACCGAACGCGTCGGCAGGTTCGGCTGGTCCTTGGTGCCGAAAAACTTCGTGTATCCTTTCATGAAGCCGGCAAAATCCATCTTGCCGCCCTTGGCGGGATCGCCGACCAGGAAGACCTGCATCTTGAAGACGTCGCCCATCTTCAGGCCGAGATCGGCCAGCGTCTTGTCGATCGACTTCAGCACCGAGCCGGTCTGGGCCTCGGTGTCGCCATAGGCGGCGACCGTCGCCTTGTCGGCCTTCTCGTCGATGACCGACGGCACGGCGCCGCTGAGATAGACCGTGGTCTTGCCGGCCGGCACCTCGACGGCGCGCAGGATCGGAAAATCCGAATTCGGAATCTTGTGGCGAACGACGTCGTCGGCCACGGCCGCGCCGGCCGCCAGCATTCCCGCCGCCAGCACGGCGGCCCCAATCCATGATTTCCCGATCGATGGTTTCATGACCCGTTTCCTTCCATTCGAGAGGGCGGCGAGCGCCGGAATGCCCGCCGCCGTTTGCGTTGCCGCATGAGCGGGCGACATCCGCCACTCAGCGGACATCCTTCACGTCCTGCGCCGTCACGGCATCCTTGTAGTCGTTGCCGAAATGCGTCCTGACATAGTTGACCACGGCAGCGACCTGGTCGTCGCTCATCATCTGCCCCACCGGCGGCATGCCGTTTTGCCCGTGCAGGACGAGGCTTACCGGATAGCCGCCGGTCTCCAGGTTCTTGTTCTTGGCCAGCGCCGGATAGTGGCCGGCGCCGACCGCGCCTTGCCCCTTGTCCAGGTGGCAGGCGGCGCAGACATTGGCATAGAGCGCCGCGCCGTCCTTTTCGGTGAAAGTATCGCCCTGGCTGAACGTGACGCCGGCCGAATCGGCGAACGCGCCGGGAGCCGTGAACGCCATGGCGGCGGCCATGGCGGCGATGAGACCGCAGGGTCTTTTGAAGGAGCTGCTCATGATGGGATGCCTCGCGGGATACGGGGTGAACGAAGGGATCGGCATGGCCTCATCCCTGCATGACGCGCTGGTGCAGGCGGGTGATGGCGTTGAGCGAGGACAGGATCGCGCCCTCCTGCCAGGCGGGAATGTAGGAGGCATGCTCGCCGGCCAGCACGATGCGGCCGTCGATCTGGCACAGATTGTCGTAGTGCTCCTTGCGCGCCTCCTCGGTCCAGTCGCCCGCGCAGCCAAGCGTGAAGGGCGAGCGGTGCCATGCCCAGGAAACGCCGGTCTCGAACTCCTGTTTGTATTGCGGGTGAAGCTGCGCGCCGTATTCCACCGCCTTCTGCACGCGCTCCTGCGGGGTCATGGCGGTGAATTCGTAGGAGTTCGGTCCGTTCCATGTGTAGCAGCCGAGCAGCACGCCCTTGCCGCCGGCGTTGAAGCCGGTGCTGGGGTAGGAGATCTGCGAAATGGGCAAGTTGGTGTAGCTGACGCCGCCGAAGATCGATTCGTCCTCCTCCCAGAAACGGCGCTTCATCTGCAGGCCGACCTTGACCGAGGACGCATAGGGCACCGCCCCGATCGCCGCCTGCATGGCGCCGCCGACCTGGATTTCGATCTGGCTGAGGATGGTGAGCGGAATGGTGCACACGCACCAGTCGGCGCTGGCTTCCTGGGCGGTTCCGGGGTTTTTCGCGTCCTCATAGGTCACCGTCACGCCCTTGTCGTTCTGGGCGATCTTGGTGACCTTGGCATTGTAGGTGATGAGGTCGCCGACCTGCTTGGCGAAGGCTTCGCCGATCCTGCCCATGCCGCCGACCGGCTGGAACATGGTGGTCTGGAATTCGTAGAGCGAGAAGTTGGCGAGGCTGCCCCACAGGCGCGAATTCAGCACGTCGGACGCGCCGATGATCTGACCCGCCACCGGCTCGGCGCCGATGCCGCCGCCCGGCTCCTTCTCGTAGCCGCGGAACTCGGCGGTCGCGAGGCTGGATTTGTAGCTGTAGTCCTTGTCCAGCGCCCCCCAGGACTGCAGCGCCTCGAGCAGCACCTCCTGGTCCTCCTTGGAGACGAGCCCTTCCAACTGGCCCTTCTTGGCCACCTTGGCCAGCAACTCCGACGTGTGGCCCTTGAAGTCGGTCTCGATCTCGCGCACGCGCTTGGGCTTGCCGCCGAAGGCCTCGGTCGAGTGCAGCAGGGCGTTGTGATTTGTCTGCTGGAACGGCTCCAGCGTCACCCCGAGCCTCCGGCAGTAGGCCAACAGCCCGTTGTGATGGTAAGGGATGCGCCAGGGGCCGGGATTGAGGTAGAGCCCCTCGTCGAACTCGCATTTCTGCGTGTAGCCGCCGAGTTCGGTGACGGTGTCGCCGCCGCGTATCGTCCAGTTGCGGCCGCCGGCGCGGGCATTGTATTCGAGGATCTTCACCTTGTAGCCGGCCTGGCGCAGTTCCAGGGCCGCCAGCATGCCGGCAAGGCCGGCGCCCAGGACGAGCACCGAAGCGCCCTTCGGGTCGCCTTCGAGCTTGATCGGTCCCTTGTAATCGGACTCTGCCGCCAGCCCCATGCTGGTCATGGCCTGGTACATTGCGGCGCTGCCCGCCGTAATGCCGATCATTTTGAGAAGGTCGCGCCGGCGCATGCCGGCAAGGGATTGTTCGAGCTGCATGTTCGTCTCCTCGATCAGCGGCACGCCGCGATCCGCCGCCTGTTGCCCCCGCAAGCTCGAGGCGAGCCCCGGTGGACGACGCAAGGCTATGCCTGCAACCCAATCTGTTCAACCAACACGCCGCGCTTGGAACAAATGTCCTCGAATCTTGGCGCAATCGGGCTCTCGCGGCGTCGCTGGCCGGCATTTTTCACGCCTTCGCGGCCTCGGGGCCGGCGGCCCGACCGCTTGCTGTGCCAATTGAAAGGGCATGCCTGGCTGGCCCCGGCAGCGGGAAAGTCCGACGGGAAAGTCCGTGGCCTGCCGGCGCTCGCGGCGCCGGTTTTCATCGCCCAAATGCTTGCCTTGTCGGCCGGGTCGGTCAGCCTGCCACGGCCCGCACGCTCTCCCTCTCCACCAGCGGACATTCCAGCTTGGTGATGGGATAGCGCCCCCGTCCCACCGTCGCTGGCGCTTCGAGCTGTTCGATCGCCCATTGGCCCATCGCCATATGCGGCAGGATCGAGGTGGTCAGCGGCGGGAACAGATGCCTGGCGATTTCCTCGTCGTCGTAGCCGACCACGGAGATGTCCTGCGGGATGTGCAGGCCGGCTTCCTTCAGCGCTTCGTAGCAGCCGATCGCGGTGCGGTCGTTCTGGCAGAAGATGGCGGTCGGGCGGTCCTTCAGCGCCAGGAGCTTGACGGTCGCGGCATAGCCGGCACTTGCCGACCAGTCGCCCTCGACCACCAGTTCGGGATCGAAGGGGATGTCGGCAGTGGCAAGAGCGCGGCGGTAGCCTTTCAGGCGGTCCTGTGCCGCCTGCATCCAGGGCTCGCCGGTGATGGTGGCGATGCGGCGGTGGCCGTGGCTGATCAAGTGCCGGGTGGAGCTCTGGCCGCCGGCGATCTCGGAGGGCACCACGGCGGGGAAGGCGTAATCCGACGTGTAGCAGTTGAGCAGGATCACCGGGATGTCGAGGCTGTAGAGGAAGTCGGGCGCCGTGATCTCGCGGGTGAAGATGGTCATGTAGATCAGCGCCGAAATGCCCCGCCTGGTCAGCGCCTCTATGGCGCGCGGCTCCATCACGGCGTCGCCCATGGTCTGCGCCACCAGAAGCACGTTGCCGGCGTTCCACGAGGCCTGGCGCGCGCCCTCGATGGCGACGACGGCTTCCGGGCTGGTGGCGAGCTGGTCGACGGCGAAGCCGATCACCCCGTCCAGCCCGTCGAAGGCGCTGGCCGGCGCCTTCAGCGCCGAAAAGGCCGGCGCACTATAGCCCAGCGCGCGCGCCGCCTCGATCACCCGCTCGCGCGTCTGCCGCGACAGTTTTATGCCAGGCGAATTGTTGAGCACGAAGGAAACAGTCGCCTGCGAGCAGCCGGCGGCGCGCGCAATGTCGGTCATGGTGACCCGGCCCTTGGGCTTCACCGGCGCCTTGCGGCGCCTTGCCGTCGCGATATCGGTGGTCTCGCTCATGCTGTTCGTGTTCCCCAGCCTGTCCGGCCTGCCCGGCGACCATCAAGGCCGCGCCGGTTTATAGAAATATCGGCTAACTTATACCTATTAGCGGACGACGGGTCTACTGGCTAGCCGGCTCCGGGCAGCTCAAATCACAGCATATGAGCCGATTACCCCGTTTGCCCCAAGCCATTGCGTTTCAGGCAAACCCAACGGCGTCGCCGCCGGCGTGGTCGCCATCGAACGCAACTAATACCGTTTACTAATACGAAAATGCGCTGTAACGTCGGTCCGTCGCGTCCGTTTTCCCTGGGGCGCGGTGCATGCGAATGGCCCGATGGCAAGCGGATAGTACCCCCGCGAAGCCTTGTCGCGGACATGTGATATGTCAGACAAATCGGACTATTTACGAACGGGGGATGAGTCTCTAAAGTCCGTCGCCGTGGCTGGAACGACGCCATCTTCAGTGCCGGGAACCCTTGAGGAGGAGGGCGTCCAAGCCGCGAACGGCAAATCAGACAAGTGCAGGATCGGCCGGTCCGACGACCGGCCAAAACGGGAGGTTGAACATGAAATCCTTGATACGCAATGCATCCGTGGCCACCGCGGCGCTGCTGCTTGGCCTGACGGCGAGCACGATCGCGCGCGCCGACGACAAGCCGACGCTGGCCTTCGTCGTCAACGGCGCTTCCGACTTCTGGAAGGCGGCCGAAGCCGGCGTCAAGAAGGCGCAGGGCGAACTGCCCGACTACAATCTCGAGCTGAAATATCCCGAGCAGTCCTCGGTCGCCATCCAGCAGCGGCTGATGGACGATCTGGTCACCGCCGGCGTCAAGGGCATCATGGTTTCGGCCGTCGATCCCAAGACCTCGACCGACGGGCTGAACAAGATCGCCTCGGAAACGGCGCTGTTCACCACCGACAGTGACGCTCCGCAGACCAAGCGCGTCGCCTATATCGGCTCGTCCAATGTCGATGCCGGCAAGCAGGCGGCCGAGATCGCCAAGAAGGCGATGCCGGACGGCGGCAAGTGCCTCGGCTTCGTCGGCCTGCTCGGCGCCGACAATGCCAAGGAGCGCATCCAGGGCATGAAGGATGGCCTGGCCGGCACCAAGATCGAGCTCGTCGACGTGCGCGGCGACGACATCGATCAGGCCCGCGCCAAGAAGAATGTCGAGGACGCGCTGGTCGCCAGTCCCGACGTCACCTGCATGGTCGGCTTCTACTCCTACAACACGCCGCGCATCTATGAAGCGCTGCGCGATGCCGGCAAGCTCGGCTCGATCACCGTCGTCGGCTTCGATGACGATCCGATCACGCTGGGCGGCGTCAAGGAAGGCACCATTGCCGCCACCGTCGTGCAGCAGCCCTTCGAGTGGGCCTATCAGGGCATGAAGCTGATGGCATCCTATCTCAAGGGCGACAAGTCGGGCATCCCGGCCGACGGCCTCATCATCATCCCGACCAAGATCATCGGCAAGGATGACGTCGACGCCTACGCCGCCAATCTGAAGGCGATGGCTGGAAACTAAGACCGAAGGCAGTTCAGCCGGCTCAACGTCGCTTGAGCCGGCTGCTCTCGCATTGACGAACCCTTCGAGGCCAGTCAGTCTGCCAAGAGGTCGGCCCGCCAACGCTGTCAGGCATGATGAATTATTCCGACACATCCATCGCCGCGACCACCCCGTTCCTCAGTCTCGAGAACGTGCGCAAGACCTATCCGGGCGTCGTCGCGCTCGACGGCTTCTCGATGGAGGTCAGGCCGGGCGAGGTCATCGGTCTCGTCGGCGAGAACGGCGCCGGCAAATCCACCTTGATGAAGATCCTCGGCGGCGTGACGCGGCCGGACAGCGGCACCGTCACCGTCGACGGCACCGCCCATGACGGCCTGAGCGTCGAGGGCAGCCTGGGCTCCGGCATCGCCTTCGTCCACCAGGAACTCAACCTGTTCGAGAACCTCGATGTCGCAGCCAACATCTTCTTCGGCCGCGAACCGCTGCGCGCCGGGCCGCTCAGGCTCGTCGACCGCGCCAGGCTGCGCGCCATGGTGGCGCCGCTCCTGAAGCGCGTCGGCGCCAATTTCTCCGCCGACACGCCTGTCGCCGAACTGTCGCTCGCGCAGCAGCAGATGGTCGAGATCGCCAAGGCGCTGTCGATCAAGGCTAGGCTGGTCATCCTCGACGAACCGACGTCGAGCCTGCCGATCGCCGAGACCGACAAATTGCTCGACGTCATCAGGGCGCTGAAGGCGGACGGCATCAGCGTCATCTTCATTTCGCATCGCCTGCACGAGGTCGAGCGCGTCGCCGACCGCGTCATCGTGCTGCGCGACGGCATGCTGGCCGGCACCTTGCCCAAGCGCGACATCAACCACGACCAGATGGTCAAGCTGATGATCGGCCGCATGCTGAAGGAGCGCGAGAAGGCTTCCGAGGCGGCCCGCGCCCCCGGCGCCGTCGCCCTGTCGGCCAAGGCCATCCGCACCCCGACCTATCCCGGCCGGCCGGTAGATCTCGACGTCAGGCGCGGTGAAATCCTCGGCCTTGCCGGCCTTGTCGGTTCCGGCCGCACTGAGCTGGCGCGGGTGTTCTTCGGCATCGAAAGCAGCCTCGGCGGCACGCTCGAGCTCGCCGGCAAGCCGCTCTCCCTGGGCTCGGCGGCCGATGCCGTCGCGCACGGCATCTTCCTGGTGCCGGAGGACCGCAAGCTGACCGGTATCCTGCTCGACCTTTCGATCGCCCAGAACATTTCGCTGCCCAACCTGCCGGCGCATGCCAAGCGCTCCTTGGTGTCGACCAGCGCCGAAACGGCAACCGCCGAGAAGCAGAAAAAAGATCTCGGCATCAAGGCGCCCTCGGTTCAGACGCGCACCGGCACGCTGTCGGGCGGCAACCAGCAGAAGGTCGTGCTGGCCAAATGGCTGGCGATGAACCCCAAGGTGATGATCCTCGATGAGCCGACGCGCGGCATCGACATCGGCGCCAAGGCGGAGATCTACGGGCTGATGCGTGCGCTGGCCGACGCCGGCGTCGCCGTGCTGATGATCTCCAGCGACATGGAGGAGGTGATCGGCGTGTCCGACCGCATCGCCGTCATGCATGAGGGCCAGATCTCGGGCATTCTGGACAAGGACCAGTTCAGCCAGGAAAACGTGCTGCTGCTGGCGGTAGGCAAGCAGCCGAAATAATTCTGCCGCCGCGCCGCGGAAGCGCTCGGGCCGGCATTGGGGAGAAGATGATGAGCAAGAAAGATCTCGGCCTGCTGATCCTGATCCTGGTGGTCGGCGCCATCGTCGCCATCATCAATCCGCGCTTCCTGCTGCCGATCAATCTCGCCAACACCTCGAACCTGATCGGACTGTTCGGCATCCTGTCGATCGGCCAGGCCTTCGTCATCATCACCGGCGGCATCGAATTGTCGGTCGGCTCGCTGGTGGCGCTGCTGGGAACGCTTTTCATCGACTTCATCGCCGTGCGCGGCATGGAATGGCCGCTGGCCTTCGTGCTCATCCTGGTGCTCGGTGCCATCATCGGCCTGGCGCATGGCTGGCTGATCACGCGGCTCAAATTGCAGCCCTTCGTGGTGACCTTGTGCGGCCTTTTGATCTATCGCGGCGTCGCCCGCTTCTACACCGCCGACGGCACCGCCGGCTTCGCCTTCGGCCAGAATTTCCCGGAGCTCGAATTCTTGACCGCCGGCCGCTCCTGGGGCGTGCCGAACTCCTTCTTCGCCCTGATCGTCATCGCCATCGTCATGTGGGTGGTGCTGCACCGCTCGGTGTTCGGCCGCTATCTCTACGCCATCGGCAAGAACGAGGAGGCGGCGAAATATTCCGGCATCCGCACCGGGCGTGTCGTCATGGCCGCCTACGTCATCTGCGGGGTACTGACGGCGCTGTCGGCGATCTATTTCGCCATGTACACGCGATCCATCTCGCCGGCCAGCCACGGCCAGTTCTACGAGCTTTACGCCATTGCCGCGGCCGTGCTCGGCGGCTTCTCGCTGCGCGGCGGCGAGGGCTCGCTGATCGGCGTCATCCTCGGCACCGTGCTGCTGCAGGAGCTGCAGAACCTCGTCAATCTGCTCGGCATCCCGTCCTCGCTCAACTTCGCGGTGATGGGCGGCGTCATCCTCATCGGCGTGCTGATCGACCAGCAATGGGGCGTGTTCCGCGCGCGGCGGCGCATGGTCGACGCCAGCCGCAAGAGCATCGCCGGCGCAGCGGCGGAATAGTCAGGGGCAAAAAGCCACCATCCGCCGTGGCCGTCGAAAGATAACGCCGCTCTATCTCGCCGGCCCCGCAATTCCGCTCGATCTGTTGTCGGCCGTATCTGTGCGGCCCCAAGTGACTTGAGTGCAAAAGGGGGGCGGCATCGCGAAAACGGTCTTGCGAGCTTCCATCCGGATTGGAACGAAACCCTTATCTGGGCGTTGTTCAAAGCTTTTCTATTCGGAGGCATTGTCATGGCCGCGAATCCGCTAAGCACCGCCAAGGTGGGAGGTCATCCCATCCATCCGATGCTCATTCCCTTTCCTGTCGCGTTCCTTGTCGGCGCGTTTCTCACCGATTTGATGTTCTGGGGGACTGCCGACGCCTTTTGGGCACGCGCGTCGATGTGGCTGATTGGAGCAGCCATCGTCATGGCTCTCCTGGCGGCGATTGCCGGCTTTATCGATTTCCTGAGCGAGCCGCGCATCCGCGCCCTGACGGACGCCTGGTACCACATGGTCGGCAATTTGACCGCCGTCGTTCTGGCGCTGATCAATTTCTATCTTCGCTACAGCCAAGGTGCCGAAGCGGCAGTTCGCCCATGGGGAGTGCTGCTTTCATTGATCGTTGTCTGCATCCTGCTGTTTACCGGCTGGAAAGGCTGGGAAATGGTGTACCGCCATCACGTCGCGGTTCTGGACGCGCCGACACAACCTTCGGCAACGCCGTCGGCCGGCACGCCGCGTGCCGATCACGACCGGCACGCGGCATAAAAGGAGGGTGTTTCGATGTTCAGATCAGGCGAGCGCCACCTGACCATCGACACCTTTAGTCGATCAGCCCCGACATGTCGGAGAACGCCATCGCCTTGCGCAGCACCTCGGCAAAGCGCTCGCCTGCCGCTTCGCGCGAACCGCTATTGTCGATCGAGGTGACGCCGGGTCCGGACAGCGTCACAGGGGCGCTGCGCGCCAGGCGTGCCAGAACCTCCCCGCGCGACTCGCGGCCACGCATCGCCAGCCGCCCGGCCAGCACATCGGGCGAAGCGGTGATCTCGACGACGGCCAGATTGGCATAGCGCTCCCGCAAGGCAGGGATGATCGCGCGCGATACGTTGGCGACAGCGACATGGCCGTTGGCCACTGCCCAATCGACCTCGGCCGGCAGGCCGTAGCGCAGGCCGTGCGCCTCCCAGGAGACGGCGAAGGCGCCGTCGGCTTCGGCTTCGATGAAGGCGGCATCCGCCAGCGTGTCGTGATCCTCGCTTGCCGTGTCGCTCGGTCTGGTGATGACGCGGCGCACGAACTCCAGCCGCGGCTCGTCGGCGAAAAGCGCCTTGGCATGGCCGATGATCGTATCCTTGCCGGCGCCGCTCGGGCCCACCACGGCAACGAAGACGCCGTCGCGTATGGGAAACGCCTCGGCCGACAGTTCACGCTCGATCAATGCCGAAGCCATCACGCGACCCGCCGCCCCTGCCGCCAGACCGTGCGCACCACCGGAACGTGGTCGTCGAGGCGCACGCGCACCAGGTCGGCCCGGCGGCCCTCTTCGATGACGCCGCGATCGGAAAGACCGACGGCCTCGGCCGGGTTCTTGGACACCATTGCCACCGCCTGCGGCAGGGAAATGCTATCGACGACGTCGCCGAGAAAGAAGGCGGACTGGATCAGGCTGAAGGGGATGTAGTCGGACGACAATATGTCGAGCAGGCCGTCGCTGGCCAGCGTGCGCGCCGAGACATTGCCCGAATGCGAGGCGCCGCGCATGACATTGGGCGCGCCCATCAGCACGCCGAGCCCGGCATCCTTCGAAGCTCTGGCGGCCTCCTCGGTGGTCGGGAATTCGGCAACGCGCACGCCTTGCTCGATGGCTTCGTCGACATGGCCCGTCGTCGCATCGTCATGGCTCGCAAGCACGATGCCGCGCTCGTGGCAGGCGGCGGCGATGAAGACGCGGTTCGGGGCCGAATTCCGGGCCGATTCGCCCATCCGCTTCTCGCAGAATTTCTGGAAATCGTGATCGGTCAGCTTCAGCTTGCGCTGATAGTA
The DNA here is from genome assembly GCF_006441005.1 of Mesorhizobium sp. B2-5-3. Taxonomy (NCBI): domain Bacteria; kingdom Pseudomonadati; phylum Pseudomonadota; class Alphaproteobacteria; order Hyphomicrobiales; family Phyllobacteriaceae; genus Mesorhizobium; species Mesorhizobium sp. B2-5-3. The sequence continues at coordinate 14,560 of NZ_VFUS01000015.1, forward strand.
GTAGGCGTAGGTTTCGAGGTTGACGAACTGGCGCTGGCCTGGCGCATGGTCCATCAGCGAGGCGAGCTTCACCCGTTCGTCCGTCTCGAAATTGGCGAAGGCCCTGAGGCAATCCGGCGCCGAGACCTCGCAGCGTAGATGGATGAAATGATCGGCCCGCAATCGATCCATCCGCACGCTGTCCTCGATCGCATCGGCGAGCTTGCGGATGTCGGCGGCGTTGAGATCGGCATCCTCGTCCATGCCGACACGCAAGGCGTCGAGCACGGTGGTGATGCCTGCCGTCGCCACCTGCGCGTCATGGGCGAGCACGGCGGCGATCGGGTTCCAACGCACCTTGGGCCGCGGCGCATAGTGGCCTTCCAGGTGATCGGTGTGCAGCTCGACCAGTCCCGGAATGATGAAGTCGCCAGCCATGTCCTCGCCGGCTCGCACGACGCCGGCGGATATGTCGGCGATCAGACCGTCACGCATCACGAGCGAACCGTCGATGATCTCGTCGGCAAGAACGATGCGGGCGTTGCTCAGAATGGTGTCGGCGGTCATCTTAGGCAGTCCTTGGTTTTTTCTCGCCTTTGCGGCTTGTTGCTTCAGGCGGTTTTTCTGGCCGGACGGCGCCCGAGCGCGTGCTGGGAAAGCACCATGAACGGGGCGCCGGGTTCGGGCTCGATGAACAACGTCAGCGCGTCCACCGGAACCGGCTGGCGCAGCACCTCGGTGAACAGGCCCTCGATTGCCAGGCGAAGACGAGGGCTTTCCTGTGGCCCGGCCCTGCCGGACAGCGTCATGTGAAAGCGGAAGCTCTCGAAGACGTAAGGATAGCCCCATTGGCAGAGATTGCGGAATTCGCCCGGCTTCAGCGAGTCCGGGCTGCGCCGCTCGATCTCGGCCTCCGTCAACGGCGCGCGAAAGCGGTCGAAATCGCGCACCACATCATCGGCGAAGCGATTGAGCGGAGGCAATGGCGCCTCCGGCACCAGTGCGAAGAAACCGTCGATCTGGCTGACGACGAGACGCGGGATCATCACAACGGGCGTCGCCTGGGCAAAGGCGTCGAGCGCTGCGCGCAACGAGGCTTCGGTTTCGTTGGCCGCTAACCGGAAAGGGGCTTTCAGCGTTGCGTGAAAACCATAGCGCCGTGCCGATGCGGTGTGGAAGGCGACTTCCGCCGCCGACAAATCGCCCACCGCCTCCACCGGTCGCGTCGCGGCGCCGAACGGGTCACGGCCCAGCCAGTTGGCGGCGATCCGCGCCAATTTTTCGTCCTGTTGGGGGGTGAAGTAGATGGCGTAGCGCATCGAAAATCCTCGTCAGCCCGTTGCCATAGGTGATTTCCATGACGGATTGACGAAGCTTTGAAGGGTTTTCGAAGGCAAATCGACCCCGCCGGTCCTTAGCCGACGATTTTTCTGATCTGGACCAACAGGTTCAGCCGTGAACGCGCAACGGTCAGGCCTTCATCAGCCATTCGTGCTCGGGCGCATTGTGGAATTTCCACGTCCGCTTCGGGCCGGCCATGACGTTGAGATAGTAGAGGTCGTAGCCATGGCAAGCCGCGCAGGGGTGATAGCCCTTGGGCACCAGCACGACGTCGCCGTCCTCGATCGCCATCGCCTCGTCCAGCGCGCGGGAGCCGTCCTTGTCGGCGTCGGTATAGACCCGCTGGAAAGCAAAGCCCTGCGGCGGGTTGAGGCGGTGATAATAGGTTTCCTCGAGATAGGATTCGTTAGGGAGATTGTCCTGGTCGTGCTTGTGCGGCGGATAGCTCGACGTATGGCCGCCGGGCGTGATGACCTCGACCACCAGCAGCGAATCGGCCGGCTTGCCCTCGGGCAGGATGTTGGTGACGTAGCGCGTATTGGTGCCCTTGCCGCGCACCTCCTGGCCGAGGTCGTCAGGCCCGATGACGCGAACCGGCAGGCCGCCGCTCAATCCCGGCGCCGAGCAGACCGCCAGTTCCAGTCCGCTATCAGCCGTCACCGACCAGTCCGATCCCTGCGGCACATAGACCGACCATGGTTTGCCTTCGAAGGGCGACATGCGCTGGCCGAGCAGGCCGAGATCCTTGCCGCCGGCCGCGACCGTGCCCTTGCCGGTGACGAACACCAGGCAGACTTCGCGATCGTCCGTTGTTCCCGAAGCCGTTTCGCCCGGTTTCAGCCGATGCAGGTCGAACCCGACATAGGTCCAGCCGGCGCTTTGCGGCGTGACGTGCGCGACACGGCCATGGCCCTTGTCGGCTTTGACCAGCAGCTTCGACATCCGGTTACTCCTTCGGTTCGACTTCGGCGGGCGCCTTGTTCTCGTCGGCCGGCTTGTAGAGATAAAAAAACTGCCAGACGCCATAGCCGGCGAAGCCCAGCGCGATCACGCCCCAGAACGGCGTGCCGCTCGCGAATTCGATGATCGACCAGATGACGCACACCGCGACGACGGCGACACGCCGCCACAATGGCCGGAAGAAGGGGTGCTCGGAATCTTTCATCGCGGCAACCTACAGCAAGCCCGGCCTGGCGAGAACCCGATCAGACATCGGGGAAGCCCTGCGTCTCGACCGTATAGCCGGCCGCCGTCATCACCCGCATCAACTCCTTGTGGCCCACCTGCGCCATCTTGAGCGGCGGGTTCTTCTTCGGGTCCTGTTCGGCCTCGACCACGAACCAGCCTTCATAGCCGTGGTCGGCGAAACGCTGCACGATGGCGCCGAAATCCAGCGAGCCGTCGCCCGGCACGGTGAAGGCGCCAAGCGCCACCGCGTCGAGGAAGGACTGCTTCGTGCGGTCGAGCTTCTCGATCACGCCCATGCGTACATCCTTCACATGCACATGGCTGATGCGCTTGTGGTGATTGTCGATGGCGCGCAGCACATCGCCGCCGGCAAAGGCCAGATGTCCAGCGTCAAGCAGCAGCGGAATGCCCGCTCCGGAATGGCGCATGAAGGCGTCGAGCTCCGCCTCGGTCTCGACCACCGCCGCCATATGGTGATGATAGGAAAGCGGCATGCCTTGCTCGGCGCACCATTCGCCGAATTCGGTCAGGCGCCTGGCATAGGCCTTCATCTCGTCGCCCGAGAGTTTCGGCTTGGTGGCGAGCGGCTTCGAGCGGTCGCCCTGGATCGAACGGCCAACCTCGCCATAGACGATGCAAGGCGCGTTGACCGCCTTGAACAGGTCGATCATCGGCTGGATGCGATCCTTGTTCTTGCTCATCTCCTCGTCGACCAGCGTGCCCGAGAACCAGCCGCCGCACAGTGTGACGTCAGCCGCCTTCAGGATCGGCAGCATCACCTTGGGGTCCTTGGGAAAGCGCCGTCCCATCTCCATGCCGGTGAAGCCGGCCGAACGCGACTGGCGTAGGCACTCCTCCAACGACACGTCGTCGCTGAGTTCCGCAAGATCGTCGTTCCACCACGCGATGGGGGACATGCCCAGTTTGGCTTTCAAGTCGTCACTCCGGTTCTTGTTCACCCTCCCCCTTGTGGGGAGGGTCGCTGCGAAGCAGCGGGGTGGGGGTGCGGCGCCAGACCCCACCCGGACCTTCGGTCCGACCTCCCCACAAGGGGGAGGTAGGGGGTGGGCAGCGCCGAGATCAATCGCCGACGCTCTGCATCCGCCGCTTCTCGTCATAGACCTTGCGCGCCGCGTTCACTTGGCTGCGCTCGGAGACTTCCGGCACCGCCACGTCCCACCAGTGGCCGCCGGCATCGGTGGAGACCAGCGGATCGGTGTCGATGACCAGTACCGTGGTGCGGTCGTTGCCTTTCGCCTGAGCCAGCGCCGTCTCCAGCCCTGCGATCGACGAGACCTTCTCGGCGATCGCCCCCATGCTCGCGGCGTGCGCGGCAAAGTCGACGTCGGGCAGCACCTCGTGGCGCGCATCCTTCAGGAGATTGTTGAAGTTGGCGCCGCCGGTCGCCATCTGCAGCCGGTTGATGCAGCCAAAACCCCTGTTGTCGAGCAGCACGATGGTCAGCTTCAGGCCAAGCATCACCGAGGTGGCGATCTCGGAATTGAGCATCAGGTAGGAGCCGTCGCCGATCATGACGACGACCTCTTCCCCGGGCTTGGCCATCTTGGTGCCGAGCCCGCCGGCAATCTCGTAACCCATGGTCGAGAAGCCGTATTCGGCATGATACGAGCCGGGCGCGCCGGCCTGCCAAAGCTTGTGCAATTCGCCCGGCAGCCCGCCGGCGGCGTTGAGCAGCGTCACGCCGGAGCCCATGGCGCGTTGCACGGCGCCGATCACCTGCGCGTCGGAAGGGTAGGCGGCATTGGTCGACGCGGTCACCTTGGCGGCTTCGGCCTGCCATTCCTTCTTGCCGGCTGCCGCATTGTCGGTCCAGGCGGATGGCGCCTTCCAACCCTTCAGCGCGGCACCGAGTTCGGCCAAGCCTTCGGCCGCGTCGGCGACCAGCGGCGATGCCCGATGCTTGCCGGCATCGAAAGGCTGCACATTCAAGCCGATGATGGTCTTGCCCGAATTCTTGAACAGCGCCCAGGAGCCGGTGGTGAAATCCTGCAGGCGCGTGCCGATGGCGAGCACGACATCGGCCTCTTCCGCCAGCCGGTTGGCGGCCGACGTGCCGGTGACGCCGATCGCCGCCATGTTGAGCGGATGATCGTCCGGCAGCGAGGATTTGCCGCCCTGCGTTTCGCAGACCGGAATGCCGGCGCCTTCAACGAATTTCGCCAGTTCGTCCGAGGCCCGAGAATAGAGCACGCCGCCGCCGGCGATCACCAGCGGCTTGCTTGCGCTCTTCAGCGCTGCAACCGCAGCCGCCAATTCAGCCCGATCCGGGCGCGGCCGGCGCTGGCGCCAGACCCGTTCGGCAAAGAAGCTCTCGGGATAGTCATAGGCCTCGGCCTGCACGTCCTGGCAGAGCGACAAGGTCACCGGCCCGCATTCGGCCGGGTCGGTCAGCACGGCCATGGCGCGGTTGAGCGCCGGGATGATCTGCTCCGGCCGCGTGATGCGGTCGAAATAGCGCGACACCGGACGAAAACAGTCATTGACCGTCGCCGTGCCGTCGGAAAAATCCTCGGCCTGCTGCAGCACCGGGTCGGGAATGCGGTTGGCGAAGACGTCGCCCGGCAGAAACAGGACAGGCAACCTGTTTACATGCGCAAGTGCCGCCGCCGTCACCATGTTGAGCGCGCCGGGTCCGATCGAGGAGGTGGCGGCCATGAAGCGGCGGCGGAAATTGGCCTTGCCATAGGCGATCGCCGCATGCGCCATCGCCTGTTCGTTGTGGGCGCGGAAGGTCGGCAGTTCGTCGCGCACCTGGTAGAGCGCCTCGCCGATGCCGGCAACATTGCCGTGGCCGAAGATGGCCCAGACGCCGCCGAAGATCGGTACCTTTGCGCCGTCGATCTCGGCCTTCTGTTTGCTCAGGAAACGGGTCAGCGCCTGCGCCATCGTCAGGCGGATTGTCTTGCTCATTGGTTTCCTCCGCAGTCCCTGTGCCCGTGCCTTCTTATGCTGCTTTACGGCCGCGCGCGGCAAGCCATGCCTCGGTCAGCTGCTCGAAGCGCGATGCCATGTCGGCAACCGCTTCGTCGTCCGACATCCTGCCGGAAAGCCATTGTTCGGCGGCGTTGATGAAGATGGTGCGGCCGACCGCGAAACCCTTCACGATAGGCGCCTTGGCCGTCGCTGCGAAGGCGGCCTCCAACTCGTCCTGCGGCGCCTCCAGGCCGAGCAGCACGACTCCGCGGCACCAGGGGTCGTTCTTCAGGATCACGGCCTCGATCTTCGTCCACGCGCCTGCGGATGCCTGCGGTTCGAGCTTCCACCAATCCGGCTTGATGCCGAGCGCATAGAGTTCCTCAAGCGCACGCGGGATGGTCGTGTCGTCGAGCTTGCCGTGCTTGCCGGCGATGATCTCGATGAGAAGCTCCCTGCCCACTTTCCGCGCGGCCTCGAACAGTGCGCGCAATTTCTGCTGCTGTTCCTCCTTCAAGCCCGGCGGATCGTCGGGATGATAGAAGCAAAGGCATTTGATGCAGTGGTCGACCGGCCATTCGGTGAGCTGCGAACCGATGTCCTGCGAGAATTCGAAGCGCAGCGGCCGCGAGCCCGGCAGCTCCACCGGCCGCCCGAGCCAGGCAAAGGAATGCCTGGCGAATTCGAACATCGCCTCGCGGCCATGCCTCTCGTCGAGCAACATGCCGTATCCGTCGCGCCCGGCGGCGACCTTGGCCGCCGCTTTCACCGTCAGCACCTTGAAATCCTCGATGCGCGACGCGTCAGCGCCAGTCTTGGCCGCCACGTGCTCGAGCTGCACCCGGTGGTCGCAGGCGAATGCCATCAGCGAGGGAATGTCGTGCCGGCGCGTCGTTGCCCAATGGATGTGGTTGATCGCCTCGTCCTTGCGCAACGCCAGATGCCTGCTGCCGAGTTTGAGGAAGAACTGCAATTCCTCGAAGGTCGGATATTCCGGCGCACACAACAGCCGCGACACGGCGAAGGCGCCGCAGGCATTGGCCCAGGTCGCCGCCGTGGCAAGGCTTTCGCCGCCGAGCCAGCCGCGCAGGAAGCCCGACATGAAGGCATCGCCGGCGCCAAGCACGTTGTAGATCTCGATCGGAAAACCCTTGCCGACCACGCCGTCCTCGAGATCGTCGCTGATCGGCCCGTCATAGACGATGCAGCCCATGGCGCCGCGCTTCAAGACGATGGTGGCCGAGGACAGCGAACGGATCGTCTTTAGCGCGCTCAGGCAGTCGTCCGCGCCCGAGGCGATCATGATCTCTTCCTCGGTACCCACGACGAGGTCGCAATCGGGCAGCACCGTCTTCAACTGCGCCGAGACGCGGTCGGACTTGACGTAGCGCTCAAAACCTTCGGCGTGGCCGGCCAGGCCCCAGAGGTTCGGCCGGTAGTCTATGTCGAACACGACCTTGCCGCCCTTGGCCTTCATGATGCGGATCGCCTTACGCTGGGCTGCATCGCTGTGGGGCCGTGAAAAATGCGTGCCGGTGACGACGACCGCGCGAGCCGAGGAAATAAACGCCTCGTCGATATCCTCCTCGGCCAGCGCCATGTCGGCGCAGTCGGAGCGGTAGAAGATCATCGGCGAAACGCCTTCGCTCTCGACCGAAAGCAGCACCAGTGCGGTCAATCGCTCCTTGTCGGTCTTCAGCCCGTCGGTGTTGACGCCTTCGCGCTTCAATTGTTCACGGATGAAGCGCCCCATCTGCTCGTCGCCGACCCGCGTCAGCAGCGCCGAACGCAGGCCGAGCCGCGCCGTGCCGACCGAGATATTGGCGGGGCAGCCGCCGACCGACTTGGCGAAGGAGGTGATGTCCTCCAGCCGCGAGCCGATCTGCTGGCCATAGAGGTCGACGGAAGCCCGGCCGATGGTGATGACGTCGAGCGCAGCGTATTTCGCGTCCACGGCTTCGCTCATTGGAACCTCCCGTCGGGCCTGTTATGTTGGGGTACACGCGCGAGCGGCAGCGTGGCGCCGAAAAATATGAAATAATAATTCCAATCCATAGTCAATATGGAATGAGCATTCCCCGATCTAAAATCGCCTTTTGCCTTCCACTCAGGCCTTGCGCCCTTTGCCGGGGTTGCGCCGCTTCTCGCCGACGCCAACGGTCAGCGCCATGGCCAGCGCCATCGTCGCCGATAGCGAGCGGAAGCCGGCAAAATCCGCCTCGGCAACCTCGAACCAGACGCTGGCGAACTGAGCAAGCGGTGAAAACGAGCTGTCGGTGATGGCAATGATCGGCACGCCCTGTTCCGAAATCGTGCGCGCCTCCTCGATCGTGGCCGGCGCATAGGGCGAGAAGGAAATGGCGACGACGGCATCCGCGGGCGTCGCAAAGCTGACCATCTCTGCGTTGAGGCCGGCGGCTGATTCGATCAGCTGGTTGCGGATCTTCAGCTTGCCAAGCGCATAGGCGATGTAGGACGCCACCGGATAGGAGCGCCGCTTGGCCAGCACATAGATGGTCTGTGCCTTGGCCAGCAGGGAAATCGCTTCTTCCAGATGCGCGTCGTCCAGCGTGCGCGAAATGTCGTTGAGCGAGGTGCTGGCGGCGGCGACGAAGCCGTCGAAGATCGCCCGGTGGCCGGCGCCGCCCTCGGCCTTGGCGCGCAGTGCCTGCAGCCGTTCGTCATAGGAGGAGTTGCGCTCGCGTAGCCGTTCGCGAAACACCTGCTGCAGGCTGGTGAAGCCGTCAAAGCCGAGCTGCTGGGCAAAGCGGATCAGCGTCGAGGGCTGCACGCCGGCCGAGGCGGCGATGCTGGCGGCGGTGCCGAAGGCGATATCGTCGGGATTGTCGAGCGCATAAGCGGCGATCTGGGCGATGCGCTTGGGCAGGCTTTCGCGCCGATCGAGGATTGTGGCGCGCAGCGTCTCGAAGTCGCGAGGTACCCGTTCGTCCATCGTCGGCCCGTCCAAGCTCATCGGTGAAGCGTCATCTCTGCCCCATCATAGCGAGGCTGCGCAAGAACACCATAAAAAATGAGGCAGACATTCCATTCCGAACAAAAATGGACTAGTTCATCCACGTAGCATCTATGGCGGTGGAGGAACGGAAAATGGTCGGCGTCGGTCTTATCGGCACGGGATTTATGGGCAAGTGCCACGCCATCGCGTGGAGTGCCGTCGGCGCCGTCTTTCCCGACATGACCAAACCGCGGCTTGTCCATCTCGGCGAGGTCAATGAGGATCTCGCCAGGCGCAAGGCCGGCGAGTTCGGTTTCGCCAGGGCGTCCGGTGACTGGCGCGCCGTCGTCAACGATCCCGAAGTGGACGTCGTCTCGCTCACCACGCCCAACCAGTTCCATCCGGAAATGGCCATCGCAGTTCTCGAGGCCGGCAAGCATTTGTGGTGCGAAAAGCCGATGGCGCCGAGCTTCGCCGAAGCCGAGGCGATGGCGGCCGCGGCGAAGAAATCCGGCAAGGTCGCGGCGCTCGGTTACAATTACATCCAGAGCCCGGCCATCCGCCACATCGGCGCGCTGCTGGACGAAAAGATCATCGGCGAGGTCAACCATCTGCGCATCGAAATGGACGAGGATTTCATGGCCGATCCCGAGGCGCTGTTCTTCTGGAAGCACGAAGCATCTTCCGGCTATGGCGCGCTTGATGATTTCGCCGTGCATCCGCTGTCGCTGGTGTCGGCCCTGTTCGGCCGCGTCGCCAGCGTCATCTGCGACATGGCCAAGCCCTATGCCGACCGCAAGCTAGCCGCCGGCGGCCGCCGCGCGGTCGAGACCTACGAAATCGCCAGCGTGTTGATGCATCTGGAGAACGGCATCGCCGGTACGCTTCTGGTCAACCGCTCGGCCTGGGGCCGCAAGGGCCGCATCGCCGTCCAGATATTCGGCTCCAAGGGCTCGATCCTGTTCGACCAGGAGCGGATGAACGAGTTCCAGCTCTACCTCACATCGGATCGCCCGACCGAACAGGGCTATCGCACCATCCTCGTGTCGCCACAGCACAAGCCCTACGATCTGTTCGTGCCCGCGCCCGGGCATAGTCTTGGCTTCAATGATCTCAAGATCATCGAATGCCATGAACTGCTGACCCGGCTCGCCGGCAGACCGGCGCGGCTCATCGAATTCGACGAAGGTCTGGAGATCGAGCGCACCGTGCATGCGATGGCGCGATCGTTCGAGGAGAAGCGCTGGGTGGATGTAAGGTAAGGTTCGCTCCGCTGGTCGGTTTAGCCGACGGCCGCTGCGTTGACTTCCCACCCATTGACCCAGATCTGCCGCAACCGATCGCCTTCGCCCTTGAAGCGCAGTCCCGTCGGCTGGCAATCCTCGATGCGGTCGCTGCGGAAATTGCGGATCGCCTGGCGCAGCTCGCACCAGGCGACGATGTTGGCGGTCTCGGCGTAATAGATCAGCGCGATCGGGCGGATGAGGCGCTCGGAAGCGCGGCCAAGCTCGTCGCGATAGGAGAGGTCGAGCTTCTCCTCGTCGCGTATGGCGCGGCGCACCAGCGCCAGGTCGATCGCACCTGCAGAGGGCGCGGCGAATCCCCACGCATGCAGCGCATTGGCGTCGAGCGTCTGGCGCAAAGGCGGCGGTACCGCGCCGGCGATCTTGGCGCCGACGCGCTTGGCTGCCTGCTTGAGCTCGTCGTCGCCCGTGCGCTCCAGCAGCGCCAGTGACAGCACGATCGCCTCCATCTCCTCGATCGAAAACATCAGAGGCGGCAAGTCGAAGCCGGGGCGCAGGATATAGCCGATGCCCCTCCCGCCCTCGATCGGCACGCGCATGGCCTGAAGCGCTGCGATGTCGCGATAGATCGAGCGTATCGTCACCTCCAGCTGCGCGGCTATCATTGCCGCCGTCACCGGCTGCCGCGCCAGCCGCAGGATCTGGATGATCTCGAACAGGCGCGACGCCTTGCGCATTTTTCTCACCCGTTGCCGATCACAACTGACACATCATCGTCAGTTGGTTCGGCCTATAGGATCGTCTATCGGATTGAAAATCAACAGGTTCCGCTGCGGCTGGGCCGAGCGAGGCGACAGGCTACTGACATGAGCTATGTTGAAAATCTCTGGCTGTTCTTTATCCTGCTGTTCGGCATCATCGCCGTTCCGGGCATGGACATGCTGTTCGTGCTGGCCAATGCGCTGACGGGCGGGCGCGACAGGGGCCTTGCCGCGACCGGCGGCATCATGGTCGGCGGCATGGTGCACACGCTGAACGGCGCGATCGGCGTCGGCCTGCTGATGCATTTTTTGCCGATCCTGTTCAAGCCGCTGTTGATTGCAGGCGCCGCCTACATGGCCTTCATCGGCATCACGCTGATGCGCAGCTCCATCACTGTCGGTCGCGACGGGCCCGCCGGCAGCCGCTCGGCATGGAAGGCGTTTCGCCAAGGCCTTGTGACCTGCCTGATCAACCCAAAGGCCTACCTGTTCGTCCTTGCCGTCTATCCGCAGTTCCTGAAAACGGACTACGGCCCGATCTGGATGCAGGCGACGGTGATGGGCCTGCTGACCGTGCTGACGCAGGCCGCGATCTATGGCGGGCTCGCAATATCGGCTGGCCGCAGCCGCAAGCTGCTGATCGTTAATCCGCGAGCGACCATCCTTGCCGGCCGGGCGGCCGGGCTGCTGCTCTTCGCGGTGTCCGTGTTCACCGCATGGGAAGGGCTGAGGGCGGCGTAATGCCGGGCTAGACCGGACCGCCGCCCTTCTGGCGCCGGCCGGATCAGGCGGCGCCCTGCAGCGTGGCGAGAAGCTCGTCCAACTGCTCGAATTGCTCGGACATCGCATCCGCCGCCCCGGCGCCGGCGTCGAGGGCTTCCTTCGAGGGATAGAGCTCGCGCATGACTAGCAGCGTCTTGCCGCCTTTTTCCTCGAAGGTCACCGTGGTGACGGGTCCACCCTCACCCCCTTCGTCATTGGTCCAGACGAGGCGCGAGTGCGGTGTCACTTCGAGATACCTGCCGAAGAACTCGGCAGGGTTCGAGCCGTGATGCCCGAACACCAAACGGTACCCGCCTCCCACACGAACATCCATCTCGCAGGAACGCAGGAACATGCCCATCGACTTCGGCACCCACCACTGCTTGAACAGCTCAGGCTTGGTCCACGCCTCGAACACGATGCGCGCAGGCGCGTCGAAGCTTCGCGTAACGACCAACTCCCGGTCGGACCTCCGTTCCACCGTCGTGCGTTTGGCCTCACTCGCTCTTCCTGCGTCCATCGACTTCCTCCTTGCGTTTCAATTCCTCGATAACCTTGTCCAGCTCGTCGAAGCGTGCGGCCCAGAGCTGGCGGTATCTCTCGATCCATGCGGTCTCCTCCTCCAGGCGGCGTAAGCCCAGCTTGCAGGTCCGCACGCGCCCGACCTTCCGAGTCGTGACGAGTCCCGCCTGCTCCAGGACGCCGACATGCTTCTTCATGCCCGTGAGGGTCATGTGGAATTTCTGGGCCAAGTCCGTGATCGAAGCGTCCGCACGGCCGAGCTGCTCCAGAACGCCGCGCCGGGTGGCATCCGAAAGCGCGGCGAACGAGGCATCCAGGCGGGTCGCGGAATACTGAACCATTTGGTTCAGTATGTAACACGCGGGTCGGAGGCGTGCAAGGGAGGTGGAGCGCTGCGGGCCCTAGAGCAATTCCAAGAAAAGTGCGTGCGGTTTTCTGTCCGGAATTGCGTCAAAACAAAGAGTTAGAGCGGTTCGCCGTTTCCATGAAACGGTGAACTGCTCTAAGGGCGGCGTGGTCCTGGGCTGAAACCGGAAACGCCGCCCTTATGCTCCAACCGGATCAGGCGGCGCCCTGCCGGCTCTCCACCAAGGCGCGGCGCGCCGACCGGCGCCATTCCACGGCGCCGGCAAGGCCGTGCAGCACCGTCTCCGTGGCCGCCCAGTCGATGCAGCCATCGGTGATGCTCTGGCCGTAGACGAGCTGCTTGCCCGGCACGACATCCTGCCGGCCGGCGACGAGATTGCTCTCGATCATGACGCCGATAATGCGCTCGTCCCCCGCCGCGACCTGTCCCGCCACGTCAGCCGCGACCTTGGGCTGGATCTCCGGCTTCTTGGCTGAGTTGGCATGGCTGACATCGATCATCAGGCGGGGCGCGGTACCGATGCGGGCGAGTTCGACCGATGCGGCCTCGACGCTTGCCGCATCGTAGTTGGGCTGAATGCCGCCACGCAGGATGACATGGCAATCCTCGTTTCCAGTCGTTGCCGCGATGGCGCTGCGTCCGCCCTTGGTCACCGCCATGAAATGATGCGGCTGCGCGGCCGACTTCACCGCCTCGGCGGCGATCCTGAGATTGCCGTCGGTGCCGTTCTTGAAGCCGACCGGACAGGACAGGCCCGAGGCCAGCTCGCGATGGATCTGGCTCTCGGTCGTGCGCGCGCCGATCGCGCCCCAGGCGACGAGGTCGGCGATGTATTGCGGCGTCGTCATGTCGAGGAATTCGGTCGCCGCCGGCAGGCCCAGATTGTTGACGGCCGACAGCACATTGCGGGCCATCCGCAGCCCCTTGTCGATGTTGAAACTGCCGTCGAGGTCGGGGTCGTTGATCAGGCCCTTCCAGCCGACCGTCGTGCGCGGCTTTTCGAAATAGACCCGCATCACGATCTCGAGCCGGTCGGACAGAGCTTCGCGCAGCGCCGCCAGACGGCTGGCATAGTCAACGGCCGCGACCGGGTCGTGGATCGAACAGGGGCCGACGATGACAACAAGTCGGTCGTCGGCCCCGGTCAGGATGGAGTGGATGGCGTTGCGCGAGGCGGCAACGGTGCGCGTCGCCGTGAGTGAGCGCGGTATCTCGCGCATCACCTCTTCCGGCGTGCTCAGCAGTCTCAGTTCCTTGACCCGAAGGTCGTCTGTGGTGGTCAACACGGCTTCTGCTCCTGGTTGGGAGACCTGCCGGCTGAAACAAAAAAGCCGCCAGGTCTGGCGGCTTGTCGGACTGTTTGCTGCAATCTTCAGATCGAGCGCAATCCTCCCGCCGCCAGCGAGCTGCTAAAGTACCAATAGGTGGCGGTCAGGTGGATCATGCGGCTCATATAGTCGAAGCGGCGGCGTTTGTCACGTACCCTGGTAGCAAGCAATTTCAGGTGAGGGCCGAGCCTTTGCGATTTCGTCATTCTAGGGCGAAGCAGGAGCGAAGCTCCGTCGCGGAGACCCTGGGATCCATGCCGCAACCTAGATGGGAGAGTGCTGCGGTGCAGAATCTTGCGCCGTAGCGACGGCCCGGAAGTCGCGGCATGGATCCTCGGGTCTGCGCCGCGTCGCTGCGCTCCTTGCTCCGCCCGTGGATGACCACCTGGTTAACGGTTTCGCTTACGCGGCCGCTACTCCGGCGACGCCCCAGCGATGCTCTGGTCGTAGTCGACCAGCGAGCCGGTCATCACGCCGGACTGCGGGCTGACCATGTAGCTGATCAGCCGGGCAAGCTGGTCCGGCTTCACCAGCTGGCCCATCGGCTGCGCGGCCTCGGCCTTCTCGAGCCAGTCGTCGGGTGCATCGTGCCATTTCTTCTGCACGATGTCCTCGCCCTCGGTGTCCATCCAGCCGGGCAGCACGGCGTTGCAACGGATGCGGTTGAAGCGGTAGGCATTGGCGACATTCTTGGTCAGCGTCATCAGCGCGCCCTTGCTGGTCGAATAGGGCGTCAGGAACGACTGGCCGGTATGCGCCGACATCGACAGCACGTTGACGATCGATCCGGGGGCCTTTTTCTCAAGCAGATGCGCCACAACGCCCTGCATCAGGAAGAAGGGTCCTCGCACATTGGTGTCGAAGATGGTGTCGAACAGCTCCTCGCTAGTCTCCACCAACGAGCCGCGCGCGGATGTGGCGGCGGCGTTGACCAGGGCGTTGATGGTGCCGAAATGCGAAAGCGCGGTGGCGACGGCGCGCTTGCAGTCGGCCACCTTGGAGACATCGGCGCTGATGAAGATCGCGTCGACACCGGACTTCTTAAGGGTGGCGACCGCCTTGTCGCCCTTTTCCTGCGAGCGGCCGATCAGGGCCAGCGCCCGGCAGCCTTCGTCCGCCAATGCCTCGGCGACCGCGAAGCCTATGCCTTGTGCGCCGCCGGTGACGATGGCGCGCGTTTGTGAATTGCGATCGGCTGATGCGCTCATCGCTCTGCTCCTGTGCTTTAAGTCGTTACTTGTCGAGGCGGACGGTCTGGCCTGATGTCGCCGATTTCAGCGCCGCATCCGCCAGCCGAAGTGCGATGAGCCCGTCCGTCCCGCTCGGTGCTGCCTTCTTGCCCGACGTCGCGGCGGCGATGAAGGACGCAATCTCGATGGCATAGGCATCGAGATAGCGGGTCATGAAAAAGTCGTGCAGCGGCGGGCGCGTATAGCCCTTCTCATTGGCCAGTTCGATCGACACCGGCCGCTGGTTCTCGGCCGCGACCATGCCTTTCGAGCCATGCACCTCGATGCGCTGGTCGTAGCCATAGGTGGCGCGGCGGGAATTGGAGATGACGGCCTGCTTACCCGACGCGGTTTCGAGGATGACGCTGACCGAGTCGAAATCGCCGGCCTCGCCGATCTTCTTGTCGACCAGCACCGAGGCATGCGCGCTGACCGCCACCGGCTCTTCGCCGAGCAGGAAGCGCGCCATGTCGAAGTCGTGGATGGTCATGTCGCGAAAGATCCCGCCGGAGCGCGCGATGTAGTCGATCGGCGGTGCGCCCGGATCGCGCGACGTGATGGTCACCATCTCGACCACGCCGATGGCGCCGTCATCGATTGCCTTGCGCACCGCAGCGAAGTGCGGGTCGAAGCGCCTGTTGAAGCCGACCATCAGCGTCGCCTTGGCCTTCTCGACCACGGCCAGGCACTGCTCGACCCGCTTGACGTCGAGGTCGATCGGTTTCTCGCAGAAGATCGCCTTGCCGGCCTTGGCGAAGCGCTCGATCAGGTCGGCATGGGTGTCGGTCGGCGTGCAGATGACGACCGCGTCGATGTCCCCGGATTTCTCGATGGCATCGATGGTGCGCACCTCGGCGCCGTAGGCCGTGGCGAGTTCGCTCGCCGCCTTCTCGAAAGCGTCGGCAACGGCGACCAGTTTGGCCTGCGGATTGGAGCCGACGGCGCGGGCGTGGACCTTGCCGATGCGGCCGGCACCGAGGAGGGCGAAGCGGAGAGTCATGGAAATTTCCTCTGGGGATGGTTCGAAGCTGGCGGGGCGCCGGTCATGCGCGCAGGTGTTTTTCCGGTCAAGACAAGATCGACAGGGAGGCGATGACCGCCGCCTCCGCGCCCGGCCTAGGCCGCGAGTTCGGCCTCTCCGGTCTTGGCGCCGGTGATGTAGGAAACGATATCGTTTCCGTCGGTGTTCTCCTTGCGCAAATTGGCGACGATGCGGCCGCGCCGGAAGACGACGATGCGGTCGCAAAGGTCGAACACCTGGCGCATATTGTGGCTGATCAGGATCAGCGGCTCGCCATTGTCCTTCAGCGTGCGGATGATGTTCTCGACCTGCGCGGTCTCCTGCACGCCGAGTGCTGCCGTCGGCTCGTCCATGATGATCAGCTTGGAGGCGAAGGTCGCGGTTCTGGCGATCGCCACGCATTGCCGCTGGCCGCCCGACATATGGCGGATGGTGTTCGACAGGTTTGGGATTTTCACCGCCGTGCGCACCAGCGCCGCTTCGGTCGCCTTGCGCATTCCCCGGCGGTCCAGGATCGAAAACGGTCCCAGATTGAACAGCACTTTTTCTCGGCCAAGGAACAGGTTCGACGGCACGTCGAGGTCGTCGGCCAGCGCCAGGTTCTGGAACACGGTCTCGATGCCGGCCTCGCGCGCCTCGATAGGGCCCGAAAAATTGACTTGCTTGCCGTCGAACCAGATCTGGCCGCTGGTCGGTTGCTCGACGGCGGTGATCTGGCGCACGAAGGTCGACTTGCCGGCGCCATTGTCGCCCATGATGGCGACGTGTTCGCCCTTGCGCAGCTCGAAATTCGCGCCTTCCAGCGCCTGCACGCCGCCATAGCGCTTGGTCAGGTTTTCGGTCTTCAGGACGATGTCTGACATGGTCAAGCCCTCAATGCCCGCAGGCGTTGGCGCCACTGGTCGAGAACGACGGCGCCGACGATGATCACGCCCTTGACCATCTCCTGGTAGTAGGCGTCGAGGCGCAGGAAGGTGAAGCCGGAGATGATGACGCCGAAGATCAGCGCGCCGATCACCGTGCCGATGATCGAGCCGCGGCCGCCCGACAGCGATACGCCGCCGATGACCGCCATGGCGATGGCGTCGAGTTCGTACATCACGCCCATGCCGGCCTGGGCGGTGAGGTTCTTGGAAGACAGCACCACTGCGGCCAGCGACGCGAGTATGCCGGCGATGACGTAGACCAGGATCTTGTGGTTGGCGATCTTGATGCCGGACATGCGTGCGGCATCCTCGTTGGAGCCGATCGCGTAGCAATGCTTGCCGTATCGTGTGTAGGTCATGATCAGCTGGAACAGCACGGCCAGCGACAGGAAGATGATGACGGGCATCAGGCCCTTGCCGATGGCGGCGAAGCTCTCGGTCGGGAACGAGATGGGCTGCCCCTTGGACCACCATTTGGCGATGCCGCGCGCGGTCACCATCATGCCTAGCGTGGCGATGAAGGGCGGAATGCGCGTGTAGGCGATCAGGGCGCCGTTGACCAGGCCTGCCAGCAGCCCGCAGCCGATGGCGACCAGCACCGGCACGATCACCGGCAGGTCGGTCCAGCCCTGAGCCAGGAACATCGCCTTGGGATTGGGGTTGCCGTTGACCGTCGCCACCTGGGCGAAGCTCATGGCGATCATCGCCGTGGCGCCGACGATCGAGCCCGACGACAGGTCGATGCCGCCCGATATGATAACCTGCGTCACGCCGATGGCGATGATGCCGACGATCGACACTTGCAGGATGATGATCTGTAGCCGCGCCTCGTTGAAGAGGCCGCCGACATTGCTGCGGGTGTTGAACAGGAAGCTGTCGCCGAGAAAGACGCGGCCGATCAATTCGAAGATGACGACAAGAATGACGAGCGCCAGGAAGACGTTGAATTCCGCCGGCCATATGCGCTTCTTCGCATCATAGCTGACCCCGCCGACGCCATGAGATGTCTGTGCCACTCGTCTATCCTCCGTCAGCCGCGGTCGCTCCTGGCGCCATGAAAGCGCCGAGAGGAGGAGCGGCGCCCGGTCCTTTGAGCGCCGCCCCGAGGTGAACCGTTCCGCCGCTCAGTTCTTCTTCAGGAACTTGTCGATGTTGGCCGGCGTCACCAGTTGGAAGGGCACGTAGACCTTGTGTTCGACCTTCTCGCCCTTGGACAGTTTCAGTGCCGCGTCGAGCGCGCCGGCGCCCTGGCCAGCCGCGTCCTGGAACACGGTGGCGTCGAGGTCGCCTGCCTGCATGGCGGCGAGCGCGTCCTGGGTGGCGTCGACACCGCCGACGACAACCGTCTTCATGTCGACATTGGCGGCCTTCATTGCCTGGATGGCGCCGATGGCGCTTTCGTCATTGTTGGCGATGACGCCGTCGAACGGCTTGCCGGTCGACAGCCAGTTGGTCATCAGGTTCTGGGCCTCGTCGCGGTTCCAGTTCGACGTCTGCTTGTCGATGATCTTGATGAAGCTGCAATCCGGCGTCGCGATCACCTCCTCGATGTCCTTGGTGCGCTGCACGGCTGCCTGGTTGGAAAGCTCGCCCATGATCACATAGACATTGGCTTCCTTCTTGCCGGCTTCCTTGAACAGGCGGCAGACTTCCTTGGTTTCGAGCGTGCCGGAATCGGCTTCGTTCGAAGCGACGAAGGCCTGGTTGTCAGGCAGCGTGTCGACATTGACCGGTTCGCGGTTGACATAGACCAGCGGGATCTTGGCGGCGGCCGCGGCATCCGACATCGCCTGCGTGGCCGAGGTGTCGACCGGGTTGACGATGATGGCGTCGACCCCCGATGCGGCGAAGTTCTTGATCTGGTCGAGCTGTTTGGCGACGTCGTTCTGCGCGTCCTCGACCTGCAACTCCACCCCGCTCATTCCCTTGGCCTGCTCGATCATGCCGTTGCGCAGCACGGTCAGGAAATTGTCGTCGAACTTGGCCATCGACACGCCGATCTTGGCGGCCATGGCGGACGAACTCATCAGCGCCGCGAAAGCGACGCCCAAAATCATTTTCTTCATTGTATCTCTCCTCCACTTTGGGTGTCCGGTCGCACCGATCTATCCGGAATCCCCGATCTCCTCGGGGAATCTCTCCCTGATATCATTTCGTTCCAACGCGGTTCACCACTGGCTGGAACACCGAACTGCCTGCTCGAACCAGATGTTGTCGGAACGAAAGAACCAAAATGTACAGTCAGTGAAATATTTATTCCATTTCGGATCGGGGCGTCAAGGGAGATTCCGAATCCGGGCGTGCGATTTTCGGCTGCCTCTGATGGATTCTATCATTTCAGGCGGCCGGTTTGCGGCCGACCGGGCTGCCCGGGCGCTTTATCGTTTCATGGAAACGCTCTACCTCCCGTCCCGACGCGACCTGGACGGAAAACCGCTCCCGCGCTTTCCTGAAATGGCTTCAGATATTTTCCGGCAAATAAATATCGAAGGGGAGGAATGTCTGGCCCGGCGCATTGGCCGCGCCGGTTTCGATGGCATGCGCCATCCGATCGACGAGCTCGCGACAGAGCGCGGCAAGCGGCGTCGAGATCACCATCGTCAGGATGTTGTCGGCAAGCGCGGCGCGCGATTCGGCGTTGATCTCGTTGCAGACGACCACCGGCATGCTTGCGGGCTTCGCTGTCCGCAGCGCCGAGACGGCGCCCTCCATGCCGCCGCCGGCGACGTAGCAGCCGACAAGATCCGGATATCGCCCCAGAAGATCGATCGTCGCATCATGGGTCACCTGGTTGGCCTCCAGATTGACCAGCGTCTCCAGCACGTTGAAGTCCGGCGCATGCTCGCGAAAGAAGGAGCGGAAGCCGATCTCACGCAGCTCATGGCCGTGGAAGCGATGGCTGCCGACAAAAAGGGCGACCTGGCCGGGCTTCCTCGCAGCCTTCGAGATCATCCAGGCGGCGGTGCGGCCGACCTTGCGGTTGTCGAGCCCGACATAGCCTTCGCGGATGCCGGCGGCGAAGTCGGACAGCAGGGAGAAGACCGGCTGCCCCCTGGCCTTTAGCGCCTCCACGACCGCCGTCAGCGTCGGATGATCAGGGCCGACCACGGCGATCGCCCGCGATTTCGCCGCCAGCCTGCGCATCTGGGCGGCGATCTCATCCGGGGCCAGGGAACTGGCGAAATCGATGGTTGCGACGCCACGGAAGCGCTGCGATTGTGCGACCGCGAGTTCGAGTTCCCGCGCGAAATCGCCATAGAAAACGTCATTGCCCCGAAGCAGCAGGAAACCCAGCCGATACTCGGGCAATTCCTGGCGCATACGCTGCTTGATCAGGCCTGCGGCGTGATAGCCGATCTCGGTCGCGGCGTCATAGACGCGGCGCGCCGTTTCCTCGCGCACAGGCAGGCGGCTGTTGAGCACCCGGTCCACCGTGGCGACGCTGACGCCGGAGATGCGCGCCAGATCTGATATGGTCGGCCGTTTCGCCATGTCTGTCCTCATTTGACCGTGCATCTTTCCTACATCTTGATGATAGGAAATGATAGAAACTATCTTTATGATGTTGAGTCTATCATGAGCTGGCGTTATTTTCAGCCTCGAAGTCAGGAAATGTCGGGCATTCGCGTGGCGGATGCCCTTGCCGAGGGAGGCAACCATGCATGCTGCGCCGTCCCGGCGTGACTACAGCCTGATCGGCCGCGACGCCAGGCTGGCCGTCGAGACCGGCCTGTCGGCGGCCGAATGGTATCACACCGACATTCCCCGCAAGCAGATGAAGGAGCTGATGCAGCGCTCCGACGCGCCCGCGCTCCGCGACACGGCGATCTGGATCGCCGCGCTCATCGTCAGCGGCGCCGGCGGTGCCTGGTTCTGGGGCACCTGGTGGTGCGTGCCGTTCTTCTTCGCCTATGGCGTGCTCTACGGCTCGTCCACCGATTCCCGCTGGCACGAATGCGGCCATGGCACGGCCTTCCGCACGCAGTGGATGAATGATTGGGTCTATCAGGTCGCCTGCTTCATGATCATGCGCAACCCGGTGACCTGGCGCTGGAGCCACACGCGCCATCACACCGACACCATCATCGTCGGCCGCGATCCGGAAATCTCGGTCATGCGGCCGCCGGACCTGGTGCGCGCCATCCTCGGCTTTGTCGGCGTGCTCGACGCCTGGCATGCGATGTCAGACATGCTGCGCAACGCCGCCGGCAACATCAGCGCGGCCGAAAAGACCTTTATTCCCGAGCAGGAACAGCCGAAAGCGATCCGCATCGCCCGCATCTGGACCGCGATCTATGCCGCAACCATCGCGCTGGCGCTCTATACCGGCTCGTTCCTGCCCTTGATGCTGGTCGGCCTGCCCAGGCTCTATGGCGCCTGGCACCACGTCATGGTCGGCCTGCTGCAGCATGGCGGTCTTGCCGACAACGTCACCGACCATCGGCTGAACAGCCGCACCGTCTACATGAACCCGATCAGCCGTTTCATCTACTGGAACATGAACTACCACGTCGAGCATCATATGTTCCCGATGGTGCCCTACCATGCGCTGCCGAAGCTGCATGAACTGATCAAGCATGATTTGCCGGCGCCGACGCCCTCGATCCTGGCCGGCTATCGCGAGATGCTGCCTGTCTTCTGGCGCCAGTTGCGCAACGAGGATTATTTCCTCAAGCGCGAGCTGCCGCCAACGGCCAGGCCGTATCGCGAGGATCTGCACAACGACAATGCTGCCTTCAACGCCGCGGCGGAGTGATATCCGCCCGTGAGGCGCGATCGGGAAATTTCGCGGGAGAAATGTATGAGCGACTGGGTCGAGGCCTGTGCCGTGGGAGACATCGACGAAGAAGATGTGATGCGGTTCGATCACGGCGGCCGCAGCTACGCCATCTATCGCAGCCCCGATGACGAGTATTTCGCCACCGACGGCCTGTGTACGCACGAAAAGGTGCATCTCGCCGACGGGCTTGTCATGGACGACATCATCGAATGTCCCAAGCACAATGGCCGCTTCAACTACAAGACAGGCCAGGCCAAGGGCGCGCCGGCCTGCGTCAATCTCAGGACCTATCCGGTCAAGGTCGACGCCGGCAGCGTCCTCGTCCAGATCGGATGACCGGTATGACGCGCGGAATGGTCATCATCGGCGCCGGGGAATGCGGCGGCCGGGCAGCGCTTGCATTGCGTGACCTCGGCTATGAGGGACCGGTGACGCTGGTCGGCGACGAGCCGCATCTGCCCTATGAACGGCCGCCTCTGTCCAAGGACGCCATGGCCGGCGGCGCGCCCGAGATCAAGGCGATCGCCAGCGACGAGATCCTCGCCGAAAAGTCGATCCGGCATATCCATTCCATTCAGGCTGCAGCGATCGATCGCGCCGCGCATACTGTGCGCCTGTCGGACGGCTCGATGCTGCCCTACGACAAGCTGCTGCTAGCGACCGGCTCGACGCCCCGTAAACTGTCGATGCCTGGCCTTGACGGGCGCTGCGTCTACCTCCGCACCTTTGTCGATGCGCTGGCTATCCGCGCCCATCTCAAGGCGGGCAACCGCATTGCCGTCATCGGCGGCGGCTTCATCGGGCTCGAGCTCGCCGCGGTGGCCCGCAAGCTCGGTGCCGCGGTCACCGTCATCGAGGCGCAGCCGCGCATCCTGATGCGCGGCGTACCGGCCGAGATCGCCAAGGTCGTCCATGACACCCACGTCGCCGAAGGCGTCGACATAACGTGCGGCGAAGGCATTGCCTCGATCGCCGACGACGGCAGGCAGGCGCGCATCGTGCTTGCCGGCGGCCGCGAAATCCTCGCCGATCTCGCCATCATCGGCATCGGCGCCGTGCCGGTGACGGCTCTTGCCGCCGAAGCAGGACTGGCCATCGACAACGGCATATCAGTCGATGCCGAACTGTGCAGCACCGACGCCGACATCTTCGCTGCCGGCGACTGCTGTTCGTTCCCGCTTGCCATCTATGCTGGCCGCCGCGTACGGCTGGAGGCCTGGCGCAATGCGCAGGAGCAAGGCGCGCTGGCGGCAAAAAACATGCTCGGCGCCGCCGAGGCACATGCGGCGGTGCCGTGGTTCTGGTCGGATCAATATGGCCTGTCCCTGCAGATCGCGGGGCTTTCCGACGAAGGCCGCAGCACGGTGCGCCGCGATCTCGGCGAGGGCGCCTTCATTCTCTTTCACCTTGCCGAGGACGGCAGGCTGGTGGCCGCCAGCGGCATCGGGCCGGGCAATGCGGTCGCCCGTGACATCAGGCTGGCGGAAATGCTGATCGGCAAACGGGCGAGGCCCGCGCCGGAAGCGCTCGGTTCGCAGGCGGTGAAATTGAAATCGCTGCTGGCGGCGTAGGATGCAACGCCAATTGTCAGGGTCTGCGGCGCAGGCGTTGGCAAATTAACGTCAGCGCGCCTGAGCTCCCTAAAACAGCGCCTTCAGCTCCGGTAGTTTGTCATTGACCAGCCAGCCGTAATAATTCTCTTCCGGTAGCTTCAGCGGCTCGCCGGCGGCGCTGCGCTTGTCGTTCTCCGCCTTCAGCGCATAGGCGCGCTGCTCGGGATTGCCGACATTGTAGAGCGTGGCGGTCAGGCCCGGATTGCCCGAAATGTCGAAGCCGGCGATGCTCTTATAGGCGTCGATCGATTTCCGGATCGTCGCGGCGACGTAGGGCAGCGTCAGGTCGGGATCCATGATGGTCTTGTAGACCGCATTGGGATCGCCGACGTCGAGCTTGGGCAGGCCGGAAACCTTGTGCACGAGATCGCTCATCTGGAGCGCGGTCAGCGGATTGAGCTGGCCGAGACCAAAGGTCTGGCCGGCATAGTAGGGCTGGAAGAAAGTGGCGCCGAAACGGTCGTTGGGGAAATCCTCGCCGCCCACCGTCTTTCCGCGGAACGAACGGTTCCACACCTGCTCGCGGCATTCCCACAAATCGTAACTGTCGGACATTCCGGCGCATTTCCTGAATTCCGGCCGCTGCACGAAATCCGTAATGTCCTCGCCGTCATAGGCGAAGGACAGCTTGCTGGAGAGATAGGAGATCGCCTTGACGTAGTAGGTCTGCAGCCGGTCGTAGGCGTCGACATTGTAGGTGTGCTCGCCGACGATGGCGCCGACAATGTGCATTGGATCGATGCCGTAGACGCTTGCCGCCTTCTTGATCTTGCCGCGCAGGTCGGCGTCGTTCTGCAGCAGCGCATAGACCTTGCGGTATTTTGCCTGGAACGTGGTGTTGGTGGCCTGCGTGCGCCGGCTCGAGGCTCCCGGAATGCTGGGCTGCTCGGCATTGCGGTTTCCCGGCGGCACCAGGGTTGCCGCGTCGGCGCCGAACAGCGTTGCCGCCAGCGTCAAGCCGAGAATGACTGGGATGAGTTTTTTCATGCGCCCCGCCGCCTAGAGAATTGCCGCGCAAACTAGGTAAAGCTCCTGGTCGAGTCGAGAGCGGCCCTGCGCTCGGCAGAACGAAAGGTGGCCGAATGATACCATCCGGCCACACATGATCCATTCGCCCGACAGGCGCCGGAACGATCCGGCGCGCGCCTGCTCAAAGAATGAAGCGCGACAGATCGGTGTTCCTCGACAAGTCGCCGACATGTTTCTCCACATAGGCGGCGTCGATGGTCACCGCAGTGCCGTTGCGGTCCGGCGCGTCGTAGGAGATCTCGTCCAGCACGCGCTCCATCACCGTCTGCAAACGCCTCGCGCCGATGTTCTCGACGCTGGCGTTGAGGTCGACGGCGATGCCGGCCAGCGAATCGATGGCGTCGTCGGTGAAGTTCAGGTCGACGCCTTCGGTCTTCATCAGCGCGATATACTGCTTGATGAGGCTCGCTTCCGTCTCGGTCAGGATGCGGACGAAGTCCTCTTTCTCCAGCGCGCGCAATTCGACGCGGATCGGCAGGCGGCCCTGCAGCTCCGGCAAGAGGTCGGACGGCTTCGAGACGTGGAACGCACCCGATGCGATGAACAGGATGTGATCCGTCTTCAACGGCCCATATTTGGTCGCCACCGTGGTGCCTTCGACCAGCGGCAGCAAGTCGCGCTGCACGCCTTCGCGCGAAGGGCCGCCGGAGATGTCCGACCGGGCCGCAATCTTGTCGATCTCGTCGAGGAAGACGATGCCGTCATTTTCCGCGGCGTCCAGCGCCCGGCGCACCACCTCGTCCTGGTCGAGCAGCTTGTCGGACTCATCGTTGACCAGCAGGTCGTAGGATTCCTTCACCGTCGTCTTGCGCAATTTGGTCTTCTTGCCGCCCATTGCCTTGGACAGCATGTCGTTGATATTGAGCACGCCGATATTGGCGCCCGGCATGCCGGGAATCTCGAAGCCGGGCATGCCGCCATTGCCGGTGTCGGCCACTTCGATCTCGATCTCCTTGTCGTCGAGTTCGCCCTCGCGCAGCTTCTTGCGGAAAGAATCGCGTGTGGCAGGGCTGGCGGTCTTGCCGACCAGCGCTTCCAGCACGCGTTCCTCGGCGTTGACATGGGCGCGCGCCTTGACGTCCTCACGCATCTTCTCGCGCACCAGGCCGATGGCGACCTCGACGAGGTCGCGCACGATCTGCTCGACATCGCGGCCGACATAGCCGACCTCGGTGAATTTGGTCGCCTCGACCTTGACGAAGGGCGCACCGGCCAGCCGCGCCAGGCGGCGCGAGATCTCGGTCTTGCCGACGCCGGTCGGCCCGATCATGAGGATGTTCTTCGGCATCACCTCTTCGCGCATCTGCCCCTCCAGCTGCTGGCGCCGCCAGCGGTTGCGCAAGGCGATGGCCACGGCACGCTTGGCGTCCTTCTGGCCGATGATGAAGCGGTCGAGTTCCGAAACGATTTCGCGGGGAGAAAATGTGCTCATATCACTAAATTCCACTTTGCCACTGCTTGATGGCCTCGAACGGATGCAGCAGCATGATCACGTTGAGTGTCAGATTGTCCCGAATAAGGTAGCCCGTACCCAGTTCGAAAAGGATGGCGAGGCTGACGATCACCCATATAGGTAGCCTTCGCGCCATCACAAATCCCAGCACCATGGCCAGCGTGTCCGACACCGAATTGATGATGCTGTCGCCGTAATAGTCGAGCGAGATGGTGCCGGCGCGGTAGCGCTCTATGATGAACGGGCTGTTCTCGATCAGCTCCCAGCCGCCTTCTATGAAGACGGCGAAAGCCAGCCGCAAGCCGACCGGCGAACGCGGAAACAGGAACCTGGCCAGCGCATAGAACAGGAAGCCGTGGATGATGTGCGAGAACGTGTACCAGTCCGATATATGCTGGGAATTCTCGGAACTGTTCACCACGCCGTGCCAGAGCTTGACATAGCCGCAGGTGCAGATCGGCGGATGCCCCATGCCATAGAGGGCTCCAGCCTGGAAGATGACCAGGGCGAGCACGAGCAGAAGCCCCATCCGCCAGCTGTCTTCATACGCCGAGAGCGTTCTGTCCTCGCCAACTGCGTTCATCCGTCAGTTCCCCGCTTCCGTGTCGCCCGCTTGCGTCTCGTGCGCATCGATTGCCATCAGCACGACATCACCATATCTGGATTGCCGGCGATCAATTGCGCGGAATCCCGCCTTTTCATAGGCGCGGATGGCGCGGCCATTGGATGGGTCGGGATCGATGATGACGCGCGGCACGCCTTCCTCGAACAACTGCTCGACGAACTGGCGCACCATCGCCGAGCCATGGCCGATGCCGACCAGTTCCGGCCGGCCGATCGACAGGTCGATGCCGAGCGTCCCGAACGGCTGGTCGGCATAAGGGTGGTCTTCTTCCAGGTGTGGATCGTAGCTTTGCAGGTAAGCGATCGGCGTGCCGTCGAGTTCCACGATCAGCGGCTCGACGGAAATCGAATCGATATGATCGCGAATCTCGGCGATTTCCGTCTCTGGATCGTCCCACCACTGAGCGACATGCGGTTCGGCGAGCCAGCCGGCGATCATCGGCAGGTCCTTCTGGGTCACCGGTC
The DNA here is from genome assembly GCF_006441005.1 of Mesorhizobium sp. B2-5-3. Lineage (NCBI taxonomy): Bacteria > Pseudomonadati > Pseudomonadota > Alphaproteobacteria > Hyphomicrobiales > Phyllobacteriaceae > Mesorhizobium > Mesorhizobium sp. B2-5-3. Next base: position 41,082 of record NZ_VFUS01000015.1, read on the forward strand.
GAAAATCGTAGCTATGTTCGTGTCTTTCCATGATCTTCTCCGAAGCCGCCTCCATTTTTCGCTTGCGCGGTCTTTCGGATCGGGATCATGGACGCCGGCCTGTTTCAGGCGGCATTGAGTGTTTCGACGACGAAATTGTTGTTGGTGTAGACGCAGATGTCGGAGGCGATCTGCATCGCCTTGCGCGCGATCTCCTCGGCATCCTTGTCGCTGTCCATCAAGGCGCGGGCCGCAGCCAGCGCATAGTTGCCGCCTGAACCGATGGCCATGACGCCATGCTCGGGCTCGAGCACGTCGCCGGTGCCGGTCAGCGCCAGCGAGACCGACTTGTCGGCCACCAGCATCATCGCTTCCAGCCGGCGCAGATAGCGGTCGGTGCGCCAGTCCTTGGCGAGTTCGACACAGGCGCGCGTCAACTGGTCGGGATATTGTTCGAGCTTGGCTTCGAGCCGCTCCAGAAGCGTGAAGGCGTCCGCCGTGGCACCGGCGAAACCGGCGATCACGTTGCCATCCTTGCCGATGCGGCGCACCTTTCTCGCGTTGCCCTTCATGATGGTCTGGCCAAGGCTGACCTGGCCATCGCCGGCGATCACCACCTTGTTGCCCTTGCGCACCGTCACGATGGTCGTGGCGTGCATGGTCAGTTCATTGGACATTTGCTGCTCCGATTCGCGCCATCCCTCAAAAGGCGATCGGCGCGTACGAGTGACTTTGATCAGCCCATATGTATGCATGGGGGCGGTGATTGCAAACGCTCGATACCGGCCTGGATCGCAACTGGCAATCGCCGGATCATGCTGCTAGAAGGCTTTCGTTTTCAAGCAGGCGAACGCCTGAAGCGCTTAAACTCACGGACAAGGACAAGGCCATGTCGCCCCGTTCCGCCGAAATCAGCCGCAAGACCAGGGAAACCGACATTGCCGTGTCGGTCCATGTCGACGGCTCCGGCAAATCGGACATCGTGACCGGCGTCGGCTTCTTCGATCATATGCTCGACCAGCTTTCGCGCCATTCGCTGATCGACATGACCGTTCGGGCCAAGGGCGACCTGCACATAGACGACCACCACACGGTCGAGGACACCGGCATCGCGCTCGGCCAGGCGCTGGCCAAGGCGCTGGGCGAGCGGCGCGGCATCATGCGCTATGCCTCGATCGATCTTGCCATGGACGAGACGCTGACGCGCGCGGCGATCGATGTCTCCGGCCGTCCCTTCCTGGTGTGGAACGTTTCGTTTTCCTCGCCCAAGATCGGCACCTTCGACACCGAGCTGGTGCGCGAATTCTTCCAGGCGCTGGCACAGAACGCCGGCATCACGCTGCATGTCACCAATCACTATGGCGCCAACAACCACCACATCGCCGAAACCTGCTTCAAGGCGGTGGCGCGTGCGCTGCGGACAGCACTGGAGCGCGATCCGCGCCAGCCGGACGCGGTTCCCTCCACCAAGGGATCGTTGAAGGGATAGGTCATGGCCAGCTATGTCGTGATGGAACCGCCGGCCCCTGGCGAAAAGGCCGATGCGACGGCGCTTGTCCGCGACGGCTTCACCTGGCTCGGCCTGCTGGTGCCGCCGCTGTGGTTCGCCTGGCATCGGCTGTGGATCGAAGCGGCACTCACCTTCATTGTCATGGCGGTGCTTTCGATGCTTGGCGAAAGGCTCGGTCTCGGGTTGGCCGGTTCGCTGCTGTCCCTGCTTGTCTCGCTCTATGTCGGCTTGGAAGGGCAGGCGCTGCGCATCGCGGCGCTCCGCCGCCGCGGCTGGCGCGAATGCGGGGTGGTCGAAGCCGGTTGGCTCGACGATGCCGATGCGCGCTTTGCCCTGGAGGCCGAGCGGCATGCGGATGAAGCCGAGCCTGCGCCGCGCATGGTGCCGGACGCCGCCCTGGCGCGCCCGGCGCAGCCGGGCATGGCGCTGGGGCTGACCCACATTCCGGGAAGGCGCTGACATGCGCGTTGCGATCATCGATTACGGCTCGGGCAATTTGCGCTCGGCCACCAAAGCCTTCGAGCGCGCGGCGCGCGAGGCGGGCATCGCCGCCGGCATCGACCTGACCGCCGACGCCGAGCGGGTGCGCACGGCCGACCGCATCGTGCTGCCCGGCGTCGGCGCCTATGCCGATTGCGCGGCCGGCCTGCGTGCCGTCCCCGGCATGTGGGAAGCTGTCGAGGAAGTCGCCATCGCCAAGGGGCGTCCTTTCCTCGGCATCTGCGTCGGCATGCAGCTGATGTCGCAGCGCGGCCTCGAAAAGACGATCACCGATGGCTTTGGCTGGATATCAGGTGACGTGAAGGAGATCACGCCGGCCGATCCGGCACTGAAGATCCCGCAGATCGGCTGGAACACGATCGAGCTGATGCGCAAGCATCCGCTGTTCTCCGGCGTTCCAACCGGGCCAACCGGCCTGCACGCCTATTTCGTCCATTCCTATCATCTCGATGCGCGCAAGCCCGACGAGGTGCTGGCGATCGCCGACTATGGCGGCCCGGTAACGGCGACCGTCGCCCGCGACAATCTCGTCGGCACGCAGTTCCACCCAGAGAAGAGCCAGGCACTGGGCCTCGCCCTGATCACCAATTTCCTGCGCTGGAGGCCTTGAGGAGCCATGAGCAAGAAGGGCTATTGGATGGCGATGATCGATGTTCGCGATCCCGATCTGTACAAGCGGTATATCGAGGCGAATGCCGTTGCCTTCGCCAAGTACGGCGCGAAATTCGTCGTGCGGGCGGGACGCCACGAGAGCCCGGAAGGGCCAACCGGCAACCGCCACGTCCTGGTCGAGTTCGAATCCTACGCCAGGGCGGTCGAATGCTATCATTCGCCGGAATATCAGCAGGCCTCTAAATTCCGGCTTGCCGCCTCGACCGGCCATTTTGTCATTGTCGAAGGCGCCTGAGAAAATGATCCTGTTTCCGGCAATCGACCTCAAGGACGGCCAGTGCGTGCGCCTCAGGCACGGCGACATGGCGACCGCGACCATCTACAACGACGACCCGGCCGCCCAGGCAAAGGCCTTTGAAGAGCAGGGCTTCGAATGGCTGCATGTCGTCGACCTCAATGGCGCCTTCCAGGGTCAGAGCGTCAACAGCGCCGCGGTCGGCGCCATCCTCAAGGCGACCAAGAACCCGGTGCAGCTCGGCGGCGGCATCCGCACGCTCGAGCAGATCGAGGATTGGCTCGACCGAGGGCTGGCCCGCGTCATCCTCGGCACGGTTGCGGTGCGCGATCCCGACCTGGTCAGGCAGGCCTGCAAGGCCTTTCCGGGCAAGGTCGCCGTCGGCATCGACGCCAAGGGCGGCAAGGTGGCGGTCGAGGGCTGGGCCGAGGCGTCGAGCCTCGGCGTCGTCGAGCTAGCCAGGAAATTCGAAGGCGCCGGTGTCGCCGCCGTCATCTACACCGATATCGACCGCGATGGCGTGCTGACCGGCATCAACTGGGATGCCACGATCAGCCTCGCCGACGCCGTGTCGATCCCGGTCATCGCCTCTGGCGGCCTCGCCTCGATCGCCGACATCGTGCGCATGACCATGCCCGACGCGCAAAAGCTCGAAGGCGCGATCTCCGGCCGCGCCCTTTACGACGGCCGCATCGATCCGGCCGAAGCATTGGCGATCCTGAAAGGCGCGCCCCCGGTGGAGATGCGATCTTGAAAGTCTCGATCATCCTGGCCTCCTATGACAGCGGCCATTATCATGGCGGCATGGGGCAGGGGCCCGACGCGCTGATTGCGGGCGGACTGGTCGAAGCCTTGACCATGGCCGGCCACGATGTCGCGGTCGAGGACATCGGCAAGGTCGGCGATGCCCAGGAGCGTGAGATCGCCACCGGTTTCGCTGTCTGCAATGCCGTTTCGGGCGAGGTCCGCATTGCCCGCGACAGGGGACGCTTTCCCATCGTGCTGGCCGGAAACTGCCTGACATCAGCCGGCGCGGTCGCCGGCGAAGGCGCCGACGCGATCATCTGGGCCGACCAGCACGGCGACCTCAACACGCCCGACACATCCATATACGGGTTTCTCGACGGCATGGCGCTGGCCACCATGCTTGGCCTGTGCTGGCGCCCGATGGCGGCGGCCATTCCCGGCTTCCAGCCGATCGATCCGTCGCGCTGCGTGCTCGTCAACGCTCGCGATCTCGACCCGGACGAGAAACAGCTTCTGGAGGCATTGCCGGTGATCCGCACGGAATGTCCGGGAGCGGCAGCGGCAACCGAAAAACTCAAGGTCGCCGGCGCTAAACGCGTGCACTTGCATCTCGATCTCGACGTGCACGACCCTGAGGCGCTGCAGGCCAACCGCTATGTAGCGCCGGGCGGGCCGAACCCGGAACAATTGCGCGACGCGACCTGCGCTATGGCGCTTGCGGTGCCGATCGTCGGCATCACCGTTTCCGCCTACGATCCGGCTTTCGATGCGCAGGCCGATGTGCCGCCGCTGGTCGGGCAGCTGCTCAACGATCTCATAGCCACGATAGAAGGCCGCTGATGCTGAAAGCCCGCGTCATCCCCTGTCTCGACGTCAAGGGCGGCCGCGTCGTCAAGGGGGTCAACTTCGTCGATCTCGTCGATGCCGGCGATCCTGTCGAGGCCGCCAAGGCCTATGACGCGGCCGGCGCCGACGAGCTTTGCTTCCTCGACATCACCGCGTCATCGGACAATCGCGAGACTATCTTCGATGTCGTCGCCCGCACGGCCGAGCAATGCTTCATGCCGCTCACCGTCGGCGGCGGGGTGCGCCAGGTCGCCGATATCCGGAAATTGCTCCTGGCCGGCGCCGACAAGGTGTCGATCAACACGGCGGCGGTCAAGAACCCGGATTTCGTTGCGGAAGCCGCCGACAAATTCGGCAACCAGTGCATCGTGGTCGCCATCGATGCCAAGAAAGTGTCGGGCGCCGGCGAGGCCGACCGCTGGGAGATCTTCACCCACGGCGGACGGGAAAAAACCGGCATGGATGCGGTCGAATTCGCCCGCAAAATGGTCGATCGCGGTGCCGGCGAGATCCTGTTGACCTCTATGGACCGCGACGGCACCAAGGCCGGTTATGACATCGCGCTGACCCGCGCGGTATCGGACGCGGTGCGCGCCCCGGTGATCGCTTCGGGCGGCGTCGGCACGCTCGACCATATGGTCGAAGGCATTCGCGACGGCCATGCAGGTGCCGTGCTGGCGGCCTCCATCTTCCATTTCGGTACCTATACGATCGCCGAGGCCAAGGCCCATATGGCGCAAGCCGGCCTGCCGATGCGGCTGGACTCCTCGGGCGATCGGCCCTAGAGGCTTGCGGCTAAGAAATAGGGCCAAGGCGCCATGACCGGGTTTTCACTCTCCGATCTGGAGACAATCATCAGCGAACGCGCCCATTCCGGCGATCCGGACTCGTGGACCGCCAAGCTTTACGCGCGCGGCATCGAGAAGGCGGCGCAGAAGCTCGGCGAAGAGGCGGTCGAGACGGTGATTGCCGCCATCAAGGGCGACAAACACGCGCTCGTTTCGGAAAGTGCCGATCTTATATATCATTGGCTCGTCGTTCTCGGCATTTCGGGTGTGCCGCTGGACGACGTGCTTAAGGAGCTCGAAAGCCGCACCGGGCGTTCGGGTATCGCCGAGAAGGCGTCACGGTCCAAGCGCTGACCGCGAGGAGGGCAGGAATCTCGATGGATCAGCTCGCACCGACCGAGAAATATTCCCCCTTTCGTTTCTTCTCGGCCGAGCAATGGTCGCAATTCCGCGCCGACACGCCGCTGACGCTGAGCGAGGATGAATTCCGCCGCCTGCGGTCGCTGAACGATCCAATCGATCTCGAAGAGGTCAAGCGCATCTATCTGTCGCTGTCGCGGCTTCTGTCGGCGCATGTCGAGGCCAGCCAGCTGCTGTTCCGGCAGCGCCAGGCTTTCTTCAACGCCTCGGACGTGGTCAAGACGCCCTTCATCATCGGCATCGCCGGTTCGGTCGCGGTCGGCAAATCGACCACGGCGCGCGTACTGAAGGAGCTGCTCGCGCGCTGGCCGTCCAGCCCCAAGGTCGATCTCATCACCACCGACGGTTTCCTGCTGCCCAACGAGGTACTGCGCCGCGAAAACCTGATGGAGCGCAAGGGCTTTCCCGACAGCTACGACGTCGGCGCGCTGCTGCGCTTCCTCTCGGGCATCAAGTCGGCGCTGCCAGATATCCGCGCGCCGGTCTATTCGCACCTCACCTATGACGTCATCCCCGGCGAGTTCGTCACCATCGACCGGCCCGACATCCTGATCTTCGAGGGCATCAATGTGCTGCAGCCGGGCAAGCTGCCGCAGGACGGCAAGATCGTGCCTTTCCTGTCCGACTTCTTCGACTTCGCCATCTACATCGATGCCGACGAGAAGCTGATCCACGAATGGTACATTTCCCGCTTCATGCGGCTGCGCGAGACCGCTTTCCGCAATCCGGAATCGTTCTTCCATCGCTATTCGCAACTGTCGGAGGATTCGGCACGGGCGATTGCCGAAGGCCTGTGGACCAACATCAACCTGAAGAACCTGCGCGAAAACATCCTGCCGACACGCGCCCGCGCCGACTTGATCCTACGCAAAGGCGCCGACCACCTGGTCGAGGAAGTGGCGCTGCGCAAGCTTTAGCTGGCGCGATTAACGGCACTTTAGGCTATCCGAGCTAGTTTCCGATGCAATCTTAATGGGATCGCAAGCAGCTATGCCTCTGTCCCAGTTTCGATCATGACCTTTAATCTTTTGCGGAGGCTCGTCCTTTTAGAGGCAATCATATGAGCTTGTCGGGCGCAAGAACGTTCGATGCGATGGTCGCATCCCAGTACCGTATCGGCAGTCTGCGGCAATTCTCGCTCGTTGGACTGGTCGTCGTGATCTCCTTTTTCATGCCTTGGACAGCGGGTGACAACACCGATGTGAGTTGGATAATCATTATCTGCGAGAAGATTTTTTCTGGTCAGAAACTCTATGTCGACATTTTAGAAACCAACCCGCCTTTTTCGGTCGCTCTGTATATCGGACCAGTGTGGTTGTCCCATAGGTTGGGAATTTCGCCGGAATTGGTGATCGAATATTTCATCTATCTTATCTTCGTCGTTTCGATTTTGTTGTCGGCCCTTGTGATCGAGAAAGGCAGGATCTTTGTCGATCTCAGAACCCAGTGGGTCTATCCCATGCTCGCGGTTCTGCTTCTGATCATGCCAGGGAATATTTTCGGACAACGCGAGCATATCGGTATGATGCTGTTCATGCCGATGCTGTTCCTGATGATGTGGCGTTCCAACGATAGTCCAGGCCAGCATATACCATTTGCACTTGCATTCACCGTTGGGCTGGCGGCAAGCGTGTTGCTGCTCGTTAAGCCCCACTGGGCACTTGGCATCGCACTGCCTTATCTTGTCATCGCCTGGCGAAGGCGGTCGCTTCTGGCCTGCCTGACTGTTGAGAATATCGTCATAGGCGCGATCTGCACGGGGTATCTCGCCAGCGTACGAATATGGTTCCCAGAATTTCTTGATACATTCTTGCCTTTGCTGATGCGCTACTATGTCAGTCTGCGGGCCAACATAAATATTCTGTTGGCGCTGCCGACCTTTGCGGTGTTCGTCGTTTTTATAGCCTTCCAGATGCGGAAATCTGCTTGGCGAAGTGATGTGGCAATTGCGGTAACAAGTGGCGCAGGCTTCTTTGTCTCAATGGCATATCTTGGCAAATATTGGCCCAATCACCAGTATCCGTATCAGCTTGCGTTGCTGGTCGCGATGCTGTTGGCTGTTGCATCGCGACGGCAAAAAGTGCTCGCGCTTTCAGGAGAAGAAGCGGCCTCGGAGCGCGCCAATGCGAGACTTCATTCTAGCGCCGCCTTTGCTGTGGTTGTCGCTCTCACGGTAACGCACCACCAGTTTTACCAGATGCCGGAAAAGAGCCTGGTCGATGCAATCAAGGCCCGATACTCCTCGCCGTCCATTGTTCAGGTCAGTTCGGATCTTTCCGTCGGGAATCCGCTGGCGAGGATGGTCAATGGCCGTTGGCTTTCAGCCTACGCTCATGATTGGGTTGGCGCCCATGCGCTTTGGGGTTTGATGAAAGGCAACTATCACGGCGAAGACGAACGAATAGCGCGGCACGACCTCGACAACTATACGCTTTATGTCAACTCCTTGATCCGCGACAACAAGCCGGACATCATCCTTGTCGATCGCTTGGACAAGAAGAAATCCGTGTTGTCGTTGGCGGCGAATTATCCTCCAATATGGACTACCTGGATGCGTCAGAACGCTGACTTCCAGGCCTTGATGAGCAATTACGAAGAGATCGCGCTAGGAGACTACATCGAGGTCTATGCGCGGCGCAGCAGTGCTCACTGACCCCTCGTCACCCGCCGCAGCGTCAGATTGATCCTGCCGCCATTTTTCAGCAGCGCCGAGGTCGAGGGGTAGATGCGGTCGACGCCGTGAAAGCAGAGGCGTCCTTCGCCGCCGAGCACGACGACGTCGCCGCTCTTCAGCCGGAACGACCGGGTCGCCCCCTCGCGCGTCGTCTGGCCGACCCTGAACAGGCAGTCGTCGCCCAGCGAGACCGAGACGACGGGTGCTGAGAAATCCTCCTCGTCGCGGTCCTGATGCAGACCCATCTTCGCATCCGGCGCGTAGAAATTGACCAGGCATGCCTGCGGCGGATGCGGGTAGGCCGAGACCTCTCGCCACAACCGCATCAGCACATCCGGGATCGGCGGCCACGGCGTCCCTGTCACCGGGTGCGTCGGCTGGTAGCGATAGCCGCGTTCCTTGTCGGTGACCCAGCCGAGCGGGCCGCAATTGGTCATGCGCACGCTCATTTCCTTGCCGGTGCGCGGCATGGCCGGCACGAATAGCGGCGCCTGCTGGACGATGACTCTCACATCCTCCACCAGCGCCTCCTGCACGTCGCGGGACAGATAGGCCGGCATGTGGCGGACGCCCTTGGGCAGAACGAGCATGAGGTCGGTCGCTAGCTCCGTTTCGTCGGCTCGAGCATGCCATCTGAAAATGAAAACGGCGACCCGAAAGCCGCCGTTCCCGAAAAATTCGCGTCTCCCTTGATCAGGTGAGGTCTGGAATGCGCAGGACCTGCCCTGGATAGATCTTGTCGGGATGGGTCAGCATCGGCTTGTTGGCCTCGAAGATGACCGTGTTCTTGGCGCCCTTGCCCTTGCCATAGCTTTTCTCGGCGATCTTCCAGAGATTGTCGCCCTTCTGGACGGTGTAGAAGGTCGGTTCCTTGGCCGCGGCCGCCGTCGAACCGGAGGCCGGCGCGACCTGCAACTCGTCCGCCTGCACCTTGGAGACGCCTAGCGTGTTGCCGACGGCGATGACCGCCTTTTCGAAAACCGACTGGTCCTTGACCACGCCCTTCAGCACCGCCGTGTCGCCCTGGACGACGACCTGCACGCCGTCGGTACCGAGCTTGTGCGAATCGAGTTCTTTCTTGAGCGTATCGGCGCTGGGTGCCGCTTCCTCGTCACCGCCTATGCCGAGCTTTTTGCCGACGCTCTTGACGAAATCGAACATACCCATTTCCAGGTCTCCTTGCTGTGGCAATGAGTAAACCTTGCATCTGCAAAGCGAAATTGAAAGCGGGTTCACGCGCGCGATTGGTGTGTTGCTTAATCGTTCTCTACCCGGCCGCGCAGTTTCTTGATGGTGCCGCGTCCGGCCTTGCTCTTCAGCCGCCGTTCGACCGCGCCTTTCGACGGTCTCGTCTTCTTGCGCGGCGGCGGTGGCGGCTCGGCCGCCTTGGCGACCAGCGCCGTCAGCCGCGCCCGTGCATCCGCCCGGTTCTGCTCCTGCGTGCGGAAGCGTCCGGCCTCGATGACGATGACGCCGTCCTTGGTGGCGCGCTGGCCGGCAAGCCTGATCGTGCGTTCGCGCACGCGCTCCGACAGGCCGGGTGCGTTGCGTGCATCGAAGCGCAGCTGCACCGCCGTCGCCACCTTGTTGACGTTCTGCCCGCCGGGGCCGGAGGAGCGGATGAAATCCTCGTGCAGATCACCCGGATGGATCACGGCATCGTCGGCAATGATGATTGTGTCGTCGCTCGTCATGCCGCAGTCATGGCGCGGCGCACGAAAAAAGAAAAGGCCCGATCGGGACCGGGCCTTGCGAGGATGGCTGAGCCTGGCGGGCGATTATTCCGCCGCTTCCTGCATGTGCGGCGCCGCGCCGAGGACGGAGGCGTCGACATGGCTTTCGAACTTCTCGAAATTGATGGCGAACATGCCGACCAGCCTTGCCGCTTGTCGGTCATAAGCGGATTTGTCGGCCCAGGTCGATCGCGGGTCGAGGATGGCGGCGTCGACGCCCGGCACCGCCACCGGCACCTCGAAACCGAAATTGGCGTCGGTACGGAAACCGGTCGTCTTCAGAGAGCCGTCGAGTGCCGCGGCAAGCAGCGCGCGCGTCGCTTTGATCGGCATCCGCCTGCCTGTGCCGTAGGCGCCGCCAGTCCAGCCGGTGTTGACCAGCCAGCAATCGGCACCGTGCTGCGCGATCAGCTCGCGCAGCAGATTGCCATATTCCGAGGGATGGCGCGGCATGAACGGCGCGCCGAAACAGGTCGAGAACGTCGCTTCGGGCTCGGTCACGCCCTTCTCCGTTCCGGCCACCTTGGCCGTGTAGCCGGACAGGAAATGATACATCGCCTGCGCCGGGGTCAGCCGTGCGATCGGCGGCATCACGCCGAAAGCGTCGGCGGTCAGCATGATGATGTTCCGGGGATGGCCGGCGCGCCCCGTCTTGCTGGCATTGGGTATGAAGTCGAGCGGATAGGCGCAGCGCGTGTTCTCGGTGAGCCGGCCGTCGTCGAAATCCGGCACGCCATGGGCGTCGAGAACGACGTTCTCCAGCACCGTGCCGAAGCGCTGCGTGGTGGCGAAAATCTCAGGCTCCGCTTCCGCCGACAGCTTGATGGTCTTGGCATAGCAGCCGCCTTCGAAATTGAAGATGCCGTGCGGCCCCCAGCCGTGCTCGTCGTCGCCGATCAGCGTGCGCGACGGATCGGCCGACAGCGTCGTCTTGCCGGTGCCCGACAGGCCGAAGAAAATCGCGGCGTCGCCGCCAGGGCCCTCATTGGCCGAGCAGTGCATCGGCATCACGCCCTTGGCCGGCAGCAGGTAGTTCAGCATTGTGAACACCGATTTCTTCATCTCGCCGGCATAGGAAGTGCCGCCGATCAGGACGATCTTGCGGGTGAGGTCGACGGCGATCACGGTTTCGGTGCGGGTGCCGTGGCGGGCGGGGTCGGCGCGGAAGGAGGGCAGGTCGATGATCGTCATCTCGGGCACGAAATGGTCGAGCTCCGCAGCTTCCGGACGGATCAGCAGGTTGCGGATGAACAGCGAATGCCAGGCAAACTCGGTGATGACCCTGGTGGGCAGCTTCAGCTCATGGTCTGCGCCGCCGACAAGGTCCTGCACGTAGAGATCCTTGTCCGCGGCGTGCGCCCGGAACTCTTCGAGCAGCGTCTCGAACTGGTCCGGCGAGATCGCCTTGTTGTTGTCCCACCAGATGTCATTCTCGGTGGCGCCGTCGCGGACGACGAACTTGTCCTTGGGCGAACGGCCGGTGTGCTGGCCTGTTTCGGCGACCAGCGCGCCATGTGCGGTCAGCCGCGCTTCGCCGCGCCTGATTGATTCCTCGTAGAGGGCGGGCGCCCCGAAATTGTAGCGCACCAGGCCAGAGGTTCTGAGACCGATACGATCGATCGCGCAGGCAGGATTGCGTTTGCCGACTTCCGACATGGATGACCCTTCTCCGATTTGCGCATCTTTGCCGGCGCCTTTCCGGCACGCCCACTACGCGAGCTTAGATGGTCAGAACCAGAAAAGCCGAATGATATCAAATCATTAATCGATTTAAATATTTTGAAAGTTGTTTAAATCGTTTATATGTGCAAAAAGTTTCGTGGTTGCCCAAAGGATTGGCGGCGCTGGTTCGTCCAATCCATATCGAGGTGCGATCGTGGCCGCCGGCATGCCGCCCGTGACAGCGGCGAAGGCCTATGCCACATTTTGTACCTAATTTGTCCTGCAAAAGCCCCTTCTCTACCAAAGAAGGGACAGCTCATGAGGGAGCCGCTTGAAATGGCAACAATCGCGCTTGTCGATGACGACCGCAACATTCTGACCTCGGTGTCGATCGCCCTCGAATCGGAAGGCTATCGCGTCGAAACCTACACGGATGGTGCGTCCGCGCTGGAAGGCCTGGCGGCGCGCCCGCCGAATCTCGCCATCCTCGACATCAAGATGCCGCGCATGGACGGCATGGAACTCTTGCGCCGGATGCGCCAGAAATCCGACCTGCCGGTCATCTTCCTGACCTCCAAGGACGACGAGATCGACGAGCTGTTCGGCCTCAAGATGGGCGCCGACGACTTCATCCGCAAACCCTTCTCGCAGCGTTTGCTGGTCGAGCGGGTGCGCGCGGTGTTGCGTCGTGCCAGCGCCCGTGAGGCCGCGGCAAAAGCGCCCAGCCAGCAGGCGCGCTCGCTCGAGCGCGGCCAGCTCGTCATGGACCAGGAACGCCACACCTGCACCTGGAAGGGGGAACCGGTGACGCTCACCGTCACCGAATTCCTGATCCTGCATTCGCTGGCACAGCGCCCCGGCGTCGTAAAAAGTCGTGATGCGCTGATGGATTCGGCTTATGATGAGCAGGTCTATGTTGACGACCGTACCATCGACAGCCACATCAAGCGGCTGCGCAAGAAGTTCAAGGCCGTCGACGACGACTTCGAGATGATCGAAACCCTTTACGGAGTCGGATACCGGTTCCGCGAGGCGTGAATAGGCGGGTAGGCAATAGAGAATAGTCGGTAGTCAGTTTTGAATGGTGCGAGCGGCCACCCGTGCATCGCCGCGATCTCAGCCAACCATTTCTCTATTCGCTACCCGCTACTCACTAATACTAAGCAGGGAACTGCTGTTCGATGGCAGTGGAAGCACAGCGGAGCAGATCGGCGGGCGTTGCAAGGCGGCCGGCGCGCATCATGCCCGCGTTCCTGTCGAAGCTCACCGTGCCCATGCGCCGCTTCCTCGGCCATCACATCTTTTCCAGCCTGACGCGGCGTATCCTCTTCCTCAATCTCGCCGGCCTCGCAGTCCTGGTCACCGGCATTCTCTATCTCAACACCTTCCGCGACGGGCTGATCGACGCCCGCGTCGAAAGCCTCATGACCCAGGGCGAGATCATCGCCGGCGCGATCGCTGCCTCGGCGACGGTCGAGACCGATTCGATCAGCATCGATCCGGAAAAGCTGCTTGAGCTGCAGGCCGGCGAAAGCCTGGGACCGGGCTCCGACCAGCTCGACAATCTGGATTTCCCGATCAATCCTGAACGCGTCGCCCCGGTGCTGCGCCGGCTGATCTCGCCGACCCGCACCCGCGCCCGCATCTACGACCGCGACGCCAATTTGCTGCTCGATTCGCGCCATCTCTATTCGCGCGGCCAGATCCTTCGGTACGATCTGCCCCCGGTCGACGAGGAAGAGCCCGACCTTGTCGAACGCATCCAGAAGTTCATCTTCGACTTCTTCCGCAACACCGATCTGCCGGTCTATCACGAGCAGCCGGGCGGCAATGGCGCCGCCTTCCCGGAAGTGGTCAAGGCGCTGACCGGCAGCCCGTCGACCATCGTCCGGATCAGCGAACAGGGCGAGCAGATCGTTTCCGTCGCGGTGCCGATCCAGCGCTTCCGCGCCGTTCTCGGCGTGTTGATGCTGTCGACCGAAGGCGGCGACATCGACAAGATCGTCGCCGCCGAACGCAAGGCGATCCTGCGCGTCTTTGGCATCGCGGCGCTCGTCACCGCCATCCTGTCGATGCTTCTGGCCTCCACCATCGCCAATCCGCTGCGCCGGCTGTCTGCGGCGGCCGTGCGGGTACGGCGCGGCGTCAAGAGCCGCGAGGAAATTCCTGATTTCTCCGACCGTCAGGACGAGATCGGCAATTTGTCGATTGCCGTGCGCGACATGACGAACGCGCTCTATGCCCGCATCGAGGCGATCGAGAGCTTCGCCGCCGATGTTTCCCATGAATTGAAGAACCCGCTGACCTCGCTGCGCAGCGCGGTGGAGACCTTGCCGCTGGCCAAGAACGACAATTCGCGCAGCCGGCTGATGGAGATCATCCAGCACGACGTCAGGCGGCTGGACCGCCTCATCACCGACATTTCGGATGCCTCCCGTCTCGACGCCGAGCTGGCGCGGGATGACGCGGGGACCGTGGACCTGAAGAAGTTCATCACCGACCTCGTCGCCGTCTCGCGTGAAACGACGCGCAACAAGAAGGCGGTCGAGATCGAGCTCAGGGTCGCCAAGCTGCCGCAGGGCGTCAAGGGCTATTTCGTCGTAGGCCACGACCTGCGCATCGGCCAGGTCATCACCAACCTGATCGAGAACGCCCGCTCCTTCGTGCCAGAGGAGCGCGGCCACATCATCCTGTCGCTGGCGCGCACCGGCAAGTTCAACATCCTCACCGTCGATGACAATGGTCCCGGCATCCGCGCCGACAACATCGACCGCATCTTCGAACGTTTCTACACCGACCGGCCCGCCGGCGAGGCGTTCGGCCAGAATTCAGGCCTTGGCCTGTCGATATCCAGGCAGATCGTCGAGGCCCATGGCGGCACGCTGACCGCCGAGAACATCCCCGGCACCAAGCCAGGCGAGATCAAGGGCGCCCGCTTCGTGGTTACGCTGCCGGCCGAAGCATGATCCCGAAAAGTGGGAACCGGTTTTCGGATCAGATCATGCCTCATGCAAAAATGATCCCGGATATCGCGGCCTTACGGCCGTCATCCTCGGGCTTGTCCCGTGGATCCGCCGCACAGCGTGGCTATGGTGCGAACACTATTGGAAGACCTGCAGATCCTCGGGATGACGGCGTTGGATCAGGATTTCCGAAATACACAAGCGGGCACGCTCATGCAGCCTGAAAACATCCACGCAACGGCCATCCTGATCGGCGAGCGCGGCGTTCTCGTCAGCGGCGCATCCGGTTCGGGCAAGACGACGCTGGCGCTGGCGCTCATTGACCATTGCCACCCGCGAGGCTTGTTCTCACGGCTCGTCGGCGACGACCAGCTTTTCGTCATGGCACATGCGGGACGGCTGGTGTGCCGCGCGCCCGCCGCGATCGAGGGCCTGGTCGAGGTGCCCGGGCTCGGTCCGCGATCCGTGCCGTTTGAAGCGGGTGCCGTCATCGATCTGCATGTCAGGCTTTTGCCGGCCGGCGAAGTGGCACGCTTTCAGGAGGATGCCGACGACACCACCGCCGGCTGCTTGGTGCCGCGGATTGACGTTGCGGAACGCAATATTGCCGCTGCCTTGCCCGCCGTGATGGCGCATCTGTCGATCGCGCCTTTTCTATGATGCGACCGGGTTTTTTGCTGCAATGCGTCAAAATGGCATGGGCCGGCGCAATTTTGGGCTTGTCAACGAGCCGCACGTCGACAAGATAGCGCTCCCGCCGCCTGGAATGGCTGGCGAGCATAAAATGCGCCTGTGAAGCGGCGATGACGGGAGCCACCAAAGAATGATCGGACTCGTGCTTGTAACGCACGGTCAACTGGCCACCGAGTTCCGACATGCCGTGGAACATGTCGTCGGGCCACAAGACAATTTCGAAACCGTGGCGATCGGGGCTGACGACGATATGGAGCAGCGCCGGCGCGACATCGTCGACGCCGTTGCCCGTGTCGACACCGGGGCGGGCGTGATCGTGTTGACCGACATGTTCGGCGGCACGCCTTCGAACCTTGCCATTTCCGTGATGGAGTCCGGCCGCACCGAGGTGATCGCCGGCATGAATTTGCCGATGCTGATCAAGCTCTCCTCGATCCGCAAGAGCGACAACATGGCGGCGGCCCTCGACGAGGCGCAGGCGGCGGGGCGCAAATACATCAATGTCGCCAGCCAGCTCCTGAGCAGCAAATGAGCACGATGTCGTCGGAAAAGGACCAGATCGTCCGCGAATTTCCGATCGTCAACCAGCGCGGCCTGCACGCGCGCGCCTCGGCCAAGTTCGTACAGCTCGCCAGCGGCTACAACGCGTCGGTCCATGTCGAGAAGGACGGCGTCAAGGTCGGCGGCACCTCGATCATGGGTCTGATGATGCTGGCTGCAAGTCCGGGTTATTCGATTCGCGTCACCGCCAGCGGTCCCGAAGCGCTTGAGGTCATGAATGCGCTGGAGCAGCTGGTGGCGTCCCGCTTCGGCGAGGAATGCTGATTCCTTACCTTCGCATGAAAGACATGCAGGGATAAAGATTTCTTTATATCCCATTGTCGTCTTGACGCCGATCTGCTAGTCAGGCGGGCAATTCGCGCCCTTCGACGCGCCTGCCGGCGCGGGCGCATCCGCAACCAATTCAATAGCGTAACAATTCGCATCGGAGCACTGCCATGACGGGTAGCAAGGACTATGTGGTCGCCGACATCTCGCTTGCCGGCTGGGGCCGCAAGGAAATCGAGATCGCCGAAACCGAAATGCCGGGCCTGATGGCCTGCCGCGAGGAATTCGGCTCCAAGAAGCCGCTCAAGGGCGCGCGCATCACCGGCTCGCTGCACATGACCATCCAGACCGCGGTGTTGATCGAGACGCTGAAGGCGCTCGGTGCCGATATACGCTGGGCTTCCTGCAACATCTTCTCGACCCAGGACCATGCGGCTGCTGCCATCGCCGAGGCCGGCATCCCGGTCTTCGCCGTCAAGGGCGAGACGCTTGAGCAGTACTGGGACTATACCGACAGGATTTTCCAGTGGGCCGACGGCGGCACCTCCAACATGATCCTCGATGATGGCGGCGACGCCACCATGTACATCCTGATCGGCGCGCGCGCCGAGGCCGGCGAGGACGTGCTGTCCAATCCGCACAGCGAGGAGGAGGAATATTTCTATGCCCAGGTCAAGAAGCGCATGAAGGCTTCGCCCGGCTTCTTCACCAAGCAGAAGGAAGCGATCCGGGGCGTCACCGAAGAGACGACCACCGGCGTCAACAGGCTCTACCAGCTGCAGAAGAAGGGCTTGCTGCCTTTCCCGGCCATCAATGTCAACGACTCCGTCACCAAGTCGAAATTCGACAATAAATATGGCTGTAAGGAATCGCTGGTCGACGGCATCCGCCGCGGCACCGACACCATGATGGCCGGCAAGGTCGCCGTCGTCTGCGGCTATGGCGACGTCGGCAAGGGCTCGTCCGCCTCGCTGAAGGGCGCTGGCGCCCGCGTCAAGGTCACCGAGGTCGATCCGATCTGCGCCCTGCAGGCGGCGATGGACGGCTTCGAGGTCGTCACGCTCGAAGATGCCGCACCCACCGCCGACATCGTCATCACCACCACCGGCAACAAGGATGTCGTCACCCTCGACCACATGCGTTCGATGAAGGACATGGTGATCGTCGGCAACATCGGTCACTTCGACAACGAGATCCAGGTGGCATCGCTGCGCAACCTGAAATGGACCAACGTCAAGCCTCAGGTCGACATGATCACCTTCCCCGATGGCAAGCGCATGATCTTGCTGTCGGAAGGCCGCCTGCTCAACCTCGGCAACGCCACCGGCCATCCAAGCTTCGTCATGTCGGCGTCCTTCACCAACCAGGTGCTGGCGCAGATCGAGCTGTTCACCAAGGGCGAGCAGTACCAGAACCAGGTCTACGTGCTGCCCAAGCATCTCGACGAGAAGGTCGCGCGCCTGCATCTCGACAAGCTCGGCGCTCGCCTGACCGAACTGTCGGGCGAACAGGCAGCCTATATCGGCGTGACCCCGCAGGGTCCGTTCAAGCCGGAACACTACCGCTATTAACCAAAGCTGAATTTACTACCAGATATTGACGCCGGGCGATTGACTTTTCGCCCGGCTTTATTTTTGCGCCGAATGATTCTTCACGCCGATTCCAGCAGGCGCTATTGTTGTGATTCGCGGTCCGGGGACGAGGACCGGCGTACGCATCAGGGCGGTCTTGCATTCAGGCGGCGAAGAGGACCAAGACATGCCGGGGGATAACCCGCTTTGCGCGGGACGGGCCGTTTCCGGCGGCCATGACGATTCGAGGATTACCGGCACCGCCACGCGAGGCGGGCGCCCTTCATGGCGCGCGCGCGCCGGACTTTTCCTTGCCGGCTCCGCACTTGGCTGGCCTTTGGCCGGCACGGTGGCCCACGCCCAGGCTGCTGGTGCGGAGGCCGCAAGCCTATCGGTGAGCACGGTCGAGGTCGTGCAGCTTGCCGTCTTTGTCGGAGTGATGGGAGCGGCATTCCTGTCGGCCATCGTTCTGATCCGGGAGAGAGCGCGCACCTCGGCCGAAAATGTCGAGCTCAGGAGCCGCATCGCGGACATCAACGCGGCGCTGCGCCGTTCGGAGGCGCTGCTCAACTTGCGCGACCAGCGTGTCGTCGTCTGGGCCTCGGAGAACAAGAAACCCGAGCTCATCGGCACGCTGCCGGTCGAAAGCGGCGCGCCCGAGGAGCGGGCCGCCTTCCTTGCCTTCGGCCGCTGGCTGATGCCGCGCTCGGCTGCGGCACTCGAGCATGCCGTCGCGGGGCTGCGCGAAAGAGCCGTGTCCTTCGACCTCGTCATCGAAACGCAGACCGGCGCTCCGCTGGAAGTGCATGGCCGCAAGAGCGCGGCGCATGTGCTGGTGCGGTTCGTTTCCCTTTCCGAGACGCAACGCAGCCAGGCCCGGCTGAAGATCGAAAACCAGCGGCTGGCCGCCGACCATGATACGATGATCGGCCTGCTCGAGGCGCTGAAGATGCCGGCATGGCTGCGCGGCGAGGACGGCCGCCTGAGATGGGTGAACCGGGCCTATGCCGAAGCGGTCGAGGCCGAAAGCGCGGAGATGGCTGTCCGCGACGCCAAGGAATTCCTCGGCGGCCAAGCGCGCGAAGCGATCGCTGCCCAGCACAAGTCCCATCCTGTCTTCGAACAGACGCTTTCCACGGTGATCGAAGGCGACCGCCGCGTTTTCGCGGTGACCGATTTCGCCGGCGCCGACGGTTCGGCGGGACTTGCCTGCGACACCAGCGCCATCGAAACCATCCGCAGCGAATATGAGCGCACCGTGCGCAGCCACGCCGACACGCTCGACCAGCTCAACACGGCGGTCGCGATCTTCGACACCGACGAGAAGCTGCGCTTCTTCAACCAGGCTTTCCAGAAGCTCTGGGGCCTCGATGCAGGCTTCCTGCACAGCGCGCCCGATAACGCTTTGCTGCTGGATCGGCTGCGCAGCGAGGGCAAGATCGCCGAGCAGCCGGAGTGGCGTCGCTGGAAGGAAGGCCTGCTCGGCGCCTACCGCGCGGTGGAATCGCAGGAGCATTGGTGGCACCTGCCCGACGGCAAGACCATCCGCGTCGTCGCCAACCCGCAGCCCAAGGGCGGCGTCACCTGGGTGTTCGAGAACCTGACCGAGAAGATGGACCTCGAAAGCCGCTACCGCACCGCGGTGCGGGTCCAGGGCGAAACACTCGACAACCTCGCCGAAGGCGTGGCGGTGTTCGGTCCCGACGGCAGGCTGCGCCTGTCGAACCCGGCATTTGCTACTTTGTGGGGCCTGGACGCCGAAACCGCCCGGCCCAATGTCCATGTTTCCGCAATCCGTGAGCTTTGCGACCTGCAAGCGATCGACAGCCCGTGGGGCAGCTTCGTCGCCGCCATCACCGGCTTCGACGACGAGCGCCGCGACCGCCACGGCCAGACCGAGCTCAACAACGGCACCGTGCTGCGCTACGCCGTGATCCCCCTGCCCAACGGGCAGGTGATGATGACCTTCGTCGACGTTACCGACAGCGTCCGTGTCGAACGCGCGCTCAAGGACAAGAACGAGGCGCTGGAGAAATCCGACCAGCTCAAGAACGAATTCGTCCAGCACGTGTCCTACGAACTGCGCTCGCCGCT
Organism: Mesorhizobium sp. B2-5-3; assembly: GCF_006441005.1. NCBI lineage: Bacteria > Pseudomonadati > Pseudomonadota > Alphaproteobacteria > Hyphomicrobiales > Phyllobacteriaceae > Mesorhizobium > Mesorhizobium sp. B2-5-3. The sequence goes on from NZ_VFUS01000015.1 coordinate 60,998, forward strand.
GACCAACATCATCGGCTTCACCGAACTGCTGTCGCTGCCGGCCACCGGTCCGCTGACGCAGAAGCAGCGCGAATATGTCGAGCATGTCGGCTCGTCGTCCTCGGTGCTTTTGACCATCGTCAACGACATACTCGACCTGGCCACGGTCGATGCCGGCATCATGCAGCTCGACATTTCCGAGGTCCATGTCGACCGCACGATCGCCGCCGCCGCCGAGCTGGTTGCCGACCGGCTGGAAGAGCATTCAATCAGGCTCGAGGTCGATGCCGCGGCGGCGCCGAAGACCTTCCACGGCGACGAAATCCGCATCCGCCAGATCCTCTACAACCTGCTCAGCAACGCCGCCAACTACGCGCCGGAGGCCAGCGCCATCCGGCTCGCCTGCCGTCAGTTGGCGGACGGGGTGGAATTCTCGGTCCATGACGATGGACCCGGCATGCCGCCCGACGTGCTTGACTCGGTGTTCCGCCGCTTCGAGCCGCGCGCCAATGGCGGCCGCCGGCGCGGCGCCGGGCTCGGACTGTCGATCGTCAAGAGCTTCGTCGAGCTGCATGGCGGCAGCGTCCGCATCGAAACCGGCAAGGACAAGGGCACGACCGTCATCTGCACCTTTCCCGACATGCCGGGCATCCGCGCCGCGGCCGAGTAGCGCACTCGATGGCCGCATTGATGCTCGAGCGTTTACTCGCCGACGAAACACAGACAGCGCGGCTGGGTGAGGATCTGGCGCTGGCGGTGCGCGCCGGCGACGTCCTGGCGCTGAAGGGCGATCTCGGCGCGGGCAAATCGACGCTGGCGCGGGCGCTGATCAGGGCCTTGGCCGACGATGCCGGTCTCGACGTGCCGAGTCCTACCTTCACCCTTGTGCAAAGCTACGATACGCGCATCCCGGTCCATCATTTCGACCTCTACCGCCTGTCCTCGGCAGCCGAGCTCGATGAACTGGGCTTCGACGAGGCGTTGGCGCAAGGCGCGGCCCTTGTCGAATGGCCGGAACGGGCCGAGGGTTATTTGCCTGGGACCGCCGTGCTGATCGAACTCGTCCAGCATGGCGATGGCCGATTGGCGAGACTGTCCGGGCAAGGCGCTGCCTACGATCGGGTGGCGCGGTCGCTCGCCATGCGTGATTTCCTCGAAGGCGCTGGATGGGGCGAGGCCAGCCGCCGCCATTTCATCGGCGATGCCTCTGCCCGCTCCTACGAAATTGTCTCGCTTCCAGGCCATGCCGCGAGGGTGCTGATGAACTCGCCGCGGCTGGTGCTGGGCCCGCCGGTGCGCGACGGCAAGCCCTATGGCGTCATCGCCCACACCGCCCAGTCGGTGTCAGCCTTCGCCGCCATCGACCGCGCGCTGCTCGCCGCCGGGGTCAGCGTTCCCGAAATCCATGCGCAGGATCTCGACCAGGGATTCCTGCTGCTCGAACATCTGGGCTCCGAAGGTTTCCTGGACGGGCATGGCAGGCCGGTCGCCGGGCGCTATGAGGCGGCGGCCGAACTGCTCGCCATGATGCATGGCAAGACCTGGCCCCACCGGATGGAGGCCGCGCCCGGCGTGTTTCACGATGTGCCGCCCTTCGACCGCGACGCCATGCTGATCGAGGCGGACCTGCTGGTCGATTGGTACGTGCCGATGCTGACGGGCGCTCCGGCGGGCGATGCCTTGCGCGTCGGCTACCACAAGGAGTGGAACGCGGTTCTCGACCGGCTCGCTGACAGCCAATACACGCTGATGCTGCGTGACTTTCATTCGCCGAACATCATCTGGCGCGCTGAGCGCTCCGGCCATGACCGGCTCGGTATCGTCGATATCCAGGACGCGTTGGATGGCCCCGCCGCTTACGACGTCGCCTCGCTGGCCATGGACGCGCGCGTCACCATCCCGCCAGGCATCGAGAAACGCACGCTCGATGCCTATGTCGCCGCCCGCCACGCGGCCGGCCCATTTGACGAGGCGGCATTCCTCGAGGCCTATGCGATCATGGCGGCGCAGCGCAATTCCAAGATCCTCGGCATCTTCGTCCGGCTCGAAAAACGCGACGGCAAGCCCTATTATCTGAAGCACTTGCCGCGTATCCGCGACTATCTGCGCCGGGCGCTGTCTCATCCTGCCTTGGCCGGCCTTCGCGAGTTCTATACCGCTCACGGTCTGCTGGAGGAGCAAACGCCGTGACATCGATACCGGACGCAGCGAGCGTGCCCAAAACTGCGATCGTGCCCAAAACTGCGATAGTGCTTGCCGCAGGGCTCGGCAAGCGCATGCGGCCGATCACCGACACGATCCCCAAGCCGCTGGTCAGGATCGCCGGCAAGACGCTGCTCGACTGGGGCCTCGACAGTCTCGCCGCGGCCGGCATCGGCAAGGCCGTCGTCAACGTGCACTATCTTCCCGAACAGATCGTCGCCCATCTCGGCGCGCGCCATGCGCCGCGGATCGTCATTTCGGACGAGAGCGAGCGGTTGCTCGATTCCGCCGGCGGCATCGTCAAGGCGCTGCCGGAGCTCGGCCAACAGCCCTTCTACATCCTCAACGCCGACACCTTCTGGATCGACCAAGGAACGCTCAATCTCAACCGTCTCGCCCTTGCATGGGACGCCGCGAAAATGGATATTCTGCTGATGCTGGCGGATCTCCATCAGGCGACCGGACACTGCGGCAGCACCGATTTCCTGGTGGCGCCGGACGGCACCCTGCGGCGTTCCAAGGGCGATCCGGCGGGCCTGATCTATGCCGGGGCGGCGATCGTCCATCCGCGCATCTTCAAGGGTGCCCTGCCGGAACCTCATTCGCTTAACGCCTACTTCGACAAGGCGATCGCCGCCGGCCGGCTGTCCGGCATGCCGATGCATGGCCATTGGATCACCGTCGGCACGCCTGACGCTATTGCGAGCGCGGAAGCGGCGGTCGCCGACGCGCTAGCCGAGTTGCAATGAGCGGCCCGGGCCGCGTTTTCTCCATTCCGCCCGGTGCGCCGTTTCTGCCGACGCTTGCCGAGGCGCTGCTGGCCGGGCGTCTTGTTCCGGGCTTTCGCTTCGATGGCGACCCGCTCGCTTTGGCCGATGTCATCATCTATGTGCCGACGCGCCGCGCCGCGCGCGCCTTGCGTGGCGTCTTCGTCGACAGCCTGTCGGCGAGGGGCGGCGGCGGTTCGGCGATTCTGCCGGTCATCCGGCCGCTCGGCGAGTTCGATGAGGACGAGGCCGCGTTCGAGACGGAAGCGTCGGCCGCCATCGACCTCGCGCCGCCGATCGCGGCAACCGAACGCCTGTTGCTGCTGGCGCCGCTGGTGCGTGCCTGGAAACGCCGGCTGCCGGCGCATGTGGCGGCGCTTTTCGACGAGGAGATCGTCATTCCGGCCTCCGCCGCCGATGCGATCTGGCTGGCGCGCGATCTCGCCCGGCTTATGGATGAGATCGAGACGGAAGGCACGGACTGGACGCGGCTCGCCGATCTGGTGAGCGGCAATCTCGCGGGATGGTGGCAGGTCACGCTCGATTTCCTCGGCATCGTCACCGAAGCCTGGCCGAAATTCCTTGGGGAACGGAACCTCTCCAACCCGGCCGCGCATCGCAGCGCCCTGATCCGGCTGGAAGCGGCGCGGCTGCGGCGCAATCCGCCCGCCGGGCCGGTTATCGCCGCCGGTTCCACTGGCTCCATCCCCGCCACGGCAGAGCTGCTGGCCGCAATCGCCCGCTTGGCGGGAGGAGCCATCGTGCTGCCAGGCCTCGACCGGACGATGGATGAGCCGTCTTTCCAGGCCATCACGGCGCCGGGCGCACGTCCGGCCGTGCTCGGCCATCCGCAATACGGCCTCGCCAAGCTGATCGGCACCATCGGTGTGCTGCGCGGCGATGTCGAGGAGATCGGCGCGGCCGGACATGAACTCGCGCTTCGCGCCGCCCTCGTCGGCGAAGCGCTGCGGCCGGCCGAGACCACCGAATTGTGGGCCGAGACGCGCAGCGGCTTTTCCCCCTCCGACATCGAGCAGGCGTTCTCCGGCGTGAGCCTGCTGGAGGCAGCCAGCGAACGCGATGAAGCCGTGGGGATCGCCGTCGCGCTCAAGCGCGCAGTCGAGCAGCCCGGCCAAAGAGCGGCCCTCGTTACCGGTGACCGTGCGCTGGCGCGCCGCGTCTCGGTCGAACTCGCCCGCTTCGGCGTCGTCGCCGACGATTCCGGCGGTGTGCCGCTTTCCAACACGCCCGCCGCCGGCCTGCTTGGGCTGGCGTTGCAGGCGGTGTTCCGCCCCGGTGACCCCGTCGGCCTGCTGTCGTTGCTCAAGCATCCCCTGCTTGCCCTTGGCCTGGACCGGACGAGCGTTCGCCATGCGGCGGAACTGATCGAGCTGGTGGCGCTGCGCGGCGGCACCGGCCGCCCCGACATCGCGTCGCTGCCGGACCTGTTCGAAGCCCGCCTGATTGACCTCGGCGCCGACAGCAGGCGGCCTTTCTGGTTTGCCCGGCTGACCGTGCGCGCCATCGAAGGCGCGCGGAATTTGCTCGGACGTCTCAACGAAGCGCTGGCGCCGCTTGCCGCCTTTCGCGGCCAGGCCGACGCCGGTCTTGTCGCGCTGGTCGGGGCCAGCGTCGTGGTGTTGGAAAATCTCGGCCGTGCGGCCGATGGCGGGCTTGGCGCGCTCTATGCCGGCGATGCCGGCGAGAAACTGGCCGAGCTGTTGCGCGGACTGGTCGCGGCGCCCGTGCCGCTCTCGTTTGCCGCCGACGAATGGCCAGACGTCATGGCGGCGCTGATCGCGCCCGAGACGGTCAAGCCGGCGCAAGGCACAGACAGGAACGTTGCCATCTGGGGGGCGCTGGAAGCCCGCTTGCAGAATGTCGACACGCTGGTCATAGGCGGCATGAACGAAGGCGTGTGGCCGCGCAAACCCGAAAGCGATCGCTTCATGTCGCGGCTGATGAAGACCGGCATCGACCTGGAGCCGCCCGAACGGCGCATTGGGCTTGCCGCACATGATTTCCAGATGGCCATGGGGGCGGCGAAGGTGGTGCTGTCGCGCTCCGCACGCGCCGGCGACGCGCCCGCCGTGCCCTCGCGCTGGCTGCAGCGCATTCTCACTTATATCGGGAAGGACCAGGCAGCCAGGCTTGCCGAACGTGGCGACGAACTCATCGCCTGGGCGCGCGCGCTCGATTCCGGCCCGCGGCGGGACTTCGCGCCGCGCCCGCAGCCGAAGCCGCCGGTCGCGCTGCGTCCAACCCATTTCTCGATCACCGAGATCGAGACGCTGCGTCGCGATCCCTACGCCGTCTATGCCAGGCGCATCCTCGGCCTGCTGCCGCTCGACCCGGTCATCCGCGACCCGGGTGCGGCCGAGCGCGGCACGCTGTTCCACGCCATCCTGCATCTGTTCTCGGGCAGCGTGGCCGATCCGCGTGCTCCCGATGCGCTGGCCGGCCTGCTCGCCGCCGGCCGGACCTGCTTCGCCGAGGCAGCACTTCCCACCGATGTCGAGGCGGTCTGGTGGCCGCGTTTCGAAAAACTCGCCGCCAGCATCATCGAATGGGAACGCGGCCGCGCTGGGGCCGTGGCCCGGCGCCACGCCGAGGCGCGAGCGGGCAAGACCATGGTCGGCCAATCCGGGATCACCCTGTCGGGCTATGCCGACCGGGTCGATCTTCTCCATGGCGGCATGGCCGACATATTGGACTACAAGACCGGCTCCTCGCCTTCCAAGGCCCAGGCGCACACGCTGCTGTCGCCGCAACTGGCCCTGGAGGGCGCGTTGCTCAGGCGCGGCGCTTTCCAGGAACTCGGCGCGCGCGAGCCCTCGCAATTGGCTTTCGTCAGGCTGAAGCCGAATGGCGAGGTTTTCGAGGAATCGATCCTCGAATACAACCGGCAGCCACGCACCGCCACGGACCTCGCCGAGGAGGCCTGGGCGCGGCTGGAGAAATTGCTCATCCACTATGCCGATCCGGCGGCCGGCTATCTGTCGCGGGCACTGCCGTTCCGCGAAGGCGAGACCGACGGCGACTACGACCATCTCGCCCGCGTGCTCGAATGGTCGGCGGGCGGCGATGCGGATGACGAGGCAGGGGAGGCATGAAGAAAGCCTATCCCATCCCCGGCGAAACCGCCGCTAGGCAGGCCAGCGCCTCGGATCCGAGGAATTCCGCCTGGGTGTCGGCCAATGCCGGGTCCGGCAAGACCCATGTGCTGGCCCAGCGCGTCATCCGGCTCCTGCTTCGCGGCACCGATCCGTCGAAGATACTGTGCCTGACCTACACGCGTGCCGCCGCCGCCAACATGTCGAACCGGGTTTTCTCGACATTGTCGGAATGGACCGCGCTCGGCGATGCCGAATTGGCGGTGAGGGTCGAGGCGCTCGATGGCCGCCGGCCCGACCGCGAAACCATGCGCCGCGCCCGCCGCCTGTTTGCCGAGGCGCTGGAAACGCCCGGCGGCCTGAAGATCCAGACCATTCATGCCTTCTGCGAATCGGTGCTGCACCAGTTCCCGCTGGAAGCCAACATCCCCGCGCATTTCGAGATGCTCGACCCGCAGATGGAGGCATCGTTGTTCGCCGCCGCGCGCCGTGAAATGATTTCGGGCAGCGCGGCGGATCGGCCGGACCTCGCCGAAGCTTTCGCCGCCGTGCTCGAGCGCGGTGGCGAGGCCGGGCTCGACGCTTTGCTGGGTGAGATCGTCCGCAAGCGCGACGAACTGGGCGCCTTCATCGGTGAAATCGATCGAGGCGGCCCGAACTTCCAGACGCTGTTCGACGAATTCCAATTCCGCCCCGGCCAGACCGCCGAAGGCATAGCGGCCGCCATCTGGCCGCTGCCCGGCTTCCTGCCGGATTATTTTGCCGGCTTCGCCCAGGCGGCGGAGGCCGCCGACGCCAGGACGGTGCTCAACAACATCTTGCCTCATGCGCGCCTGGCTTTCGCGGAAACCGACCCCGTGCGCCGCCTGCAGCTGCTTTCGCGGGCTTTCCTGAAGGCCGACGGCGACGTCTACGATCCAGCCAAGGCCTTCAAGAAGGCGCTGCTCGACCGGCTGCCGGACCTGGCGGAGCGCTATCTCTCGGCGACCACCGCAATCGTCGAGACGGTCGACCGGCTCGCCCTGTTCCGGATGCTGGAGGGCACGTGCGCCGCGCTGACGCTGGCCGACTGGCTGATCGCCCGCTACGAGCAGTTGAAGCGTGGCCGCGGGTTCCTCGACTTCAACGACCTGATCACCCGCACCGTCAGTCTCCTGGCCAGGCCCGATGCCGGCCCGTGGGTGCAATACAAGCTCGACCAGGGCATCGACCACATCCTGCTCGACGAGGCGCAGGACACCAGCCCCGACCAGTGGGAGGTGGTGAAGCGGCTGGCCGAGGAATTCTTCGCCGGCATCGGCGCCCGCGACACCGCGCATCGGACGATCTTCGCTGTCGGTGACGAAAAACAGTCGATCTATTCCTTCCAGGGAGCGGCGCCGGATTCCTTCGCCGACAGCAGGCTCCTGTTCGCAAGCAAGGTGCGCGACGCCGATGCGCCCTTCGCCGATCTGAAGCTCACCTGGTCGTTCCGCTCGACCGACGATGTTCTGGCCGCTGTCGACCGTGTCTTCGCCGATCCGGTCGTGCGGCGCGGCATCAGCCATGACCCCGACCCGCTGAGCCACAAGGCGATACGCACCGATGCACCGGGCTATGTCGAGGTCTGGCCATCCATCGGCGCCGATGTCGTCGACGAGCCGGACGACTGGACCCAGGCAGTCGACCATGCCCGCGCGCCGGCGGTTCGGGTTGCCGAAAACGTCGCCGCCACCATTGCCGGCTGGATCGGCAATGGCGAGGTCATCGAAGGCCGCGGCAAGAGGCTGCGCCCTGGCGACGTGCTGGTGCTGGTGCGCAAGCGCGATCGCTTCGTTCATGCACTGACGCGTGCCCTGAAACGTCGTGACATCCCGGTCGCCGGCGCGGACCGGTTGAGCCTGCCCGGCCACATCGCGGTCAAGGACCTGATCGCGCTCGGCCATTTCCTGATCCAGCCGCAGGACGATCTGTCGCTCGCCGCCGTGCTGCGGAGCCCGATCTTCGATCTGTCGGAAGAGATGCTTTTCACACTGGCCGCGCAAAGACCATCCGGCCTGTCGCTGGCCGAGTCCCTGCGCCAGCATGCCAGCCAAAGCGAAGCGCTCGCGGCGGTCGCCGCTCAACTCGACATCTGGGCCAACGAGGCCGTCTTCAAGCCGGTGTTCGAATTCTATGCCGGCCTGCTGGCACGCGGTGGCGTGCGCCGCAAGATGGTTGCGCGGCTCGGGCCGGAAGCCGGGGACATTCTCGACGAATTCCTGAGTTTCTGCCTTGCCGAGGAGCGGACCGGCTTGCCCGGGCTGGAAGCCTTCCTGTCGACGCTGGAGAGCGCCGGCCCAGAAATCAAGCGCGAGATGGACCAGACCCGCGACGAGGTCCGCGTCATGACCGTGCATGCAGCCAAGGGGCTCGAGGCGCCTGTCGTCTTCCTGGTCGATGGCGGTTCGGCTCCGTTCAGCGATCAGCACCTGCCGCGCCTGATGCCGTTCGAGGGTTCCGGGCTGAACTGGAGCGGCAAGGGCTTTCTCTGGCGTTCGGCCAGCGACGTCGCCAACGCCATTTCGAAGGCTGCCGCGGCAAGGGCGCGCGATCTCGCCGATGACGAGTATCGGCGGCTGCTCTATGTCGGCATGACCCGGGCCGAGGACAGGCTGATCGTCTGCGGTTATCACGGCAAGCGCGCGCCGAACACCGGCACCTGGCATTCGCTCGTCAGCCGTGCCCTGGTCGGGGCGCCGGAGAGTGCCGAGTATCCGCATCCGGCCGGCGGCGGCGTCTCAGTGCATCGCTTCCAGGTGACCGGATTGCCGCCGTTTGCACCGGTCGCCGAGAGCGAAGCCAGGCAGACGCGGGACTTCGGGCCGCCGCCCGAAATCTTGTTCAAGCCGCTGCCGCCATACGAGGACCTGCCACGCCCGCTGTCGCCATCCGGAGCCTCCGCCCTGATCGACGAGGGCAAGGAAAGCGTCATCGACACCGGCTCGCCAGTGCTGGATGGCGACGCCGAACCCGGCTTCGCCGTCATGCGAGGCCTGGCGCTGCACAAACTGCTGCAGATGCTGCCCGGCGTGGCGCAAAACGAACGCCAGGGCGCAGCCGAACGCTATCTCGCCCGCGCCGGCGCGCAATGGCCGGCCGGCGAGTGCGAAAAGGCGGTCGCCTCGGTGATGGCGATCCTTGCCGATCCGCGTTTCGCGCCGCTTTTCGGACCCTCTTCGCGCGCCGAAGTGGCGGTCATGGGCAGCCTCGACGTCAAGGGCACGAAACGCTCGATTTCCGGCAAGATCGACAGGTTGGCGGTGACGCCGGACCGCGTATCCATCATCGATTACAAGACCAATCGGCCGGCGCCCGCCTCGCTGGGCGAGGTTCCGCCCGCCTATCTGCTGCAGCTCGCGCTCTATCGCGCCTTGCTGCGGCCGCTCTATCCCGGCCGCGAAGTCACGGCGGCCTTGCTGTTCACGGAGGCGCCGCGGCTGATCGAACTGCCGGCTCGGGCCATGGATGACGCTCTTGCCCGACTCACGCGAGCGTGACACAAGAACTGCTTGAAGAAGGGCGCGGCAACCACCACATTTGGTGCGACGAAAAATTTCGAAAGGATTTCCGCATGGCTACCGTCAAGGTCGACAAGAACAATTTCCAGACCGCTGTGCTCGACGCCAAGGAGCCGGTCGTGGTGGATTTCTGGGCGGAATGGTGCGGTCCCTGCAAGATGATCGCGCCGGCGCTGGAAGACATCGCCAATGAGCTCGGCAGCAAGGTGAAGATCGCCAAGCTCAACATCGACGAGAATCCCGAACTGGCAGCGGAATTCGGCGTGCGCTCGATCCCGACGCTGATGATCTTCAAGGGCGGCGAAAGAGCCGATGTGAAGGTTGGCGCCGCGCCCAAGACCGCGCTGTCGCACTGGATCAACGGTAATCTCGCCTGATCAATCCGAAATTCCTGACATCAAGCCCGGCCGATCGCGCCGGGCTTTTTGTTGGCGTCATTGGTCGCCCGCTCTGGCCCTGACGTCCGGGGCCTCCATGTCTTCTGCTGGAAGCAGATGCAGGGAGAGGAAAAATGACCGGATCCGCCAAGGCCACCGTCTTCATCGACAATGAGCGCGTCATCGTCACGGAATACCGCTTTCAGCCGGGCGACAACACCGGCTGGCACCGCCATGGCCACGACTATGTTGTCGTGCCGCTGATGGACGGCAAGGTAAAGCTTCTGACCAAGGACGGCGAATCCTTCGCCGAAATGAAGAAAGGCGCGCCCTATTTCCGCAGGGAAGGCGTCGAGCACGACGTCATCAGCGTCAATGACGGCGAATATGCCTTCATTGAGATCGAGCTGAAATAGCGGCGTTCGCCTCGAATACCGCAGCGGAAACCGGTATATATGTCTTCCAACAACGGAGTTTGAGATGGCCGAACCTCAGCTCTCGGTCCGTAGCGCAAAAGCACGCGACCTGGCTCATAGACTTGCTCGTCGCGAAAATCGCTCGATAGCAGATGTCGTCGAGCGAGCGCTTGAATCCTACGAGATTCGTGAAGCAGGTCGCGAACCCGCGCCCACATTCTATGCCCACCTGGCGCAAGCAGTGGCACCGACATCGATCTGGAGAAATCGTCCGAGAAGGCCGTCAGGCTCATACAGGACCTGAAGTTTGATTTTCGCCGTACCAACGACCTGGCACCACCGGCCTGATATGATCTCGCGTTGGGATTTCTGAGCGGCGGCTTGGACCGGTTAGTTAGGCGCAGATACTGGAAGCGTCACGTCGGCGGCGTGCCGTTCTCCGCCAACACCGCGCCAGCCAGATAGAGCGAGCCGCCGATCAGGATTCGCGGCGGCGGGCCGTCCCAGGTGTCGCGCAGCAACATCAGCGCGCTGGCGACGGAACTCACCGGCTCGGCCGTAAGCCCGGCCTCCGTGGCGCGGGCCGCCAGTTCGTCGTTCGGCACGCTGGCGTCGCTCAGGCTCACCGGCACCGTATAGACGTGCCGGGCGAGGCCATTGAAGGCGCGGAAATAGCCGCTCTGGTCCTTGGTGTTGATCATGCCGGAGATGAGAAAAAGCGGCCTGGGGTTCTTCTCTTCCTGCTCGGCCAGCGCCTCGGCGACGACCACGCCGGCGCCCGGATTGTGGCCGCCGTCGAGCCAGATGTCGGCGCCCTTCGGCGCCAGTTCCGTCAGCCTGCCTTGCGACAGCTTCTGCATCCGCCCCGGCCAGGCGACAGTGGTCATCGCCTTCTCGGCGGCACGGTGGCTGATCTCGAAGCCGGCTGCCTTGACGGCGGCGATCGCGGCGGCCGCGTTGGCGAACTGGTGGCGCCCGGGCAGCCGCGGCGGCGGCAGATCCATCAAGCCATCATCGTCCTGATAGACCATGCGGCCGTTCTCCTCGAAGGCGAGGAAATCCTGTCCATAGACCAGGGTCGGGCAGCCGAGCCGCTCGGCGGTTTCGATCAGCACCTGCTGCGCCGCCTCGGTTTCCTGCGCCCCGATGACCACCGGGCAGCCGCGCTTGATGATGCCGGCCTTCTCGGCGGCGATCAGTTCGACGCGGTCGCCGAGATAGGCTTCGTGGTCCATCGACACCGGCATGATCACCGAGACAGCCGGCCTGGCGATGACATTGGTGGCGTCGAAGCGGCCGCCGAGACCGACCTCGACGATGGCGGCATCGGCCGGATGCTCCGAAAACAGGATGAAGGTGACGGCGGTGAGGATCTCGAAAACGGTGATCTTCTCGCCGCCATTGGCCTTGGCGACGCGGGCGATGGCCTCGGCGAAGATATCGTCCTCGACCAGCCTGCCGCCGCCATCGGCCGCCAGCCGGTAGCGCTCGTGCCAGCTGACCAGATGCGGCGAGGTGTGCACGTGCACGAGCCGGCCGGACGCTTCCAGAAGCGCCCGCGAGAAGGCGGCGCAAGAGCCCTTGCCGTTGGTGCCGGCGATATGGATCACCGGCGGCAGCAAGTCCTGAGGATTGCCCAGCCGCTCCAGCAGCCGTGAAATGCGGTCGAGCGAAAGATCGAAGCCTTTCGGGTGAAGCGCCATCAGCGCTTCGATTTCACGGTCGGCGGCAAGCGTGGTCATGTAAGAGTCCTAAGCGCGCGATGGATCGCGCGCAATCGCGGTTCGCGGCAAAGAGTGTCGCGTCAGGCCTGCGGCCGTGCTTCCGTCGCGACCACCGCCGGCGGCAGGATTTCCGGCTCCAGGGGCTTGTGCTCTTCCGGCATCTTGAGCAGCATCTTCAAGAGCCGCGCGATGGTCCGGCGCATCTCCAGTCGCGACACCACCATGTCGACCATGCCGTGCTCCATCAGATATTCGGAGCGCTGGAAGCCGTCCGGCAGTTTTTCCCGGATGGTCTGCTCGATGACGCGCGGTCCGGCGAAGCCGATCAGTGCGCCGGGCTCGGCTATATGCACGTCGCCCAGCATGGCGTAGGAGGCAGTGACGCCGCCGGTCGTCGGATTGGTCAGCACGACGATGTAGGGAAGGCCGGCTTCCTTCAGCCGGTCGACGCCAACCGTGGTGCGCGGCAATTGCATCAGCGACAGGATGCCTTCCTGCATGCGCGCGCCGCCGGAAGCGGCAAACAGGATCAGCGGCCGCTTGCGCTGCACGGCCACCTCGAAGGCATGAACGATGGCGTCGCCCGCGGCCATGCCGAGCGAACCGCCCATGAAGGCAAAATCCTGCACCGTCACCACCACCGGCAGGCCTTCTACGGTGCCCAGCGCGTTGACGATGGCATCTTCCAGGCCGGTCTTGGCCTTGGCGTCCTTCAACCGGTCGGTGTAGCGCTTCTCGTCGCGGAATTTCAGCGGGTCCAGCATGACCTTGGGATTTTCGAGCTGTTCGTATTTGCCGTCGTCGAGGAAGTATTTCAGCCGCTCCTTGGCCGAGATCTTCATGTGATGGCCCGAAGACGGGATGACGAACTGGTTGGATTCCAGATCCTTGTGGAACACCATCTCCCCGGTCTCGGGATCCTTGATCCACAGGTTCTCGGGCATGTCGGTGCGCCGGCCGAGCATCGAATTGATCTTCGGGCGAACGTAGTTGGTGATCCAGTTCATCGCTTCGGCTCCTGTCCTGACGAAGAGTTAGAGCAATTCCAGGAAAAGTGTGAACCGGTTTTCCGACCGGAATTGCGATAAAGCAAAAAGATAGAGCGGTTCGGCGTTTCCGTGAAACGGCAAACCGATCCAGCGCATGCCGCCCGGGATGGCGACGTGCACAAGACCTGAGGTAGGAAAACTATTCGGCGGCAGCAAGGCGGGCCGACCGCACGCCCTGCGCGAGGCCGCTGACCAGCGTGGCGACGGCCTCGGCCGGGTCGGCGGTCTTTTCGCCCTTCGGCCCCAGCACATTGGCGACCGCATTGACGATCGCGGTGCCGACGACGACGCCGTCGGCATTGGCGCCGATGACGCGCGCCTGTTCGGCGGTCTTGACGCCGAAGCCGACGCAGACCGGCAGATCGGTATGGCCCTTGATGCGCTTGACCGCCGCAGCCACCTTGCCGGTGTCGGCCAGCGCGGAACCGGTGATGCCGGTCATCGACACGTAATAGACGAAGCCGGACGTGTTCTGCAGCACCTTGGGCAGGCGCTTGTCGTCGGTGGTCGGCGTCGCCAGCCGGATGAAGTTGATGCCGGCTTTCAGCGCCGGGATGCACAGCTCCTCGTCCATCTCAGGCGGCAGGTCGACGACGATCAGCCCGTCGATGCCGCTGGCCAATGCGTCCTTGAGAAAGCGGTCGACGCCGTAGATGTAGATCGGGTTGTAGTAGCCCATCAGAACGATCGGCGTCTCATTGTCGCCGGTGCGGAAGTCAGCCGCCATCTTGAGCGTCTTGACCAGCGTCTGGCCGCCTCTCAGTGCTCTCAAGCCCGCGGCCTGGATCGCCGGGCCATCGGCCATCGGATCGGAGAACGGCATGCCGAGTTCGATGATGTCCGCGCCGGCCATTGGCAGCGCCTTCATGATCGACAGTGAGGTCTGATAGTCCGGGTCGCCGCCCATGAAATAGGTGACGAGCGCCGGGCGGCCTTCGTTCTTGAGCTTTGCCATGCGGCGATCGATGCGGGTCACCATGATCAGATCTCCATGCCCAGCATCGAAGCCACCGTATGCACGTCCTTGTCGCCGCGGCCGGACAGGTTGACGATGACGATCTGGTCCTTGTCCATGGCGGGCACGATCTTCACCGCATGGGCGATAGCGTGCGCCGATTCGAGCGCCGGGATGATGCCTTCGACGCGTGTGGTCAGCTTGAAGGCCTCCAGCGCCTCGTCGTCGAGGATCGGCACATATTCGACGCGGCCAGAATCGCGCAGCCAGGAATGCTCCGGGCCGACGCCGGGATAATCGAGGCCGGCCGAGATCGAATGGCCGTCCATGATCTGGCCGTCGGCATTTTGCAGGAGATAAGTGCGGTTGCCATGCAGCACGCCCGGCGCGCCGGCGTTCATCGAGGCGCAGTGCTCGATGCCGTCGAGGCCACGCCCCCCAGCCTCGACGCCGATGATACGGACATCCTTGTCGTCGAGGAACGGATGGAACAGGCCGATGGCATTGGAACCGCCGCCGACGGCGGCGATGATGGTGTCGGGCAGCTGGCCCTCCTGTTCGAGAATCTGCGCGCGCGCCTCCGAACCGATCACTGACTGGAAGTCGCGCACCAGCTCCGGATAAGGGTGCGGGCCGGCCGCGGTGCCGATCAGGTAATAAGTGTCCTCGACATTGGTCACCCAATCACGAAGGGCTTCGTTCATGGCGTCCTTCAGCGTGCCGTGGCCAGCGGTCACCGGCCGCACTTCGGCGCCGAGCAGTTTCATGCGGAACACGTTGGGGCTTTGGCGGGCAACGTCGGTGGCACCCATGTAGACGACGCAGGGAAAGCCGAAACGGGCAGCGACCGTGGCTGAGGCCACGCCATGCTGGCCGGCGCCGGTCTCGGCGATGATACGCGTCTTGCCCATGCGCTTGGCCAGCAGGATCTGGCCGAGGCAATTGTTGATCTTGTGCGAACCGGTATGGTTCAGGTCCTCGCGCTTGAAATAGACTTTTGCGCCGCCCCCGAGGCCCTTCGCCGAGGAAACTTCACGAAGATGCCTGGTCAGTCCTTCGGCGAAATAAAGCTTCGACGGCCGCCCCGCATAATGGGTCGAAAGATCGGTGAGCTCGGCCCTGAAATCCGGATCGTCCTTGACCTCGTTCCAGTGCCGTTCGAGGTCGAGGATCAGCGGCATCAGCGTTTCGGCCACGAAACGACCGCCGAAAATGCCAAACATGCCCTGTTCGTCGGGTCCGGTGCGGAAGGAATTGAGTGTCGCCGGCTTGTTCATCGCCGATCTCCTGGCATCTCGATTTTCTTAAGCATGTCCTGTCGAAAGCCGTTTTCCACTTTCGGGACATGCTCGGGTTTGAGCCGGTCAGGCGGCGCGGTCGTCTCGCGCTGCCTTGACGGCCCGGAAAAACTGCTCGATCAGCGCCGGATCCTTGATGCCCGGCGCGCTTTCCACGCCGGAGGAAATATCAATTCCGGGCGGGCTGGCAAGCCGAAGGGCATCGCCGATATTGGCGGCGTTGAGCCCACCGGAAAGCATGTAATCGAGCCCGGCGTCAAGGCCGGTCAGGATGCGCCAGTCGAACGCAACGCCATTGCCGCCCGGCAACTCGGAGCCCTTCGGCGGCTTGGCGTCGAACAGGAACCGGTCCGCGACCCCGACGAACGGTTTGATGCGCTCGAGATCGGCGGCTTCGCTGAGCGGCAGCGCCTTCATGACCGGCAGGTCATAGCGGGCTTTCAGTTCGGCCACCCGTTCGGGCGTTTCCGAGCCGTGCAGCTGCAGCATGTCCGGGCGCATGCTGTCGATGATGTCGTCCAGGAAGGTGTCGTTGGCGTCGACGGTAACGGCAACCGCCAAAGCCTTGCCGCGCGCCGCTTCGCGCAACCGCCCGGCTGCAGCCGGTTCGATGTAACGCGGGCTCTTGGCAAAGAAAATGAAGCCGACATGGCTGGCGCCGCCGGCCAGCGCCGCGGCCATTGCCTGGTCGGTCTTCAAGCCGCAGATTTTGACGTCGAGTGCCATGGCGCGGGAATTGACATGAAATCGAGGCAGAGTCGAGAAAAAGCATGTTGTTTGCCGGCAGGGCCAAAGGCGCTACCTATCATGGGAAAGCATGCAAGGCGGGAGAACATCATGACTGACAGAACCGTTGCCGAACTCAGGCAGAAGATCGCGCAGGCGCGCGAGGTGATCGCGCATTTGATGGACAAGGCCGCCTTCAACGGCGCCGAGGCGCATCGGGCGCTCGACTACTTCGACACCGACGCCTTCGACCGGAATTTTTTACCGTGGCCGCATCATGGCGAAGAAGGGCTGCGGCCTGAAGAACTCAACGCCGCGAATGACGATTGAGTTCGTGCGCCCAGTAAGAACGTAGACGCTGGCGGGACCGGAGGTGTGAAGCATCACCGCGGAAAAGCTTATTTTCTGGCGCCGTACGACGCTTCATTGCGCTACTCGAAAACGATCGCCTGCAGGGCGCCGCCATTGCGCTTCAGCCAGTCCTTGCAGCGGTCGGTGTCGGGACAGAGCTTTTCGCACAATTTCCAGAATTTCGGGCCGTGGTTCATCTCTTTCAGATGCGCTACTTCATGCGCGACGAGGTAGTTGATGACGGGTGGCGGCGCCATCATGATGCGCCAGGAAAAGGACAAATTGCCTTCGGAAGTGCACGAGCCCCAGCGGCTGGACGTGTCCTTGTAGCGGATCGCCTTGGCGCGCTTGCCAAGCGCCTCGGTGTGCCTGGCCACCAGCTTCTCGATCTCCTTCTTGGCCTCGCGCTTCAAAAAATCGGCGATGCGGCGCGGCAGGTGGATGCGCTCGCCATGCACGATCAGCAGCGGGCCGCGTTCGTCGCGCGACACGGTGACGGTGCCGCGCCTTGACGGCTCATGCACGATGCGGTGCGGCACGCCGCGTATGGGGATCTTGATGCCGGGCCGTACCTGCGGCCGCGTTGGCACCTTGGCCAGCCGCTGCTCCAGCCAGTCCTGATGACGATCGAGGAACCGCTCCACCTCGCCGCGGCGCAGGCCCGGCGGCACGGTGATACGCAGGCCCTGGCCGCCGGAATCGATGCGCAGCGTCAGACGCCGCGCCCTGGCGCTCTCGACGATCTTGAGCGGCAGCGTGCGGCCGGCAACGCAGTATTCTCGCTCCACGACAGGCGTGGGCTTGGGCTTCGTCAGATTGCGGAAGAATCCGAGGGTCATGGCCGGACGATACGCGATTCGAGAAAAACGAATAGAACAAAAAAGAAACGGCGCCGCTCGCGCGACGCCGTTTTTTCACGATCGGGCCTGTCGCTCGGCCTCAGTCGTCAAGCAGGTTCGAGCCTTTGCCACGCTTGGTGGAGGTCGTGCCTGTGCTCGGGTCGCTCTTTGCCGGAGCGGTCGACTTGTTGCGGTTCGCCATGAAGCGATCGAACTCGTCCTGGTCCTTGGCGCGACGCAATTCGCGGGCGTAGTCGTCGAACTCGGTCAACATATCGTCGAGCTTGCGGCGTTCCTCGGCCAGGCGTTCAAGCTCCTTTTCGCGCCAGTCGTCAAACGCGACGTTGCCGGTCCGGGCGGAGCCGTGGCCCCAGCGCGCGGCTTTGTCGGAACCGCGGCGGCAGCCGGCGAAGATGCCGTCGGTCGCGCGGTTGACGTCACGCTTGAAGCCCTCGAGCCGGTCGCCCCAGATGATGTAGGCGAGCATGGCGAAGCCGAGCGGCCAGAACACCATGAAGCCGATCACCATCAACGCGATGGTTGCCGGCGTCCAGGCCGGGCGGATCAATGCGGATGTGTTCATTTTCTCCCATTCCTTCGGTTGGAGACAGCCAGGACCGGCTGCGTGGAATCGAAATGGGAAGGCAAAAACGGCGATTCAAGACAATGTCGGCTAAAACCGGACAAGCTGCTGAAATGATTATCGCTTTTTGAGCATATCGAGAAAAAGCACGACCAGCCCGGCAATCAGTCCCCAGAATGCGGCGCCGACGCCGAACAAGGTCAGCCCGGAGGCGGTGACGACAAAAGTGACGGTGGCGGCCATGCGCTCGCTTTCGTCCTTGAGCGCGATCGCCAGCGCGTTGGCCAGCGAGGCCATCAGCGCAAGACCCGCAACCAGCACGATCAGGCTCTGCGGCAGGACGGCGAAGATCGCCACCAGGGAGGCGCCGAAAATCGCGAAGATCAGATAGGCAAGGGCATAGAACGGCCCTGTCTTCCAGCGCTCCGTTGGGTCTGGATGAACGTCGGGCCCGGTGCAGATAGCCGCCGAAATTGCCGCCAGATTGGTGGTCGAGCCGCCGAACGGCGCCGAAAGCAGCGAAAACAGGCCGGTGATGCCGATCAGCGGACCGGGTTCCGGATGGTAGCCGGCGGCGCGCAGCACGGCGAGGCCCGACAGGTTCTGCGAAGCCATGGTGACCAGGTAGAGCGGTACTGCCAGGCCGATTATCGCCTTGGCGGTGAACACAGGCGCGATCAGAGTGAGCGTCGACAGTTCAGGAGTGGGCAAACCGCCGACGCGGCCGGTGAGAAACGCGGCGAGACCGCCGCCGACCAGCACTGCCAGCACCGACAGCGCCGGATTGAACAGGCGGATGACGAAGAAGGCGGCGATCAACGGCAGGATCAGCCAGGGATCGGCGGGAACAGTTTTGACCGCATTAAGCGCGAAGGTGACGACAATGCCGGCCAGCATTCCTGAAGCGACCGAGGGCGGTATCCCCGAGATCAGTTTCGTCAGCGGCCGGAACAGCCCGGTGGCGACCAAAAGAATGCCGGTGACGATGAAGGCGGCGACGGCCTCGCCGATCGAAAAACCGCTCGACGCCGCCATCAGCGCCAGGCCCGGCGTCGACCATGCGGTGATGATGGGCATTTTCGTTCGCCAGGACAGCCACAGGCTTTCGACCGCCATGGCCAGGCAGATCGTGGTCACCCAACTCGCGGTCTGAATTTGCGTGGCCTCGACCGCGTGGGCGGCGGCAATGACGATGGCCAGCGTGCCGCCGAAGCCGACGATGGCCGCGACGAAGGCTGAGATCGGGATGGAAAGGCGCATCGTCACTTGCCCCGCGCGGCCATGTCGCCGACCGCCCGCACCAGCATGTCGAGATCCTGCGGCCGCGACAGCCGGTGGTCGCCGTCCGGGATCAGCGACAGCGTGACATCGTCGGCCGGCAGCAGGCTGACCAGCCTCAGCGCATGGCTCGACGGCACGTCCCGATCGGCCAGGCCCTGCAAGACGTGTACGGGGCAGTGCGTGTCGAGCGGGCCTGTCATGACCAGGTTGTCGCGCCCATCCTCGATCAGCGCGCGCGTGTAGATGTAGGGCTCGGTGGAATAGTCCGACGGCTCCTCGAAGAAGCCTTTTTTGGCAAGGTCGCGCTTCTGCGCTTTGGTCAGCACCGGTTCGACCAGTTCTGCGGTAAAATCCGGCGCCGGTGCTAGAAGCACCAGACCGACGACGCTTGCGTCGCCTGCCTTGCGCAATTCCTGCACCATGCGCAGGGCGATCCAGGCGCCCATCGACGAGCCGACCAGGATCTGGCTGCCGCTGGTGAAATGCCGGAACACGGCCAGGCTTTGCGAAAGCCATTTCGAGATCGTGCCGTCGGCAAAGGCGCCGCCGGATTCGCCGTGTCCGGAATAGTCATGGCGCAGGAAGGCGCGGCCTTCTTTTGCCGCCCAGTCCGAAAGCGCTTCAGCCTTCGTGCCCAGCATGTCCGACTTGTAGCCGCCGAGCCAGACGACGCCAGGCGTCGCGCCCGCAATATGGCGCACCGCGATGCTCGATCCGTCGACATCCAGAAAGACAGGGGCAGTCATGGCTTTTTCCTCACGCCGACTTTCGGCGCAGGGTCTTGTGACACAGCCAGTGGTGTGGCGAAAAGTGCTCGCGATCTTTCTTTGTTTGCCGCAGGCAGCGATCAGGTGATTTTCTGTCAATGCTGTGCTATTGACTCCGCCCGCGCGCTCACCACATTGGCGCGTCCACATATCAACACCTGCAAATCCAGAACGAAACGGCCAAGGAGACCACGACCATTCGCAGACCTTTCAAAGCAGCGGCGCCGACCAAGGATGGGCCGCGCTCCAATCGTGACATCCGGGTTCCCCGGGTCCAGCTTATCGACGCCGAAGGCCAGAACCGTGGCGATGTTTCCATCAACGACGCATTGCTGCTCGCCGAAGAGGCAGGGCTCGATCTCGTCGAGATATCGCCCAACGCGCAGCCGCCCGTCGTAAAAATCCTCGATCTCGGCAAGTTGAAATACGCCAACCAGAAGAAGGCGGCCGAGGCGCGCAAGAACCAGAAGGTCATCGAGATCAAGGAGATCAAGATGCGCCCGAACATCGACAGCCACGACTACGAGACCAAGATGAAGGCGGTGCGCCGCTTCTTCGAGGAAGGCGACAAGGTCAAGCTGACATTGCGCTTCCGTGGCCGCGAGATGGCGCATATGGAGCTCGGCATGCAGCTTCTGAACAAGGTGCGTGAGGAAGTGGCTACCATCGCCAAGGTGGAAGCGGAGCCGAAGCTCGAAGGCCGCCAGATGATGATGGTGCTGGCGCCGCGCTAGATCACGATAAGGTTAGCGCGACCGACGCGCTCCAATTCCGCCTGAATTGTGCTACAGGGCGTCCCGGCGATCGGCGGGACGCCCATTTCTCGGCCATAGCTGCGGTCGCCGGCTAAGCTCTCGACGATCGGATTCCTCCCTTGGACAAAAAACTCAAATACGGGCTGGGTGGCTACCAGCGCACGCGCAGGCTGGTGCTTGCCGTGCTCGTGGTGGTGCTGTTCGCAGCCCTGCTGTTCGGGCAATCGAGCTTTCCGCCTGATACGGCGATGCATGAAACGATCGAGATGTTCGGCGTGCTGCTGATTTTCCTGGGTATCTGCGGCCGCCTTTGGTCGACGCTCTACATAGGTGGGCGCAAATCTTCCGAAGTTGTGACGGGCGGGCCTTATTCGATCACCCGCAACCCGCTCTATGTGTTCTCGACTGTGGCCGCGGCCGGCGTCGGCGCGCAGATCGGCTCGTTCTCCGGCATCATTCTGTTCGCTGTCCTGTGTGCGGGCGCCTTCCATATCGTCATCCTGCGCGAGGAGAAATTCCTTAAGGAAGCGCTCGGCGAGCCCTATCAGGCCTATCTGGCAAGAGTGCCGCGCTTCTTTCCGAAGCTTTCCCTTTACCAGGAAGGCGACACCGGCAGCTTCAAGCCGCGCCTGCTGTTGACAACGCTTCTCGACGGCCTGGTGTTCCTCATCGCGCTGCCGGCCTTCGAACTGATCGACGGCGCCCAGCAGTCGGGTATGTTGCCGGTGTTGTTTACGCTCCCCTGATGAAGGACCGGGCGCCGCATCCGGGCGTTCGGGGAAACGCGCGGCGCGGTGGGTGTTGCACAGTCGCCTGCTTTGACGTATAGGACCGCCGTTCCAAGAAAACCGCCCGGCAGGGCATGCCGTGGCGGTTTCATTTGCTTTTCGGGCTTTGGTCGGTCCGAAGCGAACAAGAAGCGCGATGGTGCGCCACAATACGGAGTAGCAAAATGCCCAAGATGAAGACCAAATCGGCCGCCAAGAAGCGGTTCAAGATCACCGGTACGGGTAAAGTCCTGTCGGCTGCGGCCGGCAAGCGTCACGGCATGATCAAGCGTTCCAACAAGTTCATTCGAAATGCCCGCGGCACGATGGTTCTGGCTGAACCGGATGGCAAGAAGGTCATCAAGAATTTTCTGCCGAACGGCCTCTGAGCATTCGGCCGAACACGAATTTGTTTTACGCAATTCCGAACGGAAAACCGCAAGGCACTTTTCCTGGAATTGCTTTTAAGGAGATCATGACATGGCACGCGTAAAAAGAGGCGTCACCTCGCACGCCAAGCACAAGAAGGTCCTGAAAGCCGCGAAAGGCTTCTACGGCCGCCGCAAGAACACCATCCGCATCGCCAAGCAGGCGGTGGAAAAGTCGCTGCAATACGCCTATCGCGACCGCAAGAACCGCAAGCGCTCGTTCCGCGCGCTGTGGATCCAGCGCATCAACGCCGCGACGCACGAGCACGGCCTGACCTATGGCCGTTTCATCGACGGCCTCAACAAGGCTGGCATCGAGATCGATCGCAAGATCCTGTCGGATATGGCCATCCACGAGCCGCAGGCTTTCGCCGCGCTCGTGGCCAAGGCCAAGGTTGCTCTTGAGTACCTCAAGAACACCACCCCGAATGCTTTTGAAAGCGCTGTCGCCTAAGACCAGCGCTTCCCAAGCATTCGAAATTCTGATTTGGGGAACCCGCGCTGGCACGGCTGGCGCGGGTTTTTCTTATGCCTGATGTAACCAAATTGGTGACACGCCCGGTGATGGTGGGTTGCCCGATCGAGAGAGTTTCGCCGTGAACGCCACCGCTGGAAATCTTGAAAGCCTGGAAGCTTCGCTGCTCGCCGACATCGCATCGGCGTCCGACGAAGCGTCGATAGAAGCCGTGCGCGTGGCAGCCCTTGGCAAGAAGGGGTCGATCTCGGAAATGCTGAAGACGCTCGGCTCGATGAGCGCCGAGGAGCGTCAGGTCAAAGGCCCCGCCATCAACGGCCTCAAGAACCGCGTCACCGATGCGCTCACCGCGCGCAAGGCGGAACTCAGGGATGTTGCCATCACTGCCCGCCTCGCCGCGGAGAAGGTCGACGTGACGCTGCCGGTGCGGCAGTCGCCGGCCGAGCGCGGCCGCATTCATCCGATCAGCCAGGTCATCGACGAGATCGCGGCGATCTTCGGCGATCTCGGCTTCGCCATCGCCGAAGGGCCCGACATCGAGACCGACTATTACAATTTCACCGCGCTGAATTTCCCGGAAGGCCATCCGGCGCGCGAGATGCATGACACCTTCTTCTTCCAGCCGGACGAGAAGGGCGAGCGCAAGCTTCTGCGCACCCACACCTCGCCGGTGCAGATCCGCACCATGGAGAAGCAGAAGCCGCCGATCCGCATCGTCATTCCGGGCAAGACCTACCGGCAGGATTCCGACGCCACCCACTCGCCGATGTTCCATCAGGTCGAAGGGCTGGTGATCGACAAATCGGCCAACGTCGCCAACATGAAGTGGGTGCTGGAAGAGTTCTGCAAGGCCTTCTTCGAGGTGCCGTCGGTCAAGATGCGCTTCCGGCCGTCCTTCTTCCCGTTCACCGAGCCAAGCCTCGAGGTCGATATCCAGTGCGACCGCTCGCGGCCAGGCGAGGTGCGCTTCGGCGAAGGCTCCGACTGGATGGAGATCCTTGGCTGCGGCATGGTGCACCCCAACGTTCTGCGCGCTGGCGGGCTCGATCCCGATGAATATCAGGGCTTTGCCTGGGGCATGGGCATCGACCGCATCGCCATGCTGAAATACGGCATGCCGGATCTGCGCGCCTTCTTCGATGCCGATGTGCGCTGGCTGTCGCATTACGGCTTCCGGCCGCTCGACATGCCGACTTTGTTCGGGGGCCTGAGCGCGTGACGGTCAAGACGATTCCTGCTGCGATACATTACGGAACAGCATCATGAAATTCACCCTCTCCTGGCTCAAGGACCATCTCGAGACCGACGCCTCGCTCGGCGAGATCGTCGAGCGGCTGACCTCGATCGGCCTCGAGGTCGAGCATGTCGACGACAAGGCGAGTCTGAAGCCCTTCGTCATCGCCAGGGTGCTGACGGCGGTGCAGCATCCCGACGCCGACCGGCTGCGGGTGCTGACCGTCGACACCGGCGACGGCAAGCCGCCGGTGCAGGTCGTCTGTGGCGCACCCAATGCGCGGGCGGGCATGATCGGCGCCTTCGCCGCGCCCGGCACTTATGTGCCCGGCATCGATGTGACGCTGACGGTTGGCAAGATCAGGGGCGTCGAAAGCCACGGCATGATGTGTTCCGAGCGCGAGCTGGAACTTTCCGACGAGCACAACGGCATCATCGACCTGCCCGAAGATGCGCCGGTCGGCACCAGCTTCGCCGCTTACGCGCATCTCGACGATCCGGTCATCGAGATCAATCTGACGCCAAACCGGCCTGATGCCACCAGCGTTTACGGCATCGCCCGGGATCTCGCGGCGAGCGGTCTCGGCCGCCTCGTCGGCGGCGCGATCATGCCGCATGTCGGCAATGGAATGTGCCCCGTCAAGGTGACGATCGAAGCGCCGGAACTCTGCCCCGGCTTCGCGCTCAATCTGGTCAGCGGCGTCAGGAACGGCCCGTCCCCGAAATGGCTCCAGCAGCGGCTGATCGCCATTGGGCTGAGGCCCATCAGCGCGCTGGTCGATATCACCAACTACGTCACCTTCGATCGTGGCAGGCCGCTGCATGTCTTCGATGCCGGCAAGGTCGCCGGCAATCTTGTCGTGCGTCGCGCCAGGGATGGCGAAAAGGTACTGGCGCTCGACGGCCGCGAATACACGTTGACGCCGGAGATGTGCGTCATCGCCGATGACAATGGCGTGGAATCGATCGCCGGCATCATGGGCGGCGAGCGTTCCGGCTGCGACGAGAACACGACCGACGTGCTGATCGAATCCGCACTCTGGGACCCGATCACCACGGCCCGCACCGGGCGCGCGCTCGGCATCATCACCGATGCCCGCTATCGTTTCGAGCGCGGGGTCGACCCCGAATTCATGGTGCCGGGCGTTGAGCTTGCGACCCGGCTGGTGCTTGATTTCTGCGGCGGCACGCCGACGGAAATCGAGGTGGCCGGCTATGCCGGCCATCAGCCCAAGATCGTCTCCTTCCCGCTGTCGGAAGTGAAGCGGCTGACCGGCATAGAAGTGCCGAAGGCGGAAAGCCTCGATATTCTCACGCGCCTCGGCTTCAAGCCTGAGGGTTCGGGCGATGTCGTCGAAATCGCCGTGCCGTCCTGGCGTCCCGATGTCGACGGCAAGGCCGACCTGGTCGAGGAGGTGATGCGCATCCACGGCGTCGACAACATCGCTTCGCAGCCGCTCGGCGCGCATGACGCGGTCAACGGCAAGATCCTGACGACGCTGCAGATCCGCACCCGCGCGGCCAAGCGGGCGCTGGCCGTGCGCGGCATGATGGAGGCAGTCACCTGGTCGTTCATCCCCGCCAGGCACGCCGAACTGTTCGGCGGCGGGCAGGCTTCGCTCAAGCTCGCCAACCCGATCGCCGCCGACATGTCCGACATGCGGCCCTCACTGCTGCCCGGCCTGATCGCAGCCGCCCAGCGCAATGCCGACAAGGGCATTGGCGACGTGGCGTTGTTCGAGGTCTCCGGCACCTATGAGGGCGACGGCGCCGACCAGCAACGGCGCGTTGCCGCCGGCGTGCGGCGCGGCACCGCCAAGCTCGACGGTTCCGGCCGCAACTGGGCTGGCAATTCCGGTCCGGTCGGCGTGTTCGACGCCAAGGCTGATGCCATCGCCGCACTCGAAGCCTGCGGCGCGCCGGTCGAGCGGCTGCAGATCGAGGCCGGCGGCCCGTCCTGGTACCATCCTGGTCGTTCCGGAACGATCAAGCTCGGACCGAAGACGGTGCTCGGCACGTTCGGTGAATTTCATCCAAAAACGCTGGAAGGGCTCGACGTCTCCGGCCCGCTCTGCGGCTTCGAAGTGTATGTCGATGCCGTGCCCGAGCCCAAGGCAAAGCCGACGAAAACCAAGCCCAGGCTGGATCTCTCCGCCTTCCAGACGGTGAAGCGCGACTTCGCCTTCGTCGTCGACAAGGCGGTCGAGGCCGGCACGCTGGTACGCGCGGCGCTCGCCGCGGACAAGAAGCTGGTCACCGGCGTCTCGGTCTTTGATGTTTTCGAAGGTGCGGCGCTCGGCGAGGGCAAGAAGTCCATCGCCATCGAAGTGTCGATCCAGCCGGTCGAGAAGACGCTGACCGACGAGGATTTCGAGGCGTTGGCCAGGCGCATCGTCGAGAATGTCGGCAAGCAGACTGGAGGCGTGCTCAGGGCATAGCCTCTTTCCGGGATTGCGGGAGCACGGCGAATCGCCCTCCAAAGAGCGATGGACCATTTGCACTATTCCGGGCTCCCGTTCGAAGCACAACGCGCTGCGTTTCTCGACATCCTGCTGTCGGATGCGCTCGTGCGCCAGGCGCTGGTATGTGCCCGCACGCTCGATCTTCCGGACTGGCTGGTGGTCTCCGGCGTGCTCTATAACTCGGTCTGGAACCATCTGACGGGGAAGCCGTCGGGTTATGGCATCAAGGATGTCGACCTGTTCTATTTCGACGATAGCGACCTGTCCTACGAGGCCGAGGACGCCGTCATCCGCCGGGCGGCGAAGCATTTCCAGGGGCTGCCCGTCGAGGTGCGCAACCAAGCGCGGGTGCATTTGTGGTACCCGCAGAAGTTCGGGCGGCCCTGTCCGCGCTACACGAGTTCGAGCGAGTCGGTCCGGTTTTTTGCGTCGAAGACACATGCGGTCGGGGTGCGATACGACGCGGATTGTCAACTGGAACTGCTGGCGCCGTTCGGTCTCGACGACGTCTTCTCATTCCGCGTCACGCCGAACCGGGCGATGGACAATCAGCGGACGCATGAGGCGAAGGGCCAGCGGGCGCGGGAGAACTGGCCGGAGGTTACGGTCGTGCCATGGTAGGAAATGCGGGTGCGAGACACCCCCCTCTGGCCTGCCGGCCATCTCCCCCGCAAGGGGGGAGATCGGCTCTGATCCGCTTTCGCGAATTACAGACGGCATAAGGTAGACGAGACAGCGAAGCTGCCAATCTCCCCCCTTGCGGGGGAGATGTCCGGTAGGACAGAGGGGGGTGTTTCACGCGGGCGTCTGGCAATCTTTTATGCCGCGCGGCATCGAAAAGGGGGGCAGGAGCACCCCTTTTCGGTTCTCTTGGGATTGCCAATCACCCATTCACCAGCGCCAGCAGCTCCTCTGTGTAGCGCTTGCCCATGACCTTATCAGGCGACAGTGCATCGCCGATGGTCTGTACCTCTGCGGCACTCAGCTCGATATCAGCCGCCGCCGTGTTCTGCTCGAGATGGCGGATCTTTCGGGCGCCCGGGATGGGGACAATGAAATCGTCCTGGTGCAGTACCCAGGCGAGCGCCAGCTGTGCCGAGGTCACTCCCTTTTCGGTCGCCAGTTTCTCCAGCGTGGCCACGACCTTGGCATTGGCTTCCATGGCGTCAGCCTGAAAGCGCGGCAAGGTGCGGCGCCAGTCGTCGTCATCAAGCGTCTCGGGCTTGGCGATCGTGCCGGTCAAGAGGCCACGGCCGAGCGGGCTATAGGGAACGAAACCGATGCCGAGTTCGCGGCAGACGGCGAACACCTCGTCTTCCGGGTCACGGCTCCACAGTGAATATTCGCTCTGGACCGCCGCGATCGGATGTACGGCATGTGCCCGGCGGATGGTGGCGACACTTGCTTCCGAAAGGCCGAGCGCGCGCACTTTGCCCTCGCGCACCAGCTCGGCCATGGCGCCGACCGTGTCCTCGATCGGCACGTTCGGGTCGACGCGGTGCTGGTAATAGAGATCGATCACGTCGGTGCCCAGCCGCTTCAGTGACGCCTCTGCGACGGCCTTGACGTGTTCGGGGCGGCTGTCGACGCCCGCCATGCGGTCGGTGCCGGTGCCTTCCTCCAGGATCTTGAAGCCGAACTTGGTTGCGATCGTCACCTGATCGCGCACCGGCTTCAGCGCCTTGCCGAGCAGGATCTCGTTCTCGTAGGGCCCGTAGACCTCTGCCGTGTCGAAGAAATTGACGCCGATCTCGACGGCGCGGCGCAAGGTGGCGATCGCCTCGGCTTCCGGCTGGCCCCCATAGCCAAAGCTCATGCCCATGCAGCCGAGGCCGACCGGGAAAACTTCCAGTTCAGTACCGAGTTTGCGGGTTTTCATCACGCGTCTCCTTGTTGCGATGCCCAGGAAATAGCGCCTTGCCTTATGTTCGATAATCGGCTCATCTGTGCACGGGGCGTTCTAGAAAATAGATCAATGAACCGAGCACATCTTTCACAGCTTGCGGTGCTGGCAACTGTTGCCCAATGCGGCAGCTTTCGCGGCGCGGCCAGGGAACTGGCGATCGCGCCGTCGGCGGTCAGCCATGCCGTGTCCAGCCTTGAGGCGCGGCTTGGCGTGCGGCTGTTGGCACGCAGCACCCGCAGCGTTGCCCCGACCGAAGAGGGCGCGCGGTTGCTGGAACGATTGCGGCCGGCGCTGTCGGAGATCGACCTGGCACTGGAGACGGCGGTCGAGGCGCGCGACCGGCCGGCCGGCAATCTGCGGCTCAGCGTGCCGCGCACGGCAGCCCATCTGGTGCTGACCCCGCGGCTCGGCGCCTTTGCCGCGGCTTACCCCGATATCGTGCTGGAGATCGTCATCGAGGACCGCTTCACCGACGTCGTGGAAGGCGGTTTCGACGCCGGCGTGCGGCTTGGCGAAAGCCTGCAGCGCGACATGATCGCGCTGCGCATCGGGCCCGATATCCGCGGCGCCGTGGTCGGCTCGCCCTCCTATTTCGACACCATGCCGAGGCCTCGCCACCCGCGTGACCTGTCCGACCATCGCTGCATCCGCTTCCGCTTCTCCAGCGGCATCCTCTACCGCTGGGAATTCGCCAGGGATGGCGAGGAGATCGAGATTGCCGCGCAAGGACCATTGATTCTCGACGAAGACCATCTGATCGCCCAGGCGGCGGTCGACGGGGCCGGGCTTGCCTTCGTCTTCGAGGATTATGTCCGCGAGCCGCTCCGCGATGGCCGGCTGATCCGCGTGCTGGAGGATTGGTGTCCGTCCTTCGAGGGTTTCTTCGTCTACTATCCGAGTCGCCGCCAGATGCGGCCTGCGCTCAGGGCCTTCATCGATTTCTTCAGGGTGAGCGGATAGGCTGCCCTCTCCCTTGTGGGAGGGTGGAAGAAAGCCGACGCGACATTCGTTCACCTTCCATGCGAGCTTCGATCATAAATACCCCGACCCGCTACGGTTGGGCGGCAATCCTGCTTCATTGGCTGATCGGCCTTGCCTTCATCGGCCAGTTCGCGCTCGGTTTCGCGATGGTCCGCATCAGCAGCCAGCGCACGGCTTTCGAGCTCATCCAGCTGCACAAATCGCTGGGCTTCCTGCTGCTCGGCCTGATCATCCTGCGCATCGCCTGGCGGCTCGGCAATGCCGCGCCGGCCTTGCCATCCTCGGTCGGATCCCTGGAGCGCCGGGCGGCGCCGCTCGCTCACCTGGCGCTCTATGCCTTCCAGATCGCTTTGCCTCTGTCCGGCTGGGCGCTGGTTTCGGTCTCGACGCTGGAAATTCCAAGCATGCCGTTCAACCTGTTCGTGATGCCCAACCTGCCGCTTGCGGAATCCCATGCCGCCGAGAGTTTTTGGGCGGCAGCGCACTGGTACCTTGCCTATGCCGGCGCAGCACTTGTGGCGCTGCATGTCACGGCGGCACTGCGCCATCATTTCCGACTGAGGGACAATGTGCTTACACGCATCGTCACGCCTTCCTCAGGCGGGGAATAGAACGGGGTTCGGCCTCGTTTGTAAGCGAGGACGCGAAGAGCGTTGCCTCCGAAGAAGGAAATAATCTCATGTATGCGCGACTCCTCGGATCGGCGGCCCTTGCCGCTTGCCTTGCCGTGCCTGTCTGGGCAGCAGTTGTCCTCGATGATGCCGCCGGCAGTTACACGATCAGCCAGGCTGACTCCTCGATCCGCTTCACCATCGGCAAGGCCGGCGGCGGCGGTTTCGATGGTGCGTTTGCTCACTTCAAGGGCACGATCCGCATCGACAATGACGACGTCAGCCGCTCGAAGGTCAACCTTACCATTTTTCCCGAAAGCGTCGGCACCGGCCAGGGCCGCATCGACGCTTTCCTGCGTTCAGACGCCGTGTTCGATGCGGCCAACAGCCCCGAAATCCAGTTCCGCTCGACCAGCGTGACCCGCACCGGCGATACGACGGCGCTTGTCACCGGCCGGCTGACGGCGCGCGGCAAGACGTTTGCGGAAAAGTTCACCGCCGAGCTCGATGGCCTGAAGTCCGGCACGATCGGGTTCCACGTCACCGGCAAGGTGCTGCGGTCGCGCTACGGAATGGATGTCGGCACGCCGATCTATTCCAACGTCGTCGGTTTCGACATGAGGCTGACGGGGAAGAGGGGTTGAGCCATCGCTCCCCGCTCGTGGGGCGAGGAACTTGGCCCCCGCATTGGCTTTTGCCCCGATTTCAGGCAAACCTCCTCGCCTGTAATCGAGAGGAGAAGCCTGATGTTCCGATGGGGTGTGTTATCGACGGCCAAGATCGGTCGCGAGCAGCTTTTACCTGCGATCGTGGAGGCGGAAAATGGCGTGCTGTCCGCAATCGCCAGCCGCGATCAGTCGAAGGCCCGTGGGTTGGCCGATCGCTTCGGCGCGCCGCATGCTTTCGGTTCCTATGAGGAGTTGCTCGCCTCGAACGAGGTCGACGGCGTCTATATCCCGCTGCCGACATCGCAGCATGTCGAATGGACGGCCAAGGCCATTCAGGCGGGAAAACATGTGCTGGTCGAAAAGCCGTTGGCGCTCGACGCCAAGGACATTCCGCCGCTGATCAAGCTGCGCGATGCCAGCAAGGTGTTGGTCTGCGAAGCCTTCATGGTCGTCTACCATCCGCAATGGATCAAGGTGCGCGACCTGATCGCCAGCGGCGTCATCGGCCGGCTGCGCCATGTGCAGGGCGCGTTCTCCTATTACAATGTCGATCCCAACAACATGCGCAACCAACTCGACCTTGGCGGCGGCGCGCTGCCCGACATCGGCGTCTACCCGACCGTGTCGACGCGCTTTTCCACCGGCAAGGAGCCGCTGCGCGT
Organism: Mesorhizobium sp. B2-5-3; assembly: GCF_006441005.1. Lineage (NCBI taxonomy): Bacteria > Pseudomonadati > Pseudomonadota > Alphaproteobacteria > Hyphomicrobiales > Phyllobacteriaceae > Mesorhizobium > Mesorhizobium sp. B2-5-3. The sequence continues at coordinate 91,912 of NZ_VFUS01000015.1, forward strand.
GCAGGCGACGATCGAGCGCGACAAAAAATTCGGCACCGACATCTATTCCTCGATCCGCGCCGATTTCGGCGACTTCGAACTGTCCTTCTATCTCTCGACCCAGATGGCCGCGCGCCAGGTGATGGTGTTCCATGGCGAGAACGGGTTCATCGAGGTGTTCTCGCCGTTCAATGCCGGGCTCTACGATCACCACCGCGTCGAGTTGCACAATCAGAACCACACGGAGGCGCAGGTGTTCCGCTTTCCCGGTACGCAGCAGTACCGGCTCGAGGTCGAGACCTTCGCGCGGGCGGCCCAGGGCGGTAAGGAGCGCGTCTTCACGCTGGAGGAATCCGTGCTCAACCAGAAGGTCATCGACGCCATCTTCCGCGCCGGCGGCAAGGATGGCTGGGAGGCGGTCTGACCATCATTGATATATTCCGGTTCGAGATTCATACGGTAGCCAGCTAACGGGAGGGGAAATTGGCTGACGACGCGGATGTCATCATTGTCGGCGCCGGCCTTGCCGGGCTGGTCGCCGCCGCCGAACTGGCCGAGGCCGGCAAGAAGATCGTCATCGTCGACCAGGAACCGGAGCAGTCGCTGGGCGGCCAGGCCTTCTGGTCGTTCGGCGGTCTGTTCCTCGTCGATTCGCCCGAGCAGCGGCGCATGCGCATCCGCGATTCGCACGAGCTGGCGCTCGAGGACTGGCTGGGCACCGCCGCTTTCGACCGGCCGGAGGATCACTGGCCGCGCAAATGGGCCGAGGCCTACGTCGGCTTCGCCGCCGGCGAGAAGCGCTCCTGGCTGCTGGAGCGCGGGATGAAATTCTTTCCCGTGGTCGGATGGGCCGAGCGCGGCGGCGGCAATGCCATTGGCCATGGCAATTCCGTGCCCCGCTTTCACATCACCTGGGGCACCGGTCCCGGCGTGCTCGAGCCCTTCGTGCTGCGCGTCCGCGAAGCCGAGAAGAAGGGACTGATCCGCTTCAAGTTCCGCCACCGCGTCAACGAATTGATCCGCACCGGCACGAGGATCGACGGGGTGCGCGGCGACATCCTGCAACCAAGCACCGTCGAGCGCGGCCACAAGAGTTCGCGTGAGATATCAGGTGATTTCGAGGTTCATGCACAGGCCGTGATCGTCGCCTCCGGCGGCATCGGCGGCAACCACCAGCTGGTCCGGGAAAACTGGCCGAAGCGTCTGGGCGCGGCGCCGAAGTGCATGATCACCGGCGTGCCCGACCATGTCGACGGCCGCATGCTGGCGATCACGGAACAGGCCGGCGGCAGCGTCATCAATCGCGACCGCATGTGGCACTATGTCGAGGGCATCAGGAACTGGGCGCCGATCTGGACCGATCATGCCATCCGCATCCTGCCCGGTCCGTCGTCGCTGTGGCTCGACGCCAGGGGCAAGCGCCTGCCGGTGCCGCTTTACCCCGGTTTCGACACGCTCGGCACGCTCAGCCACATCACGAGCACCGGGTTCGATTATTCCTGGTTCATCCTGACCAAAAAAATCATCCAGAAGGAGTTCGCGCTCTCGGGCTCCGAGCAGAACCCGGACCTGACCGGCAAGAGCTGGCGCCAGGTGCTCGGCCGCGCCACGTCGGGCATTCCGGGCCCGGTCAAGGCGTTCATGGAGAAGGGCGAGGATTTCATCATCGAGGCCGAACTGCCCGATCTGGTGGCGCGCATGAACAAGCTGGCCGGCGGCGAACCGCTGCTCGACGTCGCCCATGTCGAGCGCGAGATCCGCGCCCGCGACCGGCAACTCGACAATCCCTTTTCCAAGGACATGCAGGTCACCGCGCTGCGCGGAGCGCGGGCCTATCTCGGCGACCGGCTGATCCGCACGGCCAGGCCGCACAAGATGCTCGATCCCGCGAACGGCCCGCTGATCGCGGTTCGCCTCAACATCCTGACCCGCAAGACGCTGGGTGGCCTTCAGACCGATCTCGAAAGCCGCGTGCTGGGGAGCGATGGCGAGCCGGTTCAGGGCCTCTATGCGGTCGGCGAAGCCGCCGGTTTCGGCGGCGGCGGCGTGCATGGCTATGCGGCGCTCGAAGGCACGTTCCTGGGCGGCTGTATCTTCTCCGGCCGCAGCGCCGGCCGGGCGGCGGCTCGTTCGGTAGGCTGAGCGCCGAACGGCTTGGCAGTCGCTGGGTTGATCATCTTCTGTCGATTGTCATGCGAGGAGGCCCTCACCAGATCCACTCGCTTTTGCCGAGCGCCGACACCGCCTCGACGATGCGGGTAAAGCTGGCGCGGGCGCGGCCGACCGTGTGCCTCGCCCTGAGATAGCCGTGCACGAGCCCTTTTTCCTCGAACCAAGTGGCTCGCCCGCCGCCCGCCACGATGCGGTCGCGATAGGCCTTGCCGTCCGACGACAGCGGATCGCACTCGGCGGTGATCAGCACGGTCGGCGGCAGGTTGGCGAAATCGGCGTCGGCCAGCGGCTGAAGCGTGATGTCGCCGGTCTGGTCCACGCCGCCGGTACGGATGTGCTTGTAGAATTCGAGGTCGCGCGTGGTCAGCATAGGCGCTTCGGCATGCTTCAGATAGGAGCCACGCGAACGGTCGCCGCCGAGCCCGGGATAGATCAGCACCTGCCCGATCGGTTTCTTCGCATGGCCGCGCGTCGCATGGCTGACCGCGGCGCAGAGATTGCCGCCGGCGCTGTCGCCGCAGAGCAGGATGGGACGATCGCGGGTGGCTGCCGCCCACTCGAAGGCGTTCATCGCGTCGTCAAACGCGGCCGGATGCAGATGCTCCGGCGCCAGCCGGTAGTCGACCGAAACGACGTCATAGCCGGTGCGGCCGCAAAGCTCGGCGCAGACGTCGTCATGGCTGTCCAGCCCGCCAAGGATGAAACCGCCGCCGTGGCAATAGAGCACCGCCGCCGCTGCCTGCGGGGCGCTTCTGTAGATGCGGATCGGGATATTGCACGCCTGTGCGGCAATAGCGGTGGTCTCCGCTGTCACCCCCTCGGGATAGCCGGCAAAGAACTCCCGGCACATGCGGTCATAGATCTCGCGCTGTTCGGCAATAGTGTAGTCGATCGTATCCGGCGGGTAATAGGAATTGGTCCGCTCGATGAAGGCCCGGGTCTCGGCATCGATGAGTTTGCTGTAGTCGGTCATGGCCGCGCCGACTGTGAACGGCGAGCCCAGGCACCCCCCTCTGTCCTGCCGGACATCTCCCCCGCAAGGGGGGAGATTGGCAGTTCAATCGGTATCGCCCTTCTTGCAGCGTTGACGATTAGCGAAAGCGGAAATGACATCCAATCTCCCCCCTTGCGGGGGAGATGGCCGGCAGGCCCGAGGGGGGTGCCTCGCGCTGTCATTTCCGCAGAGTCACTTCCCCTTCCACACCGGTTCCCGCTTCTCCGCAAAAGCCCGGAACCCTTCCATATTGTCCTCTGAGCCGTAGAGGGCGTCGACCGTCGGCAACTGCCGGCGCGTCACCCTGTTCATCGCGTCCTGGAAAGTCAGCGCTTCGGCCACCCGCGCGGTTTCCTTGATCGCGGCGAAGACAAGCGGCGGGCCGCTGGCGAGCAGGCGGGCGATCTCCCAGACGCGGTCCTCCAGCTTCTCCTTCGGCAGCACCTCGTTGACCAGGCCCCAGCGATGCGCCTCGGCAACGTCCATCCAGCGGCCAGTGAGCAAAAGGTCCATGGCGACATGATAGGGAATGCGCTTCGGCAGCTTGATGGTCGCGGCATCGGCAAGCGTGCCGGCGCGGATCTCGGGCAATGCGAAGGAGGAGTGATCGGAGGCGTAGATGAGATCGCAGGACAGCGCCAGCTCGAAGCCGCCCCCCACCGCCATGCCGTTTACGCAGGCGATGACAGGCTTGTTCAAGTCGCGCAGTTCCTGCAGCCCGGCAAAGCCGCCGACGCCATAGTCGCCGTCGACGGCGTCGCCGCCGGCGGCGGCCTTCAGGTCCCATCCGGCGCAGAAGAACTTGTCGCCGGCGGTCTTGATGATGGCGACGCGCAAGCCGGGGTCGTCGCGAAACGCCTTGAAGGTCTCGCCCATCAGCCGAGAGGTCTTCAGGTCGATGGCGTTGGCCTTGGGCCGATCGAGCGTGACCTCGAGGATCGAGCCTTCACGGCGGGTCGAAATGACGTCAGGCATTCTTGTTCTCTCCCAGCACCAAAAGCGCATCGGCGATCCAGGCGCCCTTGCCCTCGCTGCAGACGATCAGCGGATTGATGTCGAGTTCCTCGATCTCGCCGGCATTCGTCTGCACGAAGGCAGCAATGCCCGCGATGGCGTCGATGGCAGCTTGGACGTCGGCCTTCGGCCGACCGCGATAGCCTTCGAGCAGCGGGAACAGTTTGAGACCGCGAAGTGCTGCCTCGATGTCGTCGCGGGTCGCCGGCAGCATCAAGGTGATGCTGTCGCGCAGCAATTCGACCAGCACGCCGCCGGTGCCCAGCGTCATGACAGCGCCGAACATCGGATCGCGGGTGAAGCCGACGATCAGCTCGGCGACGCCGTCGCGCACCATGCGCTCGACATAAAGGCCGGTGCCGAGCGGCAAAAGGTCGTGCGCGGCGGTGCTGACGGATTCGGCGTCCCTGAGGTTGAGCCTGACGGCGCCGACCTCGGATTTGTGGGTGACACCCAGGGCCTTCAGCGCCACCGGGAAGCCGAGCGCCATGGACGAGATCACCGCCTCGACGGCACTGTCGGCGCGCTCGCCCTTGGGCACCGGCAGCCCGGCCTTGATCAGCCGCGCCTTGGCTTGCGCCTCGTCAGGCGTGACATGCTCGCCGCCGGCAGCGCCGGAAGCGGAGGTGTCGACCGGCTGCGCCTGCGGCTCGCGCCAGGCCCAGCCGATGAAGGCGGCCGCCTGGGCGGCATCCATCGCTTCGGAAATGCCGAACAGCGGCACCATGCCCCGCGCCATCAGCTCGGCGGTGTATTCCTCGGGCAGGTTCTCGGGCAGCGACGAGACGATCGCGCCATGTGCCTTGTTGGTCTTGAGCGCCGATTCGAAGGCGCGCAGCGTCGCCCACCAGTCGGTCACCGAGCAGCGGTCCGGGCGCGGAAAGTCGAGTACCAGCATGTTGAGGTCGAAGCCGCCCGACACCATGGCGGTGAAGGTGGCGGTCATCGCCGGCTCGTTGTTCCAGATGAAGGTGTGATAGTCCAATGGATTGGCGACCGCGACCAGCGGCCCGAGCGTCGACTTGACGTGGGCACGGTGTTCTTCCGTCAGCACCGGGAAGTTGACCCAGCGGCCTTCGGCGCTGTCGGCCATGACCGAAGCCTCGCCGCCCGAACAGCTCATCGATGACAGGCTGTAGCCGGGCAGCGGACCGGTGACATGCAGCAGCTTCAGCGCCTCGATGAAGGCGGGGATGGAATCGACGCGCGCGATGCCGAGCCGTTTCAGGAAGGCCCCGGACGCTGCGTCCGAGCCGGCGAGCGACGCGGTGTGCGAGACGGTCGCTTGCCTGGCCTGTTCGGAGCGGCCGACCTTCATGGCGATGATCGGCTTTTTCAATTCCCTCGCCCGTGCCGCCAGCCGCTCGAAGCCGGCTACCGAATCGAAAGCCTCGATGTGCAGGCCGAGCGAGGTGACGCGCTCGTCCTCGATCAGGCCGAGCGCCATTTCGGAGAGGCCGGTCTGCGCCTGGTTGCCGGCGGTCATCAGGAAGGCGATCGGCAGGCCGCGCTTCTGCATCGTCATGTTGATGGCGATGTTGGACGACTGGGTAATGATGGCCACCCCTTTGCCGCCGTCGGCCAATCTTATGCCGCCATGCTGGTCGGGCCACAAAAGCGCGCCGTCGGCATAGTTGATCAGGCCGTAACAGTTCGGCCCGATGATCGGCATCTCGCCGGCGGCGGCGACGAGTTCGGCCTGCAGGCGCTCGCCATCCGCGTCATAGGCTTCGGTTTCGAGGAAACCGGCGGCAAAGCAGACGGCCCCGCCGGCGCCGCGTTCGGCCAGGGCCTTGATCACGTCGATGGTCAGGTGTCGGTTGACGCCGACAAAGGCGGCGTCCGGCGCGCCGGGCAGATCGGCGATCGAACGATAGGCCTTGCGGCCGGCGACCTCTTCCTTGCTCGGGTGCACCGGCCAGATCTCGCCGGCAAAGCCCATCTTGATCGACTGTGCCACGACCGCGGCGGCCTGCGCGCCGCCGAACACGGCGATCGATTTAGGGCGCAGAAGGCGTTCAAGTTTGTGCATGGATCAGGCCCCGAACGGGCGCAGCAGCGCCCGCGAAATGATGTGGCGCTGGATTTCCGACGTGCCTTCCCAGATGCGCTCGACCCGGGCGTCGCGCCAGATGCGCTCCAGCGGCAGGTCGTCCATCAGCCCCATGCCGCCATGGATCTGGATCGCTTCGTCGGCGACGTAAGCCAGCATTTCTGTGGCCTTCAGCTTGGCCATGGCCATGTCCTGGTCGGTGACGGTGCCCTGATCGTACTTCCAGCCGGCTTCGAACACCATCAGGTCCGCGGCCTTGAGTTCGGTTGCCATGTCGGCGAGCTTGAACGACACGCCCTGGAACTTGCCGATCTGCTGGCCAAATTGCTGACGCTGCGCGGCGTACTCGACCGCATGGCCAAGCGCCCGCTCGGCACGGCCGAGGCAGGTGGCGCCGACCTGCAGGCGGGTGGCGCCGAGCCAGGAATTGGCGACGTCGAAACCCTTGTGGACTTCACCCAACACCTGGCTTGCCGGAAGGCGGCAATCGTCGAATTCGAGGATGGCGTTGGTGTAGCCGCGATGCGAGACGTTGCGGTAGCCGTCGCGCACCGTGAAGCCCTTGGTGCCCTTGTCGACGAAGAAGGCGGTGATCTTCTTGCGTTTGCCGCGCGGCGAATCCTCTTCGCCCGAGGCCATGAAGACAATGGCAAAGTCGGCGAGGTCGGCGTGGGAGATAAAGTGCTTGGTGCCGTTCAATACCCAGTCGTCGCCGTCCTGCACGGCGGTCGCCTTCATGCCGCGCAGATCGGAGCCGGCGCCCGGCTCGGTCATCGCCAGGCAATCCCATTTCTCGCCACGGATGCACGGGAACAGATATTTTTCGCGCTGCTCCGGCGTGCCGGCCAAAAGGATGTTGGAGGGGCGCGCGACGCAGGTCCAGTGCAGCGCGTAGTTGGCGCGGCCGAGTTCCTTCTCGTAGAGCAGCCAGGTCACCGTATCGAGCCCCGCGCCGCCGACATCGGCCGGCATGTTGGCGGCATAGAGACCGGCTTCGATCGCCTTGGCCTTTAGCTCCTCGATCAATTCGCGGCGCAGCACGCCGGTGCGCTCGACCTCGCGCTCATGGGGGTAAAGCTCATTCTCGACGAAGGCGCGCGTCGTCTCGACAATGAGCTTTTGTTCCTCCGACAGACCGAAATCCATGGTCTCAGCCTTTCTTCTTTTTCTTCGGTTTTTCGGCTTTCTTCACCGGCTTCGATGCCCTCGCCTTCTCGGCCGCCTTGGAGGCGGCCGGCTTTGTCGCCGCCAGCTTGGCCAACTGCTTCGTATAGTCCCTGTGCAGGGCGCCGGCTCCCCAGCCCTTGCCCTTGTTCTGCTTCGAGAGCGCATCCATGATGGCGACCAGATTGTCGTCGCGGATCTTTTCCAGTTCGCGGATCGACAGGCCATGCGCCTGGTCGTCCGACTGCGTGGCGATCAGGTCGACCAGCTCGTCGTTGAACTCCGGTACGTCCATCAGCTTGGTCCACGGCCATTTCAGGCAGGGGCCGAACTGCGCCATGAAGTGGCGCATGCCGGCTTCGCCGCCGGCGACGCGATAGACCTGGAACATACCCATCTGCGCCCAGCGCAGGCCAAAGCCATAGCGCATGATGTCGTCCAGTTCCTCGACGGTGCAGATGCCGTCCTTGATCAGCCACAGCGCCTCGCGCCAGGCGGCTTCCAGCAGTCGGTCGCCGACGAAGGCTTCAATCTCCTTGCGGATGACGACAGGCTTCATGCCGATCGAGGCATAGATCTCCTTGGCGACTTCGACCGCCTCGGGGAATGTCTGGTCGCCGCCGACGATCTCGACCAGCGGCAGGAGATAGACCGGGTTGAACGGGTGGCCGACGACCAGCCGCTCCGGGTGTTTTTTCATCGCCACCTGCATGTCGGTCGGCTTGATGCCTGATGTGGACGAGCCGACGATGGCGTTGGCCGGCGCGTGGATATCGATCTCGGACAGGACCTTGTGCTTGAGGTCGAGCCGTTCCGGCACGCTCTCCTGGATGAAATCGGCATCGGCTACCGCCTCGGCGATGGTCTTGGCGAAGGTCAGCCTGCCTTCTTTCGGCAGGCCGTCCGGAACCATCTGCTTGTAGGCGCGGCGCGCGCCCTTCATCACTTCTGAGACCTTGCGCGAGGCCTCGGGATCAGGGTCGAAGATCGACACGTCGATGCCATTCAAGAGCAGGCGCGCCACCCAGCCTGCGCCGATGACACCGCCGCCGATGGCGGCCGCCTTGTTGATGATGCTCATGGTCAGGCTCCGGTTCTTGTCTTGGCTGTTTCGGGATCGGTGAGCGGCACGCGCTCGCCGGCGCGGATAATGGCGGGGTCGTAGGCCCTGCGGACAAAGACTTCGAGCACGAATGGCCTGAAGAACTCGATCGGCAGCGTCTCGTAGTCGGGGTCGAAGCTCGACTGGTCCCAGCGCTCGCAGAACTGGTCGCAATCGTCGAAATAGGCATGACCGGCGAAGCGGTCACGCGCATGGCGGTTGCCGCCAAGATGATGGGCATAGTAGAGGCGCTGGAAATCGCCGTGCTTCTCCACCACCCAGGTGCATTGTTCGCGCACGAAAGGCTTCAGGATCGACGCGGCGTATTCGTCGTGGTTGTAGGGTGCGTAGATGTCGCCGATGTCGTGCAGCAACGCGCAGGCGATCCAGTCGGTGTCGGCGCCGTCGCGCCAGGCGCGTGTTGCCGCCTGCAGCGAATGGCCGAGCCGGGTGATCTTGTAGCCGGAAAGGCCCTCGTCGAGTTGAACCAGGGCTTCCAGCAACCGATCACCGGTTTTGGCGGCATAGTCGATTTCATGGGCGGTCAGGAATTCGTAGTCGTCCTTGTCGCCATCCTTCATTGCGGTGAATTTGACGGTGGCCATCTGAAGCTCCCCTCTCTATGCCGCGATCGGCGGCCGCTTGGTGAGGTTGAGCTTCCTGCGCACCTCCTCCGGCCCCAGAATCCTGGCGCCGAGATTGGTGACGATGCTGGCGGCGCGTTCGACCAGCTGCGCGTTGGTGGCAAGCACGCCCTTGTCGAGCCAGAGATTATCCTCGAGCCCGACCCGGACATTGCCGCCCGCCAGCACCGCCGCCGCGGCATAGGCCATCTGGTTGCGGCCGATCGAAAAGGCCGACCAGTTCCATGTCGACGGCACGTTGTTGACCATCGCCATGAAGGTGTTGAGGTCGTCGGGCGCCCCCCACGGCACGCCCATGCAAAGCTGCACAAGCGCATCCGGCTTCAGAACCTGTTCCTCGACCAACTGCTTGGCGAACCACAGATGGCCTGTGTCGAAGGCCTCGATCTCCGGCTTGACGCCGAGCGCGGTCATCATGCCGCCCATGGCACGCAGCATGCCGGGCGTGTTGGTCATGACATAGTCGGCCTCGGCGAAGTTCATGGTGCCGCAGTCGAGCGTGCAGATCTCCGGCAGGCACTGGCGCACATGCTCCATGCGGTTGGTGGCGCCGCCCATGTCGGTGCCCTTTTCATTCAGCGGCAGCGGCGCTTCGGGCGAGCCGAACACCATGTCGCCACCCATACCGGCGGTGAGGTTCAGCACCACGTCGACGTCTGCCTCGCGGATGCGCTCGGTCACCTCGCGGTAGAGATGAACGTCGCGCCTGGGCTTGCCGGTCTCGGGATCGCGCACATGGCAATGCACGATCGCCGCCCCCGCCTTGGCCGCGTCGATGGCCGAATCGGCGATCTCTTTGGGCGAGCGCGGCACATGCGGGCTGCGGTCCTGCGTGCCGCCGGACCCGGTCACGGCACAGGTAATGAAAACCTCACGGTTCATCGCAAGCGGCATGGAACTCTCCTCCCAGTCGAAACAGGCGCCAAGCATCGCCCGACTTGCCGAAAACTGCTTTGCGTTTTACGAAGCTTCCATGACTAAAGGCGAAAAACTGACGATCTTTCGCGCCGAGCGTCTGCCGCTCAAGGTGACGATGCTGGTGTTTTCCGGCTCGTCCATCATGTGCGTGGCCTCGGCGGTCGACCCGCTGCGCGCCGCCAACCGCATCTCCGGCGAGACATTGTTCGATTTCAAGCTGGTTTCCGTAACCGGCGAGGCGCCGGTCACCACTTGCGGCCTGCCAGTGGCGGTCAGCGGCCGCTTCGACGCGGCCGAACCGACCGACGTTCTTGTCGTCGTCGCCGGTTTCGGCACGCAGAATTATGCGACGTCGGCTCTGCTCTCGGGCCTGCGCCGCGCCGCCCGTTCGGCGCGCGCCTGCGGCGGCGTCGAGGCCGGTACATGGCTGGTCGCGCGGGCCGGCTTGCTCGAAGGCCGCAGCGCCACCACCCACTGGGAAGACATGGAGGATTTCTCGTCGGCCTTTCCGGGCGTCGACGTCCGCCCCGACCGTTACGTCATCGACGGGCCGGTCTTCACCTCCGGTGGCGCCTCGCCCACCTTCGACCTGATGCTGCACCTCGTTCGCACCCGCCTCGGCATGGCCGTGGCGCTCGATGTGGCCAGCGTCTTCATCTACGATCAGGCCCGTGCGGCCACCGACGCTCAGCCCCTGGTCTCGCTTGGCCGGCTCGACGGCTATGATCCGCGCCTGGCGCAAGCCATCCGGCTGATGGAAGCGCATGTCGACCGGCCGTTGACGGTCGCCGCCGTGGCAAAGCGCGCCGGGGTGACGGCGCGGACACTGGAGAGCATCTTCCGCAAGTCGATCGGCGAGACGCCCGGCGCCTACTATCTCAGGCTGCGCCTGGGCGCTGCGCGGCGGCTGGTGATCGACACCAGAGTGGCCATGGCCGACATTGCCGGGCGGACCGGATTTTCATCCGCCGCGGCATTTTCGAGGGCGTTTTCAAGAGCTTTCGGTGAAGCCCCGGTCAGGCTACGCCGGGGTTGATGTACATGTCGTCCAAAGCATGCCCACGGGCTTGACCCGAGGGTGGGAAGCGGTTGATCAGGCAGCGTTCTGCCGGTCGCTGCCGCCGTCGATCTGCGAGCGCATCTGTCTTGCCAGATGGGTCTCGAAACGGCTGGCAACGGCGCGGTCCCATTCGTTGGAGCGGCGCGCACCATCCTTCGGATGCGGCATTGCCATCAGCCGGTCGATGATCGACCCGGCTTCGCCATTTGAGAGCAGGGCGTCGATTTCACGTTCGTTCTGCATATCGGTTCGCCTCCTTCTTCCTCTCCCGCCACGAGCACCTTCTTATAGGAGATTCGTGACGGCAGTTTGAAGGCAAGAGAGAGGCGATTGAGGGGCGTCAGTGGGCAAAACCTTGTCGTCGATTCCGCACTGGCGCAAAGCCCTTCACCCGGTCTCGGCGCCACCCTCGTCCGCCCGCCGGCACCTTTTCCGTTCAATGGCGAACAGGGCGGCAGGCAAATAAGCGCGACGCCGGGAACTTCTCCCCGCGAAGCGGCGTGGGTAAGCGGAGCGGCGGCTGAACGAGCCGCCGCCCGCCTTTCATCCCTTACACGTAGCGGTTGACGATGTTTTCCAGCAGTTCCTGACGGCCGGAGCGCGGCTGCGGTTCGATCTTCTTCTTCACCACGCGCTCGGCGATGTCCTCCAGCGTGCGCTTGCCGGCAAGCATCGCCTTGGCCTCGCCGCTGTTCCAGCCTGCGTAGCGCTCGGCGAGTGGAGCCGACAGCGCCTTGTCTTCGACCATCTTGGCGGCTGCCTTCAGGCCGCGCGCGCAGGCATCCATGCCGCCGATATGGCCGATCAGCAGGTCCTGCGGATCGAGCGACTGGCGGCGCAGCTTGGCGTCGAAATTGGTGCCGCCGGTCTTGAAGCCGCCCGCCTGCAGGACCTGGTAATAGGCCAGGGCCATCTCCGGCACATTGTTGGGGAACTGGTCGGTGTCCCAGCCCGACTGGTAGTCGTTGCGGTTCATGTCGATCGAGCCGAAGATGCCGAGCGCATTGGCCAACGCCAGCTCGTGCTCGAAGGAATGGCCGGCGAGGATGGCGTGGCCCTGCTCGATGTTGAGCTTGACCTCCTTCTCCAGGCCGAAGCGCTTGAGGAAGCCATAGACGGTCGCGACATCGTAGTCGTACTGGTGTTTTGTGGGTTCCTGCGGCTTCGGCTCGATCAGGATCGTGCCTTTGAAGCCGATTTTGTGCTTGTAGTCGACGACGAGGTTGAGGAAACGGCCGGCCTGCTCCTGCTCGCGGGCAAGGTCGGTGTTGAGCAGCGTCTCATAGCCCTCACGTCCGCCCCAAAGCACATAGTTCTCACCCTTCAGCCGCTTGGTGACGTCGATGCAGCTCTTCACCGTCGCCGCCGCATAGGCAAACACATCCGGATCGGGGTTTGTCGCGGCGCCCGACATGAAGCGGCGGTGCGAGAACAGGTTCGCCGTGCCCCACAAGAGCTTGACGCCAGTCTGCTTCATCTTGGTGGCGAAATAGTCCGCGATCTCGTCGAGGCGCGCGGAACTTTCCGAAAAATCCTTGCCCTCGGGCCGCACGTCGGCATCGTGGAAGCAGAAATAGGGCGCGCCGAGCAGCGAGAACATCTCGAAGGCGACGTCTGCTTTCAGTTTTGCCAGTTCCATCGTGTCGATGCCGCCGGCCTTGGGGAACCACGGCCGATCGAAGGTCTGGCCGCCGAACGGATCGCCGCCCGGCCAGGCGAAGGAATGCCAGTAGGCGACGGCGAAGCGCAGATGGTCTTCCAGCCGCTTGCCGGCCACCAGCTCGTCCGGGTTGTAGAACCGGTAAGCCAGCGGATTGGCCGAGTCCGGCCCCTCATATTTGATCTTCTGGATGTCGCAGAAAAAGCCGCTGCTCATGGATTTCCTTCCTCTCCGAAATGGCTCCGCCTGATTACCTCAGGCGTAATTGGTTCCGTTCGTCCGTTGGGTGAAAAGGGTCATGTCAAAGCCAACGAAGGAGACAGATCATGACCGATCTCAACAAGATCGCCGAAAGCTACATCACCGCCTGGAACGAGAGCGACGCCGCGCGCCGTCAGGCGCTGCTCAAGGCGACTTTCACCGAAGACGTCAGCTATCGCGATCCCATCATGCAGGGCGACGGCCATGAAGGCGTCGCGGCGCTGATCGACGGCGTGCAGCAGCGCTTTGCCGGCTTCCGCTTCTCGCTGAAAGGCACACCGGACGGGTTTGCCGACAAAATCCGCTTTTCCTGGAACCTCGGCCCGGAGGGCACACCGTCCATCATCGAAGGCACCGATATCGGCGTCATCGAGAACGGCCGCCTGAAGAGCATCACCGGCTTCCTCGACAAGGTGCCGGCGCAGTGAGGCTTCACGGCTAAGGTAGGCGCCAGGCGCACCCCTCTGGCCTGCCGGCCATCTCCCCCTCAAGGGGGGAGATTGGCTGATTTTTATACCTTCGCCAACCTCCGGCCTTGCAAGGCTAGCGTAGCCGCCAAAGCTGCCGATCTTCCCCCTAGAGGGGGAGATGCCCGGCAGGGCAGAGGGGCGCGCGTGGCGCCTGCTCACGCCGTTGCCGCCCTGATCGCCGGATAAAGCCCGCGGTAGCGCTGGTAGGCATCGGCAAATGCACCATCCAAGCCGGCATCCGGTTCGATCGTTGCATCGGTCCTCGGCGCCGTGCAGACATCGAGCGGATCAGTGTCCGTCGCTGCGATCAGGCCGAGCCGGGCGGCGCCGAAGGCGGCGCCGAAATCGCCGTCGGCGGGAATGTCGACAGGCAGCTGAAGCGCGGTGGCGATGGCCTTCAGCCAGTAGCGCGAGCGCGAGCCGCCGCCGATCGCCGTCACACGCATCAAGCTCGTGCCCGCAGTCTTCAACGCCTCGAGGCTGTCGCGAAAGGCGAAGGCCACGCCTTCCAGCACGGCCTGGGTCAGGACGGCGCGGCTCGATTCATGCGCCAGTCCGGTAAAGGAGCCGCGAATGACGGAATCATTGTGCGGCGTGCGCTCGCCCGAGAGATAGGGCAGGAAGGACACGCCGGTCGGCGCCTTCAGTGTATCGCCCAGTTCCGATGTCAACTCGCCTGCGCCCTTGCCGGTAATCTCGGACAGCCAATTGAGCGAATCGGTGGCCGACAGGATGACGCCCATCTGATGCCAGGTGTCAGGCAGCGCATGGCAGAAAGTGTGGACCGCGCTTGCCGGGTTGGGCAGATAGGAGGCATTGGCGGCAAACAGCACGCCTGACGTGCCCAGAGACACGAACGCATGGCCGGCACGGACCGTGCCCATGCCGCAGGCGGAAGCCGCATTGTCGCCGGCGCCGCCGGCAATCGGGATGCCGGCTTCGACGCCCCATTTCGACGCCAGCTCGCCGCGCAGCCCACCGGCCTTCTGCGTACCCTCGACCAGGGATGGCATGTGCTTTTCGTCGAGCGACGTGGCCGCGAGCAGGTCGGCGGACCAGCGCCGCTTCCCAACGTCGAGCCAGGAAGTGCCAGCCGAGTCCGACATTTCCGAAATATGTTCGCCGGTCAGCCACAGCCGCAGGAAATCCTTGGGCAGCAGCACCTTGGCCACTTTGGCGAAAATGGCGGGTTCGTTGTTCTTCACCCAGGCGAGCTTCGGCGCGGTGAAACCGGGAAAGACGATGTTGCCGGTCAGCTCGCGAAACCGCGGATCGGCGTCGAGCGCGGCTGCCTCGGCATGGCTGCGCGTATCGTTCCACAGAATGCAGGGGCGCAGCACCTTGTCAGAGGCATCGAGCAAGGTGGCGCCATGCATCTGACCGGATAGGCCAATGCCTTTCACCGCCGCGAACTGCCAGGGATGGGAGGCCTTCAGTTCGGCAATCGCGTCTTCGCAGGCGCGTAGCCAGTGGGCTGGATCCTGTTCGGACCAGCCGGGATGCGGCCGCGAAACGTCGAGCGCGCCATGGCCGGAACCGATGACGGTCTGTTCGGCATCGATCAGCAGCGCCTTGACGCCGGACGTGCCAAGGTCGAGGCCGAGATACATGTTTTCCTCCCTTGCCATTATTTTTTTCGGATCTCGAAAAAATCTGGCCGAGGCAGTTTTTAAGCCAAGATCCGCCGCGGGTCAATTCTCTGACAATCGGCCGCGCATCACGAAAACAACGCCGACGGCGGGCTGTGTGGCCGCGCCAGCGTACGCGCCGCCACCAACACGCTTTGGAGGGTTGGCGAGACGCACGCCAAGCACCAATTCTGGCTCAATCAAAGCACAGCTCTGTCCGGCCCGTTTTCCAGTTCATCAACCATGACGGGCAGATTAGGCTTTGTAAAACGGAACGAATTGTGTCTTCATTGCGGCGTAGGGTGGGGGCTTGCAATCGCGAATCTTGGAGGGACGCGGTGCGGCGCTTTGAAAACAGGCTTCCGAATGGCGATTCGGAAGACATCGCTAAATTAGTTGTTCTGAAACGGCATATGCCGGTGATGTTTCTTCCTCGAATGCTTGGCGTTTTTGCCGCGACGTCGCTGGCGTTGCTGCCCAATTCCGCCGCCTTCGCCGCATGCCTGCTCGTTCCGACCGCCGGAAACGACACCTTCATCTGCGACAGCGGCGATTCGGGCGGCAGCCTCAACGATCTGAACGGCGACAACACGCTCACCTTTCCCGCCGGCGGCACCGGCCAGGTGAGCGGCAATGTCACCTTCGGCGTTGGTTCGGACCGCATCAACATGCAATCCGGTACCATCACCGGCACGGTCGACCAGGGCGGTGGCGCCGATTTCTTCACCATCGGCGCTGGCACCGTCATCGGCAATGTGCAGCAGGGCTCGGGCATAGACGACTTCAACATAAGCGGCGGCCAGATCGGTTCACTTAACCAGGGTGATGGCCTCGACACCTTCACCATGACGGACGGACGCATCGTCGATTTCTTCGACGACGGCGACCATGCGGTGATGACGGGCGGCCGCATCGGCCGCGTCAACATGAAGCTCGACCAGAACTACTTCAACATGTCCGGCGGCACCATCGACCGCAACCTGGTCACCGGCTTCGACAAGGACACGATCATCCTTTCGGGCGGCACGATCGGCGGCAACATCAGTGTCAGCGGCGGCAATGACAGCGTGACGATTACCGGCGGCACGGTCGGCGGCGACGTGCTGACGAGCTTCGGCGCCGACAGTTTCGTCTGGGACGGCGGCGGCATCATCTATGGCGCCGTCGACCTCGGCGCCGACAACGACACGGCAAAGCTGAGCAACCTGACCAATTCCAATATGGGCGGCGCCGACGCGCTGAATGGTGGCCTCGGCACCGACACGCTGAGTTTCGACAACGTCAAGCTCAAAGGCATCAGCCGGGTGCAGAACTGGGAGAGCATCGACGCCACCAACGACACCGAACTCACGCTGGACGGCAATCTGGTGCTGGGAGACAGCGGCACCGGCACGGGCTCGCTCAGCGTCGATGCGGCAAGCACGCTCTATGGCGGCGGCTTCAACGCGTCGATACAGGCCTTTACGGCGGGCCAGCTTGCGGACGTCGTCAATGCCGGCCGCATCGACCTGACCAATGGCAGTACAGGCGCGACGGATCGGCTGACGATTTCGGGCAATTACACCGGGCTTGGCGGCCTGCTGCTCATCCAGACGGAACTCGGCGATGATTCCTCGGCCTCGGACAGGCTGGTGCTGTCGGGCGGCACGGCTTCCGGCTCGACCGGCATCGGGGTGGTCAATGTCGGCGGCACGGGTGCCGAGACGACGCAGGACGGCATCATGGTCGTCCAGGCGGTCAATGGCGCCACCTCCAGCGCCAGCGCCTTCGCGCTCGACGCGCCGGTCGCGGCGGGCGCCTTCGAATATTATCTGTTCAAGGGTGGCGTCACCGCAGGCAGCGCGGAGAACTGGTATCTGCGCTCGTCGTTGATAACGCCGACATCGCCGGCCGCAGCGCCGCCGGGGATCGGACCGACGGCGGCGCCCGAGCCCGAACCTCCGGCAACCGAGCCGCCGCCGCCGCCTTCCCAACTGCCGCACGTGCCCGTGCCGTCCGAAGGCGACGTCAAAAATCCGCCGGTCGATCCGACGCCGCCGGTGCAGGCCGGCGATCCGGAGCTCCAGCCCCCGCCACCCCCGCCGGCGGCACCGGCGGCTGATCCGCCACCGCCGCCCCCGCCCGTCCCGACTGCGGTGCCCGATCTTCCGACGCCCGCGGCAGGGGAGGAGATCCTGCTCTACCGTGTCGAGGTCCCGGTCTATTCGGCGGTTCCGCCGGTGGCCGAGCATCTGGCGATGACGACACTTGGTACTTTCCATGAACGGCGAGGCGAACAGAGCCTGTTGTCAAACACCGAACTCTCTCCGGTCTGGGGCCGTATCTTCGGCCAGGACGCGAAGATGGGCTGGTCGGGAACGGTTTCGCCGTCGTTCGACGGCACCTTGTTCGGGTTCCAGGGCGGCTTCGACGTGTTTGGCCAGGAAACCGCTTCAGGTGGCGTCGATCGTGCCGGCCTGTTCATCGCCTATGCCACCATGAACGGCGATGTGCGCGGCCAGGCGCTGGGGCAGAACGATCTGGGCGTCGGCGACATCGATCTCGGCGGCACCAGCGTCGGCGGCTACTGGACCCGTATCGGTCCCGGGGGCTGGTACCTGGACGGGGTCGTCATGGCCACTTTTTTCAGCGGCGATGCGACCTCGACCCGCGACATCGGCATCGATGTCAAGGGAACCGGCGTCACCGCTTCGCTGGAAGGGGGCTACCCGATCGCGCTGGCGCAAGGCTGGACGCTCGAACCGCAGGCGCAACTGATTTGGCAGCATCTATCGCTCGACGATGCCGAGGATCGCTTCGCGTCGGTTTCCTTCGATCTCGACGACAACGTCACCGGACGCCTCGGCCTGCGCCTGCAGGGCGAGACGACATTGAACGGCACCGTGCTGCAACCTTACCTCAAGGCCAATCTCTGGCACGGTTCCGGTGGCACGGATCACGTCAACTTCGACACCACCGACATCTCGACCGAAAGCCGCTCGACCTCGTTCGAATTCGGCGGCGGCGTGACCGCCAAGGTGACGGACAAGGTCAGCCTCTTCGCCACCGGCGACTACACCACCAATCTCGGCGGTGACAAGCGGCGCATCCTTGAGGGCAATCTCGGCGTCAGCATCAAGTGGTGAGACGGCGAAGCTGGCGCTGTTTTCGTGCGTAAAGTCGACGCCGCCCCTCATCCGCCGGCAGGCAGGTGAGGGGCAGCGCTAACGCTGTGCGTTGAGCGAATCCCCCTTGTTCAATTCCCTGAACGCATCGCCACTGTGGCGATGCCGGCGCCAACCAGCAGCGTGCCGCCGGTGCGGTTGAAGACGCGGATCGCCCTAGGGTTGCGCACAAGGTTGCGCGCTCGCGACGCGATCAGCGCGTAGCCGAAGGCATTGGCGAAGGCGAGCGCCAGGAAGGTCGTCTCGAAGATCAGCATCTGCGTCCAGAAATCGGCGTGCCGGTCGAGGAACTGCGGCAGGAAGGCGACGAAGAAGGTGATGCTTTTCGGGTTGAGCGCGGTGACCAGCCAGGCATGCCCCATCATCCTGGCGGAGGACACGGCATCGGTGCGCGGCTCGGCCTTGAGCGCGCCGCCGGCCCGGAACAGTTTTACGCCGAGATAGACCAGATAGGCAGCGCCGATCAGCTTCAGGATCGTGAAGACGGTGGCCGAAGCTGCCAGCAGGGCGCCGATGCCCAGCATGGACAAGGTCATCGCCGTGAAGTCGCCCAGCGCCACGCCGACGGCCATCGGCAGTGCGGTGCGCCATCCCTGGCCGAGGGCATAGGACACGACCAGAAGGATGGTCGGTCCCGGAATGACTAGGAGGATGGTCGACGCGGCAGCGAAGGCGGCCCAGTTTTCGAAGGACATGCTCGTCTCCTTTGAGCTCAAAGAAGAGGATAAATCCTTCGGTCCAGGAGAATGTAAAGCGGTTTGTTTCTACCCCCCCCAACGGCAGTTCGGCGTCAGTCGAGCCGCCCGACAGGTTCACGATCTCGGCGAGAAGCTCGAGGTTGATCTTTCAGGTCTTGCACATGGGGGCCCCCGCTTTTGACACGCTGGCGCCGGGACTATGACCCGCCCGAGGTGATTTCGTGCAGGGCACGCTGGTTGGCGATACCGGAGAGGGCGCAATGGCGCCCAGCCTGTTCGCAAATGCAGGCAGCGCAAGGCCTTCACGCTTTATCAACCATGAATGATGAAAATGCTCGTCATCCGGCCGGACCGTGCTTCCCGCCGACAGCGTAGGGTTTGGGTACATGCGTGAGTTGCCGCAAGGTCTGAGGCCGCCGCGAAACGGCGACGCAATCGAAACCGATAGTCTTGTCTCCCGCCGCGCCGTTTTATCCGGGGCAGGGGCGTTGGCCTTGCTTGGCGCCGCCGGCTGCTCGACTTCGGGCGGCGGCCTGCCGGCGCTTGAGCTCGACGACACGGTCACCGGCTCTGTGCGGCCGATCCGGCCGAGCATCAGCGTCGACAAGAACGTCACCAGCCCCGACCTGATGTACGCGTCCCTGAGCGACGGCGGCTTCAACGTGCCCGAGGTGCCCTACCTCAAGATCAAGCCGGAATTCCGCCGCCAGATCGTCGTCGACCAGACGGGCGAAGCGCCCGGCACCATCGTCGTTCATCTCAATGAGCGCATGCTCTACCTCGTCCAGCCGGGGGGCGACGCCATCCGCTACGGGGTCGGCATCGGCAAGGACGGCTTCCGCTGGTCCGGCCGCGCCAACATCCAGTACGGACGGGAATGGCCGACCTGGACCCCGCCGCCGGAAATGATCGCCCGCAAGCCGGAATTGGTAAAATGGCAGGGCGGCCAGCCCGGCGGCCTCACCAACCCGCTCGGGGCGCGCGCCCTCTACATCTATCAGGACGGCAAGGACACCGGCTACCGCATCCATGGCTCGCCCGAATGGTGGAGCATCGGCCAGGCCATGTCGTCGGGCTGTGTGCGCCTGATCAACCAGGACATCATCGACCTCTACAGCCGCGTTTCCAAGAAGAACCCGGTCGTCGTCGTCTAGCTCAAGCCTCACCTCGCGGCCGCTGGCGCGGCCGGTCGTTTCTGCCGTTGCGCGATGGCCAAAGACAGGCGAAGGTGCCTGAAATCCAATCGCCCGGGAGAATTTCACCAATGGCCGGAACTTTCGTCATCGCGCAGGGCGGCGGCCCGACGGCCGTCATCAACCAGACCGTGGTCGGGGCGACGCTGGAGATCCGCAAGCGGCATCCCGGCGCCAAGGTCCTGGGCTCCATCCACGGCGTGCGCGGTATCCGCGACGGCAATTATATCGACCTCTCCGCCGTCCCGGAAGACCGCCTGCGGCTGATCGCCGGAACGCCGAGCGCGGCCCTTGGCTCGACGCGCGACAAACCGGATGCAGCCTATTGCGAGGTCGTCCTCGACGGCCTGAAGAAGGCCGGCGCGGATGCCTTCATCTACATCGGCGGCAATGACACGTCGGGCACGCAGCAGATCCTGACCGATGCCGCCGGGGGCAAGATCGCGTTCGTGCATGCGCCCAAAACCATCGACAATGATCTCGAGGAGAACGACCACACGCCGGGTTTCATCTCGGCGGCCGAGTTCGTCGCCGGCGCTTTCCTGTCCGTCGATCTCGATTTCCGCGCTCTGCCCGGCATCTATGTCGGCATCGTCATGGGCCGGCACGCCGGCTTCCTCACGGCCGCGGCCGCGGCTTGGCAGCTCGATCCCGACAGTGGTCCGCATCTCGTCTACGTGCCGGAGCGGCCGTTCTCGGCCACAGCCTTCATCGAGGACGTGCGCGCCACGCTCGACCGCCACAAGCGCTGCATCGTCGCCGTTTCGGAAGGGGTGAGCACCGCCGACGGCAAGGCGCTGGTTGAAAGCCTGGTCCCGCCCGAGAAGCTGGAGCGCGACCAGCATGGCAATGTCAAGCTATCGGGCAGCGACCTGCCGGCGGCACTCGAGCGGGCGCTCGCCGAAGGGCTGCCGGGCAAGCGCGCCCGCGTCGATGCGCTGGGCTACATGCCGCGCGGCTATGTCGGCGCCATCAGCGCCGTCGACGCGCAGGAGGCGTTCGACGCGGGAGCGTTTGCGGTCACCGTGGCCGAACAGGGCGGCGGCTCCGTGGCGCTGCAATATGACGGCACCAAAACCGTGCTGAAGAAGGTGCCGCTGAAGAACGTGGCCGGCAAGACCCGTCACATGCCCGAGAACTTCATGAAGCCGGACGCCAACCATCTGTCCGACGCCGGCATGGCTTACCTGAAGCGGCTGGTGCCGGAAAAATACAAGGTCGGAAAGCCCTTCGTCTGATGTCGGGACCATACTTGATTCCAGGATCACACCTGATGCGAGGCTCACACCTGATGCCGGGCCGCTTCTGATGGAGAACTGGTTCAGCAGGAGCATCGTCGACGAGAAGACGACGATGCTGACCGAGCCGTTCGTGCATGACTATGTGCGCGCCAACATCTGGCATCTCACCGGCCGCGACGCCGACCTTTTGGTCGATACCGGCATGGGCATCTGCCCGCTGGCGCCGGAGATCGAAACCCGGGCCGGCAAACCGCTCATCGTCGTCGCCACCCACATCCATCTCGATCATGTCGGCTCGCTGCATGAATTCGCGCTGCGCGCGGGACCCAGGGTGAGTGCCGCGCAGTTCGAGAACATGGATGAGGCGGCGACCTACGCCTACATGTTCCACGACCTCGACGGCGCCGTCTCGCGACTGCCGGCACCGGGCTGGAAGGCTGCGGATTACAAGATCCCGCCAGCGCCGCTGACGCGCACCCTCGACGAGGGTGATGTCGTCGATCTCGGCGACCGCCGCTTCCGCGTGCTGCATCTGCCCGGGCATTCGCCGGATTCGATCGCGCTGTTCGACGAAGCAGACGGCCTCTTCTTCAGCGGCGACGCCATCTATGACGACCGGCTGATCGACGACCTGCCAGACTCCGACAAGTCGGCCTATTGCCTCACCATGCGGCGTCTGCTCGACCTGCCGATCCGCATCGGCCATGGCGGTCACGGCCCGAGTTTCGACGGCGAGCGCATGCGCGAGATCGCCTCGGCCTATCTCAGCCGAGCGGCTGGTCCATAAGCCGGCTCTAAAATTAAATCTTCGTAAGGTCGCCCGAAAACCCTAAATCGGGCCAATCCGCGCCCTAGATGCTGGTTTGTCGATCCGGCCGGCTGCCATGCGCGGCGAGACAGGCAATCCGGCTGTCGACAGCCGACGGGTGTTTTTCCCCGAACCATCCGCGGCCCAGGTTCAACTCTCGCCCGGACAGAACGACCATGTCACCCATAAGCATTCTTCGTAGACATCGCGTCGCGGCCCTGCTGGGCGCTGCGCTGATCATTTCTCCCATCGTGGCCTCCTTCGCCGAAAGCCCGAACGACGTCCGCAACGCCGTCGGTACGACACAGACCCCCGTAGCCGGCGTAAGGGCCCCGAACGGCTCCTTTGCCCCCATCGTGGCAGCCGACAAGCCGGCCGTGGTGACGGTTACGACCGTCATGAAGGGGCAACCGGACGCCATGAGCGATGCCTCGCCCCTGGACGGCGGCGGCTCGCCTTTCGACGATTATTTCCGCCAGTTCTTCGGCGACCAGGGCGTGCCCGGGCCGAAAGCGCCGCCGCAGCAGTCGCAGCGCGCCGAAGCGCTCGGATCCGGCTTTATCGTCGGCGCCGACGGCACCATCGTCACCAACAACCATGTCATCGACGGCGCGAGCTCGATCAAGGTGACGCTTGACGACGGTACAGAGCTTCCCGCCAAGCTGGTCGGCCGCGACGCCAAGAACGACCTTGCGGTGATCAAGATCAAGGCCGACAAGCCCCTGCCGACGGTAAAATGGGGAGATTCCGATAAGTTGATGCCGGGCGATCAAGTGCTGGCCTTCGGCAATCCGTTCGGCATCGGCACCACGGTCACCTCAGGTATTGTCTCGGCGCGCGGCCGCGACCTCCACAGCGGGCCGTTCGACGATTTCATCCAGATCGACGCGCCGATCAACCACGGCAACTCTGGCGGTCCGCTGGTCGATGTGAGCGGCAACGTCGTGGGCATCAACACCGCGATCTATTCGCCGAATGGCGGCAGCGTCGGCGTTGGCTTCGCCATTCCGTCCGACCAGGCGCAAAAGGTGGTCGCCAAGCTGATGAAGGGCGGCGAAATCGAATACGGCTATCTTGGCGTCCAGATCCAGCCGGTGACCCCGGACGTTGCCAGTGCCATAGGTCTCGATCACCCCGGCGGCGCATTGGTCTCCTCGGTCACCGAGGGCTCGCCGGCGGCCGCGGCCGGCATCCAGACGGGGGACCTCATCACCGGCTTCGCCGGCCAGGAGATAAAGGATCCCAAGGACCTGTCGCGTGCCGTCGCCGATGTCTCGCCCGGCAAGAAGGAAACGCTCGACGTCTGGCGCAATGGCAAAACCATGCAGCTTTCCGTCGACGTCGGCCGCAATGGCGACGATGCGCAGACCGCGTCGGTATCTGGTGATTCCGGCGCGCCGGGAAACGGGCAGGGCGCCCGCCTGCCGGCGATCGGGCTCGGCCTGATGGACATCACGCCCGATATTCGCCAGCAGATGAACCTCCCCGACAACCAGCGTGGCGCGGTGGTCGCCGCGGTCAATCCCAACAAGGCGGCGGCGGCTTCCGGCGTCCAGCCCGGCGACATCATTATCGCCGTCAACCAGATGCCGGTGAAGAGCGCCAGGCAGGCCACGCAGGCGATCGCGCAGGCCGGCAAGTCAGGCCGCAAATCGGTGCTGCTGCTGGTGGAACGAGGCGATGCCCAGATCTATGTCGCCGTGCCCTTCGCCAATGGCTGAGACATCGCGTTGACATGAATGCAGGGATGGCGGGCTTGTCGGTCGACGAGCCCGCCTCCCGGCCGGGGATTGACGCTTCAGGCCTTGAAATCCGGACCGCAAGGTAATACCTTCGGGAGACATGGTATTACCGAGGAACGAAGATGGCGACGACCGTTACAGCGAAGGGACAAGTGACCATCCCCAAACCGGTTCGCGATCTCCTGGAGATCGTCCCGGGAAGCAAGGTCGATTTCCGGCGCGCTGCCGATGGCAGCGTGGTGCTGACCCGTGCTGACAAAAAGCAGCCGGCGAGCCGCTTCGCCAGGTTGCGAGGCCATGCCGGCGAGGGGCTCACGACCGACGCGATCATGGCGCTGACGCGTTCCGAACGGTGACGCTCATCGACACCAACGTTCTGCTCGACGTTGTTACGGACGATCCGAGCTGGGCGGATTGGTCGGTCGCCCATCTCGAGGCAGCGAGCCTCGATGGGCCGTTGTTGATCAATGATGCGGTCTATGCCGAGCTTGCCGTCCGCTACGCACGCATCGAGGATCTGGAGGCGTTTGTCGAGGCGGCCGGTCTAGAAATGGTTCCGATGCCAAGAGCAGCCCTCTTCCTTGCCGGAAAAGCATTTACACAATATCGCAGATCGGGAGGATCCAGGACCGGCGTGCTGCCTGACTTTTTCATCGGCGCCCACGCAGCCGTCGGACGCCTTCCGCTGCTGACGCGTGATATCGGCCGCTACCGGACTTATTTCCCTTCTGTGACGCTGATCACTCCCTGAATGGCCGTCGGATTTCGCTCCAAAGCGTGTCGCATCGAAATGGGCTCATGCGACGCGCTTTAAGCGGCGTTGCAGACCGCCGAGCGCCGCCGGTCACGCCTCGATGTCAAGCGCCGAAAGCGGCTTGGAGCAGCAGGCGAGAATGAAGCCGTCCTCGATCTCGTGATCGAGGATGCCGCCATTGTGGCTCATCTCGACCTCGCCCGAGAGCTTCTTGACCTTGCAGGTTCCGCACAGGCCGAATTCGCACGCGGCGGGGATTCTGACTCCCGAGGCGCGCGCCGTCTGCAGCACCGTCTGGCCGGCGACGCATGCGGCATCGACATCCGAAATCGAGAACCGGATCGGCGTCGCGGCTTCGACAGGAATGGCTGCGCCGTCTCCAGTCGGCGAGGCGAACGGCGCCGGGATTTCCTCCACCAGCGGCGCTGCAAAGCTCTCCTGATGGTATCTCGCCATGTCGAAGCCGGCGGCTTCGAGCATGCCGCGCACGGCACGCATGAAGGGGTCGGGGCCGCAGCAGAAGATTTCGCGCTCTCGGAAATCGGGCGCCAGAAGCGGCAGCCGGATGGCGTCGATGCGGCCCATATGGCCGAACCAGCCTTCCCGGCTCGACCGCTCCTCGATCATGAAACCGAGCGACAGGCCGGGCATGCGGCTGCCGAGCAATTCCAGCTCCTTGCGGAAGATGATCTCTTCGGGGCGGCGGGCGCAGTTGACGAAGCCGATATCGGTCCATGGCGCGCAGTCATTCAGCCAGCGCAGCATCGACATCATCGGCGTCACGCCGGAGCCGGCCGAGATGAACAGATATTTGGCCGCCGGGTGGCTGTGCAGCGAAAAGTCTCCGGCCGGCCCATACGCCTTGACGTGCGAACCAGGCCTCAAATGGTCGAACATCCAGCGTGTGCCGGTGCTGCCGGCCTGCGCCTTCACCGTCACCGCGATCGAGAATGGCCGTGAAGGCGAAGACGACAGCGTGTAGGTGCGCATCAGCAACCCATCCGCTGTCGGCAGTTCCAGCGTCACGAACTGGCCCGGCTTGTAGCGGAACCAGGTCTGGTTGTCGGAGCGGAAGGTGAAGGTCTTTACATCAGGCGCCTCGTCGCTCACGCCGATCACTTCCAGCACCTGGAGCCTGTCGTTCCAGGGCGCCATCTGATCGAGATGGCGATAGAGGCCGAGATCCGTCATCGCATTCATCCCTCACCTCTCAAGCAACGCTGCGCAGGGCCGGCCGGCCGTCTTCGGCGAGGCGCGGACCGATGAAACGCGCGTACCAGTCGACGAACTGGATGACGCCGCCTTCGTGCAGTTCGGAATAGGGGCCGGGTTCATAGGCCGGCGACAGGATGCCGAAGGCGTTTTCCTCGACGATGCGGCGGTCCTGGTCGTTGGTCTCGGTCCAGACATGGGTGAGTTCGGCGAGATCATAGTCGACGCCCTCGACCGCGTCCTTGTGAACCAGCCATTTGGTCGTCACCGCGGTTTTCGTGGCGCTGATCGGCAGCACGCGGAAGGTGACGGCGTGGTCGCCAAGGATGTGGTTCCAGGTCGTCGGATAGTGATAGAGCAGCAAGGAGCCGATGCGGTCGGTGGCAACGCTGTCGGACAGGTTCTTCTTGATCGCGCGTTTTCCCGTCATCGTGTAACTGACGGCATCGCGCAGCAGCGGCGCGCGGGTGGCACGGTATTGTCCGGCCGGGTCGATGCGGAACCTGCTCGGCAGGCCGGCGGCCTCGCATTTGGCCCAGTGCGCCAGCATCTCCGGATCGCTGTCGGCGCCTTGCACGCCGGTCACGGTCGGCGCCTCAGGAAAGGTCTTCAGAGCTCCGGATGGTTGCCGGCGCAATGATAGCATTCGCGGTTGTTTTCCCAGACCAGCTTCCAATTGCCCTTCTCGACGATGGTGCTCTCGAAGGCGACCTTTGCTTCGCGCAGCCGGTGCGGCGCCAAATAGGGTTCGATCATCGTCCGCATCGGCGCGAAATCCGCCGGCTCGTCGGCGAGGCAAATGAAGATGTAGCCGCCGACGCTTTCGCAGGCGACCGGCTTCAGGCCGAGCTGGCTCTTGTCGAAGCCCTCGGCCATCTGCCTGGCGAACAGCAGCCTGCCGTCCAGTTCATAGGTCCACTGATGGTAGGGGCAGACGAGCTTCGCCGCCGTGCCCTTGTCTGTGTTGCAGACGCGGCTGCCGCGATGGCGGCAAGAATTGTGGAAGGCGTTGATGTTGCCCTTCTGGTCGCGCACCAGCACGACAGGATAGTCGCCGATCTGCACCGTAATGAAGCTGCCGGGCCTGGGCAGTTCGCAATCATGGCCGATGAACAGCCAGTCGCGGTACCAGATCAGCTCCATGTCGAGCTTGAAGTAGTCGGCGTCGGTGTAGAAGGGCTGCTCGAGTGAGAAGCCGTCCCTGCGGCCTTGCAGCCGTTTCAGCATGTCGTTGCGCGCATCCATGTCCTGTCCTCGCATTGAAGTCCTGTCCTCACATTGAAGGACTGAACGGAGGGGAGAGAGGAAGGATCAAGCCGCGCGCCGGCTTGCGCCGGACATGCACCATCCGCCTCTTGACCGCCCGCCGCGATCAGTCGAGTCCAACATCTCAGGCTGGTTTCCGGGCTCTGGAGCTGTCCTTGCGGACTGTCGCGACACCTTCCCAGGCCTTTGCCCAGTGGTCTCCCGTTGCGACCTGAACTCCACCACCGTTGCGGGGGCAGCGCCGGATTCTGACCGGCTTCCCAATTCTCCGCCTCGTCGTCACGCGGCGGCACCTGAGATGGCAGGATCTAACCATGATCGCCGACTTGTCGTCGGCATGAAAACGACATCGCATCCATGCCGCGCGACACGCATTGGAAACGGTGCGGTCGTCATTGCAGGGGCAGAAAGCCTCAGGTCGCCGCCTCGGATTCCGTCTCGTGGCGGAGCCAAAAAAGGTTAACGGTTTCGAAAAGTGACTATTAGCGCTCTCTAAAATCGAACCGAACGGTTCGTTTCTGTTGACGATGCGTGCAGGACGGTGTGAACACTGGGCCTTCGACACAGTTGGTGATCGCGCGACGTGTTTGCATAACCAACTGATAGTAAACAGAAAAAAACGAATGTTGAAGGCTCTGGCACAATTTCAAGTGGTGGAAACTTGGTCCACACGGAAAAACTTCGTGATTGGAAATGGCGGTATGGCTTTCCCACATCGGGGCTGTCCGAACGACGCGATTTCCTCCCAAGACACGCCGCTAGACGGACGGAAAAATACTGGAGTATCAAAAAATGAAAAAGATCATTCTCACTGCCGCCGCCCTTCTGGCTGTTTCCGGCAGCGCCTTCGCTAGTAGCGACCATTATGGTTCGAATGCCCCTGCGGCCACCGCCGTTGACAGCTCGTACACCGCTTCGACCAAGAAGTCGGAACCGGCTGCCCAGACGCCTGTCCAGGGTGCCGATCGCAACCTCTTCGGCAACAACTAACAGCCGATCTCCAGTTGACGGCGGGCCTTCCGCCGTCCTGG